>JBCCGP010000064.1:0-16541 GCA_039029215.1 Pseudomonadota bacterium
CAAAATTCCCAATACGGGATCAAGTTCAAAACGGCATATCATGGCAAATACAAGAACGTATGCTCGCCCCAAGAAGGTGAAACTATATAACGACGAAGGCAAACGCCTGTATCTCAATGAGACAGAGCGAAATGACTTCCTGCTTGCGTCTTATCGACTACCCCTGCATGAACGCAGCTTTTGTATGTTCTTGGTACATACAGGCTGCCGAATTTCTGAAGCGCGCTATATGCGCTTGGATGATGTTCAAGTGACGGAACGGATCGTCACGATCAAAACACTCAAGCGTCGCAAACCGCATTTCCGCGATCTGCATATTTCCAAAGTGCTGGCGATGACGCTCAAGGCGCAAATTGCAAATGGTGATCCCAAACGCGAATATTTATGGAGTGAAACGCCGCGACCGCCGCCACGCCCAACCTGCTACCGCCTCGTTAAACGCCTTATGAAAGAAATAGGCGTCAAAGGCCCACGCGCGTCGCCTAAAGGTCTGCGACACGCATTTGGCGTCTACGCGATCATGCGTGGCATTCAACTGCATATACTTCAAAAATGGATGGGGCATGCCAATATCGAGGTCACCGCTGGTTATGCGGATGTGATGGGCGCAGAAGAACGCAAGCTGGCAGGCCGAATGTGGAAATGAGAACGCCAGACCTTCATGCGGAACTGATTAGGTTTTGGCAGACTGTCCGTCTATGCCACATCAACACGCCACCACTCTGGGAAATGCCTATTCCCGAAATGGTTCAAAACCATTTGGGATTAACCCCCAAGATCGCGCCCATCACATCTATGTCTTAGGACAGACGGGGACGGGAAAATCTACACTCTTGCGCACGATGGCTTTGCAAGACGCTAAGAACGGTCAAGGTTTTTGCCTGATAGACCCGCATGGCGATCTCGCCAAGGATGTATTCAAACAAGCCGGCACCAATTGCCTTCATTGGGACATCGCTGATCCAACTTCACCCCTCGGATACAACCCGCTCACGCGTATCGATAAATCACTACGCCCCTTAATCGCTTCGGGATTTATCGATACGCTTAAACACCAATGGGCGGATGCGTGGGGGCCGAGGATGGAAAGCCTGTTGCGCTGGTCGCTCTTAGCTCTGCTGGATCAGCCGAAAGCAACCGTGGCGGATATTATGCCGCTTCTCACGAACAAAGACTTCCGCAAGCAAGTCATCGCCAACATTGAAGATGAAGAATGCAAACGCTTCTGGGTCGAAGAATATACTGCTCTCTCCTATAAAACCGCCTTCGACGGAGCAGCGCCGATTGCCAACAAGCTCTCAATCTTTCTATCACATCCCGTGATCCGCAAAGCGCTCACTCATCCCAAGATACCGCTTCGTTTCCGCAAGATCATGGATGAAGGGCAAACGCTGATCGTGAACTTAAGTAAAGGGCGGCTGGGCTCAGAAGCCGTGAACATCATGGGTGGGTTGATTGTAGCGGGCTTCCGCAACGCCGCCTTCACGCGCGAGGATCAACCAGAAGGCCTGAGAAAACCCTATAGCATCCTGATCGATGAATTCCATAACTTCACCACCGAAACCATCGCAGAGAGCCTCTCAGAGCTTCGTAAGTACCACGTAAATCTCACCCTCTCACAACAACATTCAAAGCAGTCTGATCCCAAGATCAGACAAGGCCTAATGGGCAACATCGGAACTTCGATCATCTTCCGCCTTGGGCTAGAAGACGCAGATTACTTTGCCCGCTATCTTCAATTTCCACGCGAACGCGATTTGCTCAATCTTCCAAACCATCTTGCTTATTGCCGACTTATGATTGACGGCGTGCAAAGCAAGGCGTTCTCGATGGAAACGATCCCTCCTTAGAAATGGCTACCCATTGCAAGATAACCAACTCACACATGCCATTTAATCGAAACTTCAACCGATATGTTGAACTGATTATTCGCCTTTTGGAAAAGGAACTCAAAGCTGGAAAGCTGAGTTACGATCCCGCTCCATCCTAATCAAAACTTATGAAAACCTATTATGCATACACGCGTGTATCGACACTTAAACAAACTGAAGGCGCCTCCATTGATGCGCAAAAAGAAGCCATTGCCGCATACGCCGAAAAGAATGATCTGAAGATCACTGAATGGTTCGAAGAGAGTGAAACAGCGGCCAAAAGCAAACGTCCAATCTTCAATAAAATTATTCAAGCTCTGCGTATGGGGAAGGTCGACGGCTTGATCGTGCATAAGATCGACAGATCATCCCGCAACTTCCACGACTGGGCGAAGATCCACGATCTGGTCGATAAAGGGGTCGACATTCGTTTTGCGCATGAGGACTTGGATATCAGTACGCGCGGAGGCCGCTTAGTGGCCGACATACAAGCAGTGGTCGCCGCAGACTTCATTCGGAATAATCGCGAAGAAAGCATAAAGGGCCAAGAAGGGCGCCTTCGTGAAGGCCTATATCCATACAAAGCGCCACCTGGATATCTTGATAACGGCAAAGCCAAATTGAAAACGATTTGCCCGGAGCGTGGTCCACTGGTTCTTAAAATGGGCGAACTGTACGCGGCCGGAAATCACTCGTATTTCGAGCTGGCAGAAGAAATGAATAGCCTAGGTCTGACAACTAAGAATGGTGGCAAAATTCGCGTTAGTACCGTCGAAAAGATCCTCACCAACCCATTCTACATAGGCATAATCAAAATCCGCAAAACGGGCAAAACCTACGAGGGGAAACATGAGCCTCTTTTCTCGCCTGAACTCTTCGAAGCGATCAAAGCGAGGCGTGAGGGCAGAAGTTATCAACGTCGCACCAAACACACCTTTATGTTCAAAGGGCTATTTCGCTGTGCGCTTTGTGACAACAAGATGATCGGAGAAATACAAAAGGGTCATGTCTACTATCGATGCCACAAACGCGATTGTCCAACCAAGTGCTACAAGGAAGAGCGGTTTGACGACCAAGTGCGCCAACTACTTCATACCCACGGATTAAGCGAAAAAGCCGCATCAGCGCTTGAAGAGCGTGTCACTACCTTCCTCAAATCAGCGAACTTTGAAGAACTGATTGCGCGTGCAGATCAAGAACTCAGTATGATCAAAGCTCGCGAACAAAAGCTTACGCGAAAATACCTCGACGATAAAATCAGCGACCGAATGCATGACGAGATGAAACTCGCATTGGCAACCGATCGAAAGAAATGGGAGCAGATTAGACGCGAAAACGAGAAAAAAGGGATTGATCCCGCAAAACTCTCCGCATTTCTCGAACGCGCCAAAAGCCTGCATTTAAGCTATATTTCTGCGGCCCCCGCGCAAAAGCGCATAATTACTGAAATGACCACATCGAACCGAAGGGTGTCTGGAAACGAGGTAGAGATAGAGCCGCAGAATTGGCTTTCTCAGCTAAATTTTGAAGATCCATCCTTTATAGTGCACCTAATAGGGTCACAGATCGAACTTTTGGAGAAACTAAACTTCGAAGGAAGGGGCAATTTATAGTATACTGAAAACATAGATTAATGTTGATCTAATTTCTAAATATGAATGCATTCGAAGGGGGTCCCGAACAGACCCAAGAACCTAGAAATCAGCGAGAAAATGAAGGCTACTCGTTAGAGAGGTACAACAAATACAAAGAAGAACCAGATCTTTCACCAGCTGAGGAAAGTTTGCTTGCGGCTGCAATGAGATTTTTTGAAAAACTTGCTATGAGCGATGGCAAGACCCCATCCCAGGAAGAAATGCTTAAACAGATGCTTACAACGATTGACGGCCTTCGACTTGGTTTTCAGCCTAAAAAAGTGGACGAAGTGATGACAGAGTTCATAAACACTAAAGAAGGTCAGTTATACTTGGCGCAAATTGAAGCAGAAAGGCTTAATATTCTGATTGATAAAGAACGGGCCGCGAAATCTGAATGGGAAAAAGCACGCAAAGACGTTGAGGATTTTCAAGAAAAGATAGGAATGTAAACAAAACCCGCAAAAAACCTGATTTCTTACCAGAAAGTTCGAGTCCCTTTGGGTGGGTAGACGGGATGGGATAACGTTGCATTATCAACGGCTCCGTTGAGCCGTCGAAAACATGAAACACCTCACGAATGAGGTGTTTCATATGGTGCACCTAGTAGGGTCACAGCTCGAACGCCGGCTTCGAGACTTATAAAATACAATTAGAGATCAACCTAATTAAAAGACTTGTTGCCAACGCTCACAAGTCGACCTTGGTTAAAAATGCAGTTTAAGTTGTAAGTCCCAAAAATTCTTCAAGAAATTTTCTACAGAATAATGTTGCATCAGTTTCGATTGCTCGCAAGGTCAGTAAAATTGTTAGCGCTTTTCGAAAAACAAAATTGTATGAAGTTTAAAAACATTGCGGAGAATTTAGTTGAATAGAAGTTTATCTGTTTTGAGATGGGCAGGCAGCAAGCGGCAAATTTTGAAAGAGTTGCTTGCATTATACAAGATTAGTGATCCTGACTTGTACATTGAGCCATTTCTCGGGTCTGGTTCGCTTTTGTTTAGCGCTCGGCCCAAAAGTTTTGTTGCAATTGATAACAACTGGGATCTAATTAATTTTTATGAGCAGCTTATCACAAGTCCCGAGGAAATTTATTCGGAGGCAACGGCGCTTCCCCGCGAGGCTGATATCTACTATCAACTAAGGAGTGAATATTCTACAGTCGAGCCAAAGCAAAAAAAAGCTATCATATTTTTTTACTTAAACAGAAATTGTTTTAATGGGATCTATCGAACAAATAAGAGCGGCCAATTCAATGTTCCATTCTCAAACAATCGAGTAGCGGCTTATCCGCCACTAGAGCAATTAATCTCTGCTTCAAAGACTCTAAAAAGAGGTAAGCTTATATGTGGAGATTTCTGTGACCTGTTGAGGTGCGATTTAAGCGAAAACACATTCGTTTATCTGGATCCGCCATATGTAACCAAAAATCAAAGAACATTTATTGAATATGGATCCTCACCATTCTGTCAAACTTCGTTGTTCGCTCTGAAAAACTTACTGTTGAAATTAGACAAAATAAAAGTAAAGTTTGCGCTTAGCTATGCGGACGTGGAGGAAGTCCAAGACCTCAAAACGATTTGGCAATTTGACACAACAAGACTTACCCGTCTTGTGGCTGGTAACGCCGAGCGTAGATCGTCTGTAAACGAGTTGATTTTCCATAATTTATAAGAACGAAAATGAAATTACTATTAATCAGCGATATTCATCTTGGTGACAAAGCACGATGCGAGAGCCTTAAACCAAATTACAGTAATTCCGTCGATAGAGATTATCTCAAACGGCTGGAAGAATTTCAGTCTAAATACGATGTCAAACCTGACAAGTTAATATTTCCCGGAGATATGACAAATACCGCGTCAGCCAGTGAGTTTCGGGAATTTGATCGTATACTGGAAAAACTTCTAACAATTTTTTCGATAGATATTGAGAATTGCTTTTTTACGATAGGAAATCACGATTCAGACTGGCAAATACAAAGATTATTCAAAGACGGTGATGTTTTCGAAGACTACTTCGACAGACGGTACGATAATATAGATAAATCAAAGTATCTAAAGCTGATCGCAGAACGCTCGATTAGATACGATGGAGCTTTCGATTATTTTGTTTGGGATGACGCAAATCTTACTGTTTTGGCACTAAACTCTGGTTTCCCAGAAAAGTTTGATGATGCTGTCAAAGCTGGTTTTATTGATCCCAGCGTTTTGGAGGCGATTGAAAGCAAGTATGCTGATATTCTATCAAACGACCAATTTAAGATATTGCTAGTTCATCACCATCCACATCTTTATTCCAATCCGATGGTTGCTTGGAAAGATTTTTCAGCAGCTCAAAATGCCGATATACTCTTTGAATTTTGTGAAAAATACAGGATTGATACCGTACTTCATGGTCATCGTCATATTCCAGCATTTAAAAGTGAGCTATTTGAATCTGGTATGCAGGTTCATACAATTTGTTGCGGTAGCTTTTCTGCGAAACTAGATTACCGCCTTCAAGGAATTGCAAGCAATTGTATTCACGTCTTGGATATTGAGGCCTCCGCACCCAGCTCAACAATTACAGAAGGCAGGTTGCTGACTTGGTCTTTCATCGAGAACAAAGGCTGGGTAAAATCTTCTTTCGATAGGGACGGAATTGAACATGTGATTTCATTTGGGCAGAATTTGCATGCATCAAAGATTATCGAACAACTGGAGGAAATTGATCTCGAAAATGACCAAGGCTTTCTTAGATTAAGAGACTTTTTGACTCCTGACAAAGAAATGACAAAAATGAGATGGTCATCCTTGAAAAAAATATTTCAAGAACATTGCGATAGAAAAGGATGGGAAATGGTTGGAGATCAAATTGAGGACTCAGTTATTTTATTCAGATGATCAAAGATAAAAACGAATATCATATAGCGTTCGAAAAAGACAATGCTCGGTACGAAAGTCGGGAAGCGATCATAAAAACTTTTGTGCCCACAGTGGATTTTGAGGAGCTGTTCACAGACAAACATCAAATAGTAATGGGATGCAGGGGATCTGGCAAAACAGTCCTCATGAAAATGCTAACCTTACCATATATTATGGAAAGTGACCTGAACGAAAAGATAGAGTTAGTTTTAAAAGAAAAAATAGTAGGCATAAGAGCATCCACTGACTTACGATTCGTGGGTGGTTTGAAAAGCAAGCCGTGGTTAACAGAAGTCCAAGAAGAGATATATTTTGTATGGAAACTCAACTTAGCGCTACTTAAGGCCGCGGTGGAAGTTCTACCTGATATAATCAAGTACTTTTCAAGGAACGCTGATCCGAAGGCTAGTCAAGAAGTAAATATATGTGCTCAAGTTAATAATTTGATATTTTCATCAACGGAAAAACTAAATTCAAAACAACTTATAAAGAAACTCGAGCTTTACGAAATTCGACAAAAGTATGAGATACAAAAGAACTTTCGTTCCCGCGATTCAAGCCTAGTTGAAATTGACCCAATGGCGGGAGATTTGCTGGAGCCATTTATATACTTAAGAACGCTAATTGAATCGATTTGCGGCTCTGAAAATGAGTTCAAATGGTACATTTGTTTCGATGAAGTCGAGTTTTTAACAGAAAGACAACTACGTATTTTAAACTCACTACTTCGGACTGATACAGGAAATATCACCTTTAAAATAGCAACCATGCCTTACTCGCATACCACCTTAGAAACGAACATTGGTATGCCAATTTCAGAAGAAGACGACTTTCGATATTTGTACTTGGATCACGGTTTTTCAAAAAGTTTGGTTAGAGGCAAAGACCCAACAGTAAAGTTTGCAGAGCTAGTTTTCAAAAAAAGGATCAATTATTATTTTGGGCGTGATGTCAATATCAACTTATCAGATGCACTTGGCCTTTCTAACCTCGAAAGCTACGAACTGAAAGACAAGGACAAGAATTTTGCATTAAATAAAATATCCATTCACTGTGACGATAGAACAAACAGGCGAGCTATCAGTATTGCCGGAAAGGGATCTTCTTTTTCAGACTACCGTCATAAAAAACGATTTTCTGAACAAATTTGGAGGAAGATTTCTGGGGCAATCAAACTCAGAGAAGCTGTATCTGAGACTCAAGGTAATATTAGTAACTCCGCTTACACTGGAACAAGTGTTTTCATCCGATGTACAGATGGTGTTCCACGACGAATGATAAATTTATTTTTCGCCGTCGCAAAAGAATCTTATGATCAATTTATCCGAAGACAACTTAGAACAAGAACAGCAAAAACAGCTTCTATAGCGGGGAAAATCGAGAAAATTCGATTGAGCAAAGCATCTCAATACAAGCTCATAAAAAATTATTCTGAATCTCGATTTGAAAGAATTCTTGCCGTTCCTAAACGCGGCCTTGAGCTTATGCTTCTTATTGAACAGGCAGGAACATATTTTGAATATAGACTACATCACCACAAAATTTCTACGGATTTACACGGTGCCATCAAACTCAATCCTAGAGATGACCAAATAGACTGGAGCACGCTTCAAGAAGGGGTAAAATACGGTGTGGTTTTTCCAAATAGAAACTATAACGTGGGGCGTGTATACAATGCAAACAAATTGACCGCGTCATTTAGAATGGCATTTGCGCTCGCACCCAAATTCAATTTGCTTCCAAGAAGAGGAAAGGACACCTCATTAGCCGTAATTCGAAGATTCAATTCAGGAGGCAAAGCGAAATTTGATCCAAAACAAATCAAAATGAAATTTTAGACATGGAAATTGTAAGCGTTGAAGATATTGACAGAGAAAGCCTGGCAACCAAGACTTTTGACTTGGGTATTTTCTTTTGTGGATTTGAAGATCGGGCGTCATATCTGATTAGGCAGAAAAAAACGAATTTGCAAATTTCTGATCACTTAGTTCTCGACTATGAAAATGACCCCGAAATTTTGAGCAAGGCTGCTAACAAACAACGCTTTAAAAAACTAGCCACGTCCAGCAAAATTGATGTTTCTTCAAAGCATCAATTTGAAAGTGTAGCAGAGTTATTATCAAGGAAAATTGAGAAAATTGGAAAAGAAAGAGTAAAAATTTTAATCGATTATTCGTCAATGAGACGAACTCTTTATTCAGATATTCTTTGCTTCTTTCACTTCGGGCTACCAGATATTGTGTCTGCCAATCTCTATTTTTCGTATTCAATGGGAAACTACGTTGGAAAGTTTGCACCAAAATACGTATTTGATCACGAAACACTAACGGGACTGGAGGGTATAACGAGCCAATCAAAAGAAAAGCTAGCAGTCTTCAACTTGGGTTTCGAGCCAATCTCCACTCTAACGATGTTGGAGATCATAGAAGCCGATGAAGTTCATGGAATTCTTGCATCACCGGGAGTCACCTCAAGAAGCGCGCAAAGAACTAGAAAGGCAAATAGTGAGTTCATAGAACAAAATCTTACCGAAGAATTAAACTACATTCCGTTACGTTCAGTAGAGAGATATGTTCGTTTTTGCTTGGAGCAATACGGAAGAAAAATAGATTCTCATGATGTTGTTTTCGTTCCGTATGGGCCAAAGCCACACGTATTAGGATCGGTCGTATGTTGCTTTATTGAACAAACGTGGAGCAACATTTATATTAGAGGCACAGAATCTCGTAGGGTGAATGTCACAGCAACAGGCGAAGTGGTTGTTTCAAAAATCTCTTTCAGATGATTTAATATAAAAACCCACCTTTTTAGGTGGGTTTAAGTTCTATTGGCCAATCTCTTTTCCATCTAATTTGTCCAAAAATCTACAAAAATGTTTTGCTGCTTTGTTCTTCTCATCTACTGATTTTGCATTTCGTAGCATCTTTTTAAACTGGTCGAGCGCCTTCTTTAACTGTTGTTCTTTATCATTAATTTGGGAAGCCATTGTCCTTACTCCAATTTAATACATTCGAATTTTAGAACATATACAGAACATGTAAACTTTACGCTTCTCAATAATGTTATATAATTAAGTGCATCATTCGATTTCTCTGACGTGCTAGCAACGAAGACTAGGAAAAAGCATACTGTCTCGAAAATCGTCAAAAATAAACTAGTGCAAAATCTGACAGATTTTTAGGACGCACTACCAGTGGGTAAATAATATCGCTTCAACCAATCAGCCAAGCCACCTAAACCAGGGAACAACACTCTCTCACTGATATTACGTTGGTCTAACTTGTCCCTTACTTCCCACTTTAAGCTGGCGGGTATAACTATTTTTCTCCAAGGAATATCTGTGGAGCTTGTAAGGTATGCATCGATACCAAGATCGACTCGTGAAGCAACGGAAAAGTATGCGAACTGATTATAAATCCTCGCGTCCAATGCTGGGGGTTCAAAAAACAAGATAAAATCGCCTTCTTTATGTCCTAACTCATCTAATTCAGCCAAATCACGAAGACCTTCGGACATCAATTCAGTCGTAAGTATCCATGTTTTTTCAGCCTCCATTACTCCTCTTATTTTGGGAGGTGCCTTTTTATGAAGTTCTTTATAGTTTACCATCCAAACGGCCCCATCATCGTCCATTTTTGATGTGTTAGCTGTCGCAAAGTGAAGTGCTACATCTGGAGAATACGACCAATCCAAAAGTCTAGTTGGTAAGCCATAATGCTGGCCAACCGCCAACCAATACCATTCATTCTGATGATCACCCATTTCTTGATATGCGTACTTTTTGAATTGCCTCAATATATGGCTCTCGGTTTTTCCAAACTCTCCACCTTGGCGCATAATTGAAGTCTGCATCGCATAACTAGCCGAAGATACACCTCTAAATGCATAGCGGGATTTATATCGATTTAGCCTATCGTTCTTGCTATCATGAAAAAGTAGCTCGTAAAGATCTGCCCAAGAAGATGCAGTTTCTATAGTCAATGAAATTCTCCAAAAAGTAAATTAATCTACTACGACACTTTAAATTATCTTTCTAAAAAGGGAACAAATATAATTGAGGTGGGAAAATTTCTTAAAAGAAACTAGATGGCCAAAATATTGGCTTCATAGTTGAGAATAGCGTCTCTCATCTCATCATAATAATTATAGCGATTATAAACGGCTGATATTCCACCAAATGTACCAGATGAATGATTTAAAATACGTTCAGTTACGTGAATAGGCACCCTCAACTGCGCCATCAAACTACTAAACGATCTACGAAGATCGTGAAGCGTATAAGGCTCAACATCTAATCCCAAATCAAAATTCCGCTTTGAACGCGAAAAGCCATTAAACGGTCTGCTGTGATCCAAACGTGACGGAAATAGCATGTCAGTTGACGTGGGAATTTGTTCAATGGCATTCGCCGCGATCTTTCCCAAAGGGATAACATGCTCACGCTTATTTTTGATTATCTCTTTCGGAAAGTGAATTGCGCCATCATAAATCCAACTGCGCCGTAAATTAACAATCTCGTTTCGGCGTTGTCCAGTTAGGATCAGCAGTTGAACTATCGTACCGAACGGGTAGCCAACTTCTTCTGCCCGACGCCAGACTAAGCGCAACTCATCTTGAGATAAAACCCTCGAACGTGACACACTAGGGAAGGTTAAAGGTGGCACAGGTGAAGCATCAATGTACCCGCGCTTGAAGCACCAGTTCATCATTGTGCGGATCGCTACAAAGGCGTGCTTTTGCTCTGATGGTGTTTTTTTCAAACGATCAACCACACGGACGATCTTGTGCCGATCTACTTCCTTCAAATCGCCTTTGAACTTAAAATGACGATGCAGAAGCCGATGATATTCATCATAGGTACGCTTTCGATTGCGACGCTGACTATCATCAAGGAACGCATCGCGTGCCTGTTCATAAGTGAGCTTTGGAACGAACGGGCTGGTTGGTTGTTCTAAAGAGTACGAAGACTGAATTCCTTTAGCGCGAGCGCGGGCTTCGGCTAATGAAACAGTTGGGTAGCGACCGATGGATTTACGTTTCCGCTCACGACCGCACAACACAATAAACGTCTTCGTTCCACCCTGCGATACCCGCACACCAAATCCAGGCAAGGCATCATCGAAGTATGTCCTCTGTCCCTTCTCTGGGTTTTTCAATCTCTTTACTTGGGCGTCCGTTAGGCTCACATTAGGCTCACAATTCTCGTGCGTTTAAGGGTTTTTCTATGTTCTGCTATGAGGCAGTAAATCACGTAAATAATTGATTTACAACATAAAATATACATATATGAGAATCTATGAAAACCCTGTTTTACAGACTTTTAATCAGTGGGTCACAGGTTCGAATCCTGTCGGGCTCACCAATAAGATCTGTCTTCCCATCCTAATACTGTTCAATAAGTTTTTGGAAACGAGAATTAAGAAACATTGCACAGAAACGCTTTCCATCTCCGATAATTTGATCGCAAACAATCTTTAAATAGTATTTGGACTGGCGCGCGTTGAAATAAATCCATGATTTGTGGGCACGCACATCAAGCAAAAAAGTTATAAGTTGATAAACCCACAATAGCGTAAATCGAATCTTTATTCGCCTTCGCCGAGCCCACCGCGTTTCTTCAGCTCTTCAAGGACTTCCCGAACGCCCTCACCCACCTTTAGGTTCGTAAATATCGTCGGCAAGGTACCCCGCTGGGCCTTTGCGTCACGTGCCATGACGTCCAAATCTACCTCCACATACGGCGCGAGGTCGGTTTTGTTGATAATCAAAAGGTCAGATTTCGTAATCCCTAACCCGCCTTTGCGCGGGATTTCTTCGCCCATCGCAACAGAGATGACATAGATTGTCAGATCAGCCAATTCGGGGCTGAAGGTTGCGGCCAGATTGTCACCGCCCGATTCAATAAGCACCAATTCCAAATCTGGGAAACGCGCCATCAGGTCGTCAATCGCAGCAAGGTTAATCGAGGCATCTTCCCTGATCGCGGTATGCGGGCAGCCGCCCGTTTCGACGCCGCGAATACGCTCTTGCGGCAGGGCCTGGACGCGCATCAGATATTCGGCGTCTTCGGCGGTGTAGATGTCATTTGTGACCACCGCCATATTGATCTTTGGGTGTAACGCGCGGCACAGCGCTTCGGTCAGGCTGGTTTTGCCCGACCCGACCGGACCACCGATCCCAATGCGCAAAGGTCCGTTCATGATTTGAAAATCCGTGTTGTCATGGTTTCGTGTTTCATGGCGCAGATGTCGGCAAACATCGCCGTGCTGCCCAAATCGCTGATCTGGCTGGTGGCGGCTTTGCGTGCAACCGCATCAAAGACAGGAAACAGATCGTTTAAAACCTGTTGTCCATCGGTTTGTCCGATGGGGATCAAACGGATGCCCGCATGGATTAGGTTTGCGGCAAAGCTGTGCAGGTAAAGCGGTAGGAAATCTTGCACGGGGATGCTCGCCGCCTTGGCCGCTGTGCCTGCCACAACAGGCAGCGGGGCGGGTGCGATTTTTACCCGCAATAGATTTGAGACCGTTTTGGCAAAAGCCGCCCCTTGCGCCATCGTTTCCTCTTGCCGCTCTTTCGATGTGGACAAAGCACTGGCAAGTTCGGCCACATCTTCACCGCGATAGCTTGCGGCAAGTAAAACCGCATCGTTCCACCCAGCGCCATGTGTCAGCAGCGTTGTCAGCCAATCACAAAGCGCATTCGCATCTTCGATTTGCCCCTCATGGACCGCAAACTCCAACCCATGGCTATAAGCAAAACCACCCGTGGGAAAGGCTGGCGACAGCCAAGCCATCATTTGATGGGCGCTAATGCTCATGGGAATGGGTGCGCCCATGGCCATAGGCGCCGCCTTCTGGGGTGAATGGAGCAGAGAGTTCCTCGACCCGACCGCCGAGTTGTTCGATCATCTCTTTGATCACATGATCGGGCCGGATTAGCAGATGATCTGCCTCGATCTGACAGGGCAGATGGCGATTGCCGATATGCCATGTCAAACGGGTCAGATGTTGGCCGTCCACAGCGCTGATTTTCATCAATGGTTCTTCGGCGGCAATCACCGCAATGTGTCGTCCATCCTCGAGGACCAAATGATCCCCTGCGCGCATATCCGTCACTTTGGGCAAATCGAGCAGGAAATCCTCGCCCTGATCTGTGCGCATCGCAATCCGGCGTTTGAACCGCGCATCATAGTCGAGGGTGACAGTCACCTCAGTTGGGTCATGGGAATGGATCAGGGTTGTTGCACGGATCATATTAAAGACCAACACAGCCACGGCCGAGGGCGGTTAACAGGCGCGAAGCGCCCCACCGTCGCATCTTTTGATGCGCTTCCAGCGCAACGGGCGGTCGTGGCGTTGAATTGCAAACCGATCATCAAAACATAAAATACCGCTGCGCCATGGGCAGCTCGGTTGCGGGGTCGCAGGTCAGCAGTTCTCCATCGGCGCGAACCTCATATGTCTCTGGGTCCACCTCGATCTTTGGGCGGGCATCATTCAAGACCATATCGGCCTTGCCAATTTTACGCGTGTTTTTCACCGGCACTGTTTCTTTGGCCAAACCAAGTGTTTTCCCAATGCCCGCCGCTTGTGCGGCCTCGGAAACAAAACTAACGGAAGAGTTCTCAAGCGACCGGCCCAAGGCCCCGAACATGGGCCGCGTATAGACGGGTTGCGGTGTCGGGATGGACGCGTTCGGATCACCCATTTGGGCGCAGGCTATTGTCCCACCGATTAACACCATTTCCGGCTTCACGCCAAAAAACGCGGTGTTCCACAACACCAGATCAGCGCGTTTGCCAAGCTCGACCGATCCAATCTCGTGGCTGATCCCATGCGCAATTGCGGGGTTGATTGTGTATTTCGCAATATAGCGACGGACGCGCAGGTTATCATTCTCACCCGCTTCCTCGGCCAAGCGCCCACGCTGGACCTTCATCTTATGCGCGGTTTGCCAGGTGCGGATGATCACCTCGCCCACGCGGCCCATCGCTTGACTGTCAGATGCAATGATCGAGAATGCGCCCAGATCATGCAGAATATCCTCGGCGGCAATCGTTTCCTTGCGAATACGACTTTCGGCGAAGGCGACATCTTCGGGGATGGATTTGTCCAGATGGTGACAGACCATCAACATGTCCAAATGTTCCTCTAACGTGTTCACCGTATAGGGGCGCGTTGGGTTGGTCGAGGATGGGATCACATGATCCTCGCCCGCGACCTTGATAATGTCCGGCGCATGACCGCCGCCCGCACCTTCGGTATGAAAGGCGTGAATGGTCCGGCCTTTCATCGCTTTGATCGTGTTTTCGACAAACCCGCTTTCGTTCAGCGTGTCGGTATGGATCATCACCTGCACATCCATGTCATCCGCAACCGACAGGCAGCAATCAATCGCAGCAGGCGTGGTGCCCCAATCCTCGTGCAGCTTCATCGCGCAAGCGCCGCCCGCAACCATCTCGACCAGCGCATCGGGTTGGCTGGCATTGCCCTTGCATGACAGGCCAAAATTCATCGGCAGCCCATCAAGTGCTTGCAGCATCCGCCCGATATGCCACGGGCCGGGGGTGCATGTTGTTGCAAGTGTGCCATGCGCGGGACCCGTGCCGCCGCCCAGCATGGTGGTCAGCCCAGAATGCAAGGCATCTTCGACCTGTTGGGGACAGATGAAATGGATATGGGCATCAAATCCACCCGCGGTCAGGATTTTACCTTCCCCCGCAATCGCCTCGGTCCCCGGGCCGATGATGATATCGACATTGGGTTGTGTATCGGGATTGCCCGCCTTGCCAATGCCCGCGATACGCCCGTCCTTCAAGCCAACATCGGCCTTATAGATCCCTGTGTGATCCACGATCAACGCATTGGTGATCACCGTATCCACCGCGCCACCTGCGCGGGTGACTTGGGACTGGCCCATCCCATCGCGGATGACTTTGCCGCCGCCGAACTTGACCTCCTCTCCATAGGTGGTCAGGTCTTTTTCAACCTCGATGAAAAGCTCTGTATCGGCCAGACGTACCTTGTCGCCTGTGGTGGGGCCATACATATCGGCATAGGTTGCGCGGGAGATTTGTGCTGGCATTATAGTGACCCCATGACGTTTTGATTGAATCCAAAAACATTTCTATCGCCGCCTAAGGGCACTAAAGACACCTCGCGAACCTGCCCAGGCTCAAAGCGCACCGCCGTACCAGCGGCGATATCCAACCGCATGCCCCGCGCGGCGGCGCGGTCAAAATCCAGCGCCTCATTGGCTTCCGCGAAATGATAATGCGAACCGACCTGCACAGGCCTGTCGCCAGTATTCGCGACGGTCATCTGAATGACTTTGGCGCCTGCGTTTAGTTCTATCTCGCCGTCTTGGGGTATGACTTCGCCGGGGATCATATCGCGCCTCCTACCTGATTGGGTGGTGAACAGTCACCAGTTTTGTACCATCGGGGAAGGTCGCTTCGACTTGAACATCATGGATCATCTCGGCCACGCCTTCCATACATTGCGCAGCCGTGAGGACCTTGCCACCTGTCTCCATCAGCTCCGCAACAGATTTGCCATCGCGCGCGCCTTCGACCACGAAATCCGTGATGATCGCAATCGCCTCTGGATGGTTGAGTTTCACGCCGCGCGCCAGCCGTCCGCGTGCAACCATGGCCGCAAGGCTGATCAGCAGTTTGTCTTTCTCTCTGGGTGTTAAATTCATCGCTCCCTCACATTGTCCAAACCCGGGGCAAATCGCGACCCCGTATCAGTTCAACAAATTTCATAAGTGCCGCGCGCAGGGCAGGCGGATTTGCAGATAAAGTTCGGATGACCAATTGACCGTTCCACGCGCTGATGCCTGTTGTCACATCCGCATGCGGTGCCACATCGCGCAACCGCGCGGCCAAAGCCTCGGCCATTGGATCCACAAACAAAACAGTCGCCATTGCGCGTGCCTTCCCAAGACTTGCAGGCGCGCGCAACGCGTCAAAGTCGGCCAGCCGCGTTTCATCGGCAAAGCAAAGCTTGCCCGCACGTTTCACCCGCCAATGATCATGCAACAGGCCAGAGTGCACGGTCTCACCCATTGCCAGCCTGCCAAGCACTATCGGCTCGACCAGCAGAAGCGAGGCGGAGGCGTCCATG
>JBCCGP010000065.1:0-16223 GCA_039029215.1 Pseudomonadota bacterium
CGGCATCAAGGCTTGCATCATTGTTTCGATAAACTCTGGATCGCGCCAGAAGATGTTGAAACTTTGGGTGAAGACCGCCAAATCTTCCGCCCGTGTCACAAAGCATGCGCGCAGGGTGACATAGAAATCTTGGCGCTGCGTGAAGCCCACTGTTGCAACCGCGCGGATAGCATCGCGCACTTGAGATGTTCCGATTTTTAACCTGGCCCGACGCAATGCGCGGGAAAAATAGATAATATTCTCAACCAGCTGCCCCTCGTTGTTAACACCGGCGAGGGTCATGCCGATGCGCGTAAATCAGCACGCGCTGCATCCAAAATGCGCGCCGCTTCTGACCCTTGTAGCTTGGCAATATCATCTTGGTATTTCAAAACAGCGCCGATTGTATCCGCGATGACCTCTGGGCTGATGGCGACAACATCAAGCGCCAAAAGACATTTTGCCCAATCCAACGTTTCCGCCAAACCTGGGGCTTTGAACAAATCCTCGCCGCGCAAGCGCTGAACGAAGGCGACGACCTCTTTGCTTAAATCTTCGGCAACATTTGGGAGGCGGGCGTGCAAAATACTCAACTCGCGTTGGAAGTCCGGGAAATCGACCCAGTGATACAGGCACCGCCGCTTTAACGCATCATGTACCTCGCGCGTGCGGTTTGAAGTCAAAATAACGATCGGTGGTGCGGGGGCTTTGATGACGCCCAATTCTGGAACAGTCACCTGAAAATCGGAAAGCGCTTCAAGCAAAAATGCCTCAAACGCCGCATCGGTGCGGTCAATCTCGTCGATCAGCAAAACCGGCGCGCCACCCTTTTGAGGTTCCATCGCTTGTAACAAGGGACGCTTGATCAGAAATTCATCGGTATAAATCTCCGCCGCTTCATCGCGTTTCATCGCCAACATCTGGCCGGCGAAATTCCATTCATAGACGGATGTTTCCGTGTCCAACCCCTCGTAGCACTGCAATCGGATCAGCCTGCGGCCCAAACCGCTTGCCAGCACTTTGGCAAGCTCGGTCTTGCCAACGCCCGGTTCCCCTTCAAGAAAGATGGGCCGTTGTAGGGTCAGGGCTAGAAACGTCACTGTCGCCAATGCGCGATCTGCTACATAAGCCTCGCCCTTCAACAGGTCCGCAACATCCTCGATGGATTTTAGGTCAGTCATGGTGGGAAGATAGCGCTTGGCCCCACCCAAGGCCAAGCGCTGATTTATGGCTTAAGACGCTTCTATCGCGCGCTTTGCCATAACCCCGATCAAATTGGCACGATACTCGGCTGATCCATGCATATCCGACATCAAACCTTCTGATCCGATTTGGGTACCGGCCAAGGCCTCTGGCCCCCATTTTTTGTCCAAGGCTTTTTCCAGCTTTTTCATGCGAAAAACACCATCACCGCCAGCACCGGTCACAGCAACGCGCGTGCCTTTCGCGGTTTTGGCCACAAATACTCCCACCATTGCATAACGCGAGGCAGGGTTGGGGAATTTAGCATAGCTGGACTTTTTTGGCTTTTCGACGATCACAGCTTTGATCAGCTCGCCTTCGTTCAGCGCGGTTTCGAACAGGCCAACAAAAAACTTATCCGCCGAAATCTTGCGCTTGTTGGTCACAATCGTGGCTGCCAAGCCCAGCATCGCCGCTGGATAGTCCGCCGCAGGATCATTGTTGGCAATCGAGCCGCCAATTGTACCGCGATGCCGCACTGCGGGATCACCGATGCCAGCGGCCAGACAAGCAAGACCGGGTACCGCTTTGATCAGCTTTGCGTTCGATGCGACCTCTGCATGGGTTGTGGCCGCGCCGATTGTGATCGTGGATCCTTTCACAGTAATCCCAACCATGTCAGAAGCGGCAGAGACATCCACCAAATCAGAAGGTGCAGCAAGGCGTGCCTTCATTGTAGGGATCAATGTCATCCCGCCCGACAGATACATCGGATCATCGCCGGATTTGACCAGTTTCGCCGCATCTTTTGCGTCTTTGGCTTTGTGGAAATTTACGTCATACATTGTCTATCTCCTTTACTCTGCCGCTTTGGCGGATGCGGTTTCTTGGATCGCGGCCCACACTTTCGCAGGTGTTGCAGGCATCGATAGGTTATTGTTTCCAATCGCGTTGGTAATCGCATTGATCACTGCGGGTGGGCTGCCAATGGCGCCTGCTTCGCCGCAACCTTTCATGCCCAGTGGATTGCCGGGGCAGGTTGTAGAATGGTGATGCACGCTGTAGCTGGGCAGGTCATCCGCCCGCGGCATCGTGTAGTCCATATAAGATGCCGATAGCAGCTGCCCGTCATCATCGTAAACTACATTTTCAAGCAGCGCCTGACCGATCCCTTGCGCGATTCCGCCATGCACCTGACCTTCCACAATCATCGGGTTGATGATCGTGCCGAAATCATCAGACGCGGTGAAGCGTTCGATGGTGGTTTTGCCCGTTTCGGGGTCCACCTCGACCTCGCAAATATAAGTTCCCGCTGGGAAGGTGAAATTTGTCGGGTCATAGAACGCACCCTCTTTCAAACCGGGCTCCATGCCGTCGGGCAGGTTATGCGCCGTATAGGCTGACAATCCGATTTCGTGCCAACCCATCGCTTTGTCGGTGCCTTTGACTTTCGCTTCGCCACCTTCAAAAACGATGTCATCTTCGGATGCTTCCAAAACATGGGCAGCGATTTTCTTGGCTTTTGCTTCGACCTTGTCCATCGCTTTGGCAATTGCGGACATACCCACCGCACCGGATCGGGAACCATAGGTGCCCATGCCGAACTGAACCTTATCCGTATCGCCATGCACGATTGAAATATTTTCGATCGGCAGGTCAAAACGCTCTGCCACGATTTGTGCGAATGTTGTGGCGTGGCCCTGACCATGGGAATGCGACCCGGTTAGAACCTCGATTGTTCCCACAGGGTTCACCCGCACTTCGGCACTTTCCCAAAGGCCGACGCCTGCACCCAGCGATCCAACGGCGGCTGACGGTGCAATACCGCATGCTTCGATATAAGAACTAAATCCGATCCCGCGCAGCTTACCGGCGCGTGCCGATTTCTTCCGCCGCTTTTCAAAGCCAGCGTAATCAGCAGCCTCCATCGCTTGATCCAAGTTGCCGTCGAAATCACCCGCATCATAGGTCATGATCACAGGCGTTTCATGGGGGAAGCTTCGTACGAAATTCTTCCGCCGCAACTCCGCCGGGTCCATGCCCATCTCGCGCGCGGCTGTTTCCATTACACGTTCAACCAGATAGCAAGCCTCGGGCCGTCCGGCGCCGCGATACGCATCAACGGGGGCTGTGTTGGTATACACCGCCTGAACATCGCAATAGATATTTTTGATATTGTACTGGCCCGACAGCAACGTGGCATACAGATAGGTCGGCACAGCCGAACTAAACAATGACATATAAGCGCCGAAATTGGCTTTGGTATTCACCTTCAACCCAACAATCTTGCCATTCTTGTCAAAGCCCATCGCCGCGGTCGAGACATGATCGCGCCCATGCGCGTCTGTCAAAAATGCCTCTGTCCTTGTGGACGTCCATTTGACCGAACGTTTGGTTTTCATGGATGCCCATAGGCAGGCGATTTCCTCTGGATAGATATAGATTTTCGACCCAAAGCCGCCACCCACATCCGGCGCAATCACGCGCAACTTATGTTCCGGTGCCACCTGATAGAACGCAGACAGGACCAAACGCGCGACATGCGGGTTCTGGCTGGTCGTATATAGGGTGTAATGATCCTCTGCCGGATTATAGGTTGCAATCGCCGCGCGCGGTTCCATTGCGTTGGGCGATAATCGGTTATTTTCAATATCCATATAAGTGACATGCGCCGCGCCCTTGAGCGCGTCATCCGTCGCTTTCTGATCACCAATTTCCCAATCAT
The DNA here is from genome assembly GCA_039029215.1 of Pseudomonadota bacterium. Lineage (GTDB taxonomy): Bacteria > Pseudomonadota > Alphaproteobacteria > Rhodobacterales > Rhodobacteraceae > Amylibacter. The sequence goes on from JBCCGP010000065.1 coordinate 3,887, forward strand.
AGATCAGATTGCCCGGCGCATTCTCATGTATTTGGGGTGCGCCATCTGCCAATCCGTCCAAGCTTTGCGCAACCGCTGGCAGCGTCTTATATTTCACCGATACAGCTTCCGCGGCAGCAATCGCTTGTGCTTTCGTCTCTGCAATCACAATTGCTACAGCATCCCCGACATAGCGCACTTTGCTGGTGGCAAGTGCGGACCACGCACCCATATTCATCGGGCTGCCATCTTTCGATGTGATGCCCCAGCCGCAAATGATATTGCCAATCCCATCGCCTGTCAGCTGTGCGCCATTATGCACGGCGATCACGCCATCCATCTTTTCGGCGGCTTTGCTGTTGATCGACTTGATTTCCGCATGCGCATGCGGCGAGCGCACGAAAGCGGCATAGGCTTGGTTCGGCTCTACAATATCGTCCGTATAGCGCCCCGCACCTGTGATAAATCTTTTGTCTTCCACCCGTTTAACGCGGGCACCAATTCCTTGATCACTCATAATCTCTCTCCCTTACTTCATCGCCTTGGCGCCAGCCTGGATGGACTTGACGATGTTGTGGTAGCCTGTGCAGCGGCAAATATTGCCCTCTAGCTCGTGGCGGATTGCGGCTTCGTTCAGCTTTTGACCCGCTTTCTTGTAGCGGTTGGCCATATCAATACCGGCCATGATCATGCCCGGTGTGCAGAACCCGCATTGCAGACCGTGATTATCGTTGAACGCTTTTTGCATGGGATGCAGCTTGCCGTTTTCCAATCCCTCAATCGTGGTGATATCCGTGCCATCTGCGCTGGCCGCCAGCATCGTGCAGGATTTGATCGCCTTGCCATCTACATGAACGGTGCAGGCCCCGCATTGACTTGTGTCACAACCCACATGGGTACCAGTCAGACGCTGACCTTCTCGAATGAAATCGACAAGCAGCGTATTTCCCGGCACATCCGCCGCGACTGCCTTGCCGTTTATGGTCATTGAAATTTGTGGCATTTTTTCCTCCCAAAAAATAGCTAAGGCGGTGTTAACCGGCTACCGCCTTTGAAAAATTATCGAAAAACTTATCGGCCAATTTGGCCGCTGTAGATTTGACCAAACGCGACCCAAGCTGGGCAATCTTACCGCCAACTTGGGCTTTCGCGGTGTAGTCGAGAACCGTTTCCGACCCATCTTCGGTCAGGGTAACGTCCGCCCCGCCTTTGGCGAATCCGGCAACCCCACCTTCGCCTTCGCCATTGATCGAATAACTATGTGGGGGTTTTAGGTCCTCCAAGGTCACGCGGCCCGAAAAACGGGCTTTGACAGGACCGATTTTCAACATGACCCGCGCATTCAAGGCTGTATCGGATTCTTTTTCCAAATCCTCGCAACCGGGAATGCAATTTTCAAGAATATCGGGATCATTCAGCGCGGTCCAAACTGTGTTGATATCCGCCGGAATGCGATACTGGCCCGACATATCCATATCCGTTTCCTCCCAAAAACGTAGGAAAAAAGTAAGCAACGCGGTCAGAAAGCTGTCAATTGTGCGCCGAACAGATATTGGTTTTTGATTTCTAAATTGTCTCAGCGCTGAGACAGTTTAATCTTTCAACCCATGCCGATCGAGCATCCGGTAGAATGTGGCGCGGCTGACGCCGACATCTTTTGCTGCCTTTGACATGTTGCCACCATTGCGTGCTATCGCGCGTCGGATGGCACGGCGTTCTGCGGCTTCTAGCCCACGCGGACCAGAATCTTGGTCCAGCAAATCACGACGGGGAACCGGATTTGCAAAGATGTCTTGATCGATATCAAGCAGTTTACGTGCGGCACGATTGGCGCCAATAATCAGATCATCATCATCCGCAGCCAACAATGGGGTGCCGATTTTAGAATAGCCATTTGCAACAACGATATTGGCGTGATCAAAACAGGCACGAAAATACTCGCTTTCAATTCGATTGGCCGTACTGGTGATGATCGGCAGAAGAAATTTCGCCGTTTCGGCCTGTGTATCAGCGCGCGCGCTTGTGACATCCAAAACGCCGATCAACTCTCCCCGCAGGTCAAATATAGGTGCGCCGACACATGTTAGTTCGGTCACAGAGCATCTGAAATGCTGATCTTTAAAAACAACCATGGGCCGCGCATCAACCGCAACAGTGCCGATCGCGTTAGTGCCCTGATGATCCTCTGACCAGATTGAGCCCAATCGCAGCCCGGCATTTTCAAAATCCGGCTCATCATAATCGTTTGAGATTTTATCCAGCAGCACGCCACTTTTATCGCTTAGCACCACCGTAAAACCCGACAAACCAACGGATCGAAACAGGTCTTCCAAAATCGGTCGTGCGACATAGATCAAGCGATCCCGACGATGTCGGATGTCCGTTAGCTCTGCATGGGTCAGCACCAGCGCTTTGCGCGTGCTTTCGGGTTGCACACCATGATAATAAAAACTGCGCCGCCAAGACGCGACGATAGAAGAATGTCCCGCAGAATTTCCATCTACCGCATTAATGATCTTTTTCAGATGCGTATTTGCCGATTTTGGGTCCAAACCCATTTACGCCTCCCTGCGACCAAGGATGGCGATGAATCAGATTCGTTTCAATTAGAATATCGGGAAAGCGCTGCTGGGGTATCAATGTCGTTCAAAATTTCTGGTGCAACATCAACACGAACAACGTCTTCCGCTTGCAGTATATCACGCGCACCTATGTCCCCGTCGATCTTTAGCAGCGCATCGAAAGCAGTATTTGGGAAACAAGCCGGCACACTTGCGCGTATGCCATCACTGAGCGCCGAGATACAGGCCGGGTCGCAGGCCAAAAGACGCTCAAAATGCACAGTTTCGACGAAGGGCATATCGGCCAATGCGACCAACAGCCGATCAACGCCCAACTCTTTGGCACGCTTCACACAGGCCTTCAAACTGTCCGATTGCCGAGCGTTTGCGTGGATAGATTCAAACCCATCGAACACTGTAAGCAACTGTTCCGAGCGATAGGCCACCATGTGATGCTCGATATCCAAACGGTCAATCGCCTGCGCAACATATGCACCCAAGGGCTGTCCTTTAAAAACCGCCAACAGCTTGTCTTCGGCCCCGAACCGTTTTGATCGGCCCGCAGCCAGAACCGCAGCGGCGGTGATCATCTTTGGTCCTCTAACGCGACCTTGTGGATTTCAGCCAGAACGGAAATCGCAAGCATCTGCGGATCGCGCACCTTAGGGATCAGCCCGATGGGCCCATGTATCCGCGCCAATGCATCCTCTGGTTCACCCGCTGCGCGCAAGACCTCAAGTCGCGCCACGTGCGTTGTGAAGCTACCTTGTGCACCAATGTAAAAAGCGGGCGTTGATAAAGCATCGCGCAAAATTTGGTCCTCCAAATCATGTTCATGGAAAAATAAAACGATGCAACTCCAAGCATCAATCGCTGATGGATCGGGGATCTTTGGACTGACCAAATGATGTTGTTGCGCGACGGGAATTTTACAATCTTCCAGCGTATCGCGGTTGGTTGAATAAAGTTCCAGCGGATAGCCTGCTCCATCGACAAGCTCTGCAAAGCTCTGCGCCTCATGGCCATTGCCGAAGACAAAAAATTTCATCGCAGGCTGCATTGCAAGCGAAAAGACACCATCCGCAAGCTGCGTTTGCGTGGTATCAGATAGCGCCAATGCTCCAGTCCCTGTTTGGATCGACAGCGTCGTTGGGATGCGCGCCAGAAGGTTTTCATGCGCCGCCATCAGCACATCCATATCCGGATCGGGCAGGATCAAAATATCCATCCCCCCACCGCAGGGAAGCGTCAGGTCCATAAAAGGCGATCCTTGGCCGTAACGAAAGGTCTCGATCTGTTCCGCATCCAGTGCACGCGCGACAATATCGGCCTCAATACAGCCCGAGCTGACATGACCGGAATGCCGCCCATCTTCATAAATCGCCATCATCGCCCCCAAGGGTCGATAGGCGGCGCCTTCTTGGCCCACTATCACCGCCAGCGCCTTCGGTTTCATCCCAGTGCTTAAAAATTCTAAAATGCGATGCTCCGTTTAATTTTATTCAAGTAAAGCCGAGTTCTCATCTCATCTCAATCTATCTATTTTTCTTTTCGCTAATTTTGCTAATTTTCATCACTTAAGAGCGAGTCTCATTTACGACTGATCTTGGAAGGCAAACCTTCAAGTTTCAGAGCTACGGCGCTTTGTGAAAAGCTATAAAGTAATTTTCCGCCTTTTTTTTGGGAATTGTGCCTAGCCCCCAATTTTAGTGCCACCAATTCGGGATTTCTCTAATATGGTTTTTGGTACGCGCGGCCACATTTCGAGCGCATGGTGCGGCCCGATGTGACGCTTTAGTGCACTAAGCAGCCATCCAATTTGATTAGGGGCTGTCCTAGATAACCTAAATTTGGGTTATGAATGGGACTATGAGAAAGAGCCGTATCAGTCAGTTTAAACAAGATCGTTTGATCGAACATTTTATTGCCGGCACGACGGCACGAACCGCCGCAAGATTGGTTGGAGTGCATCGCAATTCAGCGGCGCTTTACTTTCACCGCCTTCGCCAGATTATCGCAGTTGAGCTTGAATCCGAAAGCAAGGCGATGTTTGGCGGAGAGATAGAAGTCGATGAAAGCTATTTCGGTGGACGGCGCAAAGGTCAGCGCGGGCGCGGGGCGGCGGGCAAAATACCTGTGTTTGGCCTACTAAAGCGGGGTGGGAAGGTCTATGCGCGTGTTATTCCAGATGCAAAGGGTGCGACGCTCGTGCCGATCATAGAGCGTAAGGTCATCCCCGACAGCATCGTCTATTCAGATAGCTGGCGCGGCTATAATGCGCTTGATGTGGCCTCGTTCAAACACTATCGGATCAATCATCCCGAACTCTTCGCGGAAGGCAAAAGCCATATCAACGGAATTGAGAATTTCTGGAACCAAGCCAAGCGTCATATGCGCAAATTTAACGGTGTTCCAAAGGAGCATTTCGGGCTATTTTTGAAGGAATGCGAATGGCGTTTCAACAACTCTGACCCAAAACGCCAATTATCACAGCTGAAACAATGGGTTAGAAGCAATATGGGCTAGTTATCTAGGACAGCCCCTTTGATTATTATCCTTCCTAAATTGAAGACACTGCAGAATTCAAACCGAATTAGTTTCCAATACTTCTTTCTTTTTCAAAGTGTGTTTGGCCCCATCAAGGATGATCTCGCCACGGCGCATGGAATAGATATAATCCGCCAAGCCGTATGCGAATTCGAAATATTGCTCGACCAGAAGGATCGCCATATCTCCTTGATCCTTTAGATAGCCGATTACGCGGCCAATCTGTTGGATGATATTGGGTTGAATACCCTCTGTCGGTTCATCAAGCAGAAGCAATTTGGGTTTCGTAATTAGTGCGCGGGCTATGGCAAGTTGTTGTTGTTGACCACCAGATAAATCACCGCCGCGTCGGTTTTGCATTTCTTTCAATACAGGAAAAAGCTCAAACATTTCTTCGGGCAAGGCGCGTTCGGAACGCTCAAGGCAAGCAAAGCCGATTTCCATATTTTCGCGCACTGTTAGAAGTGGAAAAATATCGCGACCTTGTGGGACGTAGCCAACGCCGCGCTGGGCAAGAACATGTGCGGCAGTCTTTGGCTTTTGCTCCACGCCATCAAGCTTATATTGTCCACCTGAATGGCTATGCGTGCCAGAAATGACCTTGAGCAGGCTCGTTTTACCCACACCATTCACGCCCATAAGGCAAGTGACTTTGCCCGTTTCAGCCGTTAGGTTCACGTCATAAAGGATTTGGCTTTGACCGTAATGAAGCGTGATATTGTTGAGTTCCAACATGGCTTAACGTCCTAGATATACGTCAATGACGTCTTTGTTTTGTGTTACATGATCAATACTGCCTTCGGCAAGGACTGCACCCTCGTGGAGGACAGTGACTTTACAATCAAGATTGCGCACAAAATCCATGTCATGTTCAACCACCACAACTGCGCGGGTTTTGGCAGCTTCGCGCAAAAGTTTCACGGTCCTATTGCGCTCTTCTAGTGTCATCCCAGCGGCAGGTTCATCTACCAAAAGCAAACGGGGTTCTTGGGCTAGCAGCATCCCAATTTCGAGCCATTGTTTTTGACCATGAGATAGCTCGCCTGCAAGGCGGGTGATTTGATCGGCCAGGCCGATCTCAATCGCCAGCGCTTCGATGCGTTTTTGAGCGTCTTTTGTTATGCGATTAAACAGAACAGCAAACGGACTGCGATCATCTTTTAGGGACATAGCGAGATTGTCGAAAACACTTTGATCTTCAAAAACGGTTGGTTTTTGAAATTTTCGGCCAATGCCACGTCGCGCAATTTGCGCCTCGCTAAAGCGTAGAAGATTTTCGTTTTTCTCGCCCCACATGATTTTGCCGGTATCCGGTTTTGTCTTGCCCGTAACAATATCCATGAAGGTTGTCTTGCCAGCGCCATTAGGGCCGATGATTGCGCGCAGTTCACCCTCAAATACATTAAAAGAAAGAGCGTTAATCGCTTTGAAGCCATCAAAGCTGACAGAGATATTGTCGACCTCTAATAGCGCACCCGTCATTTGGTTTTCTCCCTGGCGATTAAATCGACCAATCCACCGATACCCTTGGGCGCAAAAAGCGTAACTATGACAAAGCTTAGGCCCAGTAGAACCGTCCACCAATCCACCCATTTTATGGTCGCGAATCCTAGCGGAATATCTGGGGCTTGGCCGCCAGTAAAATAGGTTGAAACAAGACTGACAAAAGCAGCGCCGATAACAGCCCCGTAGATCCGCCCACGACCACCGATTGCAACCCAAACCGCCAGATAGATCGAGGCAATGGGCGCAACTTCAGCAGGGTTAATGATGCCCGCTTGCGGGTAATAAAGTGCACCCGCAATGCCCGCGATAATCGCTGTAAGAACGAAAATGAAAAGTTTATAGGCCTCGACATTATAACCAAGGAACCGCACGCGCGCCTCGTCGTCACGAATACCTTCGATCACGTTCCCAAGGCGGCTTTCAACGATCAGCTTTACAATTAGATAGCCAAAGCCCAGCGCAAAGGCGCTGGCGATAAAAAACCAGATCGAGATAACCGACTGATCAACATCATCAAGACCGGGCAGGTTTTGTAGGCCCGACAAGCCGTTATTGCCGCGTAACCCGCTGTCATTTTGAAAGAGATAGAGCGCAAGCGCGAGCGTCATCGCTTGGGTCAGGATTGAGAGATACACGCCCGTGACACGGCTGCGGAAGGCTAGCCAGCCAAAGACAAAAGCGAGGAGTGCGGGGACTAATACAACAAAGGCAATTTGCACCCAAAAAAGATGGGCGAATGACCATATCGCAGGAATTTCCGATCCACCAACTACGCCAAAGATTTGTGTCCCCACAGCAGCAGAGATTTCATCAGGGGTTGGTGGTAGGGCAGCTTGGGCCAAGGCCTCGGTTACAATAATTTCCGTGCGCGCATACATCAGCCACATGCCAATCATATACCCACCTAAACCAAAAAAGGCGAAATGCCCGAGGCTTAAGATACCACAATATCCCCAGACCAAATCCATCGCGATTGCGACGAGACAAAAGCAGAGCGTTTTGCCTAATATTTTGACCATAGAAGTAGAAATAAAACCGTATCCCAGCGCCTCTGACCCAATGGTGACAAAGATCGTAAAGAGCGAGAGAAAGCCGAGAAAAATCAGCACAGACGGATACTTGAGCAGGAATTTGGTAAGCGGCCCGGTCATATTAGTCTCCTGCTGCACGGCCCTTCAGCGCGATGATGCCGCGCGGTCGGAATTGGATGAAAATTATGATAAATATGATCATATATGTCTGCGCTGCGAGTGTGTTCGAGGGATTGAACCACTCGATCCCTTTTTGCAGGAATCCAATCATGGTGGCGCCCGCAAGCGTGCCCCAGATATTTCCAACCCCGCCAACAACGACCGTCATAAAGCTTTGCACGATATAGTCTGCGCCAAGCTCTGATGTGACCTTGGCATAAAGCCCGATTGCTACACCCGCGATACCTGCAATGCCAGAGCCAAGCCCGAAAGTAAGCATATTGATGCGATCAGGATTGATCCCCATGCTGGCGGCCATTCGAGGATTTTGTGTAACTGCGCGTGTTTCCAAACCAAGCCTCGTTTTGTTCAAAATAAAGAGAAGAAGCAGCAAGAAAAGCAGCGAGAGAACGAAGATCGCAATTCGGATCCAACTGATCTGAATAACCTCGTTGATCACCAGCGACCCGTCGAGCCAACCAGGTGCGGTAAGCGGGCGGGCCTGTGTTCCGAAAATATTCTTGGCTATTTGTTGGAGTGCAATGGATATACCGAATGTCGCCAAAAGGGTTTCTAGCGGTCGGTGGTACAGATGTCGGATCACAAGACGTTCCATCGCTACACCCGCCGCAAAAGTCACGGCGAAGGCGAGGGGAACAGCAAGGATGATTGAAACCGTGTAGTTGGGGATGATTTGTTGCACAACAAATCCAGTATAGGCACCCATCATAATGAACTCGCCATGGGCCATATTAATGACCCGCATCACGCCGAAAGTAATGGCAAGGCCAATGGCAGCTAGAAAATAGATCGACGCAAGTGAAACCCCATCAAGCGCAAGATCTATAAAGCGCGAAAAACCGACCTTTGCGTTGATTTGATCCAGCGCGTTTGAAGCAGCATCCGTGACGGCTTTGGATGTTTCAACATAGACCGCGATAAACTCATGATCCGCGACTAAATCAGCGATAGTAGCATTGGGATCAAAAGCGAGCGCTTTTCCTGCATCGGCCAAGGCAAGATATGCCTTTATCCGCGTATCAGCATCGGACATATCAGCAAGCGCAAAGCCAGCAATTGTGTCATTCTCGATATTTGCTTCAAGTATCGAAGCTATTTCGGCATTGGTCGGAACGGGCGTTGCTTTTTCTGCAGCTACAAGCAAGTCAAAAGCATCTTCATAAGTTAGTGCTTCTGAGCCAGGTGTAATTGGGCCTTTTATATTTGCGTCTTCAGGTACGAGATCAGCCAGCATTATTTTGTTTGAAAGCAGCGGATTCAACGTTCCTCGCGCCTCAACACTCAGATCATTTGAAAAACTTTCAATGGCGGCAACACGTGCAACTTCAAGATCGTCGAATTGGATCGTTAATTGACGTTCCGCGCGATCCATAATTCCTTTGAGCTCAATGTCCGCTTCGGCTTCTAAAGCAACGCGAAGAGGGTCTAAATGGGACGCCTTTGGATCACGGATCAGCGCATCGACACCAGCCAATCGTATCTCTTTTTGGGGGCTGAGGAGCTTGCCAGTCACAAGCGCAGAACCCAGCATTTTACGCAACCCTGAATTGGGTTTTATCTGCTTAATATCTTTTTTTGCGAGCTCGGTAACAAGCGTACCAGTTTCAATATCAATAAGCTGATAGGTCTTTTTGTCATCTGTGACGACAGAGACAATTTGGCCCGTTTCCTTGATGAACCAAAGCGCCTTGTCTTGCCAGTTGGTCAGAAATTCAGTCGCAGCTTCGGTTCCAACCGCTTGGATATCTGCAATGATCGGCGCAGCCGTTTTAACGGAGCCTTTCAAAATATTCGGCTGATGTTTTTCAACAATTTCTGTCAATGATTGCGCAAAGATTGGGTGCGCAAAGAAAAAACAGAGTACGAGGAGGAGACGATACATAAGGCCTGTGTTCTAAACAATGAACAAGAGGGGCGTAAGCTGCCCCTCTTGCTATAATGATATGGGAATAAGAGTTTAGTAGTTCGACTTCAACTGAACACAAGTGTTCGTTTCTGTGTTAAACATACCGCAACCTAGTTCTTTCCAATCTGATTTTAGAACCGCAGATTCTGGCAAGAAATCCGTCCAAGCATCGCCTGGGACCTCTGCTGTTTGACTAATGATATCAAACTGACCATCCTCTTGGATTTCGCCGATAAGAACCGGTTTTGCCAAATGGTGGTTTGGAAGCATCACAGCAGTGCCGCCTGTAAGGTTCGGGAATTCCTGACCATACATTGCGTCACGCACTGCATCGACATCTGTTGTGCCCGCGGCTGTTGCTGCATTCACCCACATGTTAAAGCCGATGTAATGTGCTTCCATTGGGTCATTTGTAACGCGCTCTGCGCCCATCGTGTCTTTCCAAGCATCGATGAAGGACGTGTTAGCTTCTGCATCTGCAGACTGGAAGTAGTTCCAAGCAGCAAGATGGCCCACCAAATTTGTTGTGTCCAAGCCTGCAAGCTCTTCTTCACCCACAGAGAATGCAACAACTGGGATATCGTCGGCAGATACGCCTGCAGCCGCAAGTTCCTTATAGAAGCCGATATTCGCATCACCATTGATTGTAGAAATCACACCAACTTTTTTACCATCTTCGCCAAGGGCAACAACATCAGCTACGATTTTAGACCAGTCAGAATGACCAAATGGTGTGTAGTTTACGAAAATATCGTCCGCTGCAATGCCGCTATCTTTCAGGTACTGTTCTAAGATTTTGTTGGTTGTACGCGGGTACACATAATCTGTTCCAAGCAGCGCGAATTTCTCAACTCCAAGCTCTTCAAGATAATAATCTGTTGCTGGAATTGCCTGTTGGTTTGGCGCAGCGCCCGTGTAGAAAACGTTCTTTGAAGATTCTTCACCTTCGTACTGAACAGGATAGAAAAGAAGGCCGTTCAGTTCTTCGATAACTGGAAGCACAGATTTCCGCGACACTGAAGTCCAGTTACCAAAAATCACGTCCACTTCGTGAACAGTCAAAAGCTCACGTGCTTTTTCCGCAAATAAAGGCCAATCCGATGCGGGGTCCACAACAACTGGCACCAGCTTTTCACCGAGCAAGCCGCCTTTTGCGTTTTGTTGTTCAATCAACATGAGCATTGTGTCTTTTAGTGTCGTCTCAGAAATTGCCATCGTGCCTGACAGCGAATGCAGAATACCAACCTTGATTTCTGCCATAGCGGTACCAGCGCTGGCAGCGATCAATGCTGAAGAGAGGAGGAGTTTTTTCATCATAAATCTCTAAATTATGGCGCTCGCAGATGAGCGCGGTTCTGGTTACATCGACCAAGCCTGGCCGAATCTTGGAAAAGTTACAAATTTGACAAGGTGCAGTCTGCATCAAAATTTTCACAGATGCGTTGCATAAATTGCACCACTAGAATAGAGAGCGTTTATGCGACATTTGCAGAGCTTCAGGTATCTTCGCGCTATAGTTGAAGCAGGCTCAATCCGAGGGGCTTCAGATACTTTGACGATTTCCCCGTCCGCTCTGAACCGGCATATTCAATCTTTGGAAGTGGATTTGGATATTACTTTGTTCGAGCGCCTCACTCGTGGCGTTCGGCTCTCTCCAGAAGGCGAGCTTTTCTACAATTTCGCGCTCGGACAAATGGCGAGTTATGACCGCGTCCAAAGTCAAATAGAAGGGATCCGCGGCAAAAATATTGGCGCTTTAAAAATAGGCTTAAGCCAAGATTTGAATTTAAAGTTCTTCCATAAATTGGTGGCGGAGTTCCAACGTGAATTAGAAAATGTGGATATTTCTTTTTCTTGGGTGGATCCCGAAACAGTATTTGACGCGTTAAAGACGCGAGCTGTTGATTTGGCTTTGCTGGTAAATCCTAGATTGCGAAAGGGCATAAAATTATTTCAAGCAAAAGATATTTCTCTTTGTGCATTTGTACCTGTTGGAACGAACTCTTCAAAGTCCGGGACGATCAGTCTACACGAGCTTGATGGAATGCGGCTGGCTTTGCCACCTGAGCAAAGTGAAGTAACTCGACGTGTTCTGTCAGGCTTCGAACGGACTCAACTTACACCAATCGTCGCCTATCAAGGCCATACAGTGATAGATCATTTGGAACATACACATTTACCTATGGCCGGTATTCAGGCCTTTATGGAAACAGATAGCACCATTTCGCAGATAGCTGGATACAAAAGATATTTCCTGACAGCCCGTGATGTGGGGACTTGTAATATAGGTTTGGTGACTAGTGAGTATTTTGTTGATACAAATGCGTCTTATCGGTTTCAAGAGATGATAAATCAAGCATTTCAGTAAAGTTACTATTTAAACAACCAAGTAAGATCGGAGGCGCCAATAATGATGAAAAGAAATTCCAAAAGCTGACTTGTGCTTTTTTCATTCTCGTAAACATAAATTTGTTTGAATATTTAGGCTTAAAGACCCAAAATTCTGGGTTCGCAGAAAATCCTCTTCACCACGCCATTAAATTATTATTGGATTTTTGGTTGCGGGGGTAGGATTTGAACCTACGACCTTCAGGTTATGAGCCTGACGAGCTACCGGGCTGCTCCAC
>JBCCGP010000066.1:0-16065 GCA_039029215.1 Pseudomonadota bacterium
CCATGAAGTGATCTTCGCCGAAGGCGCGCCATCAGAAAGCTTCCACCCCGCTGAAATGGGCTGGACTGCGATGGACGAAGCCACGCGCGAAGAGATTTTGGAGCTGTTCCCAGAGTTAGAGCCGGGCACATTCGCAGGCTACGGCAAAACCGCACGCCCAACGCTGAAGCATCACCAAGGGACTGTCTACGCGGAGTTTCTGGCGAAGTAACGCTTTGATTGATCGTGACAACAACCCGTCCTTGGGAAAGGGCGGGTTTTTTATTTTCATAATAAAATCTGATACTTAGCAATATGTCCAACCTTGGACATTAATCTTTTCCAGATCCAAAATAGCCCAGACCCAACCCCAAAAAGCCACCTCACAATTCTAGCACTAAGCGCCAACTCACCCCAATTGTGTTGATTTTTGGGCGACCATTGTAATCCTTAATCAATCACCTAGCTCTATTGAGTCAAAAGCATTTTGACTTCTTTAGGGGGAAATAAATGACAATTCGTTTTGTCCAAACTCAGGGTTTCTTGAGATTAGGAAATACTTTTAATAAATTTAGGACTTTATTTGTATTTCTGACGGCCTTTATTTCTCTTTCTCATAGCGCGAATGCGCAACAAATTGACTGGTTGGTCAATATTGATGACTCTGTAACGCCTGCACCAGCGGGTGGAATTTTGGAAGTGCCAATCAATATCGATAATAATGGCTTCGGGCCGCCAAACCCGGCACCAGAGACGACTTTGATTGTAACAGTTCCAACTGGTCTTACACTTGAGTCTATCACAGGTGATTTGGATCCAAATAATTGTAGCATAACTGCGCCTAGCCCGATTGCTGCACCGCTTAGCTTTCCTGTCGCCGAAGGGAACGAAATCACATGTATTGTCCCTGAGATTGCTTCTGGCGGATCTGCCGACAGCTTTTTTGGTTTTGGTTCAGATTCCCAAGGCACATATCCCCTGACTGCAACGATTGGGGATACTGACGACAACAATGGCAACAATACTATTTCAAAAAACCTGACTCTGACAGAGGGTGCAGATATGGTCGTTACGGCTTTCGGCCCAATGTCTGCATTATCGGGCGAGGTGGTTGATTATACGTTCACCATCGAAAATATGGGCCCCAACGAGGTCGAAGACGTCACAGTATCCTTCCCCATTCCATCCGGTGTCTCAAATGTGACGCCCCCAGCAGGATGTATTTTAAACGGTAGCACATATGAGTGTTTTGTTGCAGGTCCGATTGCGGTTGATGATACATTGGATTTTACATTTGGGGCGCAAATTTCAGCAGAAGGCCCTTCGACACTCACCCTACTTGCATCTGTTTCTGAAGGTGATATCGCCGACCCGACAACAGATAATAATACCGTCACTTTTGATACAACGGTTTCTGAGGGCAGCGATGTTGGTATAACCAAATCGATCTTACCGACAGGTGTATTGCTGGTCGGGGATCAAGCAACATTTACGTTGTCGACGACTTACACGGGCAACCCACCATCGATTGTCACAGTAACAGACACGATACCTGCCAATTACACCATTGATGCTGTTAACGCGCCGGCTCCGTGGGTTTGTACGGTGGCGGGCAATAACGTTGCTTGTGAGCATCCAGGTGGAGCGGCGCAGGGAACCAATATCTCTTTAGGAGATATCGAAATTGTGACCACAATTGCCTCGGCGGGCACACCAACAAATACAGCGGAAGTCTCTGCTGATGGCCCACCTGATCCAAATCCGTTAAATGATAGCGATACAGATGGTGGTCCAACCCTCGAAGATCCTTTTGTAGATTTCTCGGCCACTAAATCTGGCCCTGATCCTCAGTTGACTGTTGTCAACGAACCATTCGATTTCAATGTATCAACGACAAATACAGGTAATGCTGATTTTGTTGGTACTATTGAGCTGATTGATACTCTGCCCGCAAATATGGAGGTTCAATCAATTGGTGAAAATGGGTGGTCATGTACGCCACCTCCTACGGTAGTTGGGCCGGCAACAATTACATGTTCGATCACGTATACTGCTGCAAACCCTTTGCCCGCCGACACGGAAACGCCAATTGTGGTTCTGACGTCAATCATCACCAGCCCGGTATCTTTAACAAATGGCCTCGAAGTACGTGCGCCTGATTGTGTCCTTTGCACAGGAACTGGTGTTATCGACACTGCTTCATTTGAGGTAACTGCCGCAAATTTCGCGGACTCAGCGGATGTCTCGCTGGTTAAGACGGCTCAAATTGGTACTTTGGCGGCTGGTGAAGTTCAAACATTTGATCTGGAAATCATTAACTCTGGTGACGCCGATGCAGTTGACGTTCGCGTTCGCGACATTTTGCGGAATTTGATGAACAACACCAAAGGTGAAACAACAGATGGTACTGATAACGGCATAGAAACAATCTCTTACACGAATATCACTGAAACAGAGGCGTCGTGTTCTGTGTCACCATCGGGTGGATCTGCCGCACAGCTTGCCTGTGACTTTGCTGATAATGGATATGTTTTGCCTGTATGTACCCCAAGCTCTGGCGGAACATCTGGTACCTGTCCGATTATCTCTGTTGAAATTCGTCCAGGTGGCGATGGTGGTACCTATGAAAATACGGCATCCGCAGTGTCCTTCGTGACCCCCGATCCAAACCTAAGCAACAATACAGACACCGTTGATTATGTTGTAGAGCCACGCGTCGATATCACAATTGAAAAGAGTGGTAGCGCTACAGAACTTCCAGCAGGTCAGGATCTGACCTACGTCATTGCGGCTATCAATAAAAACAACGGCTTAAGCACCGCAGCGAACATGACAATGACTGATGTTCTGCCTGCGGATTTAACATTTGTGTCTGCGACACCATCTGTTGGAACCTGTACAACGCCAACGCCGAACTCGACCACCTTGGCAAGTTCGAACAATACCGTTGCTTGTGATCTAGGTAATATTGCGAATGGGGCGCAAGAATCTGTCACCATTGTTGTGCGCCCAAATTATGAAATTTTTGACGGTTCAAGCGTTACACCCAACCCCTTTTTGAACAATGCAAGCGTTGCTATCGATACCACCCAGATCGGCATTGGAGATGAAAGCGACGCGCACGCTGCGACTGTGACACCACCATCACTAGATTTGTTGGTTCAAAAATCAGATAGTGTTGATCCACTGCCACTTGGCGATAACACGGTATATACGCTTACGGTTCGCAATCTTGGGCCATCAGCCGCTCAAAATGTTGCACTCACAGATACGCTTCCACCATCTGGCTTGGAATTTGTAGCCGCCACGCCTGATGCCGGCGGGTCATGCACTTCGCCTGCAGTAGGATCGGTTGGCGGAACATTGGCATGTGATTTCCCATATCTTGCCGCCGGTGAGGTTTTCGAAGTTCAGGTCGAAATGACAGGTATTGCAAAAGGCACTGCAGACAACACGGTAACTGTTACCTCGACTGAAGTCGCCCAAGGCTATGATACCAATACAGCAAACAACACAGCAATCGAATCTACCAGCGTAAGGACGCGTTCCGATGTCTCTGTGGATTCTAAAGTTGCAACGCCAAGCCAGGTGAACCTGCTTGAAGGGTTTGACTACACAATTCGTGTGGCGGTGAATGTTGGCCCTGGTCTGGTGGAAGCTGATGAAGTAATTGTCGCCGACAGCTTCCCAGCGAATATGGAGCTTACGGGCCCGCCTGTATTGAATGTTGTTGCGGGATCAGTGTCGCGCACCGATTGCTTTGGGGATGTAGGTGATACCAGCTTTACCTGTTTTCTGGGAACATTCGAACAAGATTTGTCGGGTGCCAATCCGGCACCGGGCTTTGTCGACATCACCATTCCTGTGGTTGTCACGAGTATTACTAGCGATCCTCAAACACTATCAAACACCGCGAATATTGAAACTGAGTCCTTCGAATCTGACGGCACGAATAACGATTCATCCGGGGATATTATTGTAAATGCGTCCTCTATCTCTGGCACGCTTTATCGCGATTTCAACGAAGACGGTACACAGATCGCGACTGATATAGGTGTTGCGGGTGTTACCCTAACCCTAACAGGAACGGCGATTGATGGTTCAACAATTACTGAAACAGTTACGACTGACGCGAATGGTGATTATAGCTTTAGCTTCCTTCCGGCAGGCACATATTCCGTCACGCGCGGCGCTGTGTCTGAGGATTTCGTGGATGATGGCGCGTCTTACCGAGCAGGGTCAACAACGGCTGAACCTGATGCGCTCGTAATCGACAATATCGCTATCGCTGGTGATACCGCTTATCCAGACAATGATTTCACCATCTATCCGATAGCGCGCATTGGTGCGGCAAAACAAGCACGCGGAGCGACTGCCATCAACCCTGATGGCTCTTTCGAACAGCAATTCAGAATTCGTGTAGAAAACTTCAGCCTAGAGGCGCTGAATAACGTCACAGTGACGGATGTTCTTTCGCCAGAATTCGGGACTTACACAACAGGTACGCTCGCCCAAGGTCAGTATACGCTGACCGAAGCGCCAAACGGCACATGCGCCAATGTGAATACAGCATTCGATGGCCAAACGGATGCCAGCCTTGAAGGAACGAATGGCTTTACTTTGGCCTCAGGTGCGATCTGTCAAATTGATTTCACAATCCAAGTGCAGCCAACCGATCCGCTGCCCGCGATTATATCAGGCACAAACCGCTATGAAAACCAAGTGTCAATATCGGGGGTGGGCGCGCTTTCTGGGCAAGATCAAACGACCAACCCATTGCTTGCTGATCTATCTGATCGCGGGAATAACGCGGACCGCAACGATAACGGTGTGGGTAATGATGCAAACGAAGATCGTCCGACACCTATTGGGCCAGTTTATGAACGCAGCATGGAATTGATCAAATCAGCCTCCTCCCCAACCACGGCCTTAGGCAATAATGCTACTTTGACTGATCCAGGTGATGCGACAACACCGGGTGATACGATCACATTTACATTTGAGGTTACAAATACGGGTAATCTAAACCTCGACAATCTGTCGATCACTGATGACGCAGCATTGGGCACGATCACCTGCGATGAAACCTTCCTAGCACCTGGTGCCAGCACAAGCTGTACCGCCGCAAATACCTATGCCGTCACCTATGCGGATATTTATGCCGGCGGTGTTGAAAATACTGCAATTGCAACGGCTTCCAGCCCATTCATGGCGGATGATGTGACTGATATCTCTGACACAGGTACGCGTGCGGATGGCTCAACGGTTGCCAATCCTGCTGATGAAGAAACGCCGGATATCGACACTGTTGGAGCAGATGACAATGACACAGATAACGGTAATGATCCAACACCTGTCGCACTAACAGCTGCACCTGGAATTGACCTAATTAAATCGGCATCGACCAATTTCTCAACACCACCTAGCGTGGGTGACACAATCGATTTTACGTTCACCGTTGAGAACACGGGCAATACGCTTCTTAGCCAATCAGCCGCACTGCCCAGTGATACCATGGTCTATGGCACTGTTGCTGGCGGTACTGCTGTGACTACAGCAATGACGCTATCCCGTTCTGCGACCAGCCCGGACGATAATGATGGCATATTAGAACCTAGTGAAGTCATTGTGTTCGAAGCGACATATACGCTTGATCAAGACGCGATTAATGCGGGTGGCGTACACAACACCGCAGACACGTCCGGTGAAACCGTTGATGCAGCGGGTGATCCCGTTGCTTCGGTTAGTGATGTCGATGACACATCGGATAATGATGTAGCTGGTGATGGTACTGATGGGGTCGACGCCGATGGTGGCACAGATGATAATCCAACCGTTGTAGAGATTGAACGCAACAGCTCAATCGAGTTGCTGAAATCAATCGGCGCAGTTGATCATACTGGCGGCACTTACCCAGATTTCGTCGATGAGGGTGATGTAATCCCCTACACCTTCACTGTCACAAATACAGGCAACGTAACGTTGACCTCAATTACAATTACAGATCCGGTTTTAGTCCCAACCGCACCTAATGCAGTGACCTGCTTGGCTGGGTTTGCAGCGACTCTTGCACCCACTGCAAGTACGACCTGTACGATTGACCCAACACTAGGTTACACGATCACAGATACCGACGCTATTGCAGGTTCTGTGGAAAATACAGCAACCGTGACAGGTCAAAATCCGCAAGGTGAGGATGTCACGGATGTCTCTGACAACACACCAGATGCCGCTGGCCTGTTAAGTGATGGCGCCGATGTCGATGGGGATACAACCGATGGGAATGGCAATTCTACAATCCTGACTGTTGCACGCCCAGAAATGACGTTGACGAAATCCGTGGCATCTTTTGACTTTACAGTTGTCGGCTCTGACACCCCCCCTATTCCACAACCTGGGGATACACTTACCTATGAATTTGTTTTGCAAAATACTGGTAGTGTACCTCTTTATGGGGCTTCGATCACAGATGACCGTTTGTATGAAACAGCGCCTCATCTTGTGGTATGTGCGTCGCCTATTCCTTCGCCTTTGCCCGTAGGTGCAAGTCACACATGTCTTCCAGACAGCAATCCACGCGTAATCACAAGTGACGACATCTTTGCAGGTGGAATTGAAAACACTGCAACGGCAAACGCATCGACAGAGGATGGCGGTGCAAATGATGTCGACGATGTGTCCGACACTGGAACGGATCCTGTGGGTGGTACGTCTGGTGTAGGCGAAACAGTAGAAACTGCAGATATCGTCTTGAGAAGTGGGGATGATCTTTTACCTGACACAACCGATACAGGTGACGATCATACATCTTTTGTTTTGGAATCGTTTCCACGTATTGAATTGGTCAAGTCAGTTTCAAATGTTGCAGACACCAATGGAGATGGAATTTTTGGCGGCCCGTTTGATGTTATAACTTATGAGTTTTATGTATCTAACCGCGGTAACGTGTCCCTCGCGAATGTCGCAGTAAATGATCCGGGGCTCGCGGCGCTTACCGGACCGTCGACGTTCACGCCATTAACCGCACCTGACTTTGATGGTGATCTCGCCATTACAGATGAGAATGTTCTTGCTGCCAGAGCAACATATACAATTCAACCAATCGATATTGCGACAGGTTCAATAACCAATACAGCGGTAACACAGCCAGCGCTGGCTGTTGCCACTGATAGCAGCGGGCAACCTATTCCAAATATGCCAATTATAGGGGTCGATACTGTCAGCGATAATTCCGACACGGGAACTGAAAACGCGATCCCGAATCCAGATACTGGCGCGTTGCCAAGCGTTTCCAACCCAGCAAACACAGATAGCGGCGATCCGGGCAATGCAGGCGACGATCCTACCGTTGTGTTGCTGACCCAACCTGCCCCTTCGGTTGTCCTAGAAAAAGCTGCAACGTCAGTGGCTGATACAAACAGCTCGACCGTAATCGGGGATATAGGTGATGTGATTACCTACACTTTCACGATCCGAAATACGGGCAATACAATCCTAACCAATTTTGAGCTAACGGATACAAAGCTTGATCCTGTAAATCCAATCACTTGTGATGGACCCGCAACGGGGTTGTTACCTGTTACATCTTATACCTGCACTGCAACTTACGCGATTGATGAGGCCGATTTTGTCGCGGCAGAGGTGGAAAACACAGCGTCAATCGCCGCTGATCCAGTTGTTGATGATGGCACAGGTATGTTTGTTCGCCTTGTCGATAATACAGGCGCGGATCTGGCGGACGTTGTCGATACATCTGACACAGCCTCAGAGGAGGCAATTAATGGTGGTTCGCCAACGCAAATTTCAGACCCTGCCGGCACTGACAGTGACGGATCAGCGGACGGAAATAATGGTGACGAACCTACGATCTTAACACTGCCAACGCCGAACCCAGCATTTGAGATCACCAAATCAGCGGATGCGACCTTTAGCACTCCGCCTGCTGTTGGTGACACAATTGCCTATACTTTTGAAATCGAGAATACGGGTAATGTTGTGCTCGATTTGGGTTCACCGATGTTGCTGGACACAATGACATACGACACTAATGGCACAGGCGATCCTGTGGATGTTCCGCTCTCTTTATCGCCGCCGACCCACTCGGTCACAGATGATGCACTGCTGCAAATTGGTGAAACAATCACGATCACCGCAATGTTCACCGTGGATCAAAAAGCCATTGACGCAGGTGGTGTACACAATACCGCAAGTGCAACGGGAAACCCCGTTGATGCAGATGGCAATGACATTGATGGGTTGAATCCGGTTGATCAGACATCCGACAACGACACAAGCGGAGAAGGCACAGATGGCACTGCTGATACGAACGGCAACAACCCAACTGTGCTGCCAATTGCACAAACATCTTCTATCGAATTGATCAAAGAGGTTCGTGAAGTTATCGATACTGGCCCCAACAACTTGTTTGGTGATGCTGGTGATCAAGTCATCTTTGACTTCTACATACGAAACACAGGTAATGTTGCACTCGCCGAAATCGCAGTCTCTGATACAGGATTAGAGCCCTCAGATGGTTTAAACGGAGTCCTTGGCCCAGTGGTTTACGCATCCGGTTTTGATGCGCAAAACCGCTCATTGGCTGTGGGTGATGACTTGGTATTTGCCGCATCCGTTACCTACACGATTGATCAACTAGATGTTGATAATGGATCGATCTCGAATACGGCTACAGCTGCATCAACGCCTGTTGAAACCAATCCAGCTACAGGCGAACCCGATCCAACCTTGCCACTTGGCACCGCTGGGTCAGTTTCGGACGACTCGGATACGGGGACAGACCCTGAAATGGATTTCAGCAACGGTGACATCCTTGATGTTGCTGATCCCGCCGGTACCGGGGGTGGAGACGATCCAACAGTTTTGAACCTACCGCAAGCAGTTGTTCCGTCCACTGGCCTAACTGTAGCGAAATCTGTGACCAATAACGACACGGTTGTTGCCATCGGTGACGCGGTGCCATTCACAATCGTTGCAACAAACGAAAATATTCAGCCAGCTGGCCTATTGGATATGATCGATATTCTGCCGGTTGGTTTAACCTATGTTCCTGGTAGTGCAACGATTGATGGTGTAGCGACCACACCAACCGTTTCTGGTCAGCGGATTGTTTTCGAAGATGTGATTGTCCCATCAAACGGGACCATGGAATTCACCGTTCTGGCACGCGTGAACGTGAATGCACCAACTGGAAAACTAACCAACCAAGCGTTTATGCGCGACCCAGCAACGGGCGATACGATTACCAATATTGCCACTGCAACGGTAGAACGGATCCCAGAGCATGTGTTTGATTGCTCTGATGTCATCGGCAAAGTCTTCGACGATAAAAACCAGAATGGCTACCATGATAAAGGCGAGCCTGGTTTGCCGGGTGCGCGCGTCGTTACCGTCAATGGCGTTCGGATCACAACCGATGATCATGGCCGATACCACATCCCTTGCGCCGAACTGCCAGAAAAAATCGGATCGAACTTCATCCTAAAACTTGATGAACGTTCGTTGCCGTCTGGCTACCGCCTGACAACCGAGAACCCGCGTGTGGAACGTTTGACCGCTGGTAAATTCGCAAAGCTTAATTTTGGTGCATCGATTTCCAACGTGATCCGTATCGATCTGAACAGCCGAGCATTTGTAAACGGCCATACAGAACCAAGCGACGCATTCAAGCGCGCAATTGATAACCTGCTGCGCAGCGTTGAAGCAAAACCGTCAGTTTTGCGCCTGACCTATGTCTTTAATGACAATGCAGAGCGCGATGCAGCGCGTGCGCGTGTGAACGCAGTCGAAAAATATATCCGACACGAATGGCGAAATATCGGGCGGTACAAGCTCAATATCGAACGCACAATCAAGCGCGCGAAGTGAGGAGAGAACACATGGAAAATAAGACTATAAAATTCCTCTCGTCGCTTTCGAAAGCAACGGCGCTTAGTTTAACCACAGCCCTAGTCTGGGCAGCCTTGCCAACATCCGTACACGCTCAAAATTGTCAATTGCTTGGTGATACTTTGGAAGTGGATTGTGATCATTCAAATGCAGGGACAACAGTTGCCCGCGAAGTGCAACCAAACGCAGAACTAGAAAGCGTTCCTTCCCTTGGCGTGGATGGGTTTCAGATCAGCGTTGATGGTAACCCTGTTGATGAAAACGGCAATATCGACATATCCCCAGCGGCGCGAAAAAGCATCGAGGCGACCATTCGGGAACAGGACCTTGCGCTGGCGGGGAATGACATTTCCGTCAAATTTGATGGTATAGATGTTCGCCCACGTCTGAATGTTGAGCGCACTGAACCGCATGTGAATACTGGTGGGTCGGTGACTTTTCGGAACCGCATGAACTATCCTGCATTTGTGATGCGCGGCGAACTGATTTTGATCGAACGCACAAGTTCTGGTGGGCCACGTACATTAGCGGTAATTCCAATGTCACCCAACAGCACTGTCACCATCAACGCGCCAAGCAAAGAAAATGTTGCTTATGTTTATCGTGTTTACGATCAGCGCGGACGCTATGATGAAACTGCACCTGCAAGTGTGTTCGACCCCTCCCGACGCGGCGCTGCTACAGATGTTGAAGAAGGTTTAGACACAACGGCAAAACGTAGCATACCCGTAAATGGCGGCGCAGTGACTGTATCTGGTCGAAACGTCAAAAATGGTTCGGCCATCCGAACTTTGGGTGAAACCGTTCAGCCTGATAACGATGGTGATTTTGTCATCCAACGCATTTTGCCAACGGGCAAGCATTTGGTTTCCGTAAATGTGGTTGGCGGAGAAGACTTGGAAAGATCAATCGACATACCCAGACATGATCTATTCTATATCGGCCTTGCGGATTTGACGGTCGGCAAACGACTTACAAGCGAATTGCTGGATGCAACCGGCGAGCCGTATGATGACACTTATGTCGAAGGTCGATTGGCCTTTTATGTTCATGGCAAAGTAAAGGGTGGATACACACTTACTGCCTCGGCTGATACGGGCTATGGCGATATCGAAGATCTGATTAAGAATTTTGACGAGAAGAACCCACGCAGTTTGCTTGATCGCATGGACCCGGACGAGGGTTTCCCTGTTTACGGTGATGACAGTACGTCAGAAATTACGGCACCAACCTCCGGCAAATTTTTTCTAAAGGTTGAAAAAGGTGCATCACATGTGATGTGGGGGAACTTTAAATCCCAGATTGATGGCGGCGAATATCTTCGCAACGAGCGTACACTTTATGGGGGTCAAGCTGTATATCGTAGTTCGCAACAAACCTCGCACGGCCAATCCATAGTCGAAGTGCAAGTCTACGCTGCCCAGCCAGATACCTTGCCACAACGGGATGTCTTTTTGGGCACCGGAGGATCGAGCTATTTCTTGAAGTTCAAAGATATAACCCGAGGCTCTGAAACGATATTGATCGAAATACGTAACCCAATCTCTGGACAAGTCACGGAACGCAAGACGCTTGTCTATGGGGTCGATTACGACATCAACTACATCCAAGGCATCGTGATCTTATCTCAACCATTGTCGAGTTCGGCAGCAGACAACGATTTGATCACAATCAATCCAAATGGCGACAACCAAGCCTTTTTAGTCGTGAATTATGATCATACCCCAACGTCCAGCGACGTGGATAGCTTTTCTTACGGCGGGCGTATGCAAACTTGGCTGGGAGATAACATTCGTGTCGGCCTAACGGCGATGGATGAAAATCTAGGGACATCACGTCAGAAATCCTATGGTGCTGATTTGCTTTTTCGCATAAGCGAACGCACATTTGCTGAATTTGAAGTGGCACGTACGGAGGGCACTGGATTAGATCAAGATGTCTCCGTTGATGGCGGTCTTACAATCGGTACAGAAAAAGGTGCTACGGGCACAGGCACAGCTTATCGGTTTAAAACGCAGGCGGATTTAAAAGAGTTAGGCCTAGAAATGAACGGCCTAATTGGCGGGTATTTCGAAGATCGCGAGGCGGGGTTTTCCACTTTAAACCATCGCACAACAGTGGATGAGCGTTTGTGGGGTGTATTTGCAGAACTTGAACCGACAGAAGGAACCAAAATCAAATTTGCACATGATGAATTTAGTGATGCCACGGGCAAGCTAGATCGTGAAACGAGCGCAACATTGTCCTTCGAGGTGAATGCGCTTTGGCGTGCAGACTTTGGTTTAGAGCGCGAAGAAAAAGTTGCGCCTGGCGATCCAGCTAATACGGGACGTCGCTCGGTCGCGGCATTACGTCTGACCTATCAGCCGAATGATGACACACAATTCTATGTCTATGGTCAAGGAACTTTCGAACTCTCTGGCGGTCTAGAGCGAAATGACCGCGTGGGCATTGGCGGTGCAACCAAGCTAAACGATTATTGGACGGTCAGTGGTGAGATCTCTGATGGCACCACTGGTATTGGGGGTCGTCTGCTTGCGACCTATGACAGAGACCAGAACGGCTCTTATTATTTCGGTTGGACACTCGATCCAGATCGCGAATTTGGCGGCGCTGCATTGAATGGCACAGATAGAGGCCAATTTGTTCTTGGCGCGCGTCGTAAGTTAAACGAAGATCTCACCGTATTTGCTGAAAATACCTATGATCTGTTCGGCGAGCATAAATCCCTGACCAGTGTCTATGGCGCTGATTATGCGGCAACAGATTACCTCAACTTAAATTTTGGTGTTGAGGTTGGGCACGTAACAGATCCTTTTGCTGGAACAGATTTCAATCGCCATGCGTTTTCATTGGGCGCAACATATCGCGATGACGGTCTGTCAGCGACTGGACGCATTGAATATCGCACGGATAAGGGAATTAATGCAGGTAGCACAGAGGATGCCGAAACTATCGCCGTTTTAGGAACTGCACGATATAAATTGAACGAGTCAGAGCGACTGTTTTTTAGCTTTGAATCCATCCATTCACAAAACGCATCTGCCTCAATCCCGAATGCGCGTTATACAGAGGTAAGTTTTGGTTATGCTTTGCGCCCCGTGGATAATGACCGCCTGAACCTCTTGGCCAAATATAACTATATTTACGACATGACGGAGCGTGTGGGCGCTACGCCTGCATCTGGTGCAAATTTCATCACAACGCCGCGCCAGAAGGCACATATTTTCAACATTGACGCCAGCTATGACTTGAACAATCATTGGACATTGGGTGGAAAAATCGGCGGGCGTTTATCTGAACAGGATAACGGATCTGGTTTCGTATCAAATAACGCCGTGCTTGGTGTCCTTAATCTGCGCTATCACATCGTCCATAAATGGGACGCTTTGGTCGAATTCCGTCAATTGAGCGCCGAAGATCTTGGAAGAGAGTCAGGGTTTTTAGCAGCCATATACCGACATGTTGGAAACAACGCTAAGATTGGCTTAGGATATAATTTTTCTCAATTCTCGGATGATCTTGCAGATGTAACTTATGATGATGAAGGCGTGTTCTTGAATATTGTTGGGAAATTCTAATGACTACTTAATAGCATTCTATGCAAGTGATCTTGGTAAACGTGTAAGTTGGTTTTCCGCCCATATTCGACTTTTGTTGTAACAATTAAAAATTTTGACGCTTAACATGCGAAAAAATATCAAAATTTAAAAAATACGCAGTCTTGCACGACAGAAAACGCGTTTCTCGCTGGATAATACGGGTTTCTAGGTGAAGGGGCAAGAAAATGAGTGGCTGGGGTGGTAGGATTCGAACCTACGGTACACGATACCAAAAACCGTTGCCTTACCACTTGGCTACACCCCAGTATCAGGTCGCCTATGTAGCTATCTCGGTGCAGCGCTTCAAGGGCAAAATCGCTTGTTTTTGCGCGGAACTGTCACTAGGGCGCGGGCATGTCGAATTATGATGTTGTGATAATTGGTGCGGGTGCTGCGGGGCTGTTTTGTGGGATCGAGGCCGCGCGCCGGGGGCGGCGGGTTTTGGTGATTGATCATAACAAAAAGCCTGCGGAGAAAATTCGTATTTCAGGTGGCGGGCGTTGCAATTTCACGAATTTGGATATTCGGCCGGAGAGGTTTTTGTCGCAAAATCCGAAATTCGCGATTTCCGCGCTGAAACGTTTTACACAATGGGATTTTATTGATCGTGTTGCGGGGGCTGGCATCGCTTATCACGAAAAAACACTGGGGCAGTTATTTTGCGATGGATCATCGCAGGAGATTATTGATATGCTTTTGTCCGACCTCGAAGCCGCAGGTGGAGCGCTTTGGTTGTCTTGTTCGGTGGAGGCGATTTCGGAAAGCGATGGGTTTTCGCTAACGACAAGCAAGGGGGTGGTGACCGCGGATGCCGTTGTCTTGGCCACGGGTGGCAAGTCTATTCCCAAGATGGGGGCAAGTGATTTTGGCTATCGCATCGCGCGGCAGTTTGGGCATCAAATTGTGGAGACCCGCGCGGGATTGGTGCCGCTGACATTTTCTGGTTATCTGCTTGATCAGACCAAAGCCTTATCGGGCGTTGCGGTGGAGACGTCAGTTGGATGCGGCGATACATCTTTTTCCGAAGGGATGTTGTTCACGCATCGGGGTTTATCTGGTCCGTCTATTTTGCAGATTTCGTCCTATTGGCGCGAGGGGCGGGAGATTGAAATTGATCTGCTGCGCGGCGCGCGTTTTGATCAGCTTTTGAGGGAAGATAAATCCAAGCATGGATCGCTGAGCTTGCGCAATGGTTTGGCACGGTATCTACCGAAGGGTTTGGCGGATCAGATTTTGGATGAGCTGCGCCTTGACGGCAATTTTGGAGATCTTCGTAAGGACGAGATCGAGCGGATTGCGGATCGGGTGCATCAATGGAAGGTCCTGCCGCAGGGGACGGAAGGGTATCGCACCGCAGAGGTAACTTTGGGGGGTGTGGATACCGATTGGCTGGATGCCCGCACGATGGAATCGAAGCATCAAAAGGGGCTTTATATCATCGGGGAATTGGTGGATGTGACGGGCTGGTTGGGGGGATATAATTTCCAATGGGCCTGGTCGTCGGGATGGGCTGCCGGGCAGGTGGTTTGATGAGTGTCCAAGGTTGGGCATATATCTAAGTAATTGAAAAAATTACTTTTTGTTTTTTTCTAAAAGCTGTTCGAGATTTCGTAGACGTTCTAAAACCTCGTCCCGGTAGTGGTCCGTTTCCTCATTTGCCTCTTCTGAATGCGCATCTTGCATTGAGTTGACGATCAAACCGACCAGCAGGTTCACAACTGCGAATGAGGTCGCCAGAATAAACGGCACGAAGAAGGCCCACGCGTAGGGATAAACCTCCATCACCGGCCGCACGATGCCCATGGACCAGCTTTCAAGCGTCATGATTTGGAATAGCGAATAGGCAGAGCGGCCCATTGTGCCAAACCATTGCGGAAAATCAGAACTAAAAAGCTTCGTGGCGATGACAGAGCCGATATAGAAAATAATCGCCATGAGCAAAAAGACAGAGCCCATGGAGGGGAGCGCTGACAAAAACCCCTCCACTACCCGGCGCAGGCGGGGGGCGGCCGACATCAAGCGGAAGACACGCATCACACGCAGGACGCGCAAGGCAGCCATGCTTTGACCCGCCGGGATCAGCGCGATACCGACAACAAGGAAGTCAAAGACATTCCAGCCATCTTTGAAAAACCCAAAGCGATAGGCAAAGAGTTTCGCCAAGATTTCAGCCACAAAAATGATCAGGCATATTTGATCAAGGATATGAATAATCTGACCAAATTGCGCCATGATGGGTTGAGAGGTCTCTAACCCCAACAAAATGGCGTTGAATAAGATGACGCCAAGAATGAAATTCTTGGTGCTCTGCTTTTCGATAAATGTCGTGATGCGCGTGCGCATGAGGTATCCAATTCAATTGAGTTGGGTATGGCCGAGCGGCGAGTGAGGATCAAGTGCGATTGAATAGATGGGTTTCATGGAGGTCTGCTCAGCGGGACGAAGCGGACATTTAAAAACAAAGTCAATCTTTATCTTTTTTTGTTCTTTTAGGCCAAATTCCCAGAATACATATCAATACACCTAAAAGCTGCAACGGTACTGATTACTTTAAATAGCCAAACGGATGGTTTCCACA
>JBCCGP010000067.1:0-16005 GCA_039029215.1 Pseudomonadota bacterium
AGCGAGAAAAGATGTAGCGTTTTCTTGGCATAATACCAGCGCGAAAAGCGGATTTGAGATCACAATTTTAGCCCAAGGACCGCTGGTTGCCCTCCTTTAGAAGGCTGATTTCAAAGCATAAATTAAAAAATCTCAAAATTTTTTAAGAAAATATGAAACTTCTGCCGCCCGTGTTTCGAGACTTGAATAAGTCGGTCACGAACCGGCGAAAAAACATAGAGAATTATTATGCTCACTCGAACAACCTCCCTCGTGACAGCAACATTTCTAACAGCTGGTGCCGCTTTTGCAGACGGCCATGCAGCGCTTAAAGGCTTTGCGCTTGCCGGTGATGGCGCCAAAATTGTGACCATGCCAAGTTTGGCCAACGCTGGGGACACAATGACCGTGGATCTGTCGTCGCGTGTTGATGCGATTGCCTACCGCCCCGTGACGGGCGAGCTGTTGGGTTTTTCCAAGGACGGCGTGATTTACACAATTGATCCCAAAACAGGTGCTTTGGTGAACAAAGAGGCAAAATTTGACGACGGTGCGGTGATTGCCGGCGTCGCGGTTGCCTTTGATTTCAACACTAAAATCGACGCCGTCCGTGCGGTTGGGACTGATGGGGCAAACCTTGTCTATTTCCAAACAAATTTTGGGGATGAACGGGCAAACACCGTGAAACGCTTCACCGATACGGCCTATGCCGAGGGTGATGTGAATTTTGGCAAGACGCCGTTGATCTATGCCAATGCCTAGACAAACGCCATTGCGGGTGCGAAGGCCAGCGGCACATTCCAATATGCGCTGGACGCC
Organism: Pseudomonadota bacterium; assembly: GCA_039029215.1. GTDB lineage: Bacteria > Pseudomonadota > Alphaproteobacteria > Rhodobacterales > Rhodobacteraceae > Amylibacter. The sequence continues at coordinate 799 of JBCCGP010000067.1, forward strand.
AACACAAACGCTTTGGTCAGCCTTGCCAATAATGCAGGCACGTTAGAGACGGTCGGCACGGTGATGATTGATGGCCAAGTGGCTGATCTGGTGACAGCGGGTGGTTTTGACATCATATCACCCGAAGAAGGCACCGATTTGGCTTATGCGATCCTGCAATTGAATGGTGCGGAGACGTCAGGGCTGTACAGCATTGACCTGAACACGGCTGAGGCCACATTGGTCGCCGATTTGGGTGTGATTGGCTTCACAGGCTTTGCGGTATCGCTGGGCGATATGTAATCCGACCCAAGCGGCGTCCCTGCACGGGAGAGGGGACGCCGCGCACTCTTAAACCTCCCCGAGGAAGGGCGCGCCGTGGTGCGCCCTTTGTCGTTGGGGTGCAGGGGGGGTGTTGAAGTGGTGGGAATAGGGTTGGTTTTGTAAGGCGGTAATGTTTTGGGGTAGCGAAGTAATGTGGGGTTGTTGTTTTGACGTTGGGTTTGAGCCCATCTTGCACAGAAAGGGTGCGCGCCCGACCGTGGTTGGGAGCTGCTTAATCAAAGTTCGGGGCAGTTTATCCCAGCCACATCAGGATTGCCTGTAAAGAACAGGACAACCTTCACAAATGCGCCCCGTTGCTGGCAGGGTTTTGCCGCAGGCAAAGTCCCGAGAAGGCCCTTTGGGATGGTCGGGTGCGCACTTGCCACCACGGTACGGTTTTGGCGAAGCCAAAATTCCGAAAGTGGCGGGCAGCTTCGCTGCTATTCCGGGTGCAGGGCGACACGGCAGCTTCCTCCCGCCAAGCGAAAGTTCAACGCATTTCAATATCCACAAGCGCACCCGTGGAAGGCCATCATGCTTTCGCTGCGTTAGCTTATATCGCATCCATTGCCTGCCTACTCAGCGCTGCATCTGGAAATCTTGCTCGTATTGCTGTTTTGAATAGGCAAGCACCGCGCGAGGAAGTTTGTTTGCGCAAATTCGGCTTGACAGATGGTATACGAAGCCACTTCGAAAAAGGATGCAGTTGGGCAGCGAAAAGGCAAAGGTGGGTACAACCCACCGCAGCCATGACAATGTATGCATAGCGCTTGATCCGGGATCTCTCACCACACCACCCATCGCTGGACAAGTAACCCGTAGGATGCACATTCACCGCTTACCGTCAAAACACCCTAGGCTGTGTGCGTCGCGCACCAAACCAAAGTCAGGGCACATCCCTTACCCCACCGCCCGCACCGCACACCAATCCGCAACCCAATCGCGCCTAAACACCGCCCCATGCGCATCCCCATCACCCAAATCGACACCACCCAAATCCCCCGCGACCGCACCATCGTCACGCGCGAAGCAACCGAGGAACTCCAAAACTCCATCCTCAAAAACGGCCTGAGAACCCCAATCGAGGTCTACCAAACCGACACCGGCTATGCGCTCATCTCCGGCTTCCGCCGCCTGACGGCCCACGAACACCTCACCGAACAGGGGCTGAAAGGCTTCGACACAATCGAGGCAACACTGCGCTACCCAAGATCCCCACAACAGGCCGCCGCCATGATGGTCGAGGAAAACGAAATCCGCCAAAACCTCTCCGCTTGGGAAAAATCCAACATCGTGATCGAAGCGACCGAGCGCGGCCTGTTTGACACATATGACGCCGCCATCGACGGCCTCTACCCCAACGCCAATCGCCAGAAACGCGCGCGCCTGCGCTCTATCGCGAATGTCGTCGAGCGCTTCGACGGCCTGCTCACTGATCCCGAACTCTTGTCCCAACAGAAACTATTGCGCCTCGCAAATGCACTGACCCATGATTGGGGCAACCTGATCGAAACCGTGCTGATGGAGAACCGCCGCGCCACGCCCGCCGAGCAATGGAAGAAAATCACACCGCTAATAAAAGAACTCGAAACCTTGGACGCAGGCGGCCACGACACCCATCCCAATCGCCCCAAACGCGAAATCGGCCCGCGCAAAGGCATACATATAAGACGAGAGCGCACAGACAAAGGCTACACCTTCTACATCACAGGCCCCGACGCAGACAGCTTGATGACCCGAGACCTCCTCGACGAAATCGAACGCTGGTTTCAATAAGACCAAAACCGAACCCCTATCATCCAAACCCACCCGTCATCCCGGACTTGATCCGGGATCTCCCCCACAAAACCCATCGCTGAAAAATTAACCCGTAGGATGGGTGCTGTGCACCCATCAAACTATCCCCTGTAAGGCGAGCATTCATCGCGCACCTTCAAAACACCCTAGGCCGCGTGCTCCGCGAGCGTCAAAACAGAGGCAGGGCGAGCACCCGACGTCACGCCAAAGGCGTGCCGAACAAAATCGGCGCACCTTCGGTGCGACGGGCAGGCATTCCCAAAATCCATCCAAGGCACTTTATCCCAGCCACGCTAGGGCTGCATAACTTCGACAACACCTGCATCACCACAGCGCCCGCCCTTCGGGACGGTCGGGCGCTCGCCCGGGCAGCTTCGCTGCTATTCCGGGCTGGGAAAATGACGGCGAATTAGACACCTATCAGTTGTTAAAGTCACTTAACACAAAGAATATATTTGATCCTTTGCGAAGCAAACCTCTATAAAAAGGGAAAAGTAATTTAAAAATGTATAAAATCGCTGAAGATTATATTGGTGGTTCAAGCATAGAATCCTCGAAAGAAGAATTTTCTAAGCTTGAACAAGCAAAAGTGCATCTTGATCTTCTTTGGAAACTTGAAATAAATTTTTCTATCTTTGCCAAAGCCTATTTAGAATTCGAGAAATGTCTGGACGACATAAACTTGAAATCAGAATTTGAGGACGGCCTATATACAAATCCTGACCAAGTTTTCTACGCGGCTCATGAAAAAATAAATTTGCGTACCGTTACTTTTCTCGTAGCAGCACGAATATATGAAGAGAAAGCCTTGCAGCTAAACGAAAGATTTTTGAAGTATAGAAATATAGATTTCTTAGTTAGCGAGTCTCATTCGGAATCTTTCGATAGTTCTTTTGAATATAGAGTCATTCAAGCACTCAGAAATTTCGCAGTTCATGAGGATCTTCCAATAGCCTCAATTTCATTTGGCGCTTCAAACTTGCGAGAAAATGAAGCCGACCCGCGTGAATCTCCAAGTCGTCTTAGATCGACCGTTGATCCAAAAATATCGATAGACAAGTTAATCGAATCAAAAAAAATAAGAAAAAAAACTAAGAACGAGTTATCCGACATTTCAGAAGAATTTTTAGACCTCAAATTTTTTATAAGAGGATTTGTCGAAGAATTGACAAAGTGCCATTTCACACTGAGAGAGCATTATTCAGAAGTAGCTGAGGGATTGGTTTCAAAATTTGATGAAGTCAAATCTAAGTTGCAGAAATCCGTTGGTCGAGAGGTTCGCCATGTGGTTGCCATTAGGTATTATAAAAATAGAAAGGCTCAAGATGTTTATATTGATCCGGAGTTTAATAAACGAGTGTTGAATGCAAAAAAACGATGGATGGGTCTCAAAAATGTACAACGTACTTATCTTTCGTCCGAGGTTATTGCCCATAAAAACAAATTCCCCCAAGTTCACGACCGCATATTGATTGAAAAGTAATAAAATCAACAACTTAACCCCATGCCCTAGCTAGGGCCTCCCTCAAAACCCCCTCTTTAAAGGCCCTTCACAGCCCCCTATACTCCCCCCATGAGCTCCTTTTGCCGTGACTGCCTGACCACGCCGGTCTCTGGGCCCCGTTGCCCCAATTGCGGCTCGCCGCGCATCACCCGCCACCCTGAACTCATGTCCCTCTCCATCGCCCATATGGACTGCGACGCCTTCTACGCCTCCGTCGAAAAGCGCGACAATCCTGACCTTAAAAACAAGCCCGTCATCATCGGCGGCGGACGCCGCGGCGTCGTCTCCACCGCCTGCTATATTGCGCGGATCAAAGGCGTCCGATCCGCCATGCCGATGTTCCAAGCCACAAAACTCTGCCCCGAAGCCGTGATCGTCAAACCAAGGATGTCCGTCTATGCCGAGGTCTCCAAACAGATCCGTCAGATGATGGACGAACTGACCCCCAGCGTCGAACCCCTGTCGCTAGACGAGGCCTTCATCGACCTGACTGGCACCGAAAAACTTCATGGGTTCCCACCTGCCATCACCATGGCCAAGCTGATCAAACGGATGGAGGATGAGTTGGGCCTGTCCGGCTCGGTCGGACTGTCCTACAACAAATTCCTCGCCAAAATGGCCAGCGACATGGAGAAACCCCGCGGCTTCTCTGTTATCGGCGAAGCAGGCATCATGGATTACCTCGCCCCCAAACCCGTGAAACTGATCTGGGGGGTGGGCAAGGTGATGCAGAAAAAACTCGAAGCCGACGGCATCCGTACCTTCGCGGACCTTCAACGCCGCGACCGAAAATCATTGGTCGAGCGATACCAATCCATGGGCGACCGGTTGTGGCATCTGGCCCAAGGGCTTGACTACCGCGATGTCTCGGCCAAGACGCCTGTAAAATCCATCTCCAAAGAAACCACCTTCTTCGAGGATATCGCCGATATCGACAAGCTCGATGGCTACCTGTGGCGCCTTGCCGAACAAGTTGCAGACCGCGCCAAAGCCAAGGGTAAGTCAGGCCATGTCGTCACGCTGAAAGTCAAACAGGCCAACCACAAGTCCCTGACCCGCCGCATCACCCTTCGCGAACCCACACAGATCGCCGAGCGTATTTACAAAGCCGCCCGCCCAATGCTGAGCGAGGTGATGGACCATGCGCCTTTCCGCCTGATCGGTGTTGGCATCAGCAATCTCGACAGCAGCGAAACCGCCGATCAATTCGACGATCTGTTGATGCAACAAGAGGCGAAAAAGGCGGACGCTGAACGCGCGACAGATGCGATCCGAGAGAAATTTGGAAAAGATGCGATCCTGAAGGGCCGCAGCCTGCGCTAGGCTATTCCGCCGCGATGCCGAAATCTTGCCAATTCGCATCACACAAACCGGCGATCACGCGATCGATCCGGGCTTTCACATCCCAATAGCCGGCATTTTTTTGGACCTTTGCTTCGTCCAAATAAATCGCGCGATCAATTTCGATCTGTAGCGCAAATTGTCCGATACTGGGCCGTCCATAGGTCTGAGAAATATAGGCGCCCGCAAAGGGCACATTGCGTGCAACGGAAAACCCTTGGTCGATAAAGAGATCCTCGACCTGATCAACAAAGCTTTGCGGGGCGGCCGCGCCGTATCGGTCGCCCAAAACAATGTCCGGTCTGCGCCCGCCTTTAACGACCATACTTTCCGTTGCACTATGAGGCATTGAGTGACAATCGATCAATATTGCCGTGCCGAATTTCGCGCGCGTTTCATTTAACAAAAGCCGCAGCCGATTGTGATAAGGGCGATAGAATTGGTCGATCCGGTCCTGCGCCTCTTGCCGCGTCATCTTCCCGCGTCGGATCACCTTGCCTTCGGCGACCACCCTTGGGATGACGCCAAGACCGGATACAACCCGCGCAGATTGTTTTCGCACAGCACTATCTTGGACCAAGGCTGGGTCAATTTCCGCCTCGGACCGGTTTAAATCCACAAAAGCACGCGGCACGCGTGCGGCAATCAGGGGCGCACCGTGATTGGGCACAGATCGATACAAATCTTGAATATACGCATCTTCCGAGGAGCGCAGCGTCAGCGGGTCAAGCTGGCTGGAAGAAACAAACGCGTCAGGATATTCTGCACCGGAATGCGGCGAGGAAAATACCAGATTGCACGTTTGCTGCGAAGGCTGCCAAAGATGAAAGGGCGCATGCGTCATGAGGGTGTTTTAAAGCGATAATTGACAGAAATCAAAGCCCTTGAACCTTTCAAACAACCACACTATAGAAGCGGCTCTGATGGAGGCGACGTGACTCGTCGCTTCACTCTTTTGGGGGCGTATAGCTCAGCGGGAGAGCACTTCGTTGACATCGAAGGGGTCACTGGTTCAATCCCAGTTACGCCCACCATTCCCGCCTCGATTGGGGCACAACTACGGCGCATCATTTGTTAGATGCGGTAAAAAGGAGAAGGCCATGAAGGTCAAAAGCTCACTTCGCTCGCTCAAAGCGCGCCACCGCGACTGCCGTGTCGTGCGCCGTAAGGGCCGTGTTTATGTGATCAACAAAACCCAGCGTCGCTTTAAGGCACGCCAAGGTTAAGTTTGACCCACATTGATGAGATCAAAAAATGCCCCTTAGCGGGCATTTTTTTTGATCTTAATCGCGCCTTTGGCCTGTCGCATTTAAGGCGCTGATCAAAGCAAAACTGCGCCTCAGAACGGTGACACCCGTGCCGAGGACAATGATCCATAATGCGATTGTTAGAACGGGCCATCCCGCCATGACAGGAACGATCGCTGCGAGCACCGCGGCTAAGGTCGTCATGGCCATTCGATGCGGCTTGGCCATTGGCCCGCTAAAATCAGTATCCAATCCTTGGGCGCTTCGCAATTCACGAATATAGGCGGTGGACACAGCCAAGGTCGCCGCCACCCAACCCAACACCACCGCGCCTGAACCAAACCCCAAGCCAACAAGGATTAGAACATCGGCCAAACGATCCGGGGCCTCGTTCCAAAATGGGCCGTCGGGCGATCCCTTGCCCCCCTCGACCGCGACCATACCGTCGAAAAGGTTGCACAACAGGCGCAGCTGACAGCCCAAGGCAGCAGCGATCAGCCATAGGGATTGCGCGAGACCATCGGCCAAAGATGACTGCCAAAAAGCGAGCCCTGCAAGCGCCGCAAAAACAACAGATGCTTGGGAAATGCGGTTTGGGGACACCCCGCGCGCGACAAGCCATTGCGCAACACGCGCAGCGATTTTTGTGTCTCGGCTGGCAATCGGGCGGCGTTCAGGCATGACGGGCAAGTGTCCATGAATAAAAGAAGGCGTAGGTGGTTGATACTGCGATGGGCACGATGATTGTAGCAAATATCGCTGGCGTACCCGCAAGGCTATGGATCAAACTGAGGATCACAATCGAGATAAAAAACGCGGCCAATGGGGGAAGCACAAATCGCATCCAGCCGTGGCTGCGCGCAAATATCGCCTCGATCACAGATTTCAGAAACAGCGTGATGATGGCGGTCAATGCACCTTGGACAAGGCCCGCAACCAAGGGCGCGGGCATGTCAAAGGCGCGATTGGCAAAGGCAGCCCAACCACCCATCAATAAAAATCCACCCATGCCGTGAACGGCTTTGCTTTGCAAAAGGCTCATCCGACATTCCAAAAATAACGTGTGACATGAAAGAAGATCGGCGCGGAAAAGACAACCGAGTCCAGTCGATCAATGAAGCCGCCGTGACCAGCGATCAGATGTCCCCAATCTTTGATCCCTTTATCGCGTTTCATGGCGGACATAACCAACCCGCCCAAGAACCCAAGAATGGAAATCATCATTGCAATCAAGAATGCTTGCCAAATCGCAAAGGGCGTCAGCCACCACAGCCCTGCCCCCAAAAAACTGGCCGAAATAACGCCGCCCAAGAACCCTTCCCATGTTTTCGAAGGGGACAAAAGCGGTGCGATTCTATGGCGACCAAAAAGCTTGCCAAAAACATATTGCAAAACGTCAGAGCCTTGAACAACCACAACCAAAAACGCAATCAGCAGGATCGACTTGCCCTCATATCCGGGAATATCGAGCATGATTAATGCTGGCACATGGCTGGCTGCGAAAACACAGATCATCAACCCCCATTGGGTTTCAGACACACGGGTCATGAAATTTTCGATTTCCCCACGCAAGACCGAGATGATTGGAAGAAATAGGAACGCGTAAACAGGTATGAAGATTGAATACAGCCCATACCAATCGACCCAAATCAGATAGTATTGAAACGGAAGCACGATGAAAAACGCCGCTGCCAATGCATAATGATCCGCGCGGGATTTCGCGGTCAGTGTCAGAAACTCTCGCATTGCTGCAAAAGACAGCAATCCAAATAGGATTACCACACCGGTTCGACCAAAAATCATCGCAATCGATAAAAACGCGACCATAAACCACCACGCATTTATACGCGCGACAAGGTTTTCGATAACCGGGCTAGGTGCCTCTGGATCGGTGCGCGCCCGCAACAGCTCGGCCACGAGCGAGGCAAAAACCAACAGACAAAACACGCCCGCCAATAACAAGAAAAATTCAAATGGCGCACTCATGATTGATCCCCGTTTTCTTTAAGCGCTAACAGGGCAGCATGGCTGCGCGCCAAAAACTTTTCTTTTGTTTCCTTTGGCTTAACGTGCATCGCCTCGCCAAATCGAATGGTGCACAGAAGCGGAATTGGAAAAATTTCACCTTTGGGCATCACACGGTTTAGGTTTTCAATCCACACTGGGACCAGATCAACATCAGGGCGCGCTTTGGCCAAGTGGTACAGCCCGGTTTTAAAGGGCAACAAAGGCTGATCCGATACATTGCGCGTCCCTTCGGGAAAGATAATCAGCGAGCTTCCCTCATCAAGCGCTTCTGCCATTTGGGTCACGGGATCTTCGGTTCGTGTTTCTGGATTGCGGTCAATCAAGACAGCATTAATCGCATGGCGTCCAAGGAAGGCTTTGACCTTTGAATCCAGCCAATAATCCGACGCCGCCACGGGCCGCGTGCGCTTGCGCATATGGAGCGGCAGCACGGTCCAGATTAATATAAAATCACCATTGCTTGTATGATTGCCAAAATAAACGCGCTTCTTTGCAATGGGTTCGATCCCGTCCCAAATCGCGCGTACGGCTGTGACCATCCGCGCGAAAAGCACAATCGCATTGGCGGTAATTTTTGCCGCAAGGTCCAGAAGTATTTTGTTCACCAGAGATCGCTTCCATAGTCTATGCGCATTTCGAAATAACCAGTTGGTGGCCGATTGAAGTGCCAAATATCACGTTTGATCCTTATTGCTGAAAAGGGGCGAACACCCGCCGAAACAAAACGCGTTCAATCTTTAGATGGGTATTCGAAACGGCAATTTCTACAACTTAAAGAAAATGATCAGTCGGGACAAAGTTTCTCGATCCAAAAATCCTGTCACGGGCAATTCCGAATTACGTTGGTACTGCCGGATCGCCTTGCGGGTCTTTTTATCGACTTTGCCATCAACCGGTCCTGGATCATAGTCCTTCTTCGCCAATTGCGTCTCCACCACCTTCCAAAGGGATGCGTTTAGACCCAGTTTTTTCTCTGTCGCACGGGCGGCTGCGATGCGTTGCGCATTCTGCTCTTTTTTCTGTAATGCAGCGATGCGGTCGCTGGCGGCATCCTTAAAACTGCCATTGGGATAGGCAGACAGATAGGCTTGATAGCCCTCAATCGAATCCAGCTCTTCGACTTGCTGCCAATCCGCGCGTTCCTTGGCGCTGATTTGTGCAAGCTTATTGGCTTCAATCTGATCCAGGCGCGCGGTCGCTTCTTCTGCATAGATGCCATCAGGGAATTCTTTTAGATACACACGCAAATCAGGTTCCAAACCGGACCGTCCGGTTTGGCTCCAAAACGCCAAATCGCGCTGACGTTCCTGTTCGGCTTTGCGTTCAGTCTCTGCGGCCAATTCTGCTGATCTTTTCTCACCTTGGGATCGCAAGGCTTGGATTTGATTTGCGTCAAGAAAGCCTGTCACATCAAAGAAATTTGCGCGTTGCCAACTTGAAATTGCTGCACGAGAGGCGGGCCCGATCAAACCATCAATGCCCTTAGGATCATGGCCCAAAACCGTCAAATTGCGCTGAACATCGCGGCGCTCTTCTCGGGTCAAATTTAAATCACGCTCGGCTTGTTCTTCGCGGCTGTATTTTGGTTTTCCGTCTTGAATGGTTTTGATCCGCGCAAGCGCCTCGGCCCCATATTCGCCGTTGGGATAACGATCCAGATAGGTCTTATAGCTCGCTTCGGTATTCGCATCAGATGCGATGGTCCAATACGCATTTTCTAATGCATTTTCGGGCGAGACCGCGCGGCTGTTCAACCCATAAAGGGCCGAGACAAAGCCAGAGACACGAACATCCACAGATGCATCAGCTGCTTGGGCAAAGCTTTCGCCGTTTAGAAAGTGATCGGAAATTGCGCTGGCAATATCTGTTGGATTTCCTTCGATCAATGTCACACCTTGGGGGATATCAACAATCCCGGTCCCTTGATCCAACCCATCGGCATCATCAAACCCCATATCCCCGCCAGAGAAAAAACCACCAGAGGATTGCCCTGTCCCAAGACCTAAAACCGCAGCCCCCGAATAATCTTGCAAAAGCGCCATCAGGCGGTCAACCGAAACAGCATTCGATGAAATTGAACGCCCCGTTGGGTCCTCTAAATCCACAGGCGTCAGGTAGGTATCGGCACCAGTGTGTACCGTATGGCCAGAATACAGCACCGCCAACCGATCGATCTGATCCGCAACACCATTCAATTCGCGAAACACATTTTGCAGATCGGACTTGCTGGCATTTCTTAGCGTGATCGTTTCAAAACCAGCGGCATTAAAGGCGTCTGCGGTGCCAAGCAGCGCGTCACCATCCGCCAGATCAATTGTGTGTTCATAATCACTATTGGCGATAATCAATGCAATATCGTCTGCCACAGCGGGCGCAACACCAAGCGTTGTGACCATTAAAAGAGCGGTTGTTGAAAATTTCATGATCCCTCCCAATCTCTCAAACTGATTCTTAAGATGGGCGTGTCGCGCGGGTTATTCAATAACCATATTTATTCTGCGATAGGCGCGCCGCCCTCTGCTTTGCGTTTCTCGATAAAGGGGCGGATGCGATCTGCGACATCGCCGCTATCTTTTGGCGGCTCAAAATCGCGCAGAATATTTTGCCAAATCTTTGTTGCGCGTTCTTCTGCGGTCAAGCTGCCCGCCGCTTCCCAAGTTCCATGATTGGACAGATCGGCAACCAAAGGTTGGTAAAACGCTCGATTATAACGCGCCATCGTGTCGGGTGCGTCAAAGAAATGTCCCCCCGGTTCGATCTGGGCCAAGGATGCGGTGGCCAAGTCTGCGCTGGTCTCGCCCGGTTGCGACAGCTCTGCAATGGTTTGCAAGGCTTCCATATCGGTGATGAATTTCTCATACCCAAAGCACAACCCGCCTTCGAGCCAGCCCGCCGCATGGATCGTCAAAGTGGCCCCTGCCATACGCGAGGCCCAAAGTGCATTTGTGTTTTCCGTCGCCCCTTGGGCATCCGCGATATTGCTGGCTGATCCGGCAGCCGCGCGAAACGGCAGCCCGATATGACGCGCCAGCTGCCCGGTACCCAGCATCAGCTTGATATGTTCCGGCGTGCCAAAAGCGGGTGCGCCGGATTTCATATCCACATTGGACGCAAAGCCGCCATAGGACACAGGCGCCCCTTCGCGCACAAGCTGCGCCAGTGTAATTCCTGCCAGACATTCCGCATGTTGCAAGGTCAGCGCGCCTGACAATGTGATCGGCGCCATCGCGCCCGCAAGGCAAAAGGGCGTCACAATCGACAATTGCCTATGTGTTGCAAAGTCAATGATCCCTTCGGCCATCGGCACATCCAACATACGTGGGCTGTTGGTGTTAATCACCGTCTTGATCCAGACATCTGCCTCAAACGCGTCCGCGTCCAACCCGCGCCCAAGTCGCAAAATCTCAAACGCATCCATCACCTGCCGATGCCCGCGCGCATAGATCGAGGTGGGCTTGTCTGACAACGTTAGCTGCGCCTCCATCATCAGATAATGCCGCTCTTGGGGCGGAATATCCTGGGGTTCCGCAGAGGGCCCCAAAATATGGATCGCATCAAAATGCTGCTGCAACTTGGTCGCGTTTATAAAATCCTGCGCAGTCCCTGCCCTGCGCCCACCCACGCGGTCATAAACATTCGGACAGCCGCCCGCTGGCCCAAAGATTTGCGCGCCCAGTTCGTATTGAAGTTCGCGGTCTGACGAACCCGCCTTCAAGGTGAAAGAGCGTGGCGCTACCTGCAACGCGCGCGCAACAATCTCGCGCCCGACAAACACCATCTCACCCTTAACCGTCGCGCCAGCAGATTTATAATAGTGCCGCGCACCCGCATGCAGCACTTTCATGCCGCGCTCTTCCAACAGGGTCAGCGCGGCGTCGTGGATCGCGGCAATCTGATCGGTGCTAAAATACGCTTCTGGTTGTGCGACATGGCGCAATCGGCGATACCGCGTGGATCGCGCTGGTCGATCCGGTATCGAGCTTTTTCGCCCACGCGCGCGTTTGGATTGGCGCAAGATGCCCCCTATTTCGTTTGCATCTTTTCGACCATGCGCAACGCCATGCGACGCGGCAGGAACGGCATCAACCATCCCAACATGATCGACAATCCAAGCTCGTTAAAAATCACCAGCTTCCCACGCATCATCCCGTCATAACCAATTCGCGCGCAGCTTGATGCGGTTTTCCCGCCGCCAGACACAAGGCCTGTCCCTTCCAAACTTGCGGCTTTCGCAAATTCGGTTTCCACATATCCTGGGACCAATACGCTAGAGGTCACCCCCGTACCCTGAAATTCCTGATCCAGCGCTTGGGAAAAACTGTTCACGAAGGCTTTGGTCGCAAAATATGTCGCTTGCTTTGGACCTGGCATGAAGCCCGCCGTCGATCCAACATGCAGCATTTTCCCTGACCCCTTCGCGACCATATCTTTGCCAAAAAGATTCGCCAGTGTGACCAGCGCATCGACATTCAAATCGATCATTGCCAAATCATCATCCAAATCACGGTCGACGAAATCCCCATGCCCGCCGAAGCCTGCATTGTTGATCAAAATATCAACATCCAGTTTTTTGGCTGTTACGGTGTTATGCAGCTTCTTTGCCGCCGCAGCAGACCCCAAATCCATCGCAATAACCGTCGCTTTTATTTTATGCGCAGCTTCAAGTTCTTTTTTCAGCGTGTCCAATGCTGGCTTGCGGCGTGCGACCAAAATAACATCGCCACCTTTTTCCGCGTGATAGCGCGCAAATTCTGCGCCAATGCCAGAAGACGCGCCCGTGATCAGTGCTGTATTTGACATATGCATACTCCAAAGGCTGCTACGCCCGAATGGCTTCAGACGCCTGAAAAGGACATCGTTTTTAACAGTTTACTCCGCGGCAATAGCGCCTTCAACCTTCTCTACCCGCACGGCAGAGAATTTGAATTCCGGTATTTTCCCATAGGGATCAAGTGCGGAATTTGTCAGAATATTTGCCGCCGCTTCGACATAGGCAAAGGGTAAGAACACCATATCAGGTGCGACCGCACGATCAGACCGCGCCATCACATCAACCGTGCCACGCTTGGTCGTCAGCCGTACCTTGCCGCCCGGCATCACGCCAAGCTTGCGCAAGGTCGAGGGATGCAGCGAACAATTCGCCTCCGGCTCTACCGCGTCCAGAACCGTTGCCCGGCGGGTCATCGAGCCTGTGTGCCAATGTTCCAATTGCCGCCCCGTTGTCAGGATCATCGGATAGTCCGCATCGGGGACATCATCGGGTGCGATGATATTTGCAGGCGTGAACCTTGCGCGACCATCTTCGCGCGGGAATTTGTCGCCAAACACGATCGACTGACCCGGGTCCTCTTCTGACAAGCTTGGATAAGTAACGGCATTTTCTCGCTCCAACCGGTCCCAGCTGATATTGTCCAAAGACCCCATATTGATCTTCATCTCTGCAAACACATCTGCGGGGCTTTCGTAATGCCAATCCAATCCGCAGCGCCGCGCCAATTCAACCGTAATCGCCCAATCCTCGCGCGCCTCACCCGGTGGCGAGACGGCCGGACGGCCCATTTGCACCTGACGGTTTGTATTTGTCACCGTTCCAGATTTTTCCGCAAATGCACTGGCGGGCAAAACCACATCTGCATAATTCGCCGTTTCGGTCAGGAAGATGTCTTGAACCACCAAATGATCTAGCTTTGCCAAAGCGTCGCGCGCATGTTCCACATCTGGATCCGACATGGCTGGGTTTTCACCCAGAATATACATCGCCTGAATGTCGCCCGCATGGATGGCATCCATAATCTCAACCACCGTCAGGCCCTTCTCAGCCGAGAAATCTTCTGATTGCCAGACTTCGGTAAAGGCACTGCGGACCCCATCATCGGTCACAGTCTGATAATCTGGCAAAAACATCGGGATCAGCCCCGCGTCAGAGGCGCCTTGCACATTATTCTGCCCCCGCAATGGGTGCAGACCAGACCCCGGGCGACCCACTTGCCCAGTCATCAGCGCAAGACTGATCAAACAGCGCGAATTATCTGTACCGTGAATATGCTGGCTGATCCCCATACCCCAGAAGATCATACCCGCTTTGGCACCTGCAAAGGTGCGTGCCACATCGCGCAACACATCTGCCTTGATCCCGCAAATCTCTTCCATTTTTTCAGGTGTGAAATCGGCCAGATGCGCCTTTTGCGCCTCCCAATTCTCGGTCATCGCTTGGATATATTGCGCGTCGTAAAGCTTCTCGGTCACGATCACATTCATGATTGCATTGAGCATCGAGACATCAGCGCCGGGCCGGAATTGCAACATATGCGAGGCATGGCGCTTGAGCGCCTGACCGCGTGGGTCCATCACAATCAACTTGCCGCCGCGCTTGGCGAATTGTTTGAAATATGTTGCCGCGACAGGGTGGTTTTCAATCGGGTTTGCCCCGATCACAATCGCCACGTCTGCATTCTCGATCTCGTTAAACGTCGCGGTGACCGCACCCGAGCCGACATTTTCCATTAGCGCCGCCACAGAGGACGCATGACACAGCCGCGTACAATGATCGACATTATTGTGCCCAAATCCTTGACGGATGAATTTCTGAAAAAGGTATGCTTCCTCGTTGGTGCATTTGGCAGAGCCAAAACCGGCCACTTCGCGCCCGCGCCCCTTTAGCCCATTTGCAGCGACATCCAATGCCTCTTCCCAAGAAGCCTCGCGAAAATGCGTCAACGGATTGGACGGATCGACATTCAAACCTTTCGGTGCGCCTTCTTTGCGGATCAAAGGTTTGGTCAGCCGATGCGCGTGATCGATATAATCAAAGCCAAACCGTCCTTTGACGCATAAACGGTTTTCATTCGCAGGCCCATCGATCCCGTCGACCCATTTCACCTTATTGTCTTTGACCTTCAAGCTGATCTGACAGCCCACGCCGCAGAAAGGGCAAACCGATTTCACCTCGCGGTCGTAATCCTGACTGTCACCGACTTGATCGGCATC
>JBCCGP010000068.1:0-15948 GCA_039029215.1 Pseudomonadota bacterium
CAAAATGTTTGGACAGGTAATGTGCGGTCGACAGCCCATGCCCGCCGCCGCCAACAATCACAATGTCATATTCTTTTTTTGGCTCAGGCTCGCGCCAAACTGGGGCCCAGCCGGAATTGCCGGTCAGACCCTGTTTGAGGATTTGAAAAGCGTTGTAGCGCATGCGGTATCCTTGATTGCATTCAGTCGTGTTTCCCCTGTGGGGCGGATTCGGACTGCAAGGAAACCGACATTTTGGGGTGGTAAATATGATAGGGCGTTTTTTTGGATTGGGGTATGGTGCGGGTGAGCGTCTTTGAAATCAGTTTATGACCCTGCACTTTAAATGCGCTTTGTGCCAAAACGCGTCAGCAATCAGAAATGTGATGTGCTAATTCCGCGCCTTTTTCGACCATGGCAGCGGTGCGACGGGAATGCCATCTTCAATCAGTGCCTTGGCTTCATCAAGTTTTGCTTCGCCCCGAATGGCACGATCTGGGGCATCACCATCTGCGATCTTGCGCGCCTCGGCGGCAAAATTAGCGCCCACATCATCGGTATTGGCTTCGACATGTTTGCGCAGTTCGGCCATCGCTTGTTCGGCGGGCGAGGCGGGTGCGCTTAACGGCCCCGCTTTGGACCGTGCTGGACTGACTTGTGGGGCTGATAGTCTGCGCGTGACATTCGAAGACCCGCAAACCGCACAGCACAGAAGCCCTGCTTTTTCCAGCTTTTCATAAGCCTCTGCACCGTCGAACCAACTGTCGAACACATGATCTTTATCGCATTTCAGGCTATATTTGATCATCGCAGCTTTACGACACCACTTTACCGTCGACGGTCGCGGCGCGCCGACATTGGCTGAAACGCGACTGCATTATGCGCCTCGCAATAGGGTTTTCCGGGCTCTGTCGGTAGGCCGCAAAACCAAAACTCGTCCGTTGCCGGATCCCCAACAGGCCATTTGCAAGTTTTTTCCGTCAATTCCATCAATATCAGCTTTTTGGCTTTTTTCTGCACGCTGGCGGCCTTTGCCAAAACCTCTTCAGAGATTTCATTAGCAGAGGGTTGCGGAGGCAGCGGTTGGCCCGCTTTGATAATCGGCTTGCGCGGCGGGATATTTGTCGCCTTTGGCGGCACAATCGCGTTTTCACTTGATTTTGTCTTGGGTGCTGCGGCCGATTTGGTTTCTTTCTTAGGCGCCGCTTTCTTTGGTGCGGCCTTTGAGGTCGTCGCGCGATTGGACAGGCCCAAGCGATGCACTTTGCCGATCACAGCATTGCGGGTCACGCCGCCCAACTCTTTGGCGATTTGCGAGGCGGATTTCCCTTCGCCCCACATTTTTTTTAGAATTTCTACACGTTCGTCGGTCCAGGCCATTTGCCACCATGCTTATTTTGGATTGCAATTGATAGGTTATACCTGCCCCCAAGGATGGGGGCAAGGCAAAGCCCGTATTTAGTTGCGCGATTTGGCATGACAAGGACTCTGCCCCAGAATCCTTTTGATTTTATTGACAAACCTGTCTTGAGCGGTATCAGAGGCGCTTCTGAATAAACCCCAATGAGAGGAAATACGATGTCTGTCAGTGTCATGCCGACCTACGCCCGCGCACCGCTCTCTTTTGTCAAAGGAGAGGGCTGTTGGTTGATCGAGGCGGACGGACGACGTTTTCTAGATATTGGCGGCGGGATTGCTGTGAATGTTCTGGGCCATGCGCATCCCGCACTTGTGTCTGCCTTGCAGACGCAAAGCACGGAATTGTGGCATACATCTAACCTTTACAACATCCCAAACCAGCAACGTTTGGGGGATATGTTGGTCGAGGCGACATTTGCCGATACGATATTTTTTACCAATTCAGGCACCGAGGCGATGGAGGCTGCGGTCAAGACCGCACGGAAATATTTCCACGCCAAGGGTCAGCCAGAGCGTGTGAAGGTGATTGCCTTTGAAGGGTCTTTTCATGGGCGCTCCATGGCGATGATTGCAGCGGCAGGTGCTGAAAAGCTGGTCAATGGATTTGGTCCGCTAACACCGGGGTTTGTTCATGTCCCCTTTGGCAATCATGAAGCGTTGGAAGCCGCAATTGATGACGAAACGGCTGCTATCTTGATTGAACCCGTTCAAGGCGAAGGCGGCATTGTTCCTGTGCCTGATCAATGTCTGCGCGGGCTTCGCGATCTTTGTGACAAACATGGGCTGCTTTTGATTTTGGACGAAATCCAATGCGGGATGGGCCGGACCGGCAAACTTTTCGCGCATGAATGGGCGGGCATCACGCCTGACATCATGGCGATAGCGAAGGGGATTGGTGGCGGATTTCCGTTGGGTGCATGTCTGGCGACGGTAGATGCTGCAAATGGTATGGTTGCTGGCACGCATGGCTCGACCTATGGCGGCAATCCGATGGCCACTGCGGTCGGTGCCGCGGTGATGGAGATTGTTGATCAGCCGGAATTTTTGACGGGCGTCAGTGCAAAAGCGGGGCGTTTGGATCAAAAACTGGGCGCATTGGTCGATGCACATCCGGGTGTATTTTCCGAACTGCGCGGCGTTGGCTTGATGAAAGGCCTCAAATGTGTGGTTCCCAATATGGATGTGGTGAATGCGGGTTATGAGGCTGGGGTGTTAACCGTTCCAGGCGGGGACAATGTTATTCGGATATTGCCGCCATTGAACATTACGGAGGCAGAAATTGACGAGGCGGTCGCGCGGCTGGACAAAGCCGCAACCGCATTGGAGGCGAAAAATGCCTGATTTTTTAGACATTCACAAAACGGATGCGGCGGAACTCAAAGGTATTTTGACCCAAGCCCATGCGATGAAACACGCGCGGTTGAGTCAAGGCAAGGCAGCGCTGGATGAGGGTGCGCCCTTTGCAGGTAAAATGGTGGCGCTGATCTTTGAAAAACCCTCAACGCGGACGCGTGTTTCTTTCGATGTGGGCGTGCGCCAAATGGGGGGTGAGACACTGACACTTTCGGGCCATGATATGCAGTTGGGTCACGGGGAAAGCATCGCAGATACGGCGCGCGTCCTGTCGCGTTATGTGGATGCGATTATGATCCGCACCTTTGAGGAAGAAAAGCTGTTGGAATTGGCGGAGCACGCAACGGTGCCGGTTATCAACGGCCTGACCGATCGCACGCATCCATGCCAGATCATGGCCGACATTATGACTTTTGAAGAACATCGCGGGCCGATCGAAGGCAAGAAAGTTGTTTGGTTGGGTGATGGGAATAATGTGTTTCATTCGTTTTTGCATGCGGCGGGTCAATTTGGATTTGACGTGACCTTTGCTGGTCCTCAGGCGTTAGAGGGGGAAGACGAGTTCATTGGCTACGCGCGCAGTAAAGGGGCCAATGTGGCCATCGAGCGCGATGCTGATAAGGCGGTGTCGGGCGCGGATTTAGTTGTGACCGATACATGGCTGTCGATGCATGATGATAAGGACGCGGCGGATCGGCGGCATAATCTGCTGAGCCCGTATCAGGTGAATCCTGCGCTGATGGAAAAGGCGGATAAGGAAGCGATTTTCATGCATTGCTTGCCGGCCCATCGGAATGAAGAGGTGACCGACGCGGTGATGGATGGGCCGCAATCGGTTGTCTTTGATGAGGCCGAAAACAGGTTGCACGCGCAAAAGGCGATTTTGCGGTGGTGTTTGGGGGTTTGAGCGGTTGTCCTAGCTAGGACATAGGGTTAACTTATTGAAATATATAAAATATCCCTGAAACTGCGTCAAAACTGAAGGACAGCATAACGTGACAGAAAATATCGTTATTCTGACCGGTGCGGGCATATCCGCCGCCTCTGGCATTGCGACATTTCGTGGTGCAGGCGGGTTGTGGCGCGACTATGATGTGACGTCTTTGGCCACCCCGCAAGCTTTCGCGCGAAATCCAGACTTGGTCCATGAATTCTACAATGAACGGCGTGCAAAATTGGCAAAGGTTGAACCCAATGCCGCGCATTTCGCTTTGGCCGCGCTTGAACAGAAACATGGCGCGGTTACTTTGATCACGCAGAATGTTGATGATCTACATGCGCGGGGGGGCAGTCAAAACCTGATCCAGATGCATGGAAAACTGAAATCGGCGCTGTGCACGCATTGCGATACACGTACGGATTGGCAGGGACCGTTGGACCAAAATACGGTTTGCCCAAATTGTGGCCAAACAGGCGGGATGCGACCTGACATTGTTTGGTTCGGCGAAGTCCCCCATGCGCTTGATCAGATCGAAGCCGCGATGCGCGCTGCTACTTTATTTGTCTCGATCGGGACAAGTGGTGCGGTTTATCCCGCGGCCGGATTGCTCGACCATGCGCATTCTGTGGGTGCGCATACGATAGAGCTGAATTTGGAAACATCCGAGCGAAGTCATGAGTTTCATGAAAGTCGGATTGGTGCTGCTATCGACCTTGTCCCTCAGTTCGTGCAAGAGGTTTTGCAATAGCTTGAATAGAATTTGGCCAATATGTGATTTAACACACATTATACTTCCCGAATATCAGGATTAATCTGAACAGGTGACCGAACCTTTTTGTTTTGTATTCAGATCAGGTTTTGTTTTGAAAGGATATTTTGGGATGTTGTTTACGTGGAAAAGTACAAGAAAAATTATATTTGGTAGCGCTTTACTTGTGACGACAGGGTGCAGCACCTTTGTGAGTTTTTTAAACGCGTTACCTGATGGGGTTATCGGTTCGATTTATTTTACGGGTCCGAGTTTGACTTTCATTGAAGATCAGGCTGGCCAAGCCACCGCGACGCATACACGTGCGATTTTTGTCCATCCGATCCGTCATTTCAGTATTTCTGGAAGTGGGGGATATGTCGTTGGGTGTACGGATACATTGGAAAACGGCCGCGTTTTTAAGACAGATCAAACCTATTTGGAAATTAATCGTGTCATTGATCAACGCGAGCTTAGTTTTAAAGCCGAAGCAGAACTGCTCAATGATTTATCCGCAGTTCGGCCATCGCTAGGAATTGACAATATGGAAGACGAAAGCCTGCGGTGTGGCGATATCTGGCCCTCTCAAACACCAAATCGAATTGTGGCAAATTACTTTTTGACTGGGGTTGATGCATCAGGTCAAGAGGTGGCTCAGAATATCGCGGTAGAATATAAATTACCAAATCTGACGATTTCCGCGACAGAGCTTCACACCGGGCGTCCGCAAACTTTGCCACGCACGCAGCATGATACGCGTGGAAGGGGCGATATATCGATCAACAAAACTACAGGTAGTTTGGCAATTAATAACACGGTTATTCAGGATGCCTCGGGCAATCCGGTGCGCGCCAACCAGCTAGAAAGCTGGTATTTTTTCAATTCGGTACGACCATAAGATATATCTGATACAGTCAAATCCTTTGACAGGCATCCACACTTCGGTGCTTTATCTACGGCGCTTCACAACGGGTACCGAACTCTCACGCGCCTCCACCATAGGGACCTTGGTTTTGCGGGTTTTGAAGGTTTCTTTATGAGGGGGATGCATATGTGAGACTTCCCAAAATTTAGGCCCACCCAAACGCATAAACAGCGGCAGGGTCAGCAAAACCCCGACGACAAATCCGCCGATATGCGCCCAATAGGCAACGCCGCCCTCGCCCGCGACCGCCTGAAAGCCACCGAAGAATTGCAGGATCATCCACAGCCCCAAAATGACAAAAGCAGGCAGGGTGATCACGCGGAAAATAATGATCAGGATGAGCAGCACATCGATTTTCGCCTTCGGATACAGCAACAGATAAGCGCCCATCACACCCGCAATTGCGCCCGAGGCACCGACAACGGGTACGCGGCTGTTGGGGTCAGACAACAGATGTGCTGCATCTGCTCCAAAGCCGCAGACCAGATAAAAAATCAGGAACCAGACATGGCCCATCGCATCCTCTACATTGTCGCCATAGATATAGAGAAACAGCATATTGCCAGCGATATGCATGAAGCCGCCATGCAGAAACATCGAGGTGAGCGCGGTATAATAGTCCTCGCCTGCCGTGATTTCGGCAGGGACCATCGCCCATGTGTCAAAGAAGCTCGCCAAAGCGCGTTGGTCGCCCATGATCGGAAGATAAAGGAGAAATACCACGATATTGATCGCGATCAACGCCCAAGTGACAAAGGGCGTGCGGCCCGACGGATTATGGTCACGAAATGGAAACATGTCAGCTTACCTAAACATATTTGGGTTCTGCGCGATAAAAGCGCCAATCGCAGCGGCAATCAAGGCCAGAGCTAAGCATGAAAAGAAAATCTTCCAAAAACTATAGGGGCGTTCGCCTTGCACGGTGCCTGTGCGGCCATTGACCACAAAGCGGTAGGTTTTGCCGCGATACTTATACGCCGCCATCCAGACCGGCAGCAAAACATGTTTGAAGGTCAGCGTACCAACATCCGTATTAAGCGTGCCAATCCGTTGCCGATCGCCACCAATATCGAATTTCACATCACGCTCGATCATCCGGTTCATATAGGCGCGTGCTTCTTTATACCCGTCATCGAGTTTGACGGTGTACCCCTCGGCGCGAAATCCAGCGAGGTATTCAGGCCGATAAGGTTCCAGCCGCGACAGGTCCCAGGGCGCCAGCCCATCGGTGTATTTTTTCGGCAGGCTTTTAGAGGCAAGCACAATGACATCATCGAAAAACCGCGCGACCCGGCCGCGCACCGGTTTCCAACGCACTTTGGCGACACGTTTTGTGCGGCGCACGCGTTTGCCGTTCACGGTCGCTGTATAGTTTTGATTGACGTAATAAACCGTGCCGCGCTGGCCTGTGTAGCTGCTTTTGGTATCGGCATCATAGGTCCAATAGGGAACGTAAATCCCTTCCAGCTTGCGGCCCTTACGAGCGTATTGGCGCAAGCCATTGGGGGCAAACCACAGCCGCCCCAACCAGCCCGCCATCCGACCACGTGCGTCCTTTTCCGTCAAACCAAAGGGCAGCACCGCTTGCGGTTTGATCTGACGCTCGGCCCCTGTTTCGCCCACAACGGGCGTGGCGCAAAATGGGCATTCAGCGCTGTGGGCTTCTGGATCAAATTCGACATGCGCACCGCAATTCGTGCATTCAAAGGTGCGCAGTTCCGACATTTCGAATTCATTCAGGCCATCTTTGATTGCGCGCCTGAAATCCATTTCACGGATCGCGGTGCCGCGATAGCCGCGTGCATTTTCAATTTTTTCTGTATTGCCGCAATAATCGCATTCCAAGATATCCGTACCCGGCTCGTAACGCAGGTCCATGCCGCAGGATCGGCATGGAAAGCGATGTGTGTCTTGGCGTGCGACGTCTGTGGTCATCTTTGCATGGCGGGACAGTTCTTAGGTTTTGGGCGGCGGCGGGGGGAGGATGGTGAAAAGCTGCGCCAGCTCGTCAACATCACCTGCCAATTGCCATCCATCAAGGCCAACCGTCCAAACATGGGTGTCACGAGAAAGCTTGCCATCTTCGGCCATGCGACCAAGCTCAGCGCGGCTAAAGGGTCCGGTGGTTTTGCCTTTCACCGCGACATGCCAAACCTTCTCGACCGGTGGTGGGGGCGGGGGTGCGCTTGGGGCTTGACCCCATGGCCCTTGTTGCATCATCTGACCAGCCATCGCCATGCCCATACCGGCACCCATGCCAGCGGCAAGCCCGCCGCCATTGCCATTGGCCGCACCTGTGGTCAGTGCCTCTGCCGTGGAATAGGCGGTGAAGTCTTTGAGATCGCCGACCATGCCCATCGAGGTCCGCTTGTCCAAGGCCGCTTCAACAGCGTCGGGTAGAGATATGTTTTCAATGAATAATTTTGGAAGTTTCAAGCCATATTCCGAGATATCTGGCTCGATCATCTTGGAGAGATGCTGGCCCAGGTCTTTGACATTGGCCGCCATATCCAAAACCGGGATGCCCGCGCGCGCGATTGCAGCGGTGAAGCTGGCAACGATCACGTTTCGGATTTGATAGCTGATCTCGTCGGTGGTGAATTCGCCATCGGTGCCGACAATCTCGGTCAGGAATTTGGCAGGGTCAGCGACGCGCACCTCGTATGTGCCATAGGCGCGAATGCGCGTGGGCCCGAATTCGGGGTCACGGATGATGACCGGATTTTTGGTGCCCCATTTCAGATCGGTGAACCGGGTTGTATTTACAAAATAAATCTCTGACTTGAACGGGCTTTTGAAGCCGTGATCCCAGTAATTCAATGTGGTCAGGATCGGCATATTATTCGTCTCGAGCATATACAGCCCGGGACTGAACACATCTGCGATTTGGCCTTCATGGACAAAGACCGCTGCCTGCCCCTCGCGTACCGTCAGCTTGGCACCGTATTTGATCTCGTGCCCCTCGCGCTCAAAACGCCAGACCATTGTGTCGTCGCTGTCATCCGTCCAATGGATGACGTCGATCAGTTCGCCCGTTAGGAAATCTAAAATACCCATCTAAATCCTCCTTAGTTCGGGTTCGCTGTGCCGCGTGACTTGGCGGCGGCGAGTGTTTCTTTGAGCTTGTCTTCCAGCGTGACCAACTCATCTTCGGCCTTCGCGCGTCGGGCTTTGCCCTCGTCTGCGATTGCCAAGCTTTCTTCGATAGTGTCGATCAGATATTCATTCGCTTTGCGGATCGACTCGATATCGAACACACCGCGCTCCATCTGTTCGCGCACTTGGCGGTTGGCTTCTTTGAGATTCTCGGCATTGCTTTCGAGCAGTTCATTGGTCAAATCCGTGGCTTGCTTGATCGTCTCGGCCGCTTCGGCAGAGCGGTGGATGGTGACGGCTTGGGCAAGCTGCGTTTCCCAAAGGGGCACTGTGTTGACCAAGGTTGAGTTGATTTTGGTCACCAGTGATTTGTCGTTTTCCTGTACCAAACGGATGGAGGGTAGGGATTGCATCGTGACCTGACGGGTCAGTTTCAGATCATGCACCCGGCGTTCCAGATCATCCCGCGCAGACCGCAAGTCGCGCAGTTCTTGGGCCTTGATCACACCTTTGTCTTTGGAGGCTTTTTCGACCTGTTTCTCTTTGGCGGGAATGGTTTTTGCGTCTAGTTCCGCAATCTTCTTTTCGCCCGCGGCAATGTAAAGGGCCAGTTCGTCATAGAACGCAAGCGTTTTGCCATAAAGCTTATCAAGTGATTTGATGTCTTTGAGAAGCACATGTTCGTGTTCCAACAGCTCGTCGGTGATCCGGTCAATTTGACCCTGCACGGTTTCATAACGGGCCATGAATTTTGCCACAGGGGCTGCGCGCCCAATCAGTTTTTCCCACCACGACAGCGAGCGGTTTGGGTTCAGCTCGTCCACTGAAAAGCCACGGATCGATGTGACCATATCGCGGAGGCTTTCACCTGCGGGGCCAACATCCTTGTTGCGCACACCGGCCAGCATTTCTTGGCTGATGGCTTGCAATTCGGCTTGTGCGTTTGATCCGAATTCGATGATCGATTGGGTGTTGTCCATATCGATCTCTTTCATGCGGGCATCAATTGCTTTTGTTTGTGCGGGCTTTGCTTCCTCGACAACAATCAAGGCATTGGTGGGTTCGGGCAGGATTGTTGCTGTCACCTCCTCGACCTCTTTTAATGCGGTTTCGGCTTTTTGACGTGTCGCGTCGCTCATGGGTTTGCTCCTTTGGCTATATCTTGGCCTTAAGGCCTTCTTGTTTCAAACGGTCGCGGAGGACTTCGATCTCCACGTCCAAATCGGTGCGGTCATCAAGAAGCAGGACTTCGCGCTTCTCTTGAAAGCTGGTTTCCAGATCACTTAGCAACGCCTCGTAATCGGCGCGTTTGTTGGTGTCACGGTTATGCTGATAGAGATCGGCAAATTTGATCGTCGCATCGCGCGCGCCCTTTAAATAGACCGACAGAAATTTGCGCGATTGCGTCAAATCGCGCGGATCATTTTCGATGGTCCGAAACATGTCGCGCGCAGCATGGGCAAGTGTTTCAACACGACGTTTCAAGGGGCGGTCGCCGAAGCGGCCAGCGGCGTCGATCATTTCAGCAACCAGCGCCTCTGCTTTTTCGACTGCTTTGGCAACACGCTGTTGCTCAAATT
Organism: Pseudomonadota bacterium; assembly: GCA_039029215.1. Taxonomy (GTDB): domain Bacteria; phylum Pseudomonadota; class Alphaproteobacteria; order Rhodobacterales; family Rhodobacteraceae; genus Amylibacter. Next base: position 10,041 of record JBCCGP010000068.1, read on the forward strand.
CGTTCATCCCTTCCATGCCCTTTTTCTTCATCGGGTCCAGACCGAAGCTGAAAAGAAGCGCGGCGCCTGCGAGGCCGCCCAGACCGATTGCCTCAAACAATCCTTGGCCCCATCCTTGCCATGCAGCGGCAAAAACGCCTGTGCCTGCAACGATCGCGGCAAAGAGTTTGCGCGGGATGCTTGGCGGGCGGGCCACTTTGCGCATATTGTACGCTTCTGCGGCTAAGATACCGCCGCGTAGCAAAAAGACGGATAGGAACATCAGTGCAAATGCACCCATTTCCCACAGCATCTGGATCAGGTTGCCTGCGAAAAGCTCAACAATCGCGGCCAGAAACATAAAAAAACTGGCGAAGAATAAGAACCGAACGCGAAAGCCCCGCGCAGCAGAGCGTATTTTGCCGCCCTTTGGCAAAGACAGCCCATCACGCGCATTTTTTGGCGTGCCATCGGGGCTGTATTTTCCACCATACGGTTCAGCCATTAGCCCATCGATCCGATTGAGACAGTCACGAATACAATCACCAAAACGCTATAGGCAATCCATTGAGCAGCAGTGGGTTTCATCATTTCCCCGATCAGAGCAGTTAACCTGAAATATAAAGGCTTAAATGCGTATTCCTAGGGGGGATGTGAAATAAATCACTGAAATTAATGGGCGTCCTTTTTGTCAACCTCGTGGGCGCGTTCGGCGTTTAATTTGCGTTGATAACCTGTCTGTACGACCTCGACCAGAACCAAGACAACCACAGAGAAGTAGAAGGTTGTTTTTGACATCGGCAGCAGATCACGGCCAAAGATTTTGATCTGAAGACTGTCATCATGCATGGCATGTGCGGCCGCAGGGCCCGCTTCGCCCAACAAAACCACACCGACAATCAGCAGGATGAACAGGCCCAAAACCTCGTACATGCGATTGCGTTGCAGGAAGGATGTAACCCCATCTGCCAGGACGAGCATGGCGATGCCTGACAATATGATGGCGATGGCGAGTACGGGGAAAACGTCTGTGATGGCCAGCGCTGATAGGATCGAGTCGAACGAGAAGATCAGGTTCATCGTCACAATCAGCATGATCACTTGGAATGCGGATTTACTGTCGCGGCCCTCTACATCATGACCAAGGTGATGGATGGTCAGCATATGGGTGATCTCTTTGAAGGCCGTATACATGATAAAGATACCGCCGAAGATGAACACGATTGTCGAGAAATTCACCCCGCCTTCTAAAATGCCCGGGTAATCGAGGATAAAGAACGGCTCTTTGAGGCTCTCGATCAATTGGATCATCGTGAAGAGTAGGATAATCCGTAGGGCGACCGCGATGATAATGCCCCAGAAACGAACCCGTTGCTGCACCTCTTTGGGCGCGCGCTGCGACTCGATTGAAATATACAGAAGGTTGTCAAAGCCAAGTACGGCCTGAAGAAATATCAACACGCCAAGATTGGCGAGATTCTCAAACGTCAAAAGCTCCATCATGCTCAAACCCCAAAAAAATTCATATGAGTCGCAATTTCCTTAGTATTTCCTGTACTTTTGGGCAAGCACCTTGCGGTTCTGACAATTGCCGAATTGTGACATTTGCAGTATTATTGGGCTACGGACAGAGCGGGGGCGAGTCGTCATTAAGGCCGCCTGAAGCCCGAATCCCTTTGTTCCCAATTGAATGAAGGGAATAATTATGGCCAAAGGCACAGTTAAGTGGTTCAACAAAGATAAAGGGTACGGGTTTATTCAACCCGAAGGGGGCGGATCAGATATTTTCGTACATGTTTCACAGCTTCACGAATCTGGAATTCAAGCGCTGACCGAAGGTCAGGCGATTGAATTTGAAATGATTGATGGGGTTGATGATCGCAAAATGGCAGGGCAACTTAAGCTGACAGACGGCGATGGACCGTCAGGCGATGCTGCCGCAGACGAATAACCACGCCTAAAGCATTTTCCCAAGTTGATCTTTTAATACGCGTGATTTTATTTCGATGCAGTCTTTTTGGGCGAGCCCCTCTAGCTGAAACGGACCATAAGACACGCGGATCAATCTGTTCACTTGAAGGCCAATTGTGGCCATGGCGCGTCTGATCTCGCGGTTTTTACCTTCGCGCAAGGTCACAGACAGCCACGCATTTGCACCTTGTTGTCTGTCGAGTGATACCGTCATCGGTTGATATCTTGTCCCCTCGACCGTCATGCCCTTGCGCAAGGGGGCAAATGTGTCATCGGTGACTTTGCCGTTTACGCGCACGCGGTAGCGGCGCGTCCAGCCGGTGCTGGGCAGTTCAAGTTTACGTTTGAGCTCGCCATCATTGGTCAAAAGCAGCAAGCCTTCGGAATTTATGTCCAACCGCCCGATGGTCATCACCCGCGGCAAAGAGGGCGGCAGATGATCAAAGATCGTCTCGCGCCCTTTTTCATCGCGTGCTGTGGTGACAAGACCAACGGGCTTATAAAACCGCCACATCCGTATCCGCTCTCGCTCGGGCGGGGGATTTCCGTCTACCAAAATCCGGTCTTTGTCCGTGACTTTGATTGCGGGTGTTTCAAGTATCTTGCCGTTCAGCGTGATGCGCCCGTTGGCGATCATATCTTCCACCCCGCGCCGCGAGGCGACGCCGAGGCGGGCAAGATATTTGGCAATACGTTCGGGTTCCATAAGGCCCCTCTTGCACAGAAAACTTGCAGGCGTGCAAGCGGTAGTCCATGAAGAGGGCCATGGTGTTTACATCCTTTATGCCCGAGGCGTTGGAACAGGCGCGGCTTGCCGGTGAACGGGGCGAGGTTCCCGTGGGGGCGGTTGTTGTGAAAGAGGGTACAATTATCGCGCGAGCTGGCAATCGGGTTATTGAAGATTGTGATCCAACAGCGCATGCCGAAATTCTGGCCATTCGGGATGCTTGCCAAACCGTTGGGTCGGCGCGTTTGGAGGGGTGCGATCTTTATGTGACGTTGGAACCTTGCCCAATGTGCGCAAGCGCGATCTCGCAAGCGCGTATCGCGCGGCTTTACTATGGGGCATCTGATCCGAAATCGGGCGGTATTGAACAAGGGCCTGCGGTTTTGTCACATCCGCAAAGCCATCATAAGCCGGAGGTGTTTGCGGGGATCGGTGCGCATGAAGCGCAAGCACTTTTATCTGCGTTTTTTGCTGAAAAGCGGTGATTGGATGTAGAGGGACATGTTTTGGTTTTGACGCTTTAGATCGGCGCGTAAAATTGCCGAGATACATATCATGCTATTGATATATTTATACTTTTCTCTTGGTGGATATATTAACGCTTGTTTCACTAAACTAGGTTTCTGGAGTAAAGTTTAATAACAGACACATGCAAAACGGCTGTAAAGATATGGCCGTCTAAAGCGACCCTAAAGGCTTGCGTGACACGCTGGTCAAACGCGCGGCAGATGACAGAAAATTCCTGATGCCAATAGGGTTCAGCCTTGCACCTGTTTTATGGCCCAGATAGGTTGCCGATCAAAATGACTGAAGGTGAAAAATGGCCATCGATAAAGACACAGCGCGACGCGTGGCCCATCTGGCCCGGATCGAGGTGGCAGAAGAGGATTTGGATGCATTGGCGGGCGAACTGTCGGGCATTCTGAATTTCATGGAGCAATTGGCGGAAGTGGATGTCGATGGTGTGACGCCGATGACATCTGTGACACCGATGGAGCTTTATCAACGCAACGATGAGGTCACCGATGGCGATATGCCAGAGCGCGTTTTGAAAAACGCGCCTGATGCGCGCGAGGGCTTTTTTGCGGTTCCCAAGGTGGTCGAATAATGGGTGATTTGAACAAACTGACAATCGCAGAGGCGCGCGACAAGCTGCGTGCGGGCGATATAAGTGCTGTGGACCTAACCGAGGCCTGCATCGCGGCCGTAGAGGCGGGTGAGGGGCTGAACGCCTATAGCGCAGCAACGCCAGAAAAAGCGCTGGCGCAAGCGAAAGCAGCCGATCAAACCATCGCCAAAGGGGACGCGCCCGATATGTGCGGTATCCCTTTGGGGATCAAAGATCTGTTCTGTACCGAAGGTGTCGCAAGTCAGGCGGCGTCCAAAATCCTAGATAGGTTCAAACCCGAATATGAAAGCACGGTGACAACCAAGCTGTGGGATCAAGGCGCGGTGATGCTGGGCAAACTGAATATGGACGAATTCGCCATGGGCTCGTCAAACGAGACCTCGACCTATGGTCCGGTGATTAACCCGTGGCGGCGCAAGGACAGTGATGCTGATTTGACCCCGGGTGGGTCCTCGGGCGGATCAGCGGCAGCTGTTGCCGCAGATATGTGTTTGGCCGCAACCGGTACGGATACCGGCGGCTCCATTCGCCAACCCGCAGCTTTCACAGGCATTGTTGGCATTAAGCCCACGTATGGCCGTGTGTCGCGCTGGGGCATTATTGCCTTTGCCAGCTCGCTGGATCAGGCAGGCCCGATGACAAAATCGGTTCAAGATGCTGCGATTTTCCTTAAAGCAATTTCGGGACATGATCCCAAGGACAGCACATCTGCACGCTTTGACGTGCCTGATTTTGAGGCGGCTTTAACGGGTGATATCAAAGGAAAGAAAATCGGTATCCCCAAAGAATATCGTATGGATGGTATGCCAGACGAGATCGAGAAGCTGTGGGCCCAAGGGGCAGAGATGCTTAAAGACGCAGGTGCCCAGATTGTCGATGTCAGCTTGCCGCATACGAAATACGCGCTGCCAACCTATTATGTTTTGGCGCCTGCGGAAGCCTCCTCGAACCTCGCGCGCTATGATGGTGTGCGCTATGGCCACCGGGCAGCATTACAGGCGGGCGAAGGTATTCACGAGATGTATGCCCGCACCCGTGCCGAAGGTTTCGGGCCAGAGGTCAAGCGCCGCGTGATGATCGGTGCCTATGTCCTGTCCGCTGGGTTTTATGATGCGTATTATCGCAAGGCCCAACGCGTGCGCACCCTGATCAAGAAAGATTTCGATGATGTCTATGCCTCTGGCGTGGATGCGATCCTGACGCCGGCCACCCCGTCAGCGGCTTTTGGTTTGGGTGAAATGGCGGATGCTGATCCGATCAAAATGTATCTCAATGACGTCTTTACGGTCACGGTGAACCTCGCCGGTTTACCGGGAATTTCGGTGCCTGCTGGGTTGGACGGCCAAGGTTTGCCGCTTGGCTTACAACTGATCGGGCGTCCATGGGAGGAAGGCGATATGCTCAATATTGCTTCAAGCCTCGAAAATGCACTAGGGTTCACCCATAAACCGCAACAATGGTGGTAGATGATGCGTGGATTTTTAGTGGCAGCGATGTGTTTTGGTCTCGGCGGGTGCGTGAGCGCTGTTGATAGCTCGGATGATTATTTTGACAGCATCAATGGACGGCCGTCCTCACAATTGCCCTCTGGTGTGGAGCCGGCAAATCCGGGCCGTATCTCGACAACGCCTTTGGGCGCTGATCCACAAACAGTTGAGGGAGATAGCGCTGTTGCGGCTGACCCGTCGGATGGTCAAACGGCCCAAGATCGCCGCGTGGTGAACACGGGCGATAATCCACCACCAGAATATGTTGATAACCCGGTCGCGGCCCCAACAACCGAAGAACGCCGCCCTGTAGCAACAACCGAGCCGGCACGTCCGGTAGAGTTAGGTCGCCCAACGCAAAATATTGATCTGCGCGAATACGCCCGCAGCCAGCGCCATTTGGTGGGCGAGGCGAAATATCTGCGCAATCCGACGCGTTATAGCGATGGCGGGAATTGTAAGAACTATTCCGTACCCGAAGTTGCCCAAATCGCGTTTTTAAGCGAAGGCGGTCCACAGCGTGACCGTCTGTTGCTGGATCGGGATGGGGACGGATTTGCCTGCGGCTGGACGCCTGATATGGCGCGGTGAGCCACCCCCGCTCTCCTAATTTTG
>JBCCGP010000069.1:0-15902 GCA_039029215.1 Pseudomonadota bacterium
CCATGAAGTGATCTTCGCCGAAGGCGCGCCATCAGAAAGCTTCCACCCCGCTGAAATGGGCTGGACTGCGATGGACGAAGCCACGCGCGAAGAGATTTTGGAGCTGTTCCCAGAGTTAGAGCCGGGCACATTCGCAGGCTATGGCGATCTGGCACGCCCAACGCTGAAACATTATCAAGGGGCGATCTACGCGGAGTTCCTCGCGAAGTAACGCTTCTATCAATCTTGAAAACAACCCGTCCTTGGAAAGGGGCAATACTAATTCCTGAGTTATTTATAAAAATCAATACGTTAACCCTATGTCCTAGCTAGGACATCCAATCCCGTCTGCTTGAATTTTAGGCAACCAGGCGTTTTCCGCTCGTAATTATAATCCAAACGCTTATATCAACCGTATAGACAGGGTTGAACCAAGGAGTGCAGCAATGAACAAGCACGATCCAGCTATTGAAACCAACAAAGACCTTCCCCGTCCTTCGAAAGCCGAAGCCGAAGAGGCCGTGCGCACGCTGTTGCGCTTTGCGGGTGATGATCCGAACCGCGAGGGGCTGCTTGATACCCCCGCTCGCGTGACCAAAGCCTATGGCGAGTGGTTTCGCGGCTATGACGAGGACCCACGGGTTATTCTGGGCCGCACCTTCGAAGAGGTCGAGGGCTATCAAGAGATGGTCCTTCTCAAAGGTATTCGTTACGAGAGCTATTGCGAGCATCACATGGCACCGATTATCGGCACGGCGCATATTGCCTATATGCCAAAGGGTCGTGTCGTCGGGATCTCCAAATTGGCGCGGATTACCGAGACCTTTGCCAAGCGATTGCAGGTCCAAGAAAAGATGACCCAGCAAATCGCCAATGCCATTGACGAGGTGTTAGAGCCGCGCGGCGTTGCGGTGGTGATCGAAGGCGAGCATCATTGCATGTCGACGCGCGGCGTTCATAAGTCCGGCGTGAATATGGTGACAAATGCGTTTCGGGGCGATTTTAAGACCGATGCGCAATTGCGGGCCGAGTTCATGAACTATGTCGAGGTCGCCTAAGCCGCTTGACAGGGTTTGACCGCTCGCCCAAACCACAAACATGTTTGACCAACGACCTGTCATTTATGTGATCGGCCTTTTGGTGATGGTCTTGGGCGCGACCATGGTGGTGCCCATGGCCTTGGATTTATCCGATGGGCATGAGAATTGGCAGGCCTTCGCTTTGGCGGCATTCGTGACCACCTTGCTGGGCGGGGCGGCCGCACTGAGCTGTCAGAATGCAGATCATCAGCTGAATATTCAGCAGACCTTTGTGTTGACCACAGGTGTGTGGTTGGTCTTGCCAATTTTTGCCGCCATCCCCTTTATCATCGGGGCGCCGTCTGTCGATTTTACAAATGCGTTTTTTGAAGCGATGTCGGGGATGACCACGACCGGGGCGACAGTGTTTACGGGGTTAGAGGATTTGCCGCGCGGTGTGCTGTTATGGCGGGGCATGTTGCAATGGTTTGGCGGGATTGGCGTGGTGGTTGTGGCGATGGTGTTTTTGCCGGTTCTGCGCGTGGGCGGTATGCAGATTTTCCGCACCGAGGGGTTTGATACATTTGGCAAAATCTTGCCCCGCGCGGCAGAGATATCGCGTTCCGTCAGTCAGATTTATGTAGGGCTGACGCTGATTTGTTTTATTGCCTATTCGATGGCGGGCCTGGGCGCCTTTGATGCGATTGTGCATGCGATGACGACCATCGCAACGGGTGGGTTTTCGAATTACGACAGCTCGTTTTCCGGTCTTGGTGCGGGCGCGGAATATGTGGGTGCAGGTTTCATGATGCTCGCGGCCTTGCCCTTCGTGCGCTATATCCAGCTGATCTCGGGCGGCGGGGATGCGCTGTGGCGTGATCCACAGGTGCGCGGGTTTTTTACCGTCATGATCGGCGTGGTTTTGGTGCTGCTGTTGTGGCGTCTGGTTTTTGTGACCTCGGATACAGAGCTTGCCTTTCGCAAGGCGCTGTTTAACGGCGTGTCGATCCTGACCGGCACGGGCTATGCAAGTGATAACTACATGCGTTGGGGGTCCTTTGCGGTGACGGTGTTTTTCCTTATCGGGCTGATTGGGGGCTGTGCGGGGTCGACGACCTGTTCGATCAAAGTATTCCGGTTTCAGCTGCTGTTTGCCTCGGTGCTGACGCAGATCAGACGCATCCAGACGCCGTCGGGGATTTTTGAACCGCGCTATGCGGGTCGGCGCGTGGCGGAGGATGTCATTTCGTCCGTGATGGCGTTTTTTATGATGTTTATGGTCAGCCTTGCGGTGATTGCGGTGCTGTTGAGTTTTTCGGGGCTGGATTTGTTGACTTCGATGTCGGGTGCCTCTGCCGCACTCGCCAATATTGGGCCGGGGCTGGGGGATGAGATTGGGCCGGCGGGGAATTATGAGAGCTTAAATGATTTTGCCAAATGGGTGCTTGCACTGGCGATGCTGATCGGGCGGTTGGAGCTGATGGCGGTGTTTGTCTTGCTGACAGGGACGTTTTGGCGGGGGTGAGTGTCCTAGCTAGGACATGAGGTTATGTATTTGATTTTAATTGATAATATGAAAATTCAAGCACAGCACGTCATGTCGTCGTAAGGTGGGCACCGCCCACCATTCGAACACGTGAAACTATGGTGCGCAATGAATGCGCACCCTACCTCACAACACTAACGGCAGTCGTTTATCTCTGGATTTTCGCGTTGCCTGCGCCAAAACCCGTAGGGTGCGCATTTATTGCGCACCGCACACCATACCGACACATGGCCAACACGCCGAATTACCGCAACCGGAACCGCGACCGGATGCCAAGGCTGAATAGGAATTGAAACAATATGGCATATGAAGTGTGGATACCGATTGCCAATTGAAGCCTCCAAGATGCGTTTTTTAAGAATATGATCCAAATTGTTTGGTAAAATTTGTGCCCCAGGGCTTTCGACAAAACTGATTATCTTAGAATATTGAGTGATGCTAGTGGCACCAGATGCGGTTTTAGATCGTTTTTAGCTTTAGACAGATAAATGCGCCAAGCCGTAATTCGCATTTTATCAATTTGCCGAAAGTCTGCTTTTAAAATCTTGTAAAATCTTTAGGCTTTGTGCAATTCAGCCAGTCGTCTATCACTTAAAAATATGCGGTTTTAGGTTTAAAAAATGTCTTTTCGCAGTTGCCTAATTTTATATTTGTGTTTTTTTGGCGCGTCCATTCACGCAGATGAGTTGAAAATAAATAAAAATATAGTTGTTGAAAGCTATTTGATTTCCGGAAGTTCCTTAGAAAATCTTTGGAAAGAGATGGATAAAAAAGGACCGGATGGAAATTGGGGCCTAACGCATTGGAAGATTCATTGGACACCAGGTTGCGATGTTTCAATCGACATCACCATAACCCTACCGAAACTTGTCGGTTCTGGCACATTGAGCGGAACCGATCGGCTTATTTTTGAACGTATGCTTGTTGCTTTGGAGACCCATGAAAACCACCATGCGCGTATCGGTACATACGCAGCAGAGGAGATAAAGCGATATGATTGCAAGAACACAGATCAAATTGCCGCATATTGGAAGAGCGTAAACAAGCGTTTCGATCTTGATACAAAACATGGACAAAGAGAGGGCGTTGACCTAGCGCGCAAGACAAAAAAGTAATGTATTGTTTGACCTAATTCTTGAGCTTATTTCGTCCGTTTCGCCGTCATCACGACGTAGGGCGGATTGCTGCGGTGGGATTGAAATCCCCGAGCTTCATTGCATGTGTCGGTGAACAATTTGGTTCAAAATCATCCGTCATAAAATCAAACTCAATCTATTCCCCAAAACTCTGCTCCGATTGCGGGGGCATTTCAAACAAAACACAGCAGCCCCAATTCAGCGCGCAGGTGTCCAAGCGATCAAATTTTAAAAACACAATAAAATCAATATATTAACCATCTGTCCAACCTTGGACATCCCACAATCCCCCACCCAAACGCCCCATCGGGGCGGGTGGGTGGGCACCAAAATCGTCAGGCGGGACGCCTGTCTATTGCTGGGAAATATCCAACGCGGCCTTCAGCTCTGCGACCAAATCCCCTGCATCCTCCAGCCCCACAGACAGGCGGATCAGGTCCTCGTGAATGCCCGCCTCCGCCCGTTCCGCATCGGACAGGCTTTTATGCGTGGTTGTCACAGGATGGGTTGCCAAGCTTTTGGCATCGCCCAGATTGTTTGAAATCGTCACAATCTGAAGCGCATTCAAGAATTTAAATGCCGCCTCGCGCCCGCCTTTGACCTCAAAAGACACAACCGTCCCCCCGCGCCGCATCTGCCGCTTGGCGGTATCAAATTGCGGATGCGCCGGGTCCAGCGGATACAGAATTCGCGCCACAGCTGGGTGATCTTTGAGCGCCCACACAATCTTCTCCGCCGCGCAAGCCTGCGCCTCACACCGCAGCGCGAGCGTTTCCAGACCTTTCAGCAGCACCCAAGCGTTAAACGGGCTCATCGCCGGGCCAGTATGTTTGTTAAACGGCTCAAAAACCTCGCGGATGAATTTTTTGGTTCCCAGCACAACACCGCCCAAACAGCGCCCTTGCCCATCAATATGTTTGGTCGCCGAATAAATCACCACATCCGCACCAAGTTCGAGCGTGTTTTGAAACACCGGCGTGGCAAAGACATTGTCGACAATCACCATCGCGCCCGCATCGCGTGCAATTTTTGACACGCCAGCGATATTGATCACCTCTAGCGTTGGGTTGGACACAGATTCGAGGAAGACCGCCTTGGTATTGGGCTGGATTGCGGCCTTCCACGCATCCAAATCGGTGCCATCAACCAATGTCACCTCGATCCCCCAACGCGGCAAAATGTCGGCCACCACAAACAAGCAAGAGCCAAACAGCGCTTTGGCCGAGACGATGTGATCACCCGATTTTAGCATTGAAAATAAAGTGCCAGAGACAGCCGCCATACCACTGGCAGTGGCAAAGGCGTCTTCTGCCCCTTCCAAGGCGGCGATGCGTTCTTCGAACATGCGCACGGTCGGGTTGCCATAGCGGGCATAGATAAACTCATCTTCGCCTGCTTCAATAAACCGATCCCGCGCGGCCTCAGCCGTTTCATAGGCGAAACCTTGGGTGAGATAGAGCGCCTCTGACAATTCACCAAATTTAGAGCGATTGCCGCCGGCATGCACAAGCTTTGTGCGTGTTTTCCAACTGTCCATGTCAACCTTCCTTGGGCGTCAGCCCTTAAACAAAAACCCCGATCAGATGTCGGGGTTTGCTTGGCGCGCCTCGACCTCTTTAGCGGCATATTTTACGTGGCCCACAATCCGGTAACAAATCGCCACGATGGCTAAGGTGTAAGCCTAGGCGCAAGATGCGTCAAGATCAGTTTGAATGCGACGTGGCGAAAACCATTTCTTTAGGGGTTTGTGCGAAATTTAAGCCATGAAACATGACCTGTCGCTGCATATTGCCAAGGCCCATAAAACGCCCATCATCCCCGTGATCGCCAAGGCGGGGCGATTTTATGATCGCCAAGCGCCGATGCGTGATGTGTTTGAAAAACTGACCACGCGGGCCGCTGGCGCCGATGCCGCGCATCCGATGGTCATGATGATCCATGGACAGGGGTTTGATCCGGGTATCAGGCGCGCGGATCCTTATCGCACCATTTTTGCCTATGATCCTTATGGTGACCGAATTGCGGATTATTGGCGGCTGCAAAGCTGGGTGCATCGGTTCAAAGATGCAGCGGCCGCGCCCGCGAACGCCTTGATGATCGGCTACGGGTGGCAGGCCTGTGCGCCAGACTTTGTGACATCAGCCAATTTAAACGAGGTCGCGCGCAAGGCCGTGACAGAGGCGCAATTTTTTAGCCAGTTCATCTGTCGGCTTCGCCAGATGGCCCCAAAGCGACGCTTACATGTTTTGGCGCATGGCCTTGGGGCCAAAGTGGTGCTGCGCGCGTTAGAGCAGACACCGAATATGCGCATTGATCGGTTGGTGATGCTGGATGCGGTGGCGTTGATCAGTGATGGGTTGTTGGCGATGAATGCCAAAGCCGGGCATAAGACGGCACTTTACAATATCTATGATCGACCGACGACGCGAATGCGGTTTTTTGACAAATATTGCGAGAAAGCTGGACCGTTGGATCATGTGCTGGGGTTTGGATTTCCATTTCAGCGCCATCGCTGGGTGGATGTGCCGCTGGTAGATCGCGTTGGGATGTATAACCTGTTTGATGAACACCCGCGATTTGCCAAACGGCGCTGCGCCAAAAGCTTTCCAGCGCATTTTCATTCAGATGCGTTGATCACCTATATTTTAAGCGATGCGGTTGGATCAGACGTGGCTGCGATTAAAACCAAACTGAATGATCGGTTGCGCCCTTATCAGCCGAAACGACGCTACGCGCCATTATGGATCAATCCGCTGAATTATGTGATGCGCCCGGTCTAAGTTGCGGGTCAGGTTTCTTCTTCGAGCGCATAGGTTTCAAACAATTTGGCTTGGCTCATGACAAATGCGATTAGGATAATCGGCAAGCCGAAGGTTTTGAAATTCACCCAGATATCCGTCGACAGCAAGCGCCAGACGAGCTCGTTTGCGATAGCAAGCACGAAGAAAAAGGCTGCAAAGCGACGGGTCAGTTTCATCCAGCCTTCATCAGCCAAGGGCACCATGCCCTCCATCACATAGCGCAGATAGGATTGACCACGCAGCAGGCCGAAAAACAGCACGCCAGAGAACAGTAAATAAATCGCGGTCGGCTTCATTTTGATGAACCGTTCATCATTGAGCCAAATCGTTAGCCCGCCAAAGAAGAGCACCAAAACGGCGGTTAGGATTTGAGAGCGTGAGAGCGTGCCGGTCAAAAACCAAAGCAACCCGGTGCCGATCAGCAACAATGGGATGAACGCGACAGTCGCGACAATCACGCCAGAATAGTCTTGGCCGCCGATTGTCACCATCTCGTCGCGGTAGAGCATATAGACCACGAAAAACGCCAAAATTGGTCCAAATTCCAAAACCGGTTTGACCCAAGGGGCAAGGTTACGTTCGCTCATATCCGATCTCCGAATTCTACAAAAACTGCACCCAATGCGATGAGTGCGATTAAGATTAACCTGCTTCCAGTTACGCGTTCTTTCAAGAAGAGCCAACCAATAAGCGCTGCAAATATTGGTGAGGTTTCGCGCAAGACCGCCGCCTCGCCCACTTTATCAAGCCGTGTCGCCAAGATAATGGCACCAAAGCTGGCAAATGCGATAAGCCCGCCAGTATATCCGCGCAGCATTAAAGGGCCAATTTCAGGGCGGCTTTCCATCCTGCGCCAGCGCGCATAGGCGACCCATGGGAACAGGAACAAACCGTCGATCACAAAAAACCACGCAAGGAAAGTTAGAGGATTTGCGGTCGCGCGCACGGCGAAAGCATCATAAGTGGTATAGGCCGCAACCATAAAGCCGCCCGCCACCGCCCAAAGAAGTGCGGTCATTAGCGCATCGCGTTTTAAGGATTGGGTTTGATGGATATTGACCCATGCAAGCCCTAGGATCGCGGCAGATAGTAGTGCGACCCCGCCCCATTGCGCAGGCGCAAATGTTTCGTTGAATATAACCAATGCCGCCAGAACTGTGACCAGTGGGGATAAACCGCGCACCACTGGATAAACGACCGTATAATCCCCGTGGACATAGGCCATGCCTTGGACGAATTTATAAATTACATGGATGACAATCATGCCCAGAAAAATCAGCCACATATGTGGTTCAGGAAAGGGCACAAGAAATAGAAAGGGCAGCGCCATTGTGCCATAGCCAAAATCAATCGCGCCGCGGGACAACCATGGATCATGACGCCCTTTTTGAAGCGCGCCAAAGCAAGCATGCATAAACGCTGCCCAAATTGCTAGGATCAGTGCTAGGCGCGCGCCTTCTGGCGTGCCGGAAATGGAAACGAGCCATTCGCCCAAAATATTAGGTTCCTGTCAAAGCACGCGCGAAATCTTCGGGATCGAAGGCTTGCAGATCATCGATCTGCTCGCCCACCCCAATTGCGTGAATGGGCAGCCCGAATTTATCCGCAAGGGAGACCAACACCCCGCCCTTGGCGGTGCCATCAAGCTTGGTCATAATCAGGCCAGAGACATCCGCGACCTCTTGGAACACCTCGACCTGTTTCAGCGCATTTTGACCCGTCGTTGCATCCAAAACCAACAGCGTATTATGCGGGGCCTTTTCATCGCGTTTGCGAATGACGCGGACGATTTTTTCAAGCTCTTCCATCAGATCGGCACGGTTTTGCAAGCGGCCTGCCGTGTCGATCATCAGCAAATCTGCACCATCCTCTTCGGCTTTTTTCATCGCATCAAACGCAAGCGATGCTGGATCGGACCCTTCGGGGGCTGTCATCACGGGCACGCCTGCACGCTCGCCCCAGATTTGAAGTTGCTCGACGGCCGCCGCTCGGAATGTATCCCCCGCCGCGATGACCACAGATTTTCCAGCCTCGCGAAATTGGCTGGCGAGTTTTCCAATAGTCGTTGTTTTGCCTGACCCGTTGACACCCACAACCAGCACAACTTGCGGGGTATTTTTATAAAGCGGCATCGGTTTGGCGACAGTTTCCATGATCCGGGTCACTTCGCTCGCCAAGGCATCCTTTATATCCGCCACTGAAACCTTCTTGCCAAAACGGGTTTCTGCAATGTTAGAGGTCACGCGCAAAGAGGTATCCACACCAAGATCGGAGGAGATCAACAAATCTTCTAGGCCTTCGAGCATGGTATCATCGAATGTGCGTTTGACGACTTTCTTGGTGGTTTCCTGTTTCCGACCGATCATGCGGCCGAGAACACCCGGTTTTTCGGCCTCTACCTCCTCATATTGCTCCTCAAGCGGGTTTTCGGCCGCCTTCTCTAACGCAGCTTCTTTGGGGGTTTCGGGTTCCGGGGTTTCTGGTTCCGATGCTTGGACCTCTTCCGCCTCTGGTTTTGCGGCTGGTTCTTCAATCGGTTCTGGCGTTTCCTTTGCAACTGGGTCTTCGACCGTTTCAGGCGCATCTTCCGGTGCATCTTTTGGGTCTTCTGTGGTTTCTGGTGCGGCTTTGCGCCCCAGCATACGGGCCAGAACACCGGGTTTCTTTGGTTCTACCGCGTCTTCTTTGGGTGTTTCCGGTGCCTGCTCTTTTGCGGCCTCTTTCTTTGCAGCGGGCTTTTGCTTGGGTTTAACCTTCGGCTTTGCCGTCTCAGTGGGTTTTGGATCTGGTTTCTTTTCTTCAACCTTCTTCTCTGCCGCCTTCTTGGCAGCTGGTTTTTTGGCGTCTGGCTTCTTTTCCGCCTTTGCAGGTTTTTCAACAGGTTTTTTGGCTTTAGGTTTGGGTTTTTCTTTTGGCGTCTCTTCAGGTTCAAGAAGGGTCTCTTCGACAACCTCTTCGCCGCCATCTTCGATAATGGCATCCAACCCCTCTTCTAGCTTGGAAGAGGATTTGAATAATTTATCTTTGAGCTTTTTGAAGAAGGACAAAAGCGTGCTCCTGATGATTTCGCCCACATTTAGGCATTATTTCAGCCCAATGGAAGGCCAGTTCACATTCAAGCGATGCCAATCAGGATCAGCACTTGGCCACACCAATAAAGCGGCCAGACCAAACGGGCGAGCCATTGTTTTTGGACCGTCGACAGGTTTGGGCGAAACCGTTCAAGCCCCAAACAAAAATCAGACAGGATGAAAAGAACCACGCCGATTATGGCCCAGAAAAAAGGATCAGGTAGCGCGAGGCCAAATATGCCCATCACCGCGATGATGCCCATATAGCCAAGGACAGGGATTTTTAAGGCCCCGGCATGGGGCAGGATCAAAGCAATGGCGAGGACCAATAGGCACAGAAGCGCAAGACTGCTAGGGTCAAAGATCAGCACCCAGATATCGGCAGGCGCAAATCGCATGAATTCGAAGAAGTAAAAGACATGTGCCAGCGCAAAGAACGACAAGCCGGTTAAAAAGGCGCTGTCCGTTTTATGGGTTAACGCGAAATCACCAAGCGAGGAGAGGACCAACGCCACAATGATGAACACAGGCGAGAAGGTGACAATGCCATAAAGGGCCAGCAAAAAGACTGACGCGGTTTTTGTGATCCGCGCGATTGGTGTCATGCGCGCCCTTATGACGATCCAGAAATAATGGGCCGCGCATAAAAAAGCCGCGATCAGGATCGCGGCTTCGATTGGGCTCATGCAACCTCGTCCTTAAAGTGTTTCATCACCAGTCGGATCGGGTTTGGCGCAGCTTGGCCCAATCCGCAGATGGACGCATCCACCATCGCTTGGCTGAGTTCCTCTAGCAAGTTCTGATCCCAAGTCTCGGCTTGCATCAGCTTGACCGCTTTTTCACAACCAACACGGCAAGGGGTGCATTGACCGCAGGATTCATCCTCGAAGAAGCGCAGCATATTGAGCGCTGCATCGCGGGCGCTGTCTTGGTTAGACAGGACAACAACAGCGGCGGAGCCGATGAAGGTGCCATGCGGTTGCAGCGTGTCAAAATCTAGCGGGATATCATCCATCGATGCGGGCAACAGGCCCGAGGACGGACCGCCCGGTTGATAGGCATAGAATTCATGGCCGTCTTCCATGCCGTCGCAATAATCTTCAACCAACTCTCGAATGGTCAAACCCGCAGGCGCAAGTTTGACCCCCGGGTTGCGCACGCGGCCAGACACGGAATAAGAGCGCATTCCCTTGCGGCCATTGGCCCCATGTGCGCCGAAGATATCACCGCCATGGCGCGCGATTTTGCAGATCCAATAAAGTGTCTCGACATTATGGACGAGTGTAGGTCGGTTGAATATTCCAACCGATGCCACAAAGGGCGGGCGGTGGCGCGGCAGACCGCGCTTGCCCTCGATGCTTTCGATCATCGCGCTTTCTTCGCCGCAAATATAGGCCCCGGCCCCGCGGCGCAGATCGATGAAGCCTGCATCCACAATACCGGCTTGTTCAAGCTTTGTTATTTCCCGCGCGAGCAATTCAAGAACCGCGGGGTATTCATCGCGCATATAGATGAAGCATTTCTCCGCCTCGACCGCCCAGGCGGCGATCATCATCCCTTCGAGGAACACATGCGGTTCGCGCTCTAAGAAATAGCGATCTTTGAAGGTGCCGGGCTCGCCCTCATCCCCATTCACAGCCAGATAGCGCGGGCCCTCGTTCATGCGCACAAAGGACCATTTCTTGCCCGACGGGAAGCCCGCGCCGCCCATGCCGCGCAGGCCGCTGTTCAGCACTTCTTCTTGCAACTGATCTGGTGTTTTTGATCCGGCTTTCAGCCCTTCATATTCGCGGTATCCCCCATCGTCGCGGTAGGCATCGTATCCTTCGTAATCAGGGATGTGGGCATGGGTGTCATCGGCCTCAATAGCGGCTTTGACCTTTGCCACGGTGGCATGATCGATATGGTTATGCCCCAACTCAAGCGTGGGGGCTGTGTCGCACCGACCCATGCAGGGCGCGCGTACAACGCGCACGTCGCCGCGCCCGTTATAGCGCGTCATCAGCTCTGCCATCAGCTCCTGCGCACCTGCCAACTCACATGCTAGGCTGTCGCAAACGCGGATTGTCAGATCAGGTGGGCTGTCTTCGCCCTCTTTGACCACGTCGAAGTGCGCATAGAAACTGGCGACCTCGTACACCTCGACCTGTGCAAGACGCATGGCGGAGGCAAGCGCGGTCAAATGATCCGCACTGAGGCATTTATATTTATCTTGGATCAGATGCAGATATTCGATCAGCATGTCGCGTGGATACGGGCCATCGCCGATCAAGCTGATGACATCGGCCATTGCTTCATCGGTATATTGGCGGCCTTTGGGGGTTTTGCGGCCCTTGCCTTTGCCTGATTTCCAGACCCCTTTTGGTGGCTGATCCAGCGCCATTGCGTCTCTCTCTTCTTACGATTTTGCCCCTTATAGCGCCGCGGCGCGCAAAATTCCGCAAAAAACCGACTTGGCTGCGCAGGTTTCCGTAGTTTTGCTATCTCCTGCTGCCGCAAGGTGGTATTCGAACGCCATGGTAAAATGGATTCTTTTTCTTTACTTGTGGTCTGGGATTGCGGTCGGGCAAAGCTTGATCACGCCTGATGAGTTTGAAGATATTTCGACCGGCAAAACGCTGCATTTCAATAATGCACTCGGATATCATGGGTCTGAACAATATCTGTCCAACCGCGAGGTGCGTTGGCGCTTTGCGAATGGTCAATGCCAGCTTGGATATTGGTATGATCAGAATGATGCGATTTGTTTTCAATATGACAACGAACTAACACCGATGTGCTGGCTGTTTTGGCAAACTGAACGCGGGATCGAAGCCGAGTTATTGCCACAAGGGCAATCCAGCCCGCTGGTATTAGACTTTGTTGATACGCGCGATATTTTATGCGGGGATTATTTGGGTGTTAAAGCAGACGGCCCTGTTTCGACGCTTCTACCGCCACGCGCCCATCCTTAAATTCAATCTCTAATGCCGCATCACCAGCCGCTTCGGCGGTTGTGACAACCTTATCCTCTTTACGTACAACTGCATAACCGCGCTCGAGCGTTGCGTGATACCCAAGGCTTTCAAGCAGGCGGATTTGCGCATCCAGCTTTTCGCGGCGGGTTGAAACAATTTTGGGCAAAGCGCGGGATATTTCGCTGCCCGCCCTGTTTGTACGATCACGCTGGGCTTTAATCCGTTCCAACAGAATTTTAGGTTGAAGCTTTGCGCTTGTTTCTAAAAACATGCGGCGTTTATTCTGCACAGCATTGCGCAAACCCTGCGGCAGCCGTGTCGCGGCAAGATCAAGGCGCTGTTGGGCGGTTTGTAACAATTCTTTGGGATCCCGAATGGCACGCGATAAATCAGCAAGGCGTTGGCGTTTGGCCTCGATCGCGCGACCCAAGGCACGCTGCCGTCGGTCATCAAGCTGGTTAAGATGCAAGGCCAGATCATGGCGCACTGGCACGGCCAGTTCGGCCGCCGCAGTTGGCGTTGGCGCGCGGTGATCAGCGGCAAAGTCAATCAATGTTGTATCGGTTTCGTGACCAACAGCCGAAATTAGTGGAATATCTGATGCCGCGGCCGCGCGCACTACAATCTCTTCGTTGAACCCCCATAGGTCTTCCAGCGACCCGCCACCACGCGCGACAATGATCAAATCGGGGCGTGGCATCGCACCGCCCGGTGTCAGCGCATTAAAACCAGCAATGCCCTTCGCAACCTCGGGCGCACAGCGATCCCCCTGTACCGCTACAGGCCAAATCAGCACTTTGCGCGGAAACCGATCCCGCAGACGGTGCAAAATATCGCGGATAACCGCGCCTTGGGGCGAGGTCACAACGCCAATAATTTGGGGCAGATACGGAATGGTTTTTTTCCGGTCTTGATCAAACAATCCTTCTTTGGCCAGCGCCTGTTTGCGCCGCTCCAGCTGGGCCATCAACGCGCCGACACCCGCAACACGCAGCTCGGTTATATTCATCTGATATTTGGATTGGCGGGCATAGGTGGTGATTTTGCCAATCGCGATTACCTCTAACCCTTCTTCGGGTTGGACCTGCATGCGCGCGGCTTGGCCCTTGAACGTGACGGCATTGATCACCGCATCCTCGTCCTTCAGATCATAGTAGATATGGCCGGACGCGTATCTTTTGACCGCACCGATTTCGCCCCGAATGCGGACATGGGAAAACTGGCCTTCGATTAGCGCTTTGATTTTACCAGACAGCTCGGCAACCGTAAATTCTGGGGCATTTTCACCTGCGCGGTCATCATCAATCAAATCGGACATACTGCTTTTCCTTGGCAAGCCTGAGCCCAAAGTTTAGAGAGCTTGCAAGGAAAACCCAAGGGGCAGTGCAATGAAAATTCTGATTTTGGGCAGCGGTGGGCGTGAACATGCACTGGCATGGGCGGTCAAACAAAATCCGAAATGCGATCAGCTGTTCGTAGCACCTGGAAATGCGGGTACAGCTGCGCTGGCCGAAAATGTGGTGATCGATATTGAAGACGGGAATGCGGTGGTGAATTTCTGTAACCTGCAAGGGATTGATTTTCTGATCATCGGACCAGAGGCACCCCTGGCCGCGGGCGTTGCGGATGCCACGCGTGCGGCGGGTATTTTGACATTCGGCCCCTCTGCGGCAGCCGCGAAATTGGAAAGTTCCAAAGGGTTCACAAAAGAGATTTGTGATGCTTGCGGCGCGCCAACAGCGGGATATGCGCGGTTTGATAATTTGGAAGCCGCGCAAGCTTATGTGTTGGAACAGGGCGCGCCGATTGTTGTGAAAGCCGATGGTCTGGCCGCGGGCAAAGGCGTGATTGTGGCCATGACGCTTGAGGAGGCGCTTGCCGGGCTGGAAGATATTTTTGGTGGGGCCTTTGGGGAGGCCGGCGCAGAAGTTGTGATTGAAGAGTTTATGGAGGGCGAAGAAGCCAGTTTTTTCGTGCTGTCAGATGGGAAAAACATCCTACCGATTGGCACAGCCCAAGACCACAAACGCGCCTTTGATGGTGATGCAGGTCCAAATACTGGTGGCATGGGCGCCTATAGCCCCGCACCGATCATGACCGATGACGTGACGGCCAAAGCCATTGTCGAAATCGTGCAACCCACAATTGACGAGATGGCGCGGCGTCAGACGCCCTATGAAGGTGTGCTTTACGCTGGGTTCATGATCAAAGACGGGCAGCCCAGACTAGTTGAATATAACGTTCGATTTGGTGATCCTGAATGTCAGGTTTTGATGATCCGGCTGGGTGCGCAAGCCTTGGATGCAATGCTCGCTTGCGCCAATGGCACGCTTGATCAAGCACAGATCAATTGGGCCGATGATCATGCCATGACCGTCGTGATGGCCGCAAAAGGTTATCCGGGTGATTATCAAAAGGGCAGCAAAATCAAAGGTTTGGATAACATAGCTACGAATAGCACGCAGGTTGTTTTTCATGCTGGAACCAAAACCAGTGGCGTGGATATTCTGGCCAATGGCGGGCGTGTCTTGAACGTCACAGCGCGCAGCGATACCCTGTCAGCTGCGCGCGATGCGGCCTATAAAACGATCGAACACATCAATTGGGAAGATGGGTTTTACCGCCATGATATCGGCTGGCGTGCGCTTTAACACGCATTTGATTAAAATCTGAAATCTGATCCTAGGGTATTCTTAAAACCCCAGGTGCTACGCCCACTCCAACACGGGTGAGCGAGCAGATGGTACAGGCACGGAAATCGCGCCGCGAATGGGCGCATCAAACATCTATCCTTCTCTATTTTTGGAAGTCTGACGCCCCGTTTCGGGTACTTTCTAGCCTTGTCGTGCTGGGCCTGTTGATGGGGTTATCTGATTTTCAAACCGCTTTTTGGGTCTTTATGCCGGTTATGGCCTTTGAGGTCTGTATCTTTGCGATTGTCACTGCCTATTCGCATAAGCGCTTTCAGATCACGCCACGGGTGTTTTTCGGTATCACGGCACTGAATGCGCTCATTAATATGGCCTATACGATCCCGGCCTTCGGATTTTATCAAATCGGGACGTGGAGCGCGAATTTTGTAGGTGTTTTGTGGCTGGCGGGGATCACGATTTACACCGCCTCGACCTATCGCGGGATACAGATTTTCTTCTGGGTGAATTATTTGCCGGGGGCTGTGGCACTGTTGGCCTCTACGCTGGTGTTTTACTGGGCCTATGAAGACAGCACCAGCGTACCGGAATGGCTGATCGCGTTCATGGCAACATTGCTTTACCTGTTTAACGGGTTAGAGATTTATCGCAGGCAACGCGAGGTTCAAAAACAACTGGATCAAGCGCGCAAGGATGCCGATAGCCGTTTGATGGAATTGGAATATTTGTCCCAATTTGATCC
>JBCCGP010000070.1:0-15419 GCA_039029215.1 Pseudomonadota bacterium
GACACACAAGACAATCACTTTGCGCCCAATACGGCGTCCAATTGCCATGGCTTCTGCAAAATCAAGCAACCAATCATCGGGCCGCGGCTCTGCCATTGCAGCAAAGCTGCGCCCGTGCCCGCTCATTCGGGTGAAAAACAGATTTGCCCCCATACCTTCGGCAACGCGGTCCGGCACCGGGCGAATTTCGCCAACACTAGCTGAAAACCCATGGACAAAGACAATTGCCAATTCGGTCTGTGCACCCTTTTCGCCCGCCCAAATGATGCGTTTATGGGTGTCTTCGCGCATATCCTCATATTTCGCTTCGCTGTTTGCCAAATAAGCATCTAAATCTTCGGGCAATGTCGCGGGGTCAAATCTTAGATTTTTGCTGACACGTTCTTTCGGCCCAAACAACAAAATCAAAACAATCAGAATTATGATCGCAACGATCGTCAGAAAAACTGTCATCATTTCTGCGCTCCTTTGGTCTGGCGAATGGCTTCTGTCACCGAATGAATGGCCTTTCGGATCAAACCAAGTTCCGTGGCATTCGAGAAACGATGATCTGATCCTTTGACAAGGGTCAAGCGAATATCGTCACCATCCATATGCTCAAACAAGCGCTGGGCTACGGATGGCAAAACATCGGTATCATCACTGCCTTGTAAAAGGCGCACGGGAAAATCCGCTTTCAGTGGCGTGCGCAAAACCAATTGATCGCGCCCATCTTCAATAAAAGCTTTCGTAATCGGATAAGGATCACCATAATCCGAGGGCAAATGCACAATACCCTTCCTTTCCAACTGCGCTTTTTGATCGTCAGAAAACTGCGCCCACATTGAATCTTCCGTGAAATCGGGTGCGGCGGCGATTCCAACAAATCCCGCAATATGCTGTGGTATCGCGCGGATCAGAAGGCAACTTACCCAACCACCCATAGATGATCCCACTATAATCTGCGGCCCTTCGGTCAACTGTTCGATCGCATGACGCGCATCTGCTGCCCATTTGCCGATCGTGCCATCGGTGAAAGCCTCGTCCGAGGTGCCATGTCCAGAATAATCAAACCGCAAAAAAGCACGCCCAGTTTCTTCGGCCCAGTTTTGAAGAAAAGCTGCCTTCGTGCCCGTCATATCCGACATCAAGCCGCCTAGGAACACAACGCCCGGGTTTGCCCCATCGGTTTTGTGATAGGCGATTTTGCCACCGCGTGGGCCATTAATGAATTTCGGTTCTACTGGGTTAGACATGCGCTTTGCCTCTTCAGAATCTCTTGCGTTACTTAACAGGTATTTCAGAGAATTTCCCAAGTCTTGTTTAGAAACAGACCCTGTCATCATTGTGCATGAATTTACAATACAGCGACGATGTCAACGCTGCGCCGTTTCTGGATCGTCCTGAAACCCGCAAACGAGACGATAAGCCCGGGCAAAGTCATTTATGGCCTCGTCATTTTGGATCATCTATGGTGTAACGCACTATGGTTCTTAAAGTGAGTCCTCGACAATGTCCCGCCCCGTTGTTGCGATAATTGGAAATTCCTATCTGATCGATGGGGGCTACCCCGTGCATGCCACGGGACGCATGAACAGCGAAGCAATCGCTCATGTCTCGAACGCATTGCCCGTTATGTTGCCCTCTATGCCTTCTATTTTGGATATACCGGAATTGATTGAGACATTTGATGGATTTCTTTTGACGGGTGCAAGACCGAATGTGCATCCCGATGAATATGGCGAAGATGCAACGGATGCGCATGGTGAATTCGACCGGGAACGTGATGGCATAACGCTGCCGCTTATTCGCGCCTCTGTGGACTCCGGAAAACCAATTTTTGGAATTTGCCGCGGCTTTCAAGAGTTTAATGTTGCCTATGGCGGCACGTTATATCCAGAGATACGCGATTTGCCAGGCCGTATGAACCATCGCATGCCACCCGATGGTACGCTGGATGAAAAATTCGCATTGCGACATGATGTGCATTTGAGCGAGGGTGGTAAATTCGAGGCGATCTTCGGCACAACCACCATCCGAACGAACACCCTGCACGGGCAAGGGATCAAAGAAAAAGGCGCGCGCATTGTGATCGAAGGCGTGGCTGATGATGACACGCCCGAAGCAATCCATGTCGATGGCGCGCCCAGCTTTGCAATGGCTGTCCAGTGGCATCCGGAATATAATGCCGCCGAAGACCCTGTGTCCCGCCCGCTTTTTGCGGCATTTGGCAAATCGCTTCGATCTGAAGGTTAAAGTAAGCCGGACACCAATTGCGCAGTCGCACCCGTCACCACAGGCCGTGCCGTCGGATATTGAAAATCAGGAAGCATCAATTTAGGGAAAAGTGTTAGCAATTCACGCTTTGTCTCTTCCTCAGATTTCGAAACGATCCCCAGAAAAAGACGTCCGACACGCCTTTATATCGCAGGGAATGAATATATGATTAATCGACTTTCAAGAGAGCGGAACTTTTATCTGCTTGAAGGTTTGCGAATGGGTCTGATTATGGCGCTTTGTTATGAACCAGAAACTTAATCGAAGGCATTAGGTCGCTCGAATGATGGATTTGGCATCGCTCTCAAAATATCTTTGTGAAAACAGTGCCATATCGGCGTGCCGTGTTTCGGGTTTTCCGAAAGTGGTTCCATGAACGGAATTTCTCCGCGATCTGATGTTCCCAAGTTGATATAATTCCCAAACTTTTCAGTTGCACACGGTTCCGTAATCTGGGACTGAAAAAGAATATGATAACTGGAAGATGATGGCATGGCAAAAGAACAGTATTACATCGACATGATGTCCAAAGATTGGAGGGATTTTGTACACCCTTCGCGAATAGAAATTCTTGAGAAGCGTATCGAAGTTTCTTCTTCTGCGACTGACTGTGATAACCTTCCGCGCCACCCGCGAGCTGGCGAATGTTTTCATGATGAAGAAAGCGATCGAGCCATTCAGGTTATGTTTAATGGTCTTAAGGTGCTCTATGGGCGATATTACGGAAGTTGGGTCAATGAGATCATTAGGAATCTTCGCGGCGTTCATGAGCCCCAAGAAGAATTAGTATTTCATGAAATTTTGAAACATGTTCCGAAAGGTGGAACGATGCTAGAGTTGGGTGCGTACTGGGGTTACTATTCGATGTGGTTCGCTCAATCAGTAGAAGACAGCAAAGTGATTTTAGTCGAGCCACACTCTAACCAACTTAAAGTGGCGGAGGGAAATTTTGAATTGAATGGATTGAATGGTGAATTTGTCAACGGATATGTTGGCGAATATCCAGAGAAGAAAAAGAAGATTCAGGAAATTCGCGGTGGTCATTTGCCCTCTTATACAGTCCCGGGATTGATGTGTGATCATGGTCTAGATCACTTGACAGTATTGCACGCTGATATTCAGGGGTGGGAAACTAAAATGCTAGAAGACAGCCGATCAATTCTTGAAGAAAGAAAGATCGATTGGGTGTTTGTCTCTACGCATGGTAAAACCCACAACATGTGCAAAGAAATTCTTTTAGACGTCGGTTACCGAGAAGTTGCGGAGCATACGATTGCCGAGTCTGCTTCAGCCGATGGGCTAATCGTTATGCAGTCTCCACTTCTGGAGAGCATACCGGAAATTACAATTTCGAAGGTAGACGGGATCGTAAAAGCCCACGGTTGACCGATTTTGGCTGCACAGGGGAGGTGAAGTACACGGCTAATTTGGTTTCACGTTTAAGCGTAGCCCCGATGATGGATTGGACAGATCGGCATTGCCGCTATCTGCACCGCCAAATTTCGCGCCATACGTTGCTTTACACTGAAATGGTGACCGCGCCTGCGCTTATTCACGGGGATCGCGCGCGGTTGTTGCGATTTGACACAGCTGAGCATCCAGTTGCCCTACAAATCGGGGGATCGGATCCGGCTGAACTGGCAGAGGCAGCGCGCATCGGCGAAGCGGCAGGGTATGACGAGATTAACCTCAATGTCGGTTGCCCATCTGACCGGGTGCAATCAGGGCGGTTTGGCGCATGCTTGATGGCAGAACCCGATTTGGTCGCCCGATGCGTGCGGGCCATGAAAGATGCCGTTGCAATCGAGGTGACCGTGAAATGCCGGATTGGCATTGATGACCAAAAGCCCGCAGAAAGCTTGCCCAATTTCATCCAGTGCGTCGCCGATCAAGGCATTCACAGTTTTACCATTCATGCCCGCAAGGCTTGGTTGCAAGGGCTGTCGCCAAAAGAAAATCGCACAATTCCGCCGCTAGATTATCCCCTTGTCTATGCGATGAAAGAGCGTTTTCCGGCGTTAGAGATCATCTTAAATGGTGGGTTAGAGACGCTTCAGGACGTACAGAATGCCGTGGATAATGGACTTGATGGCGCAATGATCGGGCGTGCGGCGTATCACGAGCCAATGCGCATTCTTGCGAGCGCAGATCAACTGTTTGATCCTCAGGCAAAACCCCGCACCGCCAAAGAGGTTATTTTCGCGATGCAACCCTATATCGCGGCGCATTTGGCAGAAGGCGGCGCGCTGCATCATATTTCGCGCCATATGTTGGGGATGTTTTCAGGCCAGCCTGGTGCGCGTGCTTGGCGGCGTCATTTGAGCGAGAATGCGCATCAGAAAAATGCAGGTTGGAGCGTTATTGCGGATGCGCTAGAGCAAGTCGAAGAGCACCAACAGAAAGCTTCCCAAAATGCCTGAATTGATGATGTTCCTGCCCTTTGCCCTCCTTCTTTTGGTGATTGGCGCTTTTGCGGGTGTGCTTGCAGGATTGCTCGGTGTCGGTGGCGGAATCGTTTTGGTGCCGGCTTTTTTCTATGCCTTCAACGGCATGGGATTTTCCAATCCACAGATCATGCAAATCTGCCTTGCAACCTCGCTTGCCACAATCATTGTGACATCCCTTCGGTCAGTATCCAGCCACAATAAAAAGGGCGCTGTTGATTGGGATATTTTGAAATCATGGGCACCGGGAATTGCGATTGGCGCCGTGATTGGCGTTTTGATTGCCTCCGGTCTGCGCTCAGATTTTCTGGTCGGCGTGTTTGGGTTTCTGGGCATCTGTATCGGATTTTACATGGCTTTTGGAAAACCAGAATGGGTTTTAGGCGATGATATGCCCAAAGGAATTGCGCGTGCGATCCTCTCGCCGATCATCGGGTTCTTATCTGTTTTGATGGGGATTGGCGGCGGAAGCTTCGGCGTCCCCTTGATGACATTACACAGCCGTCCGATTCACCGCGCCGTTGCCACAGCGGCAGGATTTGGCGTCATTATCGCGCTGCCCTCTGCGATCGCATTCCTGATTGCGCAACCGCCCCAACACAATATTCCGCCCTACACAATTGGCTATGTGAACATACCGGCCTTCTTGCTGGTCATTGCCATGACGGTTTTCACCGCACCTGTGGGCGCGGCATTGGCACATCGTTTGAATGTCAAAGCGCTGAAACGTGTCTTTGCGTTTTTCTTGATTTTAGTCGCCGCAAATATGCTGCGGCAACTTTTATAACTTTATTTCAGATAGCCTGCCGGATCGACCGCTTCTGTACCTTTGCGCACTTCAAAATGTAAAAATGGTGGATTACCACCTGCAACGATACCTACATTTTCACCCTGACTGACCTTATTGCCCTTTTTCAAAGCGACATTGGTGACATTAGAATAGACCGTGTAGACATTGTTGTCGTGGCGCAGCAATACGATTTTCGCACCACCGTTGGTAGATAATACATTTGCAACAGTTCCACTGCCAGATGCACGAACTTGGGTACCAACAGCGGCGCCATAATCAATACCCTGCCCGTCAAATTTTCGGATAATATTGCCATCTACCGGCTTTACAAATTTTGGCCCTCTTGCCACCGGTTGAGGCGCAGGTTTGTCTTCGGGCAACGCCTCATCAGCCGTGGGTGGCGCAGGAACGGCCACCTCATCCTGCGGTGGCAATTGCGTGGTCGGGATCAACAGACGCTGACCCACACGTACATTCAAATCGCTGTCCAATCCATTCCATGACGCCAAAGAGGTCACCGACACATTGTAAATCCGTGCGATTGAAAACGCCGTTTCGCCCTGTTTCACAACATGGCGGACAGGCTCTGGCGTATCCTGTATAACGGGTGATGGGTCAGGTGCTGAATCCAAGGCCTCCTGTGTATTATCCTGGAAATCAGATGTGCCATCCAATGCGCCCGGCGGGATCGATAAAACCTCGCCTTTGCGCAGCTCGGTTTGTGGGGTCAGCCCATTATATGTTGCCAAACGATTGGGATCGACGGCAATCCGGTTTGCGACATCGCCAACGGTTTCTTGGCGTTGAGCCACAGCAACAGCATAGGTAGGATATTGAATGATCCCGCGCGCATCTTCATCGGGACGGGCGCTGTCAAGCTGTCCATTTGCATCAAATGCCCCAGTTTCGGGTGGACGATCGATTGCATTGCCCAATTCATCTAAACCAAGCTCGCATGCCGAAAGAACCATCGCTGCACCCACAAATAGTGATGCGCGAACGCCCGTTTTGATGCCGAATTTACCCATCTGCTCGTTCCTTAAATTACCGCCTGAATATTCAGGCTTTGCCTGCCACCAACGGGACAAATCGAACCTCTTCGAGCTCTTCATAATCCAAACCATCCGCCGTTTTTGTGATTTTAATCAGCGTTTGTGTGGCGTTGGACTGACCCACTGGTAACACCATAATACCACCCTCTTTAAGCTGCGCCAAGAGGTTTGCGGGCGGGTCTTCTGCTGCTGCGGTCAAAATGATGCGATCAAAGGGCGCTTGCGCCTCCAACCCCAAACTTCCGTCCCCAATAATCACAGTAATATTGGGCAATCGCAGCCGTGCAAAGACCGCTTCGGCCGCTTTGGCAAGTGCGGGAAACCGCTCAACCGTATAAATGCGGCGCGCCAATTGGCTTAGAATTGCGGCCTGAAAGCCTGATCCGGTGCCAATTTCAAGAACTTTATGGCGCGGTCCAACCTCTAAGGCTTGGGTCATTTTGCCAACAATCGAAGGTTGCGACAGCGTTTGCCCCGCCGCCATTGGCAGGGCCGTATCTTCATAGGCCCGTTCCAGAAAATGATCCGAGACGAATTCATGCCGTGGGATACGCTCCAAGGCATGAAGAATATTCGCCTCAACAACCCCGCGATTGCGCAGCATCAAGATATAGCCCATCAAGACTTCTTTGGGCGCAATGCTCATCCGTTGAGGTCTTTCAATACATCATGCACGGTTAAATCCAATGTACAGGGCGTGAGTGTGACATAGCCATCCAAATTATATTCCACATCGGTCCCCGGACCCGTCTTTTGCGCCTGATCTGTGCCCATCAGC
Organism: Pseudomonadota bacterium; assembly: GCA_039029215.1. Taxonomy (GTDB): domain Bacteria; phylum Pseudomonadota; class Alphaproteobacteria; order Rhodobacterales; family Rhodobacteraceae; genus Amylibacter. The sequence continues at coordinate 7,321 of JBCCGP010000070.1, forward strand.
CGCACAGTATTGCGTCCAGTCTCTTGCGCAGAAAACGCCCCTTTGCGAAACCCTTGGGCACAAAACACCGCGCCTTTCACAGCATCGGCAAGCATCGGCGGAAAATTGACGTTATAATAAATTTTAGAGGCACCATTCTCCCAGCGCCCGGCATCTAAAATTTTGGTCACAGCTTGAACGCCAAAGGATCTAGACGCCGAAAACACATCATGGCCCTTCAACGCGGGGCCATAGAATTGCGAGAGCGCGATTGCATGACACCCTTGCAATGCGCCTTCTATCGCGGCACCCAACGTGCCGGAATAGAACGCATTTTCACCTGCATTATTGCCACGATTTACACCTGATAAAATGAGATCTGGTGTATCATTCATAATTTGATGGCAGCCCACCAACACACAATCGGCTGGCGTCCCAAAAACCGCGACGCCAGTATCACGCCTCTCATATTCCAGATCCCGCGTATAGGTGATGGCGTGACCAACGCCAGATTGTTCCGTTGCCGGGGCAACGGTGAAAATATTGTCGGCGGTGGTAAATTCTAGCGCAATATCGCGCAAAACCTTCAACCCCGGGGCATCGATCCCATCATCATTTGTCAGCAATATTTTCATGCGCCGAGTGCTATCATGCCGGTTTTACATGCAACAGAAGATTTTGTGCGTAGCTCTGCTTTTTCAACCGTTATCTTATCTACAAGACAAGTGAGTTTTCTCACATTCAAAACACCAATCTAACCCTATGCTTGCGATATATTTTTAAAAATTTCCCAAGGAGGATAGCGAATGTCTAAAATCCGAGACTATTTATTGGACGAGATCGAAATCGGCCTGAAGGACGAAGATAATCCAAATGAACCCGTGGCAAAGGTCTGGGAAATCGCCCTTGCATCGGTCATTGGCGGGCTTTTCTTGACCATTGCTGATCTTGTTTTCAACAAATCGAATGCTGTGACCTCGAAGATGGGCGAGACCCTGCAAAGCAGCCTGTTTCAGTTTTTGCCAAATCACCTGCTAGAGCTTTTTGCCTTCTTGCTGATGATCTTAATGGGCCTTGGTTTGTGTTTCGTGCACCGCCCGCGTCGACGTGTCGGCGCCTTTGCGCGCGGCTCTAGCGTGATACTTGTGTTAACAACCATGAATATCGCGGTGAATAATGCGACAGCCCAATCTATGGCGCAAAGCATAGATGGAAATATTGAGGTGACATTGCAGCAACCTGAATCCTATGGTCCGCTGGGTTTAGGCACGTTTTTGAACGGGGATAGCAACGCCAATCTTTTGGAACTTCAGGTCGAGAACTTGACCCTTGTAAATTGCGATCAGGTCGTCTCAATCGGGCAAGAGAATTTTTGCGAAATCGATTTGCAAATGTTTGAAGAACAGGTGCGTTTAGAACCCAATGCGCAAATGATCTTTGATCCACAACTTGCTGCACAGGCACAGCGCCAAAATACGAATGGCAAAATTTGGATCCGCCAACCAGCAGCAGGCGGCTAAGGGATTAGCTAAGCTGACCGTCAGGATTTATCTTGGTCTTTCCACCAAGATAAGCATGCAAAACATCTGGCAGTATGACGGAGCCATCCGCCTGCTGCCCGTTTTCCAGCACCGCAATCAAACAACGGCCCACAGCAAGACCAGAACCATTCAGCGTATGCACGAATTCCGGTTTACCCTCGCCGCCGCGTTTGAAACGCGCATTCATCCTGCGCGCCTGAAAATCACCACAGGTCGAACAAGATGAAATCTCGCGATATTTATCCTGCCCCGGCAACCACACTTCGATATCGTGCGTGCGACGCGCGCCAAAACCCATGTCACCCGTGCATAAAACAACCGTACGATAGGGCAGCCCGAGACGTTCCAAAATACCTTCGGCGCATTTGGTCATCCGCTCTAGCTCCGCATCGGAATCCTCGGGCCGTGTAACGGACACCATTTCGACCTTCTCAAATTGATGCTGGCGTAGCATGCCCGTGGTATCGCGCCCTGCGCTGCCCGCCTCTGACCGAAAGCACAGGCTGTGCGCGGTATAACGACGCGGCAGGTAATCTTCGTCAATCACACATTCCGCAACGATATTGGTCAGCGTCACCTCGGACGTGGGAATAAGCCACCACCCATTTGTTGTCTGATAGCTGTCTTCGGCAAATTTCGGCAATTGCCCCGTGCCAAGCATGGCACCATCACGCACAAGCACGGGCGTGTTCACCTCCGTCAATCCGTTATCGGTTGTATGCGTATCGATCATAAACTGCGCCAGCGCACGGTGCAGACGCGCAACCGCGCCCGACATGATCACAAAGCGAGAGCCGGAGAGTTTGGCCGCCGTTTCGAAATCCATGCCCTTGGCAACGCCCGCAATTTCAAAATGCTCAACCGGATCAAAGTCAAATTCACGCGGTATACCCCAGCGATTGATTTCAACATTATCCTCTTCATCGGCACCATCGGGCACACTGTCATAAGGGGCATTGGGCAAGGACATCAGCAAATCGTTCAACTTTGCATCCTCTGCCTTTGCTGCATCTTCTAATGCGGCAATCTCGTCCTTTTTCTCTGCAACCAATGTGCGCAAACGCTCAAACTCCGCCTCATCGCCCTTGGCCTTGGCTGCCCCAACTTGCTTAGACGCGGCATTGCGTTCCGCCTGTGCAGCTTCCGCGCTGGTAATCTTCGCACGCCGCGCTGTGTCAATCGCCAAAATCTCTTTCGACATCGCAGCACCACCGCGCCGTTTCAGCGCTGCATCAAAAGCATCTGGGTTGTCCCGAATAAGGCGAATATCATGCATCGACTTAACTCTCTTTGATCAGATTTTCTGCCTTATGACGGATTTTTACCCAAACGTGTAGACCGATCTTTGTAAAGTTTCACAGCCCTTTGATCCTACATTTGCTTGCCAAGCCGCCACCCCATCTATACGTATCTTTTCGAACGAAAACGGGCCGCAGTTTGCTTGCCCGAACATAAGGAAAACTCATATGCTCGCATCACCGGCATTTGCACAAGCAGCAGGCCCTGCAGGCGGCGGCCTAGGTGGCTTTATCCCGCTTATTTTGATCTTCATCATCATGTATTTCTTGATGATCCGCCCGCAGCAAAAGAAAATCAAAGAACACCGCGCCATGATCGAAGCGCTGCGCAAGGGCGACCAAGTTGTCACCCAAGGCGGTATTATCGGCAAAATCACCAAAGTCGGCGCTGAGGGCGAAGATTTAGAAGTTGAGATTGCATCGGGCGTGAAAGTCAAAGTGTTGATGCAAACCATTCAACAGGTTCTGAACAAAACCGAACCTGCCAAATAGGCGCTTAGATACGCATGCTGAATTTTTCGCTGACCCGTAGGATCGTTGTATTGGTGGTCTGTTTGTTTGGATTGGTCTTTGCCAGTCCAAACTTGTTTTATGATCGTGTTGAAGGGGCAAATGATGCCCGCATTGCAATCGAACAGGGATTTGTGACGGATGCAAATCAGGCTGCGGCGGGTGAGTGGCCGGGTTTCTTGCCTTCGGGGATTGTCAATCTTGGCCTTGATCTGCGCGGTGGTGCGCATTTGCTCGCCGAGGTGCAAGTCGAAGATGTTTATGATGCGTTTTTTGAAAATCTGTGGCCAGAAGTGCGCGATGCGCTGCGCCCTGAACGTGATTTAATCGGCAGTCTTTGCCGCGTTGGTACGGCACGTTGCGAGGCCCAAGACCTACCCCGCGATCAGTTGCGAGTCGAAATTGGCAATTCAGCTGGCATGACGCGTGCGATTGAGCTGACCCAAGCGCTGTCCCAACCCGTGATTTCGCTAACCGGATTACCTGCTCAAAACTTCAATGCGACGACAGAGGGTGACACATTGGTCATCACGCTCAGTGACGAGGAAAAACTCGCAGTATCTGAGCGCACACTGGTGCAATCGCTTGAAATCATCCGCCGCCGTGTGGACGAGGCGGGCACGCGCGAGCCCACAATCCAACGCCAAGGCGCCGACCGCGTCCTGATCCAAGTGCCCGGCATTGATAGCGCCGAAGAACTCAAAGACATTATCGGAAAAACGGCGAAGCTTACCTTCCATACGGTGGTCAGCACGTCTGGGGACTCAACAGCCCGCGTCGGCGCGGATGAGGTTCTGTTTCCCGAAGATTTTCAAGGATCAGACGTGCCAAGCACATGGTATGTTCTAAAGGCAAACCCTGTCATCGAAGGCGAACATCTAACAGATGCGCAAGCAGCCTTCGATCAAAACAACCGACCCGCGGTTAATTTCCGACTTAACCCCACAGGCGGGCGTATTTTTGGGGAATACACAGCCGAAAATATCGGGCGACCTTTTGCAATTGTGCTTGATGACAAAGTTGTTTCCGCACCTGTAATCCAGTCCCATATCCCGGGCGGATCGGGCATTATCACTGGCCAATTCTCGGTTGAAGAAACCGCGACCCTTGCGATCCAACTGCGCGCAGGTGCCCTGCCCGCCTCCGTTATCTATCTTGAGGAACGCACAGTCGGGCCTGAACTGGGCCAAGACAGTATTGATGCCGGTCGCCTTGCTACGATGGTCGCCTTCATCGCAGTACTCGTTTTCATGTTTCTAAGTTACGGTCGATTTGGGCTTTATGCCAATATCGCGCTGATCTTGAATGTCTGTTTGATTTTCGCCCTTCTGTATCTAATCGGTGCGACCCTGACGCTGCCTGGGATCGCAGGGATTGTTTTGACAATCGGGATGGCTGTAGATGCAAATGTGCTGGTCTTTGAACGTATCCGCGAGGAATTAAAACGCGCCAAAGGCGTCGCACGCGCGATCGAGCTGGGTTATGAACGTGCCTTCTCTGCGATTATTGACGCGAATATCACGACCTTCATTGCGGCTGTCATCTTATACGCAATGGGATCTGGCCCGGTTCGGGGTTTTGCAATTACTTTGGGCATTGGGATCATCACATCTGTATTCACCGCAATCTGGGTCACGCGATTGATGATCATCTTCTGGCTGGAACGCAACCGGCCCAAGAAGTTAGAGTTATAGGAGGGAATGATGCGTCTTAAACTGGTTCCTTCAGAAACAAATATCGATTTCTTCCGCTTTACCAAAGTCACGTTTGGGTTCAGCGCAATAGCGATATTGACCTCTATTATCCTGTTCTTCTTGGTCGGTTTGAATTTCGGCATCGACTTTCGGGGGGGTACAACCATTCGTACCGACAGTCAGGTCGAGGTAAATATCGGCGACTACCGTGCCGCGCTAGAACAGCTTGACCTAGGCGACATTTCGGTAACCCAAGTCTTTGATCCCACAAAGCCAGATCAGAATGTCGCCCAAATCCGGATCGAGGCCCAAGAAGGGGACGAGGCGATCACAAACGAAACGATCACGGCCGTCAAAGCAGCGCTAAACGTACTTGATCCGGACATGACTTTCCCACAGGTCGATTCCGTTGGCCCCAAAGTCTCTGGCGAGTTGATTCAGACCGCGATTATTGCTGTGTTGCTCGCCATCGCGGCGGTGCTACTTTACATCTGGCTGCGCTTTGAATGGCAATTCTCGGTCGGTGCGGTCGCTGCCCTTGTGCACGACATTGTGCTGACCATTGGTATTTTCAGCCTACTCCAAATCAAATTCGACCTCGCGATTATTGCAGCCCTATTGACCATCGTAGGATACTCGCTGAACGATACAGTGGTCGTTTTCGACCGCGTGCGTGAGAATTTGCGCAAATATAAAAAGCGCGAATTGCGCGAGGTTTTGAACCTGTCGATCAATGAAACCCTGTCGCGCACGGTGATGACATCCGTAACCACCTTGATTGCGCTGATCAGCCTTTATGTGTTGGGCGGCGATGTCATCCGTGGATTTGTCTTTGCGATGATCTGGGGAGTGATTGTGGGAACCTATTCCTCTGTATTTGTGGCCTCGGTGATCCTACTGCGCCTGGGTGTGAAACGGGATTGGGACAAAATCGATGATGGCAAAGCGGGCACACAATTTGCCAATATCGACGCCTAGCCGAAGCCTTAAAGCACGGGTTTTACATCGCGCGAATATATGCCGTGTCGATACGATGTTATCAGGGCGCAGCAATGACCCCCCTGCCTTTCAAACGATAGCAAGAAAATGCAAGAACTTTTGACGACCGCGCTTGCAACCGAAGGGTTGATTTGGATTATCCTTGCAGCGTTTCTTGCTGGATTGGTGCGCGGCTTTGCGGGCTTTGGCACGGCGATGATCTATCTGCCTGTAGCGGGCAGTTATCTGGATCCGGTCGCTGCCCTTGTCAGTCTTATGGTGATGGATTTCTTTGGCCCCCTTCCCAACCTGCCCCGCGCATGGAAAGATGCGCGGCGCGATCAGTTGGTCAAATTGCTGATTGGTATGTTGGTGGTGCTGATCCCTGCCTCGTTCATCTTAACGGCCATGAGCCCAGAGATTTTCCGATATCTCGTCTCGCTCATTGCGCTGACGCTGCTGGTGCTTTTGATGCTGGGCGTGCGCTATCGTGGCGAGTTTCGCAATTGGATGCTTTACGGCACAGGCGGGCTGGGCGGTTTCTTGGGCGGTGTGGCTGGCGTACCCGGCCCGCCTGTGATCATGATCTATATGGCCTCTGAAAACCCACCCGCAGTGATCCGCGCGGTCAATATGTTGTATTTATGGTTTTTCGATTTTGCATTTGCCGCCATTTTCTTGCTGCGCGGTTTGCTTTCGATATCGGCGATTGGAATCGGTGCGGTTGTCACGCTGCCTTATTTGCTGGGCAATGTGATCGGGCAACGGATTTTTGACCCGAATAAAGAGACACTGTATCGCTGGGTCGCCTATGTTATTATCGCAATCAGCGCGCTGCGCGGCTTGCCAATTTGGGGATAGAAATAGAATATGAGACTTGAAGAGATCGAGTTTGAGGGCCAGCCCCCAATTGACAGCTATGGGCCGGGTTTCTTTCGCGTGATGGATCACATTCACGAAGGCCCGCTTTTGCTACTCCCTGATGGCATCAAAAAATGGGACGGGCTTAAACAACCTGCCCCGCTTCTGAAGGCGACGCTCGAGGTTCTTTTCGTCGGAACAGGGACAGATATCAGCCCCCTTCCAAAAGCATTGCGCAGCAAATTGGAGAAAGCCGAAATTCCGTTTGAGGTGATGGGCACCCCCTCTGCCGCGCGCACCTATAATGTGCTTTTGTCGGAGGGACGGCATGTTGGGGCGGCTTTATTGCCAGTCTAAAACTAATTTAAAAACCCCATAGTGGCTGATTTGATTTATCAGAAACATCAGCTTGTCGGATGGCAAATCAACAACCCAAAACCCAATTACTGTGATTTTAGACTCGGTGTGGTATATCCCCTCTGGAAATCGGATTTCGCGCTTTTCCTGCCCGTCGAATAAGATATATTGATATTCATCATTTCTACCAACGGAGGGCCCCATGGCTTTTGAACTTCCCGATCTTCCTTACGCACATGATGCCCTCGCAGATGGCGGCATGTCCAAAGAAACGCTCGAATTTCACCACGATCTTCACCACAAAGCCTATGTTGATAATGGCAATAAGCTGATCGATGGCACCGAATGGGCGGATAAGTCGCTCGAAGAGATTATCACCAGCACTTATGACAGCACGGCTGTTGCGCAGAACGGCATTTTTAACAATATCTCTCAGCTTTGGAACCACAATCAATTCTGGGAAATGATGGGGCCATCAGGACGCGATATGCCTTCAGAGCTGGAAGCGGCGATCAACGAGAGTTTTGGCTCAGTCGATAAATTCAAAGAAGAGTTTGTTGCCGCAGGTGTTGGACAGTTTGGTTCAGGCTGGTGCTGGCTGGTCAAAGATGCAGATGGCGGTTTGAAAGTGACAAAAACCGAAAACGGCGTAAACCCGTTATGTTTCGGTCAAACAGCGCTTCTGGGCTGTGACGTTTGGGAACATTCCTACTATATCGACTTCCGCAACAAGCGCCCAGTCTACATCACGAATTTCCTAGACAATCTGGTCAACTGGGAAAACGTCGCCTCGCGTTTGTAAACTGCCTAAAAACTGTGAAATAGCTGCCTATTTTTTATATTTTATGTTGACTCCTCAACCAAATAGGGTCATCACAGTC
>JBCCGP010000071.1:0-15067 GCA_039029215.1 Pseudomonadota bacterium
AGCCGAGCATGGCACGCGGGACGAGATCATCATGCTGTTCCCTGAATTGGAAACAGAGACGGTGATGACCGAAGCACGTCCAACTTTGGATGGGGATAAGGTGAAAATTCTAGGCCTAGTCTAGCAATTAGCCATAGCCATTCGATCAATTTTTTTCTATTTGGTAGCATCCTTTAAACCAAAGGGATGTTATCTCTCTTTGTAGTACAAAGTATCGGAGGCAGAGCCATGGAAAAAACATCAGAACGCTTAGAAGCGATGGGCGTAAAAATCACCTATGGTGAAGAGGTGGAGAGTCGTTCGCGCTATATGCACACACGCGAAGGCGACCGCATTCTGGTGGGTCCGTTCATGAGCGGTGCAGAGCTGAATAAAGAGTTGGAAGATTCGCGCCTGACGGCGGAATTGAATATTGATCCGGGCGAGGTAGAAACCGCCGCAGAGCTGCCCGAAGATCATCCGCTTTATGCGATCAGATTGGCGGCGCTGCGCCTGATTTTGATGTCCATTGATTTCGCCACGCGCGAGGTCAAGGACCAAGATGTCGATAACATCAAACGCTGCTTGTCAATGAATGTGAATGTCGCCGTCAGCCCGGGGTATATAAACCTAGAGGTGATTGGCATTATGTATGGCAATTTGCTGGCAATGATTTTTGGACCGGGCATTCGTCCGATTGTGACGGTAACGGGCGTTGTCGCAAACCCCCGTGGGTCGTTGATGACCATCTCTGCTGAATATATCGCAGCAGACTAAGGCATGGCGCGTCGTTTCTTTTTCATCACGGGTTTGCCGCGCTCTGGTTCGACATTGTTGTCTGCGATTTTGCGGCAGAACCCGAAATTGCATGCCGGCATGTCCAGCCCGGTTGGGGCGCTGACCTCTGCCGTGCGGGTGATGATGTCCCGCAATCCAGAAATTGAAACGCTGATCGATGATGAGGGCCGCAAACGGGTGCTAACGGGATTGTTTGAATCCTATTACAGCCATTTGCCCGACGATGTGATTGTGTTTGACACCAATCGCGGTTGGTCGATCCGGATACCTGAATTGATGGCGCTGTTTCCAGATGTAAAACTGGTGGCCACAGTGCGCGATCCAGCTTGGGTGTTTGACTCGACCGAAAAAATCATCCGCCAAAACCCGCTACGCCAATCCAGTATGGTCCAACCCGGCACAAATATGCAGACCCGTGCACGTCAAATGACCAGCTCTGAAGGGTTTATCGGCGGGCCATTGGGCAGCTTGAAAGAGGCCGCCGCCAGTCCCGAAAGCCACCGGATGTTGCTTTTGGAATATGACGCACTTTGCGCCGCACCGGAAAAGGCCTTGGACGCGATTTATCAATTCACCGGGCTAGAACGTTTTGAACATGATTTTAGCTGGGTTGAATATCAAGAAGAAGCCTTTGATGCAGCCTTGAAAACACCCGGGCTGCACACGGTCAAAGGACCTGTGGAATATAAGCCGCGCAAGACCCTTTTGCCGGTCGATATTTTCCAACAGCTCTCCGCACAAGCCTTCTGGGGCGAAAAACTGGATACGCAGGCCGCACAAATTCTGTCCAAGTGATCTTTTGATTTCTTCTTGACCAATAACGGGGCCGCCTGCATTACAGTCGAAAGCTGTGTCTAATGAAGGAGCGACGTGACAGAGCCCTATATAATATTTCTGTCAAGCTCCGCACCTGACAAAGACAATCCGAAATGGGGCGACTATCGCTTTGTGCGGGATCTAAAGACCGCGCTAGAGGCACGGGGTCAGAGCGTCGAAATCATTGGCAATGATCCGCAAGAGATTGCAGGGGCAAAACCGATGGATGTGCTGTTTCGCATTGTCGGCAGCCATCTGCCCGATCCGCATTTGGGTTGCATCAATTTCGTCTGGCAAATCAGCCACCCCGATAATGCAAATGCGGCGATCACCAAATATTATGATCGCTATTTTGTCGCCTCAAAAACACTGATGGAAGATCTGTCAGACGGCGATGATGCACATCTTCGCTATCTTCCTCAAGCTACGGCTTGGATAGAAGATGCGGCTGATCTTCCCGGGAAATCCGACCGAATTCCAAAGGCACTATTCATCGGCAATGCAAAGAAGAAGTTTGGCCGCCGTATCATCGATCTTGCGGTCGCAGCGGATATTCCCTTTGCCGTTATTGGTAATCGTTGGGCGGATTTTGTCGCGCCAGAACATATTCTGGATGATTTTGTCGATGCTGGCCAATTACAGGATTTATATCGGCAATATTTGGTCGCCCTGAACGACCACAGACCGCAAATGCGCCGCGCCAATATGGTCAACAATCGCGTGTATGATACGCTGGCCTGCGGGGCTTATGTAATTTGCGACGATATTGCGCTACCAAATTCAAGTTTCAACAGCGTCGTTGATGTTGTGAAAACGCCCGAAGAACTGCGCACCGCTTTTGATCGTGCATTGAAATTAGAAGATGCAGCGTTCCGTGACCGGCAGAAAGCGGCGCTTGATCTTCTAGATCCCGAATTCACCTTCGCTGCCGCAGCGGACAAAATTTTGGACGAGGTGACGGCCCAACATCAGACCCAGAAACAGACCAAAAAAGCACCATTGGCGCGCCTTAAAACTGTCCTCTCAAACTATTTCGGCGGCGGGAAAACATCAGAAACTGTTGTCTTGCTTGACCCACACATACGTGGTGCGGATGAAATAGAAGAAGATGCGGCGATCCTTCTGGCCCGTCGTGTTTTGGCAGCGTCTGACACAATTCTGAAAAACCCAAAGGCGCAGTTGGTTCGTGATACAACGACCGACAGGCCCAAAGAACGCGCACTTGAAATCAACGAATGGTCTGCCCTTTATGCTGACTTCTGTGACTACATAGTAGACACAACAAACTGGAGAGGGGGTGGCCAACTCAAACCCGCCGCACAAGCTATCCTTAAGAAGAGCGCCTTGCGCGCATCGATGTATCTCGAACGGCGCGCGCACTGCCCAGAGGAGATAGATGAAAGCGATGGCGAACCTTTGGACAAAAACTGGGCCAGCCGCCATCTTAACCAAATGCATACAACCGTGGGCATGCACTTTGATACGCTCAATCGAGACTATCAAAAGACCTTTGTTCGACTGCCGCCGATGCAGAATAGCTATGATCGAAATCTGCGCTATGCCTGTAAAATTCATGCATATTATCTCGAGATTTTGCCAGAACTTCTGCGCCCCTTACAAGGGATCGAAGCGTTCAAACTTTACCTGTCGACCGATACAGAGGCCAAGGCGGCCGAGATCGAAACAACTCTCAAAGCCCATGGATTCGAAGATTATGACATCCGCGTTTTCCCGAATATCGGCCGCGATGTGTATCCGAAACTCTTTGGGTTTTCAGATATTTTGGATCAGCATGATGTGTTCTTGCACCTGCACACCAAAAAATCTGACCATATTGATGAGAATAAATGGCTGATGAAGATCTTGGCCGACATCGCACCCGGCAAGGCCGGTATTGACCGCATTTTTTCCATTTTCGAAGAATGCCCACAGGTTGGTCTGCTTTATCCCCGCCCACAAACGCATTTTGAGGCGCTGCGATGGGCGGCAAATTATGAAATCGCCCGCGACATCGGACGCAAGCTTGGGATAGAGAAATTACCTGAAAGCGGCCATTTCCGCTTCCCCGCAGGATCCATGTATTGGGCACGAAGCGACGTATTGAAAAAGGTCGCAGCACTTGAATTGACACCTTCGGATTTCCCAACAGAGAGCGGGCAATTGGACGGAACACCAGCCCATGCGCTGGAACGTCTTATGGGTTTGATCCCAGAATTATTGGATCAAAAGGCGGTCTGTTATTCTGGTACGAAGGATGCGCAATATAGCCGATTTAGAAACAACTTTGACGATGTGAGTGAATTCCAAGCCTGGCTGAACGGCCCTGACTCTGTCTTCTAAGCGGAAAAACCCCTTCAACCCCACAATTTCTTATATTCGTCCAAATAGGCTTGGGTCGACGCTTGCGCTGTGGGCAAGATTTTCGACGTTGACATATTTTTGCGCAACTTTGCGAACACGTCTTTTCTGTCCGCATCGGGTTTCAACAGCGCTGCAAGCTGCTCAACATCACCCAAGCCATATAAAAACCCGGTTTGCCCATCCTGCACCATCTCGCCGATACCCGCACTGTCGGGTGCTATAACGGGAACATGAAATTGATAGGCCTCGGCGATGGTTCGGGGCAGCGTTTCCGCGCGAGAGGTCATGACAAAAACATCCGCCTTCTTAAAAAAGCGAAAAACTTTCTGGCGCTCCTCGAATGTTTCGCTTTGTGAAACAAGGTGAAGCTTCACGCCAAAATCGCGCAGGGTCTTTGCCTTTGCCTTTAACTCTTTGGAATAGTCATCTTTTCCAAATCCAACGATTATCAGCTCCATCATCTTCCCAAACCCGTCTTTCCCAAGACGCAAACATGCCTCGATCATACTGTTTTGATCCTTGCGCGGGCTGACGGTTCCAACGCTCAGGATTGTTAATCGCTGCGATGGGTCAGGGTCACGCTTAGCTGCTTTTAATTCCATGGGAAGCACCGGCGCAGGTTTTTCAATCAAAGCCAGTTTTTTTGTCTCAATCGTAAATTCTGCAGCCCATGCCTCGATCGCTGGTTTTGCCACGAACACAACAGACCCTGCGGCGTCAAACGCGGCTTGCACAAGATCTCTGATCCGCGTGGAGTGCAGGATCGTTTCAATTTTCGGATCGGGTTCGTGGATGACAAAAACTGATGGAATACCTAATTTCTGCGCGGCCAACACCCAATGAGCCGAATGGCTGGAACTGGCATGCAGAACTTTGGGACGCGCTGTTTTCAAACATGTCTCCGCATGATTTAAAATCGCCTCATATCCTTCTGCACTATGTGCGCGCAGAATGGACAATCCGTGCACGGTCGTCTTTGACCCAAGGGTTTCAAAATCAACCTCCAACACACCAGGGAAGGGCGACCCGACATGCACGGACACGCCTGCGGCTTTCAGCAAACTGGCCAAATCCCAGCTTGCCATCGGCGCGCCTGTATAATCCAAACGATGGGATTCCATCCAAATATCAGGCGCGTCCATGGCAGCGGGTTGTACGAGTTGAGGGAACGAAAACCGAGATTCAACATCCCCAAATTTCAAGAAATGGCACAGCGGATGCGCTGGAAACGCCAATACATCTGGATAGGCCTGAAGATAAGCACGCGTGTCAAAATTCGCGGAAGGATCCAGCCAGTCATCCCCATCAAATGACTTTCGATTAAAGAAGTAATCACACAAATAGTCTGCATCGAAATTGTGATATTTGGAAAGACACCAGCCTAGATCAAAGAACTGTCTACGCGTTGCCCGCCCGATCCAAGGTTCGTATTCTTGCCCAAGCAATAGATTAGACGTCATAACAAACCTCAAAGTAACAAATCGATATTGGCGTTATCGCTAAATCAGTATTGACCCAATTTTAAAGGAATAGGAATTTGAAAAGCAAATACAAAACCCTTTCCGGCCCCATGGAAACAACTTTCCACCTAACCGCTAGATATTCTACCAAGGCTTAACGACCCTGACCCTAATAAAATAGCGCTATTTCACCCAATTGGGTGATTACAGGTTTGGTTAACACGTATTATCGTACTGTTTGGGACGGGTGTTCTCAGGTACAATCTTTATCGCGTTAACGTATGTTAACATAAGATAAATTATCAGTCTTATCTTTATGGCAACATATCGACGCGGCCTAAGGGTTTTTGAGTATGAGTCTTTTAAAAATGCGTTTTCAAGGTGTGCCAAGCAGCAAACCCCATCCCTCCGGGCGGTGTGCAGGCGTGTTCACACCACCCCATCTATCTTTCTGTCGGATCGGCGTGCTCGTGTGATTAGATTTTAAGCAACTTAGGGGCTTTTTACAAAGATCACGAAAAGTTAGAGGCGAATTTGCGCATTTCTTTTTTGAATAAATGAATTGTTTTCTTGCATAAAATGAAAGAGTTTAAATGAGGGGTTTTGTAGTTGAGAGTTGAGCAAATTTGCTAGCCACCGTCCTCTTGCGCCAAAACAGACACACGCTTAGCACCATTCACACGCATCTCTTGGAGGTAATCCGCAAGCAGCCGATTGACTTCATGCACGTTTTGCCTAACGGCTTCAACCAACCTCCTGTCCTCCTCTTTCCAAATCAACTCGCCTCTATTAACTTTTCGTGTTAACTGATTGATATTATTTCCTATTTTTACATTGGAACGGGCAAAATCTTTCCATGCGCGAATAATGGCGGGATCCGTTTCAAGCAATCCTGTTGAAATTCGAATAAGTGCCCGCAAGGCGGTTGATCGGCTTTTAAAACCATGTGCTTTCACAAGCTGATCAAGAAGTTCGCCTTCTTCTGGCGTAACGCGGGTTTGCAAGAGACGAGATCGGTTCAATTTACAACCTTTTTGAATTTGTATTACAAACTACATATCCTGCCAGTAAAACCAAAAGCAAATTTCTCATACAAAAGAGAAAGTAATATTCTCGACCGCCACATCCGTTTGCTGTCGCTCGGCTCGATGCATCCCCTTGCCCCGAATATTTTTCCTCACGGCCCTCATTTAGCAACAAAGATCCAGAGTCGCCAAAAAATCACAGCAAAATCGTTCGAAGAGAGCTTCTTTAAATATTGGATTCATAGGGCAGACCAACTAAAAGTTGACAGCTGTCAACTTTTTCCCAAGCACCCCTGCCCTACCCCATCACGCCGCCTTCCCAGAACCACGGTTCAGCAAAGCCATCACCATCGGCCCCGGCGAGAATGCGCCATCTGCTGCCTTGGCCGTCAAGCTACGCAGATAACCGCCCGGTGAGGTGATCGCATCCACCCGTTCCAGCATCGCTACCAGAACAATCGCTGCATTCGCGGCACCCATTTCCTGCTTTGCCTGCAACCAAGCATCAGGACTGATCCCTATCATACCCCGCACGAAATCCGCCGCTTCGATCAGATCATACCAAGATGAAATTTCCCCTTTGGCGTAATGGCCAATTTCGGGACAGGCTTTAATCACCAATGCCAATGGCAAACGCGGGTCGTCAGGTTCTGGTTCAGGGCCGTTCTCGCCCCCTGCCCCGCTTTTTTCTAAAGCAGGTTCAGATTCAAGGGTGTTTATATTTGAATTCTGATAGTGCCGCCCAGTATCAACGTCACTGCCGCTCATTTTTTCTGTTTTAGAAGAAACATCCATTCCTAGCAAACTTTGCACATCGGCCAAAATCGCCTTTGCCGTCGACAGAAGCGTGCTGAGGGCCTCTGGGTTCATTTTGCGGCGCAGACACTTCTTGGCTTCTAACAGCCGCTCCTGAAGCGATTTCCAGCCTTTGGCGGGGGTTTCTGCCATGCCGTAATCTGCCAATTTCCCCGCATCGCGTAGGATCAGGACACAGGTTTCGCGCTGGCGGCGGTTTTGCTCGACCAATTGCTGCGCCTTTGTGGCTTCATCCATGATTTCCTCGGCACGGACCAGCATCGGGCGCAGTGAAAATCCAAAGGCGACACTGTGGCCCCCTGCCCCATCCGATTTGGCGTAGCGTTTTCCATTTGGGCTGTCATGGCGTGCGATCAATCCCGCCTCGACCAAGGCTGCGATATGCCGGCGCAATGTGCTTTCGGCCATGCCATGGGCGCGTTCCCCCAAGACGCGGTTAGAGGGATAGACCAAAATCGCCCCATCATCGGTCAGCTGATCACCCTTCCAAAAGCTCAGCAGCGCATTTAGCACCGTCAAATCGCGATCAGTGACGCCGAAATGCAATCGAGCCTGGCATAATGCGCGAAACAATTCCCATTTGTGAAAGCTGTCGATTGGCGCTTCGGCACGCGCCAATTCTGCGGCTGCAAGCTGGCCAGCCGATACCATTCGCCCAAAAGGCGTTTGTGAAATAAGGTTCATTTTTCATCACGAGACAAAAATATCCTGCCCATCGAATCAGATGGTTGTTGACAGCTGTCAACTTTGGCGGCTAGATTCAGAGATAGCTACAAAACTGATAAAGCCTTTCGGATCTCATTCGGGGGGCTTTTTCTTTGCCCTAATCGTGCTCCCTTTTTTTGTTGTTGTTACCGCTCGTCATTCACCGCCCGTCCTTTTGAACTGGGCGTGAATCTGGGACAGATTGGCGATCAGCCAATCCGAAAATCCATCTGATGATCGCAGATCAAGCTTGGTGCCTTGGGGTGTTTTCTTGGCCACGCCAAGGGAACCGCCCGCACTGTCTGTCAGCGCAATCGGCTTTGCTGTGGTCCGCGGCGGGGCAGGGGGTTTGGCCTCTGCCTCCAGATATTCCAACAAGGCGGCAAAGCGATCCTCAGAGGCCGCAATTTTCCCGCGCTTGCGAATGTTAGACACAGCTTTTTCAATTGGGTCTTTCGATCCCGCAATCGCCTCGGCCAATTTCAACCACCGATCGCGCCCCAAACTGTGGGCCGCCCCGATATAGCGAATGACCGATAGCGGCACATTCTCGGTCACCTGCAACATGCGGCTGATCACGGTTTTATCGACATGCAGCGCATCGCAAATCAGTTTGCGCTCAAAACCCTCTTTGACCATCTGATTGGCAAAATTTGCTTTCTCGATAAAGCTCAGGTCGCGCCGCGCACTGTTTTCTTGGCCTTGGGCCATGACCAATTCCGCATCATCCAAATCGCGCAGCAAGGCTTTGATCGGCAGGCCCAAATCGGCCAGGGCGGCCACGCGACGGCGGCCATAGACGATTTCATAGCGATCTGGGTTTGACGGGGCAGGGCGCACCAAAACAGGGACCTGCTGGCCATATTCAGCCAGCGAGGCTTTTAGCTTTTCATGCGCCTCTGGATCCTCTTGAAGCCGATCTTTGAGGCCCGCATCATCAATTTGATCGGCCGTGATATCGATAATCGCGCGGGCTTTCAGATCGGCAAAGGTCTGACTGACCGCACCGACAGCACCCGTGGCGCGCGGCCGCGGGGCAGGGGGGGTGGATTTGGTTTCGGGGGCTTTGCCTTTACGGGCATTCTTGCCCTCGTCCATCAAGCCCTTCAGAAGGTTTTTACGTGCCATGATCAGCTGCGCCCCCATGCGTTTTGAACAAGACCCAAGATTTCATTATTAACATCATTCACACTCTCCATTGCGCGCTCGAACGTTGTGCGCGTGAACTGAGACTTATCGACCTCATAAAGTGTTTGTTTCGTTATACCTGCGTCCGTAATGGCCGTAGATTTTAAAACCGGGTGGTTCAGGACATAATCACCAAACATCGAACGCATGAAGCTGACCATTTGGTTTTGCGGACCATCGCCCGGTTCATAGCGTGTGATGACATAGCGCAGCCAATCATAGCTCATATTCCCGCCAGCATCGGCGACAACGCCCAGCAAATCAGATGTCATCAACAAGAACTGGCACATCGACATCACGTCCAGCATTTGAGGATGCACCGTGACCAGAACAGCCGTCGCAGCGGATAGCGCTGACATGGTCAAAAAACCCAGCTGTGGCGGGCAATCCATGATGACAATATCGTAATCATCTTTGACTTGCGCCAGCACTGCATCAACACGGGTAAAGAAAACCTCGCCCCGTTTTGCAATCGCGGCGGGCGTTTCATGTTCGAATTCCATCAGGTCCAGATTGCCCGGAATGATGTCGAGATTCGGAAAATAGGTTTTCTGAATAATATCGCGGGCAGGGCAGGGGGCGTCATAGCGGATCACATCGTAAAGCGTGCCCCCATCCAGCAGATCGAATTCGGGCTGAAACCCATGAAGCGCCGAAAAGCTGGCCTGCGGATCAAGATCAAGCGCTAACACGCGGTAGCCATCAAGGGCGGCCTTTTGCGCCAAATGCGCGCTTGTTGTGGTCTTGCCAGACCCGCCTTTGAAATTGATCACGCTAATAACTTGCAGATGTTCCAAGCCGCGCCGACCAGGCAGATAAGTGCCGGGTGTCTTTGCGCCTTGTTCCAAGAAGCTTCGCAACTCTGCGATATCTTGCATCGAATAAAAACGCCGCCCGTTTTTGGCGATCTCTGGTGTGGGGCCTTTGCCGTCCAAGCTTAGCTGACGCAGATAGGCGTCGTTCACGCCGATCAGCTTGGCCGCTTCACCAGAGGTAAATTTGCGCAATTCCTTGGTTGCATCTGGCGGATAAAGTTGTTCGCGATGCGCCTGAAGCCTTGCGGACAGCTTTTCAGCATGTTCGCCAATGAGTTGATCAATACGGATGTCGCCCTGCATTGTCGCCGCCCTGTTTGCCCGATCTAAATAACCGTTTTTTGCTGAGTCTGCTTCGTTAGTTACGGTTTTAGACGTTATTTTTTATTATTTTCGTAGTAATGGAACGGTTTTGAGATTCGCGCAAGAGAAATTACCACAGATAGCCGCGAAGTTTTATATCTATACTATTTATGGGGTCTGGCGGCGGTTTCTGCAAACAAAGATATCGTAATCAGGGATGCCTTTTCGCCAAGCTGAGGCTCACCTTTGTCAAAACCGGTAAACAAGTTTCCTTGTTTATGGGTATACCTGTTTTGACAAGATGCCGGATTTCTTTTCTGGGCATTTACTGTCTGACTGCGGTTTTTGATCAAATACCTAAGGGAAATCAGCTAGTAAGTGATATTATAATAGCTTTTAGACAGAAATATTACTATAAATACCATTATGATATCACTTAAAACACCCAAACAGGCGCAAAGAAGCCTTGCTGAAAATAGCCGCGCCAAACGCTTGCAGATGGACCTGACCCAACAAGGTTTGGCCGATCGGGCTGGCGTGTCCGTATCAACACTGCGCAAATTTGAGAAGACGGGCGAGATATCTTTGGGCTCTTTTCTGAAACTGCAAATGGTGTTGGGGGGCTTGGATCAAGTGGTTGCGGCAACACAGCCAGATATGGACCGCTTCACATCAATTGATGATGTTTTGAAAGAGCCGGAAAAAGCACAGAAACAACGCGGATCGCGCAGATGACTATCTTTGCGCCCATTGATGCGCTGACGATCGGTCTGGATTTTGGCACAGAAAACGTCGCCGTGGGACGTATGGCGATGCAGCGCGGTCAAGCTTTCTTTGAATTTGATACCGCGTTTTTAGAGCGCGGTTTAGAGATTTCGCCCTTTCACCTGCCGCTTCGTCAGGGCTTGATCCGATTTGACAGAAATCTGTTCGAGGGACTGGCAGGGGTTTTCTATGACAGTTTACCAGATGGGTGGGGCAGGCTTTTGCTCGACCGCTACGCAAGATCCATTGGGGTCAACCCGGGCGAGATTTCCAATCTTCAGCGCCTTGCACATGTTGGGCTTGGTGCATTAACCTACATGCCCGATCACAGCGGGGATTTACCGCCAGAGGATATCAGCTTGGACCAACTCGCAGATCATGCAGCGCAGGTTTTGGAGGGCGCGGCAGAAGAGGTCTTGGGTCAGCTGATTGCTTTGAATGGCTCCTCCGCTGGTGCACGGCCCAAAGCGCTGATCGGGGTCAACGAAGACCAATCAGATATCTGTCATGGATCGCAAGTTTTGCCACAGGGGTATCGCCGATGGATTGTCAAATTTTCAAATATGCAAGATGGCGATGATGCGGGTGCGATTGAATATGTCTATGCGCTGATGGCGAAAGCGGCTGGGATTGAGATGCCAGATGTACATCTGTTTCCCGCCCAAAGGGGTGCTGGATATTTTGCAATCAAGCGGTTTGATCGGGACGGTACGCAACGATACCATATGCATACAGCGGGGGGTTTGCTGCATTCCGATTTTCGAACGCCGTCGCTGGATTACGCTGACCTTGTGACATTAACCACAAGCCTGTGCGCCGATCAAAGAGAGGTCGAGAAGCTTTTTCGGTTAGCGGTCTTTAATGTGCTTGCGCATAACCGTGACGATCATGCGAAAAATTTTAGTTACCTGATGGATGCAGATGGCCAGTGGCGATTTGCGCCGGCCTATGACCTGACCTTTTCATCGGGCCCGGGCGGCGAGCAAAGCACGATGGTGATGGGGCAGGGGCGTGATCCTGATTTAGATGCATTGTTTCTTTTGGCGCATGAGGCGGGCATTAAAAAGACGGATGCCAAGGATGTGATAGACGTGGTTCAAGGCGCCCTGTCTCAATGGAACGAACTGTCAGGGGTTTATGGGGTGCGTGCGCAAAACAGAAAACTTATCGCGGACCGGATTGGGCGGTTGGCGTGAGTGCCAAGCACTGTCTTTTTTAATCGCGGGTTTATGCGATTGAACCGGTCAGGTCCCGCTATCGGCACTTCTAATCACTGCGGTTAATTTGGACCTGTCACGCTTGAATACCGTTTCAATGGTTTTACCAACTGCCTTGTCAAAGCGATTTCCATTGCCGCTTATTAACGTCTGAAACACTACAAAAATCAGCCTCAAAATCTGCCATCAAAGAGTTGAACGCAGTTTTTCGGTAAGCTGTTCCACCAGTCTTCTATCCAGCTGAACAGTGCTTGGATCCGTGACTTGTCTGTCTGCGTAGTAATCAGGATCCCACCATCGCGGGTCATTTTCGATTTTATGTGTCAACGCGTCAGGCAGGCTCTTAAGCATTTCAAGATTCCCCTTGCGATGGCGCGCAATGATCTGGGCGATTTGATCTTGCTTCAGACGCCATAATTTGGGGAAATCCGTTTGGATGTTCATTTGCTCGATATTAAAATCAGCACGCGCATGATCTTTTGATCGGCGGAACTCTCTATTTTGAAGGAGAAAAGCAATCCCTTACAACTGCAACGCTTTGTTGATTTTTGGTGTCGAGGGTCTTTGCGCGACAACTCGATTACAAAAGTTGGCAATAATATCCTCGGTGGCTAATCCGAAATGTACAAGATGGTTTCTTTTAGACGCCGTCAGACTATTTATTGCTCCCAACCATTGCCACCATGCGCTATTGATCAATTCAGCTTGTGGACGGATATAGAAGAGAAGCAAAACGCGCAAACGAGAGGGCAGGGTCATACTGTTTCCAGCATTCATAAAGGGCTCGGGCCATATTTTTGAATGGCGTGCCAAGGCGGTGGCGGGACAACGTGCGGTGTGTTGTATCGCGTCTGGGCCTGCGGATGCTATGCGTATCTACCCGCAACATGGCAAACCCACCCCAGATCGCAAGGCGGTGAAGTCTATGCTGACCCAAGCCGAACAGCTGGCGCCTTCGGATATCGCATTGGGCCGTTTGTTGGAACCCGAGACGACGATTGCGCTTGCAGATCGGTTAGAGAGCGAAGAAACGCCCGCTGTCCTAACCATCTCTGCCCTATGTGCTTTGGCTAAGGACATTGCGATTTGGAATATGACGCGATCGGCCTTCACCAAGAAATATGAAGCCGGGCATTTTCATATTGATGCCTTTGTCGATCTGATCCGTGCAGGCGTTGATTTGATGCAGCTGGATGCAACCATCGACTTGTTTCATCATATCGCCCCTGATTTTGAAGCACGTCTGACCTCGCGCCATAGCGAAGAGGTTGCGTTTGACGCGGGCTTTCATCTGTTTACCCGCGCGGGGCAGCCCGAACAGGCCATCGAATGGTTGGCACGCGCAGTCGCGGCGAAAAAGACGGCCGAGCGGTTGTCGCCGCTGGCGCATCTTTATCACCAGCAGGGACGGGCAGAGGACTGCTTGAGCAGCTTGCGAAGCCTTGAGCGGATCAGGGGGTTGAGTGCGATGGAACTGGGGTTGCGCGGGCTGAGTTTTGTCAAGACAGGGCAAATCGAGGCCGCAGAGGCGATCCAGGCAGAGCTTTCGGGCCGCGACCAGAAAAATGCCCAAAAACATGCGGAGCGGATCGCCAAGGCGATTTCTGACCCTCAAAATTAGGATGGATGCGGCGTTTAGACGATCCGTGGCGCTTGGCTGTTTTTGCGCCGGCCGCGTGATGGACCCATGATGCGTAGCAATTGAAAGGCAGCGGCCAAATCCAACAAGCGATTGGCACGGCCCACGGGCGCATCGCCTGCCAAAATCGGTTGGATAGATTTGTGGCATTCGGCCAGATGGTAATCTGTTTTGCGCGCGGATAGCCCGACACGGGCGGAAATTTCATCCAGCGAATATTGCGGCAGCGTGACCAACTCGCGCAGGATTGCGATTTCGATCGGTTTGCGATGCGACAACAGATCGCGCATACGGGACAGATGCGCGGTGTCAATCGCGCCAAAACGTGCAAGCCAAAAAATGGCCATCGGAAATCCGGCAAGTTCGATGAAGCTTTTGGAAAAATCGGGCGAAAACACCCCATTCGACTTGGCAAAGAAACTGACTTGCAGACGCATATTTTCGCGAAAGGGGGGGATGAAACTGATACTGGCAGCATGCAACACGCCAAGCCGCGCATAATAGGGATTATAAAGCGGATCTTGGCGCCAGGCGTCCAAGCTGCGAAAATCGGTGTTAAAAACGGCAGTGCCGGGCGTGCGCAGCACCGCTTTGCGCAAAGGGTCCAGATGATCGATGGGGCGATGCGCCTCTAGCTCTGAGATAGGCAGGCCATATTGTGCCTCTGCCGTGATGCTTTCGATGGCGAAGCTGGCATCGGTCCGCACCAAACAGACACTGATCGCATCAAGATTGGACTGGCGACACAATCCGCCAAGCGCCTGCCCTTGGGTGTCCAGCAGGGCCGCATCCGGTGCGCCACCAAAATCGGGCATCAAAGCGCCGTCTAGAACCTGTCGTGAAAAGAGGGACTTGAGCGCGGTGTGATGTGAGAGCATGGGCATTTCTGTATATTTACAGAAAAAATATCGGCTAACCCCAGAAACGTCAATATTTTTCCGTATATTTACGGTTTTTATATCTTTTGCCGTGATGCCGTTTCAGGTAGATCAAAATTAGCTTATCGTGAAAGAGGTTTGTCATGGCTGTATTCAACATCACATTAGGTGCCGATAACGGAAGTATTTTGGGGCCAAATCTATTCAGTGGGACGGAATCGCCTTACCTGAGCGGGCATGTCTACGACGGTAATTCCCCTCCCCCCAGTGCCTATCAGCCTTGGAATAACGGAAATGTTGCG
>JBCCGP010000072.1:0-14559 GCA_039029215.1 Pseudomonadota bacterium
CCCTTCTCGCTGCTCAATTGGGGGCAGAATTATGTCACCTCGGGCTTTGCTGGCGTGACCATGGCGTTGGTCCCGCTTTTCGCGCTGCCGCTTGCGCATTTTACCCTGCAATCAGAGCGTATGACGGTGATCAAGACCATCGGGTTTTTGATCGGTTTTATTGGGATTGTCGTGCTGATTGAGCCTGCGCGCTTCCTTGCCTCCACGGGCGCGGCACTAGAGCCGCTTGCGCGAATGGCCTGTATCACCGCCGCCTTGTGCTATGCGCTGGGGACGATCAACACACGGCTCTGCCCGCCTGTGTCGACCTTGGTTTATTCCGCAGGCGGTTTGTTGTTGGGCTTTTTTATCATCCTGCCGATCTCATTATGGGTCGATGGTTTGCCACAAATGGGCAGTCCAAACGCGATCTTTGCTCTGTTATATCTGGGCATCTTCCCTACCGCGATTGCGACATTGCTGTTGGTCTGGGTGGTTCGCACAGCAGGCCCAACCTTCCTAACATTGGTGAACTACCAAGTGCCGATCTGGGCGGTGATTTTAGGTGTGATTTTCTTTGCCGAGGTGGTGCCGCCAAGCTTTATTCTGGCGCTGGGACTCATCTTGGTTGGATTGGCTGTCTCGCAAATTAGGCTGCGCAAAACATAGCTGCCCATAAATTTAAATCGGGTCATTTTTGGAAGTCAGTGGCGTTGATAGGAGTTTTTTGCTTCAGCGTATCTGGCGCATATTAGTTCGTACTCACTCACCGATCACGTCTCCTCTACTTCTTAAAAAACCGATAACGCTAAAACCACTAAACTAATTTTCTAATTTAGATATTAGGAATAAATTAACCATGTTTTGGGCAAGCAAAACCAATCAAAAATCACAATCAAATCTAAACTTTTAAAAATCCGCCACACATCACGCCACATGCGCAACCGCATCCACAACCTGATCAATCACCCGCGACAGCAGAACCGCATCATCACTTTCACCCATCACCCGGATCACCGGCTCAGTCCCCGATGCACGGATCAGCAGTCGCCCGCCCGCACCTAACGCATCTTCACCCTCTGAAATCGCTTGCTGCACGCCCGCCTGATCCAACGGCGCACTCCCTTTTTCATAGCGCACGTTTTTGAGCAGCTGCGGCACCGGCTCAAACACATGGGTCAACTGACTGGCTGGCATGTTTGAAGATGCAACCGCATTCAAGAACTGCAATCCCGCCATCAGCCCATCGCCAGTGGTCACATAATCGCTCATCACGATATGGCCCGATTGCTCGCCGCCCAGATTAAACCCACCTTCGCGCATCGCTTGCACCACATAACGATCACCCACAGGCGTGCGCAGTAGATTGATGTTCTGCGCGTTCAAATACCGCTCTAACCCGATATTGGACATCACAGTTGAGACAAGCGTATTTTTCACCAATCGCCCAGAAGCGGCCCAATCACTGGCAATCAGCCCCATGATTTGATCGCCATCGGCCACCTTGCCCGTCTCATCAATCACGATCACGCGGTCCGCATCACCATCCAAACAAATGCCAACATCGGCCTTATTCGCCAACACCGCATTCGCGGCAATCGTTGGTTGGGTCGATCCACAATCCTGATTGATGTTAAATCCGTTCGGATCCACGCCAATTGGGATCACCTCCGCGCCCAATTCCCACAATAAGGTCGGCGCAGATTTATATGCCGCGCCATTCGCGCAATCGACCACAACTTTCATCCCGCTCAACATTTTTTTGCGCGGGAAGGCTGATTTTGCAAATTCAATATAGCGGCCCAGACCATCATCAATTCGCGTCGCCCTGCCAATGCCCTTCGCGTCGGCATAGCGCGCATCGCCGTCTAGCAAAGCTTCGATTTCCAACTCGACCGCATCAGACAGTTTGAACCCATCTGGCCCAAAAAACTTGATCCCATTGTCTTCAAACGCATTGTGACTGGCCGAAATCATCACACCCAGATCAGCCCGCATAGAGCGTGTCAGCATGCCAACAGCGGGCGTTGGTACAGGGCCTAGAAAATACACATCCATACCCGTCGACATCAGCCCCGCCGCCAAAGCATTTTCAAACATATAAGAGGAGCGCCGCGTATCTTTGCCAATCACCACGCGGTGTTCCTTTTGGTCTTTGCGGAAATATTGACCCACCGCTGCACCCAATTTCAACGCCACATCTGGGGTCATCGGGTGGCTATTTGCGCGGCCCCGAATACCGTCTGTTCCAAAATATTTACGTGCCATACCCGTCCCCGTTTAGCGCCGTCCACAGATGTAACGCCTGTCTGGTTTGCCAAACGTCGTGAACCCGCAAGATCTGCACACCTTGTCGCAAAGCATCCAAACCCACCGCAAGGGAGCCGGGAAATCGGTTGGCGGCATTTTGCGCATCCCCGATTTCACCGATAAAGCGTTTGCGCGAAACACCTAATAATATGGGACAGCCGAGCCCGTGAAACAGAGAAATCTTTCGAAGAAGTAACAAATTGTGTTCCGTGGTTTTGCCAAACCCAATGCCCGGATCAACCATGATGCGCGCTTTGGGAATGCCATTGCCCTCGCAAAACGCAACCCGTTCGGCCAAATAGTCATAAATATCCAACAGCACGTCATCATAGTGCGGATTGTCCTGCATGGTTTTGGGATCACCGCTGGCATGCATCAAACAGACAACCGCGTTATGCTTGGCAGCAACCGATACGCTGTTTTCGTCAAAGCTGAGCGCGGACACATCATTAAATATCACAGCGCCTGCGCCAAGCGCCGCCATCGCCACATCGGCTTTTCTGGTATCAATCGACAGAACCGCTTGATCGCGCAAAGCCCGCACAACTGGCACGACACGCCCAATTTCATCGTCCGACCCAACAAAATCCGCACCAGGCCGCGTACTTTCACCGCCAATATCGATGATATCCGCGCCTTCGGCGATCATTGCACGTCCGCGCGACATCGCATCCTCTGCATCAAAATAATCGCCGCCATCGGAAAAACTGTCTGGTGTCACATTCAACACACCCATGATTTTGGGCCCAGCCATATCCAGCCCCGCGATTGCATCACGCTGTGCCGTAAGCGTCTCAATCACATCTGTGGGCAAATCACGAATGCCAAGGATATGCGGTGCTACTCCCCGCGCCAACACCTCCACTTCCGAAAACCAAACAGGCCCACCGGCAAGCCGCACAGCCTCTTTGGGTCGATCTTGATCAGCTATGGGGATGGGGCGGAAATAGTCCATCAGCGTCTTAAACGATATCTTCGGGTCCGTTGATCACCGCAAAGCCCGCGCGCGTTTCATCACTTTTCAGGCAATAAACACCATCCGCTTCAAATTGCTCTGCCAACCACAGCGCCAATTCTTCGGGCGTTGCGTCCAAGGCGGGCTTTTCGGTCGCATCCAGCACCATTTTAGAGGGTGCCCAGACAGAGATTTGGCCCAACCGGATGGTATGTTCCAGTTCCGTGCGGCTATCAATTACTACACAGCGCGGATCAAGACCTGCCAAAACCCAGGCATTCTGCTCAACCGACAATAATTTGATGCGCCGGTCCGCGAAGGCAGAGGCCGATTTTGGCATCTCTTCTTCGGCCATTTCCACGCACAAGATAACCGGCTTATGAGAGGTTTCAATCTTATCCAAAAGCGGTGCCAAACGGTCCTTAGAAAACCAGATATTGGGCAAAAACAAAACCGTGGGTGCCGCGCGTTCTGGCTCGATCTCGGTTTCCTCTAAGGCCACCACATTTTCTGCATCCGCGCGTGAACGCACAATCTCGATCCCCAATGTTCCGTCAATACGGTCCATCTTTTCGATCCGGATAAAGGCACGTTGCGCCCGTCTGTGGGTTAACAATTCCGCCGCAATCCGCTCTGCCAGCGTTTCAAGCAGGTTCAAACGCTCGATCTCCAACTGATGATCAATCGCTTCGGTAATGGTATCATAAGACAGAACTTGATCGACATCATCCGTGGCCGCTGCCGCACTATGTGCGACCTCTAACACCACATTGAACCGAATGTTTTGAAACACACCGCGTTCCGATTGAAACGCCCCAATATCCACCGCTTTGACATAGTCGCGCACCGCAATTCGGTCCAGTGGATCGCCCTTTTGGGCATGCGCGCGTGCCTCTAAGCTTTCAAAAGCGACGAATTTCTTGTCCATGACAGTCACCCTGCCCCTCAGTTCACCTCGCAGGTATAGACCGTATGCTTTCTTTACAAGGGCCTCAGTTAAGACAGTTCATGCAAAAATCAGACGTTCAAAGACAAAGACCCGACACATGGGCCGGGTCTAATCATTAGGTTTCTGCGTCTTTAACCGCGATAAAACAGGTGTTTGCCAATTACAGCCGTGTTCGTAAATTTACGCGCCCAGCGCGGTTTTACGAAATTCGCATGATAATAAGTGGCGCCATTAGTCAAAAGCGGTGCGCGTTGATCCAAAACGATCTGGGCGATTTTCGCAACCAGCGCTTTGGCCTCTTTCTCGCGGAACACTTCTGAATGGCCGTCGCATTTATAACTGAACTGACAGGCGCGCGAGCCTTTGCGCACACCTTGAGAGATCACTTTGCACACAGAATTTGGGAATTTCGCGCTGTCGCGGCGATTTACGATCACTTCGGCAACTGCAAAAATACCTGAAATGCTTTCGCCGCGCGCCTCAAAATAAAGCGCCTCTGTCAGGCATTGCCATTCCGCGCCGCCCGCTGCGACCGGCAAATCCTGCAAATAGGCTTTGGAGGGGATCGCGGAATAGATCTCTGGCGCCTTTTTGCGCGGCTTTAGATTGAATAAGAAAGCCAGCGGTTGTGCAGCATTGATACGCGAATTCTCGCCTGCCAACACATCACGGGCAGATTTTGTGCGATTAACGTTCTCTAGATCATCAAACGGGATCCAATGCCCTGTCAAATTATCCGAAGCGATTGCTTCATTTTGCACAGATTGTTCAGCCAAAAGCGGAGTGACACAGGCGCAACTCACAACGAGTGCGATACATAAAGATTTCAAACCAGTCATTGCTCGATTCCCGGTACTTAGGTTCTCTCGCCCCTTGGCGCTGTGACCTAGTGCTCGAAAATGCACCTGTCTAGTATTTTCGGCACGTCACATGCGCGATTTTTTGTGAATTGATATTTAATTGCTGAAAACAGGTGAAAAAGGATCAGAAACTTCACAATCAAGGTGATCGCGTCCTCAAACTGCTTACAAAGAACGCTATGTTCATATTTTGTTCACACCATTTGCACGGTTTTTAGGCGTCCGGTCCAATTTTCGACAGTATTTCGACATGTTTTACGCCCGTTTGCGCGGGTGATTCACGATGCTTTCTTCGGCGCTTTCTTCGACCGCAGGGCTGCCTGTGCGGCGGCCAGACGCGCCACAGGCGTCCGAAATGGCGAGCAAGAGACATAATCAAAGCCCAAGCTGTGACAGAATGCGACCGAGTCTGGATCGCCCCCATGTTCACCACAAAGCCCCAAAACCATCGCATCACGGCCTTCGCGGGCACGTTCAACCGCAATCTCGATCAACTCGCCCACCCCGTCGCTGTCCAGCGTCAAAAATGGATCTTCCTCGAAAATCTCATTTTGCACGTAAGAGCGCATGAACCGCCCCGCATCGTCGCGCGACAGGCCATACGTCATCTGGGTCAAATCATTGGTTCCAAAGCTCATAAATTCCGACACTTTGGCAATATCATGCGCGCGCAAAGCCGCCCGCGGCGTCTCAACCATAACACCCAGCTTATAGGCCAGTTTCACACCCTGTTCGGATTGCACAGCACTTGCAACCGCATCAATACGGGCTTTGACCAGCTCGACCTCGCGATTGGCCGATACAAGCGGGATCATAATTTCTGGTTTCACAATCACGCCCGCACGCGCCATTTTTGCGGCGGCATCAAAAATTGCACGCGCCTGCATCTCGTAAATCTCGGGCACGGTGATGCCCAAACGCACACCGCGTGTCCCCAACATCGGATTAAATTCCGCCAAATCCTCCACGCGTGCTGTGATTTGCGACATCGGCAAGCCTGTCGCATCCGCAAGCGCTTGGATTTGTTCGCGCCCTTTGGGTAGAAACTCGTGCAATGGCGGATCCAGCAAGCGAATACACACCGGCGCCTCGCGCATCAGTGCAAAGATCTCGTAGAAATCATCGCGCTGCATTGGCAACAGCAAATTTAGCGCATTGGTCCGGTCTTTATCCGCTTCCGCAAAAATCAACTCGCGCATGACGGTCAGGCGATCTGGCTCAAAAAACATATGTTCGGTACGCACCAGGCCAATACCATCAACCCCAAACCCTTTGGCCAAGCGCACATCACGCGGCGTATCTGCATTGCCCCGAACACCCATTTCGCGAAACTCATCTGCCCAAGTCATGAATTTCTGGAAATCCTCGCCCAGATCAGGTTCCACCAACTCTGGCGCGCCCCACAGAACATGACCAGATGCCCCATCAAGCGTGATAATCGCACCTTCGGTCAATTCCGTGCCATCTGGCAACCGCAAAGTCTTCGACCGCGCATCGATCGAGATATCTTCGGCACTTACAATGCACGGCAGCCCCAGCGTGCGCGCCACCACCGCTGCATGGCTGTTAATCCCGCCCCGTTCGGTCAAAATACCGGCCGAGCTTTGCATGCCCCGAATATCATCAGGCGTGGTTTCATGGCGCACCAAAATCGCCTGTTCGCCACGCGCCTCGGCTGCAATCGCGGCATTGGCGCTGAACACAAGCTTGCCCGTCCCCGCCCCGGGCGAAGCGCCGATCCCTTCGGCAATTTCTTGTCGTTTGGCTTTGGGGGCAATCTGCGGGTGCAGCATTTCATTTAATTGCCGTGGCAGAATGCGCATCACGCCTTCTTCACGGGTGATCATCTCCCACTCAACCAGACGCACAATAATCGCAACCGCACCGCGCCCATTGCGATCTGCGGGCACCGCGTCCAGCAACCAGACCGCACCGTCCTCGACCGTGAATTCCAGCTGCATCGCATCGCGATATTGGCGCGACACGGCAATCGATAACTCTTTAAGGTCTGCAAAAGCCTGCGGGCAGATATCTTCAAGGCTGGGCCCGCGCGCATCTTTGGCCAAAAACTGCGCCGCAACATGCGAGGTCAGCGCCTCGCGCCCTTGCGATTGGCTTAGGTAGCGTCCAACCGCTTGACGTTCACCTGTGATGGGCGAGACGAATTGCGCCACGCCTGATCCATATTCCCCGTCACCCAGACCCAAAACCATTTCTTGGGCAATAATCGCAAGCCCCGCGTCACTGGGCGCGCCACGCGCCTCGCGCAAAATCCGCGCACTTGCGGCATTCCAAGCCGCCGCCATGGACCGCAGCGCTTGTTTAATCTGGGTATCTGGGTTTTGCGGGAAAGGGGCATCCATCTCCGCCTCATAAAACCCAAGTGCCGCATCCGCCGCCTTGGCATAATCTGGCACGCCATCTTTGCGCGACCGATCTAGGATCGCTTCAAAATCTTCGCCATCCAATTTTGACACTTTGGTGGCAAAATCCTGAATGAAGCGGAAATAAATCGCATTGGCGACCGTGGCTGAGCTGTCTTTGGCCATTTGATCGCGCATCTTGGCGGTCATGCCAAGATTTAGGATGGACCTTGGTCCGCCCCAGTGCCGATCCACGGGGCTTGCGCGCAGCGACAAAAGTTTGCCGTGGTCTAACGCTGTTGCGATTGGCCACTGATCGGGAAAATCCGCCCGCGCGAACCGCTTCGTGCAATCGACAGAAAACGCCCAAGCACGCGGAATTTGGAGGCCCGCACTGCGCAATTCCACCAAGGCCGCAGCCCGCGCGCCATAAATCGACGCCTCGACCGCTTGCGTGCCATCAAGCGCGATACAGTCTTCGAATTCTAGCTTTCGACCATCCATAGGTTGTACTACCCCACGATGCATAAGATGGATAGATTGTGTCTGTTAAAAAAATGCGGGGTGCGACCAAAATAAATCAGTCGCACCCCAACTTAGGAATGGTTGGGTGAAGGCATTCCTAAGAGTCTGATTTTCTTATAAGCCCCTTGAAAACTTGGGTTAAATATCAATTAAGGCAAAAAATGGGCAAATAATGAAAATGATATAATTCTTCTTAAACCTGTACTTTTAGACACCTTCCAAATGACGAAATATTGCAATCTTTTCAGTAACAACGCGAATTTTATGAAGCAAACATAACCGATTGCGTCGAATAATGCTAGTTTGATGATTCACCTGATGGTTGTCAAAGAATTCATCGATCGGTTTGCGCAATTTTGCCAGCTCTTGCATCGCAATTTCGAAGGCTTCTTTGTCAAGCGCGGCTGTGATCGCGGGCTCCGCCGCCGCGATTGCGCTGAACAAATCCGCCTCGACACCCGGCTCTGCCAATTTCGGATCGGGATCCAGTTCGTAATGCACCCCGTCCTTGGCCTCTTCCGCCGCTAGAATATTCGCAGCACGCTTGTAGCCTTGGACAAGATTTTCGCCATCATCGGTTTTCAGGAAGTCTTGCAACGCCCGCACACGCGCAACCAGCAGCGCGAGATCGTCATTGCCGGGCATGGCGATGCTGGCGTCGATCACATCATGGCTGATGCCTTGATCGCGTAGGTAGACTTTGAGGCGGTCGTGGATGAAGACCATTAGCGACGGCAAACAATCAGAATATGAATTAAAGGTTGCTAGAGTTTCTTGAAATGTTGCCTCCATGAGCCAACTTTTTCTTTCACCTTTGCTTTCGGAAGCTTCAATCAGTTCATTATATTTTTGATCTGACCATTCTCTTTGAAAGTCTCCAGTTGAGAACTTTCTCAGTTCAGCTTTGAGCATTTCAACGAACTCGGTATCTTCGCCGGCAGAATACTTTGAGTACATCACTGTTTGCGCATAGCGATCAAAATAGGATTTTATGAAAAGGCTTCGACGAAAAAGAAAATTAAGGTTTGCTGCAAAACCATTCTCCAAAACCAACCGAATAACCCCCAACGCCGCACGCCGCAGCGCAAACGGGTCTTTTGACCCCGTGGGTTTCTCATCAATCGCCCAAAACCCCGTCAGCGTATCAATCTTATCGGCCAGTGCCACAGCCACAGACAAAGGTGCTGTTGGCACATCATCCGACGGGCCGAGGGGCGAATAATGCTCCTCGGCCACCGCCGCTATCTCTGTCGCTTCACCAGCCGCTTCAACATAATAGCGCCCCATCAAGCCCTGAAGCTCTGGAAACTCATACACCATTTCCGAACTCAAATCGGCCTTGGCCAACCGCGCGGCCTTCTCGGCCATATCAGGATCAGCGCCCACCAACGCGGCCGTTTCACGCGACAAGGCCGCAATCCGCTCAATCCGCTCGGCCTGTGTTCCAAGCTTGTTATGGAACGTCACGTTGGCAAGCTTCGTGGCCCATTCGTCCATCCCAGCCTTCGCAACACGTAAATCATTTTCCCAGAAAAACTTCGCATCGGACAACCGCGCAAACAGAACTTTCTGATTGCCCGCCAAAATCGTCGCGCCATGATCCGCGGTTTCACGATTGGCCACGGTGATGAATTTCTCAATCCGGCCCGTTTTGGCATTTTTGACCGAGAAGAATTTCTGATGCTCCTTCATCGAGGTTTGCAAAACCTCCGGCGGCAAGCCCAAGAAATCCTCTGCAATATCGCCCATCAGCACCACCGGCCATTCAACCAGCCCCGCAACTTCTGCCAACAGGCCCTGATCTTCGACAATCTCTAACCCTTGTGCAAAGGCAAGGTTTTTGGCGTCTTCCCAAATCCTATCTGCGCGGTCCTGCGCATCCAAAATCACATAGGATTTTTTAAGTTCCGCTTGATACGCCTCAAAACCCGACACGCTAAACCATTGCGGCGCATGGAACCGGTGGCCAGCGGTCATGTTCGACGCCTCAATCCCATCGACATCAAAGGGCACAACCTCCGACCCATCGTCGCGCGACAACACACATAGGATCGAATGCAACGGGCGCACCCAGCGCAAGCTGCCCGATCCCCAGCGCATGGATTTCGGCCATGGGAAGCTGCGGATCACCTCTGGCACAAGGCTTGCGATAATCTCTGCCGCAGCCCGCCCGTGCTTGTTGATCATCGCGAAATAGACTTGGCCCTTCTTATCATCACGGACCTCCAGATCATCCTTTGACAATCCGGTTGCGCGTAAAAACCCTTCAATCGCTTTATCAGGCGCATCCGTGCGCGGGCCCTTCCGTTCCTCGGAAATCGCGGGGCTTTCATCGGGCAGACCTTCGATCGTCAAAACCAAACGGCGCGGCGTGGCAAATGCACCTGCCGCGGCATAGGTTAACCCCGCCTCCACCAACCCATCGGTGATCAAGCGTTTCAAATCTTCGCCTGCGCGCTTTTGCATCCGCGCGGGGATTTCCTCGGACAATAATTCCAGTAAAAGATCAGCCATTATTTTGCTCTTTGGTTCCAGGCATAGCCGCGCCCGTCTTGATAGAGCACAACCAATCGGTCAACCCCAATCGCATAGTCCCGCTCGCCCATCACCGCAATCGCCTCGCCCGAATAAACATCCGCTTGGATTTTCGCCGCATCAAAGCAGGGCAAATGCGAGGCCGGTGACGGCGGATCGACATTTTCCAAAATCTCATAAGTCTCGGTCACAAAGGCGAAATTCAAATCCGTGTCAAAACAGGCATAGAAACTGTCAACATCCGAATTGTCACTGGTGCCTTGCGGATTGCGAATTGCAATCGGCTCGGCCACATCGCCAATAATCGGCGTCAGCGCGATCTTGACCTCGATCGGGCCAATGCCACCAGAAATCACTCCAGGTTTCTTTTCCATCGCCTCTCCTTCCGGTGCGGGGCAGTCCGAGGGTAACGGATCACCGCTAAAAAATGCCTCACCACACGCATTCAATTGCCGCCACATAAAGGCCCGCCCATCACCATAAGCCGCGATATAGCGCGTGGTGCCAAAGGGCTGATTGCGCCCCGCCTCAAAAGCAATCGCGGCACCGGTTTCCAAATCCGCGGTGATTGCCCCCGCATCAAAGCAATCAAACCAACCGGGTGCGACCAAAGGTGTTGCATCATCCGACTTTACAAACCCCGCCAAATCCCAATCCTGCGCAAAACAAGCACGGTATTTCAGCGGCGAATTCTCCCCATCAATCGCCTGAAAATTGCGGATCGGCAAGGCCGCGCCGTCAACCGTGACACTGCTTTGATCTGGCACGTCCCCATAAGGCGCGATCTGGATCATATACCACAACCCTGCGCCCATGACAGCCGCCACGCCCAATGTTCCCCCCATTAAGATTGATCCTTTCATGCATCCGCCCCAAAACAAATCACATTGCCATCTGGATCGGCGATCTCAATCTCTGCCATTCCATATTCGGTCACAACCGGCCCCCGGACAAACGCTACCGACCGCGCATCCAAATCCGCTTTGGTCGCGGCAATATCTGCAACATGAATATAAGCAACCCACCCCTCATAAGCGGCCCCTGCCCCGTCCCATGCGTTGATAAACAGCTGTGCTTTGTCGCGGCGAAAAATCCCAAACCGCGCCGGATCGCCGCCCTCTTCAATCACATCAAAACCCAGTTGGCCTGCATAAAACCCCCGTGCACGGGCATAATCACTGACACGTATAACAGGCGTTGCATCCTGCATCATGCTGCCGCACCACCTGCCTCGGTCAGCACAAAAGCATCGGCGCATTTCTTGGCCAACGCGCGCACACGCCCAATATAGGCCTGCCGCTCGGTCACCGAAATCACCCCGCGCGCATCCAACAGGTTAAACAGATGCGAGGCTTTGATACATTGATCATAGGCCGGATGCGCCATGATGATCTGGCGCTCGGTTTTGGGGTCAATATGGCCTGCGGCCAAAATCCGTTCGCATTCCGCTTCAGCATCTTTGAAATGCTGCAACAGCGTGTCTGTATCCGCGACATCGAAATTCCAGCGCGAATATTCCTGCTCGGTTTGGCGAAACACATCGCCGTATGTCAAAGCAATCGGCGCGTCTGGATCATTAAACGGCATCTCCATCACATGATCCACGCCCAGCACATACATCGCCAAACGTTCCAACCCATAGGTCAGCTCGCCCGAAACAGGTTTGCAATCATGCCCACCGACCTGTTGGAAGTAAGTGAATTGCGAGACTTCCATCCCATCACACCAAACCTCCCAGCCCAGCCCCCAAGCACCCAATGTCGGGCTTTCCCAATCATCTTCGACAAAGCGGATATCATGGATCTCCATATCAATCCCAATAGCTTCGAGGGAGCCGAGATAAAGGTCCTGCAAATCCGGCGGGCTGGGTTTGATCAGCACTTGATATTGGTAATAATGCTGCAAACGGTTGGGGTTTTCGCCGTAGCGCCCATCCGTCGGACGACGCGAGGGCTGCACATAAGCCGCCGCCCATGCGTTCGACCCCAACGCGCGCAACGTGGTCGCCGGATGAAACGTCCCCGCACCCACCTCCATGTCATAGGGTTGCAATATCGCACAGCCCTTTTCGGCCCAATAATTTTGCAGACGCAGAATGATCTCTTGGAAGGATTTGGGTTTGGTGGCCATCGGAACGCTCAATCGCTTTTTAAGGTCCCATAGGACAACGCGAAGAAAGCGTCAATTAGGCGGGAGGCGGGATTGCGATGAAACGTCGGTTGGGTGCGAACCCACCGCATGAAAGCGAAGCAAGTAGAGTGCGTGAAACCCACCATTTCCAAATGGCTTCGCTGTTGACCATCATACCAATTCGGCTTGCCTGAGTCGATTTACTACCTTCCCCCGAAACCTTCCTAACACCAACAATTGGCAACTTTCGCACAATCAAAACGCACAGCTATGCGATGGTCTTTCAGCAAGCGCAGCGTGCCAACCCACCGATGAATTCGGCAAGTTCGAATGGTGGGTTTCAGCCACCTTACGCTTGCTCGGCCAAGACCCAGCGATAAACGGCGCAAAGGATCACGCCATCGCACACAGTGCCGAAGATGGTAGTGTCGCAGTAAGCGTGGATCTTGCCAAGTCATCCCAAGGTAAAAAACCCGATAAGAGCACGTATTCCAACGCCAGAACCCCATTTAGCCATAAGCAGTGAGAGGGTTTCAGGGCCTCCTATTTAACAAAATCTCAGTGCGTATACCGAAAATTGAAATACTTTTCTTGTATTTCTTAAGATTATAAAGGATAAAGAAATTGTTAATACGAAAAGCTCTGCAGCTCATATGAATAGACCTGCAGTTATTACGAATACCCCTGCAGCTTACAAGAATAGCGCCGCATTCAATACCGAATACACAAGAATATCAAATTAAAATTTCCCTATGTCTTGAGGGGAAAGCTAATTTAGAAAAGACGCGCGTATGGTGAAAGCGCCAAATACAACACATAACTCCCCCCTAGGACCCTTTGCCGTTGGCAAGGGCGCCACAGCTGGGCTCATTGGACCCGCGATAGACGCATCCAGCGACACCTTAGCTGCCATTTGGGATGATGCCGACACTGATGGCGGGACCAAGATGAATGGTGCCGATGATCTGAGAGGATCATCAGACCTTATTGAGTGCCCCAATTTACCCAGGCGGGGTCCCCCGTCCCTTGCGTTTGATCTGATCAAAACAAAAGAAGGGATAAATAATGGTCGAATACACATTTCAAGGGCTGGCGATAACATCAACTGAGGCCTTCGATATAAGATTTGGGAATAACCAAGCTTTCGATTTTACGGGACGTGACGTTGGCACGTTCACAATCGATGATGATGACAATCAGTTAAACGACAACAATAGTAGCGGCAGCACCACCAGTCTATGGGGCGTTGGGAGCGGCAACAACAGTGTCGCCGAAGGGAATGCCCAAGATGGGACCGTGACAATCGGCGGGGTAACAGTTGCTGCAGACGACATGCGTGCGACGGGAAGCCGCAATATGATAGGCTCTGACGGGAATATCATAACGGTTTCGACTTTGATCGTTATCACGCCGTCCGGCAGCCAGTGGTTTTTGATCTTTGACGATACACCGGCAGAGCCCTTTACATTTACAACCCCCAACGGCGGAACAAACGCCAATGGTGCCGCATTATATACCGACATTGCGACAATTTGTTTTGCGGATGGCACGCAGATTGAAACTGACAAATGCGCGGTCGCGGTTGAGGATTTGGAAGAAGGCATGTTGGTGCGCACCCGCGACAATGGCTTCCAACCCATCCGTTGGGTCGGATCCAGCACGCGGGTTGGCAAGGGCAAACTGGCGCCCATCCGCATTGCCGCAGGCACGCTGGGCAACACGCGTGACTTACGTGTCTCACCCCAGCACCGGATGCTGCTCGAAGGCTGGCAAGCAGAGCTGCTCTATGGCGAAGCAGAAGTGCTGGCACCCGCGAAAAGCTTGGTCAATGACCAAACCATCCGCATCGAGGAATGTGACGAGGTGGAGTATTTCCACATCCTGTTTGACACCCATGAAGTGATCTTCGCCGAAGGCGCGCCATCAGAAAGCTTCCACCCCGCTGAAATGGGC
>JBCCGP010000073.1:0-14293 GCA_039029215.1 Pseudomonadota bacterium
ATATTTCGATATTTATCGAAATAAAACTTGTTTATATTTCTATATTTCTATAATTATCGAAATATGAAACGATTCGAAGATACCGACCTCACCCCAGAGACCACCGCCGCGGCCTTTGCCGCCCTTGGCTCTGAACAGCGTCTCAGCGTGCTGCAAACCTTGGTGCGCGCGGGCGAGGATGGGCTAAGCATTGGCGCCTTGGGCGAACGTACGGGCGTGACCGGCTCAACACTGACCCATCATCTAAAGTTTCTGACCGCGGCAGGGTTGGTCGAACAATCCAAACACGGCCGATCTATCATTTGTGCGGCTGTGGCCTATGATCAGGTCCGCGCGCTCTCTGCATTCCTACTGGCAAATTGCTGCGCCGATGCTGCGCAAAGGGATCCCAACCATGGCTGATATTTCCTCCCCACCGAAAAGACGCTTTCCTAAAATTGATGGCGCATGGGCCGCCAGCATTATACTCTTAATCGGTGCTGCCCTTCTGGTCCCAACTGATTTCACAACGATCCTAAACAGTGCTGTTGGCAATATCCTGCACACCGGCATTTTCATCGCCTTCGCGGTTTTGCTGATCGCCTATTTGCGCGCCACCGGTGCCGAAACCGTGGTCGGCAAAGCGTTCCAGGGCAATGAATACCGCATGATCCTGCTCGCCTCGCTTGTGGGTGGCTTGATGCCGTTTTGCTCTTGCGAGGTTATTCCGTTTATCGCCGCCCTCCTTGCGGTTGGCACGCCGCTATCTGCTGTGATGGCCTTCTGGCTCTCTTCGCCCATCATGGATCCGCCAATGTTTTTGATTACCGCAAGCGGTCTTGGTTGGGATTTCGCCATCGCCAAAACGGTTGCGGCTGTGGGCATGGGGCTTTTTGGTGGCCTCTCTGTCAAACTCATCAGCAACTATGGATTTCTGCCAGACCCGTTGAAGGACCAAGCGCCCAGCGGCTGCGGTTCCTGTTGCGGTTCAGCCCCCAAGTCCGACAAACCCCTGTGGCGCTTCTGGACAGAACACCCCCGCCTTGTGACTTTTAAAGACACGGCAATTGAAAACGCGCTCTTCCTACTCAAATGGCTAACACTTGCTTACATCATCGAAGCCCTGATGATCCAATATGTCCCCGCCGCATGGATTGCGGGTGCATTGGGCGGCAATGGGTTTGGCACAATCGTCTTGGGTGCCGTGATCGGTGCGCCTGCTTATCTAAATGGTTACGCCGCCGTCCCGCTTCTCTCGGGTCTTCTGGAACAGGGCATGGGCAGCGGTGTCGCGATGAGCTTCCTTCTCGCAGGCTCCGTCTCTTCCATCCCCGCCGCCATGGCCGTTTGGGCCTTGGTGAAACCCCGCGTCTTCGTCACCTATCTGGGCTTGGGCATCTCATCAGCAATTATCGGCGGTTTGATATGGTCAATCGTGGCCTAAATGTCGCCACCGTAAATTCAAATCCCCCAACGCCCGAACCAACCAGCGACGCTCCTTCCTTCTTTGTTCCAAAAATATCTTGGGGGTGAATGGCAACGCCAGAGGGGGCAAAGCCCCCTACCGGTCAAACCCAATAAATTGCCTTCCAAATGGAAGGCAATTTTCATTTTAGCTAAAGAAGATCACAATCAGCGTCAGACCCAACAGGGCCGCAATCGACAGCACCATCGCGCCTGCCGGCCAACTTGCTGCGCGCGGCCCATCAGGCCCATGGGAGTTGTGCAATTCATCCACCAATCGAATAGCCGCGCGATTGATAAATCCCGTCACGCCCCAGAACACGGCCTGCACAATCACCGCAGCATAATGCACCACTGCCTTAAAGGCGCGGCGATAAAACCAATCGCTGTCCAAATTCACCGACCGCAACTCTGGTGGATAGATTTGCGTGCGCATCAAAATCGTAAACGCCAGTGCCGAGAAAAACAGCAATTGCAACTGCGTAATCACATGGGTCGTCGTATAGGGTACATATTTTACCTTATAAGGCAGCAGCTCATACAGCAGCGATGGAAACACCCCAATCCCAATACACAGTGCTGCGGTCAGCCCCATGGCAATCAACATATGCGTGGGCGCCTCTTTCGGGCGCAGCCCACTGTCATGGGCAAAGAACGCAAAATACGGGATTTTAATCCCTGAATGGTGAAACACACCCGCACTTGCAAAGACAAGGATTAACCAAACGACCCAATAGCCCTCTTTCGCAGCCCCTGACAGGATCAAAGACTTCGCGACAAAGCCCGAAAACAAAGGGAAGGCAGAGATCGAGGCCGCCCCGACCACACAGAAAATCATCGTCAGCGGCATGGTCCGATAAAGCCCACCCAGCTCTGAGCCTTTTGCCGTCCCTGTTCGGAACAGCACCGCACCCACTGACATAAACAGCAGCGCCTTATATAGGATATGCACAAACGCATGCGCCGCGGTTCCGTTCAAGGCAAGCTCGGTGCCAACACCAATACCCACAACCATAAAGCCCAGCTGGTTGTTCAGCGAATAAGCCAAAACACGACGCAAATCGTTTTCGATGACCGCATAGAAAATCGGAAACAGCGTCATAATCGCGCCAATCGGGATCAGGATTTCTGTCCCCGGAAACCCCCGCGCCAACGCATAAACTGCCAATTTCGTGGTAAACGCAGACAGCATCACCGTGCCTGTCACCGTCGCGGCTGGATAGGCATCCTGCAACCAATTGTGCAAAAGCGGAAACGCACATTTGATCCCGAAACTGAGGAAGATTAGCCACAACCCCAGCGCGCCTGTGTCCCAGTGACCGGGCCACAGCATCGGCAAGACCATCTTATCAAAAGCAATCGTTCCACTTGCCCGATAATACAGCGCCACACCCGCAATCAAGATCACGCCAGAGGCGACCTGCACCACCAAATAGCGCATACCTGTATAGAATGCCCCTTCGGTGCGCCGCGCCCAGATTAAAAAGACCGAGGCAATCGCGGTGCCTTCCCAAAAGAAAAACAGCGAGATCAGATCGCCCACAAACACCGCGCCAATCGCAGACCCTGCGTATAGCAACGCTGCGATCTGCTGCACCCGATCGCGAATATGCCACGCATAAATCACCGATAAGAAGGCGGCGAGCGAGAAGATGATCCCAAAAATCATCGACAGCTTATCAACCCGCAACAGCGTCAGCTCGAAACCCATAAAACCGATCTGCCCGTGCTGCCCAGTGGGCAAGTTCCAGATCAGATAAAACCCAATCACAGGGACCAAAATAGAAAGTGCCGCCCGACCGCGCGCAAAGGGGATCACCGCAACCAATGCAGCCCCGACAAAATAGACCAAAAATGGCAGGATCAGACCATCAATCATGGACATTCTCCTTCATCAGATCATGGTCGGGATGATCCTCTCCTTGCGTATCGGTGGGGGCATAATAGTCCTCGCCCCGTTTCAAAAACACACGCATCATCTTGGAACAAATCACCAAAGCGGCGCACATAAAAAACCCATAAAGCCCGTAAAAGCCCCAATAGCGCTCGGTGTCGAAATAAACGATTTTGGTATAGAAAAAATCCAACAGGATCAGCAGCGCACAAACCGCATAAAGCCCATAAACGATATACTCGACTGCTTTGGGACGCTCCAAAAACATCAACCAACGGCCCAGCGCGGGATAATCTTCGGTCTTTTCAGTTTTGCGTTTTGCCATACCTTTTCAACCTCCCTAACGCACCATCGGCGCAAGATGGTCTTGCAATCCGCCTGCATAGAAAAACAACAGGATACAGCCCAGCGCACAAATTGCAGGTGGCAGCCAGACCAACATATTGCTGCGCCCCTCAACAATCCCGCCCGTCGCTCCGACAGAATAAAACCCACGTCCAACAATCGGCAGCAAATACGCCACATTCAAAATCGAGGACAGCGCCAGAACGCCGATTGCAATCATCTGGCCTGCATCGGCCGCACCCGCCATGATCAGGAATTTTGGCCATGACCCGCCAAGCGGGGGCAGACCAATAATCGACAGGGCCCCAATTGCAAAAGCAACGAAGGTCACCGGCATCACCCGACCCGCCCCTTTCATATCGGAAATCTCGCTTTTATGCAGAACCACATAAATCGCACCTGCACACATAAACAGCGTGATCTTGCCCATCGCATGCATCGCGATATGCATCCCACCACCAATTGCGGCCAGTTCAT
The DNA here is from genome assembly GCA_039029215.1 of Pseudomonadota bacterium. Classification (GTDB taxonomy): domain Bacteria; phylum Pseudomonadota; class Alphaproteobacteria; order Rhodobacterales; family Rhodobacteraceae; genus Amylibacter. The sequence continues at coordinate 4,160 of JBCCGP010000073.1, forward strand.
TGGCCAGTGCCATCGCCATGGTGATATAGGACAGCTGCGACACCGTCGAATAGGCCAAACGCCGTTTCAGATTGTCCTGATACATCGCCACGACGGAGGCCGCGATAATCGAGAAACCCGCCAGATAAATCAACCAAACAGAGGCGCTGGTTTCCGCCAGAAAATCCAGCCCGAAAATATAAACACCAACCTTCAGCATGGTGAAAACACCCGCCTTCACAACCGCAACCGCATGAAGAAGCGCGGAGACAGGCGTGGGTGCGACCATCGCGGCAGGCAACCATTTATGAAACGGCATCAAAGCCGCCTTGCCAATCCCAAAGGCAAACAGCGCCAGCAACACAGGTGCCATCCAACCATCAACAATCCCGCTTAGCACGCCGCCCTTTTGGAAATTCACATTTCCAGTCAGCGCAAAGACCCAAAGAATGCCCGCCAGCAAAAATGCAATCGAAGTTGTCACAAGAATGGCCAAATAGACCCGCGCACCATCGCGTGCCGCCTGATTGCCCTTATGGGCCACCAATGGATAGGTACTGAAGGTCAAAATTTCATAGAACAAAAACAGCGTGAACAGGTTCGCGCTAAAGGCAATCCCCATCACCGCGCCAATCGCAAGCGAGAAACAGGCAAAGAAGCGGTTATGATGATCTTCACCCGCACCGCGCATATAGCCGATCGCATAAAGATGCGTGACAATCCAAAGCCCGCTTGCAATCAACGCAAACATCAGCCCCAGCGGCTCAACATGGAACGCCAGCTCAACGCCGGGAAAGACCTCAAACAACTCAAACCGAGCGGTCGAAAGATTGCCGATTTTATTATAAATCGCCAGCACCGTGGCGAAGGTTCCAATCGCACATAACAGCGTGAACCCATCACGCACATTCGGCGCTTTGTTAAAGCCGAAATTGCCCGCCATCGCCACAAAGGGCAGCAGCATCGAGATCAGGATCAAATCAAGCACGCTCATTGCGCCACCCCGCCTGTGGCCACTTCAACCGTGCCACGGATCAAAACATTCGCAGCCTCGGTCGCGGCCTCTACCGTTAGGCTGGTATCAATCCCAAAGTAAATACACGCCAACGCCAAAATCCACATCGGGACAATCATCGTCCAATGTGCTTCTTTTGCTGCGCCCGTTGGCTTTTGAAGGTACAGCACCTCAAAGGCGCGCCAAACATAGACAACCGCCAGCAAAGAACTGACCAAGATCGCAAAGGCAATCGCGGTATAGATCGGTTGATCTACCCCACGCTCAAATGCTGCCTGAACCAACAGCCATTTCGAAACAAAACCTGCCGTACCGGGAATACCAATCAAACTCAAACCACCCACAACAATCGCGGCACCTGTCAGCGGCATCTGACGCCCAAGCCCCGCAAGTTGCGTGTAAAACGCCCCTCCTGCATGGATCACCAACGCGCCCACACCCATAAACATCAGCGCCTTTGTGATCCCGTGATTGAACAGATGCACGATGCCAGCGGCAAGGCCGATCTGGCTCAACATTGCCACACCCAACAGCATATATCCGATCTGCGCGATCGAACTATAGGCCAGCATGCGTTTGAAATTCGTCTGAAACACAGCAACGAAACTAGCCGAAAACATCGCAAAGATCGCCAGCGGCAGAAAGATGATTTCCAACGTGTTTTCCGCGAAGGCAAATGTTGGATCAAACACGGTGAAGATAAAGCGCAAGATCACGTAAATCGCGGCCTTCGTTGCCGTGGCAGACAGAAACACCGTCACAGCCGAGGGCGCAAAAACATAAGCCTTGGGCAACCACAGATGCAACGGGAACATCGCGACCTTCAACCCCATCCCCACCATCACAAATGCAAAGCCAGATCGCAACGTGCGGTTCACACCCAGCTCCTCAATCCGTGCGGCAATATCGATCAAGTTTAGCGTACCAGTGGCCATATAGATCATGCCCAGACCGATGACGAAAAACGTCGCCCCAATCGTGCCCATAATCAGATAATCAAAGGCAGCCGTCAGCGCGCGACGATCTTTATACATGCCTTGGGCCACCAGCACATAGGTCGACAGCGAAGAGACCTCTAAGAAAACAAATATATTAAACGCATCACCTGTGATCACCATGCCCAACAGCCCGGTCATGCACAGCATCCAACAGGCCCAAAACAGCGTATGTTTGCTTTCAGGAATTTCATGGGCCACAGATTTCAGCGCAAACGGCAAGGTCACAACACCAATGGCCGAAATCAGGAACAAGACAAATGCATTGGCAATATCGACCCGATACTCAATGCCCAAGGGCGGCTCCCACCCCCCCATAGTATAGGAAATAAACGTCCCATCGATCACCTGCATCATAAGCAAGAAGGATATGACAAGCGAAACAAGTGACGCGCCAAAAGCTATCCACCGTGCCAACCCGCGCGATCCCAAAATCACAATCAAGGGCGCAGACAACATCGGCACAACAACCTGTAACGCCGGCAGCTGTTCGATCAGCGTGCGCGTCTCGTGCACAACGGTCCCCACCTCACCTGCCATCAGGCCATGCCCCCCATCGCATTGCCATGTTTCTTATTGTCCTGATGAGTCAGACGCTGTTCGATCTCTGTGATCTCTTCTTCATCTATTGTGTCGAACGCCTCGCGGATCCGCACGATCAGCGCGAGCCCCAGCGCGGTTGTTGCAATACCCACAACAATCGCGGTCAGGATCAAAACATGCGGCAAGGGGTTCGAATACAGCACCCCTTCCATTGCAGCCACATCAACATGAAACTTCTTATCCATTGGCAGGATCGGGGCGGTCCCGCCTGCAACCTTGCCAATAGAGATGTAAAACATAAACACGCTGACCTGAAACACCGCCAGCCCGATCATCTTTTTGACCAGATTGGTTTTCTGCACAACGATATAAAGCCCTGTCATCATCAACGCGATGAACAGGAAGTAATGCACATGCCCAATCAGAAATTCCAAATCAAACAGTTCCATCACCACCACTCGTCCTTGATGCGTGGGACACGACCGGCAAAGGCATAATAAATCGCGATCATCACACCGGTCACTGTGACGCCGACACCAAATTCAACCAGCAATAGCCCCCAATGCTGCCCACCCACCGGATAGTTGGGCTGCAACGCGTCGTAATCAAGGAAGTCAAAGCCCATCATCATGGCATATACACCCGTACCTGCATAAATCAGCACACCCGCCGCAACCAGCTTGTGCACGAACCATGGTGGCAGAACTTCCTTCACCGTCTTCAAACCAAACACGATACCATAGATGATGAAGGCGACCGCCATAATCACACCCGCCTGAAATCCACCCCCGGGCGAGAAGTCGCCATGAAATTGGACATAAAATGCAAACAGCATAATCGCGCCAACCACCAGTTTGGTCACAACCCGCAAAATCAGATGATGGTGGATCATTCTTCCCCTCCATCATCTTTGCGCAAGCTTAGGCCAGACAGCAAAAGCAGCACGCCAATCCCAGCGGTAAACACCACAACTACCTCGCCCAAAGTATCAAACCCCCGGTACGAGGCTAGGATCGCTGTCACCACATTGGGCACATCAATATCCTTGGGCGATTGGGCAAAGAACTCCGGATACAGATAGGCCTGCGCGGGCGCATTGATATCGCCAAAGCTTGGCATATCCAGCGTGCCATAAATCAAGGTCAGACCGACAATGGTGACAATCATCAACGGTAGAAAGCTGCGCCGTTCGGGTTTGCGATCCACGGGCCGTGTTAATGCAATCGTGCCCAACATCAAAACAGTTGAAATCCCAGCCCCCACGGCGGCCTCGGTAAAGGCGACATCGACCGCATCAAGTGTTACAAACAAAAGCGCAGACAGCAGGCTGAACACACCCGACAGGATCACCACCGGAAACAACTGATCGATCCGCACAATCGCAATCGCGGTTGCAAACAGCATCGCAAAAAGGATCAGATAAATGATATTTTCAATCATTCCTCTGCCTCTTTTTTGGAAAGCTTTGGCGGTTTCAAGCCAGAGACCAGCGCAGCATTCGCAATCGCATGCGTCGCCGTTGGCCCTGTCAGCAACAAAAAGATTAAAATAAACACCAATTTTGCCGCAACCAGCGTAAAGCCCGCTTGCAAGATCATTCCAAAGATCAACAGGATCACACCGCCGCCTTCGGTCACGGATGCCGCATGAAGACGCGACCAAAAGTCAGGAAAGCGGATCATCCCAAAAGAGCCGACCACAGTGAAAAAACTGCCGCCCAAGATGAATATCCAAGACAGGATTTCCACGATCCAACCATCAATCGGCGTCATGTGTCACCTCCGGCATCTCTAAATGATCGCCCAATGCGCGATAGCGGAAGAATTTCAAAATCGCGATCGTGCCGACAAAGTTGATCAAGGCATAGAGCAAGGCAATATCCAGAAAGTCGGGACGCCCCATCAAAAACCCGATCACACCAATAAACAAAACCGTCTGCGTTCCAAATGCGTTCATAGACAGAACACGATCATACAGGCTTGGCCCCAAAAATAAGCGCAGCAAGACCAAAGCCATCGCAACGAAAAGCGCAATGGCTGCGATCAAAAACATCACATCAACCGAGGCACTCATGACGCCCTCTTCTCAGTCTCGCAGACGCGTTTGTCCATGTCTGCAAGGGCTGCATGATCGTCTTTGGAAAATTGAAGCGCGTGCACCCAAAAGTATTTATCTTCAACTTCTACCGTAATCGTCCCCGGTGTCAGCGTGATAGAATTGGCAAAAACCGTCCGTGCCGTTGAACAATCTTGATGGCAGGGCACTTTGAAGAAATGCTGTCTGATCGGCATATCGGGCGACAAGATCGCTTTGGCCACAGCCCAAGTAGACTTGGCAATTTCAACCAGCAACCAAATCATATATCCCATCATCGCCCAAGGTTTGATTTTTAGGTACAAGGGACCGCGTGGCGATCTGTTTTCCATCCGATGAAAGACAATCAGCGTTGTCAAACACGAGGCTGCCCCCAACCATAAAGTCAGCGGTTTAAAGATACCTGACAACAAAATCCACGTTCCCGCAAACACCGCAAGCCACGTCAAAGACCGTATCATTCGTGAAGTTCCCATGGCTGTGTTATTTGTCGCGATTCAAAGAGTGAAGCAAGCTAAACCGCCCAAATCCGGTAAAATTTTGAATTTTAAGCATTTCACGGCGCGTCAGACTAAAAACTCCTTTCTTGCGAAAGGATTTCGAAGGACTTATCTGTTTTATTAACCAAAAGGGGCCGCGACGCCAGATGATCGAATTTCAGAATGTTTCCAAAAGCTTTTGGACAGGTGAACGTCGTAAGATCATCCTGAATGACGCCTCTTTTCGTGTCGAACTTGGGCAAAGTTTGGGCATTCTTGCGCCAAACGGGACGGGAAAGACGACTTTGATCAATATGATGTGCGGATTGGAAAAGCCAGATGAGGGGAAAATTGTGCGATCCTCCAAAATTTCTTTCCCACTTGGCGGGCCGCAGGGCATTATGAACAATCAATCCGCAGTGGAAAATTCGCGCTATCTTGCACAAATTTATGGCCTCGATCCGGACTATGTAGAAAGCTACTGCCGATGGTTGGCGGATATTGACGAATATTTCGAACTTCCGATCGCAACCTATAGTGCGGGGATGAAAGGTCGTTTTTCCCTATCGCTGCTGCTGGCACTGGATTTTGATATCTACCTGATCGATGAAGGTATGCCGAATTCCTCGGATGCGGAATTTAATCGCAAGGCAGGTCATGTTCTGCGCGAAAAATTGGAAAATGCAACGGTCGTCATTGTCTCTCATACCGAAAAGATCATCCGACAATTTGCGGAACGCGCAGCTGTTTTGCGTGATGGTCGATTGACAATGTTTGATAATTTGGATGATGCCATTCAAATGTATGATTTCCGCGACAATGAAAACAGCTTCCTGTTTAACGGCGCAGGCTAGGATATCGAGCAAAGGCTGAACTGAATGAGCGAACCCGCAAAAAAAGACGATCAAGCAGAGGCGCCATCCCCAACCGATGTGCGCGCCCAGATCGAGGAGATTAAGAAAGAAAATCTCAGCGGTCAGCAAATGCGTATGGCGCGCAGGCTTGCCCAAAAACATGGTCTCAAGGCCATCTCTGATCTCGATGCTGTGCGTGTTTTGCGCGAAAATGGCATCGACCCATTTGCAAACCTCAACAATCCTTTAGGCGGCGCAATTGATGCGCGCAATGAAGCCGCGGCTCCCGATCAATCAAAACAACCCCTGAATTTACCTGCGAAACGCAAAGGCTCCCAAGTCGGTCAAACCAAACCGATGACAGATGATGATCGTGGGCGCGAGTTATCAAATATTCAGCGCGATCTTGTGCGTCGCCGACGCCGTCGGGTGATCCAACTTTATACCCGTCTTTTCTTCTTCGTTATTTTACCAACAATTTTGGCCGGTTATTATTTCAATTCTGTTGCGACACCAATGTACGCGGTGAAATCTGAATTCACCGTTCAATCCTCCGCTGGGACGGCCGCCGAGGCGTCCGCCGGTTCTTTTTTCGGTGCCTTATCAGAAGGCGCAAAAGAAGGCATATCGGTTCAAAGCCATCTGACGTCAATCGAGGCGTTGTTGGCCCTTGATGAAGAGTTTGGCTATATTTCGGTTTTCCAAGATGAAAAAATTGATCCGATCCAACGGCTTGATCCCGACGCCACGAATGAAGACGCCCTAAAGCTCTACAAAAAACATGTGCTTATCGGCTTTGATCCAACAGAAGGCGTCTTGCGCATGGAAGTGATTGCACCATCAAGCGAGCATGCTTTTAACTTTTCCAATGCACTTTTTGCCCAAGCTGAAAGGCGTTTGGATGAAATTTCAAGACCAGTCCGCGAGGATCAATTAAACGCCGCGCGCGCGCTGTATAACGACGCCGAAAAAAAGCTGAAAGAAGCCCGTGATCGCGTTGTCACATTGCAAGCAGAGCGCGGTGTGATTTCAGGAGAGTTTGAGGTGCAGGTTTTGATGAATAGCATTACTTCGCTTGAAGCAAATTTGTTACAACGCCGTCTGACCTTGGCGGAAGTCGAAGCAAACGCACGTCCAAACCCGGCAAGAAAAACAGCGCTTGAAAATCAGATTAGCGAATTAGAATCAGCGATCACAGAAGCCCGCGCGAAGTTGACAAAATCGAATGACAGCGATGGCTCCATTGCTGTCATCACGGGCGAACTTCAACAAGCCGAGGCGGAGGTATTTTTGCGTCAAGAATTGCTCTCTCAATCAATCCTCGGGCTAGAGGCCGCAACAATTTCTGCCGCCCGTCAGGCAAAATTCTTAGGCGTATCTGTACGCCCCGTACCACCTGAATCGCCCAGTTATCCGCGCACATTTGAAATGACGCTAATCTCTTTCTTCGTCTTCCTTGGCGTCTATTTGATGATTGCGCTAACAGGCTCTATCCTGCGCGAACAGATGAGTAGTTAAATGCAACGCACAATACCTTTGAATGATTTCAAAATCGGCAATGATGAAACCCTAACGATCATCGCCGGCCCCTGCCAAATGCAGACCGAAGATCATGCGTTGATGATCGCAGACGCGATGAAAAAAGCCTGTGACGATGCAGGGCTCAACTACATCTACAAAAGCTCGTTTGACAAAGCCAACCGCACTTCGCTTAATGCCGCACGCGGCATTGGATTGGAGCAAGGCATGAAATTGCTCCAACGGGTAAAATCCGAAATCGGTGTGCCGGTGATCACCGATATCCATTCAATCGATCAATGCGCACCTGTGGCAGAGGTGGCAGATATCCTGCAAATCCCAGCCTTCCTAAGCCGCCAAACAGACCTGCTGCTTGCGGCCGCCGAAACAGGGGCGATCCTGAATATCAAAAAGGGGCAGTTCCTCGCGCCTTGGGATATGCAAAATGTCGCGGCCAAGGCGGCCAGTACCGGCAATGACAAAATCATGCTCTGCGAACGTGGCGCCTCCTTTGGCTACAATACACTGGTCGCCGATATGCGCGGCCTGCCCGAGATGATGAAAACCGGATATCCCGTGGTCATGGACGCCACCCATTCCGTCCAACAACCAGGCGGCCTTGGCGGCGCATCTGGTGGTCAGCGCGAATTTGCGCCAGTCATGGCGCGCGCCGCGGTCTCGCTTGGCATTGCGGCGGTGTTTGTGGAAACCCATGAAGACCCTGACAACGCGCCCTGTGATGGCCCAAACATGATCCACCTCAAAGATATGTCCAAATTGATGCACATTCTTAAAAGCTTGGATGATATCGCCAAAGGTGATCCCATCCGTTTAAACTAAAGGCCCACACCATGACCAAACCCGCCCCAACGGTTGCCCAGAACACATGGGAATTCTTACGCGATGCGATGATCGCACCGACCGGATTTCGCGAATATGATGCCCGCTGGAAATATCCCGATGACATCAATCTGCCGGGGATCACTGCACTTGGCCTTGGCCTTGGTACCCAAATTCGCGCGCGCGGGATCGAGCCCATAATCGCGGTCGGCAATGACTATCGCGATTATTCCCTTGCGATCAAAAACGCGCTCGTTATTGGCCTGATGCAAGCGGGCATCCATGTCAAAGATATTGGCCCAGCGCTGTCCCCCATGGCCTATTTCAGCCAGTTCCATTTGGATGTGCCCGCCGTCGCCATGGTCACTGCAAGTCATAACCCAAATGGCTGGACAGGTGTGAAAATGGGCTTTGAGCGCCCTTTGACGCATGGCCCTGACGAAATGGCGGAGCTACGCGATATTGTGCTAAACGGGTTGGGCAAACCGCATAGTGGCGGCGGCTATGAGTTCGTTGCAGGCGTACAAGACGCCTATATCGACGATCTTGTCGGTGATTTCAAAATGACCCGCAAGCTGCGCGTCGTCTGTGCGACGGGGAACGGTACCGCCAGCGCGTTCGCACCAGAAGTCCTAAGACGTATCGGGGTTGAGGTGATCCCCTCGCATAACACACTCGACTACACCTTCCCCCATTACAACCCGAACCCCGAAGCAATCGAGATGCTGCATGACATGGCAGACACGGTGAAAGAAACAGGTGCTGATCTGGCGCTTGGCTTTGACGGCGACGGCGATCGCTGCGGTGTCGTGGACAATGAGGGCGAAGAGATTTTTGCCGATAAGGTCGGCGTGATCATGGCCCGTGATTTGTCCAAGCTGCACCCCAATGCAACCTTCGTCGCGGATGTAAAATCCACCGGACTTTTTGCGTCCGACCCCATGCTCAAAGAAAACGGCGCAAAGGCGGATTATTGGAAAACCGGGCATTCTTATATGAAGCGCCGCGTGAAAGAGATCGGTGCTTTGGCAGGATTTGAAAAGTCCGGCCACTACTTCCTCGCCGAACCCATTGGGCGCGGGTATGATTGCGGCATGCGCGTGGCGGTTGAAATCTGCAAATTGCTCGACCGCAACCCAGACAAATCCATGGCTGACCTGCGTCGCGATTTACCCGTCACCTATTCCTCACCCACGATGTCGCCCTATTGCGCGGATGAAGAAAAATATGATGTTCTCGCCCGTATCGTTAAAAAACTCGAGGCTCATGCCGCCGCTGGCGGCACGCTGGGCGGTCAAAAAATTACCAACACAGTCACGGTCAACGGCGCGCGTGCAATTTTAGAAAACGGCGGTTGGGGTCTTGTTCGGGCAAGCTCCAATACACCTAATCTCGTGGTGGTTTGCGAAAGCCCAGAAAGCGACGCGCAACTGCGCGCGATCTTCAACGATCTGGATGCGATCATCCGTACTGAATCTGCGGTTGGGGACTATGATCAGACGTTATAGCCTCTTAGATTAAGCGCCTACTATAAGCCCACAGTCCCCGTAGGATGGGTGCTTTGCACCCATCTCTAATTTAGAGATAGCCATGCTCTCCCCGCCCTGCTTCTAATATCGTATGCAACACAGCAAAAATTGAGAGAGAAGCCGGGAAGGCCAGCAAAAGGCCGCTTCGAGCCCAGACTGGACTTTTTTGATTTCTTCAACTTAATAAGAGCCAGTGAGATGAGTTTTTCATTCAAAACTGTTGCGATGTCTAGGAATTTGCTGCCTGTAGTACGGTGGTTACTAGTAGTCATGGGTCTTGGATTAATA
>JBCCGP010000074.1:0-14218 GCA_039029215.1 Pseudomonadota bacterium
AAGCCAGGGCTGATCAAACAGCCCCATCAAATGCCCCATGGATACAACCCAGACACCGCCCGCGTCCAAAGAATTATCGCCCGCAAAAAAGATGTCCTCTCGTCTTTGCATCGGTCGAATGGCGGATTGAAGCGGCACCCAAAAATCTGGCGCGATCTGGTCGCGTGTCAGAATTCCAAACGGATGAAACCCACGCCAAATACAATCGGGCGAAAGATAGGTTGCAATAGCGCCCGAGGCATCTTTTGCGAGCATCTTATGGAATGATCGCACCAGTTTTTTTGCGGATTGGAAAGGCATAAGCACCCATTTTGCATACGTATGCAAAAAACCCTTGCATGAATCAGATTTCGCTGTCTAGTCTGTTATTTATGCGACAACCTTGGGGACGTTAATGGCCGAAATTCAGTTAAAGAACTTGTCCAAGCGTTGGGGCAGTTTCGTGGGCGTGGACAATTTTGATCTGACCATCGCGGATGAGGAATTTCTGGTTCTTTTAGGCCCCTCTGGCTGCGGCAAGACCACGACAATGCGCATGATCGCGGGGCTGGAGGAAGCGACCGAAGGTGATATTTTCATCGACGGCAAACGCGTCAATGATCTGGAACCCAAGGACCGCGATGTCTCGATGGTGTTTCAGTCTTATGCGCTTTACCCCAATATGAATGTCTACGAGAATATCCGTTTTCCGTTGAAAGTGCGCGGCATTCCAGAAGCAGAACATGAAGCGCGTGTCATGCGCGCGGTCGAGATGGTGGAGCTGGGAGAGTTTTTGCACCGGCGTCCTGCGGAACTGTCCGGTGGTCAACGACAGCGTGTGGCGCTTGCGCGCGCGATTGTACGTGAGCCGAATGTGTTCTTGATGGACGAGCCGCTGTCGAACTTGGACGCGAAACTGCGCGTCAGTACACGCGCCCAGATCAAGAACCTGTCGAACAAACTGAAAGTCACAACAATCTATGTAACCCATGATCAGATCGAAGCGATGACGCTGGCCGATCGTGTGGTGGTGATGAAATCGGGCATCGTGCAACAGGTGGCCAGCCCCACCGAGGTGTATGACAAACCTGCCAATACTTTTGTTGCGGGCTTTATCGGCAGCCCGGCGATGAACCTGATTGAAGGGTCGATGAAAGCGGGTACGTTTACGGCCGACAATACCAAAGTCGCCGGACTGAAGGGCGATGGCGCGTTCACGTTGGGCTTTCGGGCCGAAGATGCAGAGATTGTCGCCAAAGGCGGCCAGATCAAAGCACCGATTTATTCGTTCGAGCTATTGGGCGAAGCAACTATGGTGACCCTACGCTTGGGCGGGGACTTGGTATCTGTCAAAGCGCCCAAAGATTACAAGGCGGAGATTGGCCAAGAGGTTCAGGTCAAGATCCCCAAAAGCATTTGCCATCTGTTTGATACAAAAACAGGTGCGCGGATTGGGGGATGACCCCATTCACAACCCCGCTTGCGGGCAAACCGGATGTGAACTTCGAAGGCACATCCAAAATTAGGGAGAGAACATATGTTTCTTAAAAAAGTAGCCATGGCAGGTGCGGTTGCGCTTCTGACATCCACGGCAAGCTATGCGTGCGAAATTGGTGCACGCGTTTCTATCGTTGGGAATGAATTTCCTGCGATCCAAACTGTTGGTGCAGGCGCGCAAGCCTGTACAGGTGCAGAAGTATCAACAAACCTGACTGCTGATCACCAGAAGATCAACGTGGCCGGTATGCAGGGCAATCCTGCGGAATATACATCCGCGATCATTGCAAACTCTTCTATCGTTGCGTTGATGAATGAAGATGTGATCCGTCCGTTGGATGATCTTGTTGCAAAACATGGTGGCGATCTGAAGGCCAACCAATTGATCACAATTGGTGGCAATGTGATGGCGGTTGCGTTCATGGCAAACGCACAGCATTTGGTTTACCGCGCAGACGTTCTTGATCAAATCGGAATGGAACCGCCATCAACATATGAAGATATGCTTGCAGCGGCAGAGAAAATCCGTGCCGAAGGCATCATGGAAAACCCAGTGGGCGGTGCCTACAAAGCGGGTTGGAACCTTGCGCAAGAATTCAATAACATGTTCTTGGGCTATGGTGGCGCACATTTCAAAGATGGTTCCGCAGAACCGAATGTGAATTCAGAAGCGGGTGTAAACGCGCTGAACATGATGAAGGCATTGTCTGAGTATATGAACCCAGATTTCCTAACGCATGATTCAAACGCAACAAATGCAGAATATCGTGCAGGCAATGTTGCCCTAATGAATATGTGGGGATCACGCGCTGCGACCATGACGGATGCCGATGGTGTTTCTGATGCGGTCAAAGACGGTTTTGCAATTGCAGGTCCAATGACTGTTGGTGGTGGGTCTACGCCAGCGACAACACTGTGGTGGGACGGTTGGACCGTTGCGAAAAACATCTCTGATGAAGAAGCAGAAGCGACCTTCATCGCGATGAAAAACGCAATTGATCCATCTATCTTGTCTGATGGCGAAGTTGCAAAACAAGCTGTATGGTTGATCGATGGTTACGAGCCAACCGAAGCAGCCGTTGGTGTTTTCGCAGCCGCGCAGTCAAATTCCATCCCTTACCCAATGTTGCCTTACATGGGCCTGATGCACACGGCATTGGGCGCAGAATTGGCCGACTTTATGCAGGGTAAAGAATCCGCAGAGCAAGCTTTGGCGGATGTCGAAGCGGCTTATATCGCTGCGGCAAAAGAAAAAGGCTTCCTTTAAGACCTTTGATTGCAGGGGCCCCTCGGCCCCTGCATTTCCACGGATTGCGACATGAAACATAAGACCTTCTTTTGGTTCTTTTTGCCGACAGGGCTTGCGATGCTGATGTTCATCGCCCTGCCGTTGATTTCGATTGTCAAACAATCCTTTCATGTACCCCATGATGCCGTTTTCATCACCGTTGAAAATTGCGGCCCATTTGGGTGCAAAGAAGAAACAACAATAGATCAAGAAGCTACCCAAGCCCTGCGCGAAGCGGAACCGGGCGGAAAATTTGTCGGCATGCAAGTCTATTTCGATCGCGGCCATTTGGCCGTATCCGAAGTGGCAGAAGCATGGCGCACCGCCGAGGGTTTTGTTGATTTCTTGAGCAAGATGGGCAACCTGCCTTTCTATCGCGCCTTGGCCTTTACGCTGACCTACACATTTGTCTGCACGCCCTTTTTGGTGGCGCTGGGTTTATGTGCGGCCTTGGCGGTGAACACGCTTCATGCGCGTTTAAAGGGGTTGGCAATTTTCTTCTCGCTTTTGCCGATGATTGTGCCACCACTTGTCGGTTCGCTTGTTTTGTTCTGGATGTTGGACAGTCGAGGGATTTTGGGTTCTGCGTTGCAATGGATGGCCAATGATCCGACCTTGTCGATGAAGGCGTCGACGCCGCTGACGTGGATGATGCTGATTGTTTATGGCATTTGGCAATCTGCGCCTTTTGCATTTGTTGTGTTTTATGCAGGGCTACAAACCATGCCCCAAGACCAACTTGAAAGCGCGCAGATCGATGGTGCAACCCGTTGGCAGCAAGTGCGTTATGTGGTTGTTCCGCATCTGATGCCGCTGATTACGTTTGTGGTTTTGATACAGTTGATGGATAATTTCCGCGTATTCGAACCAATTGTTGGGTTTAATGCAGAAGCGCATGCGACATCCCTGTCTTGGATTGTTTTCAATGACTTAGGGGGCGAAACAAGACAACTATCAGCTGCTGCCACAACGTCGGTGCTGACCGTGATTGGGGTCGCGATCTTGCTGACGCCTGCATTGATCCAGACCTACCGTGAATTCACAAGGAAGTCCCACTAATGGCGCGGCCTTATAAACGACCCCTTGCCCTGCGCATTACCATGACGGTCTTTTTGATCGCATGGTTGATCGCGACCGCTTTCCCGTTTTTCTGGACGGCATGGGGATCATTCAAGGTAGAGCTTGATTTCTTTTCCATTGCTGATTGGACAAATGCGTTAACCGGTGAACGCACACAGGCCGCGCATGGGTCTGCATTTACCACGGATGGCTATGAAGGGGCGTGGATCGACAACGAATTTTGGCGCGCTGTGATGAACACAGCGATTGTTTGCGTGTTCACAGTTTGCACGTCGCTGACGATTGGAACCTTGGGTGGTTATGCGCTGTCTCGATCTGGTTTCCGATATACGTTCTGGCTGCTGGTGATCGCACTGATCTTTCGCGCTTTGCCGCCGATCACTCTGGTTGCGGGATATCTACCGCCGTTTTTCCAGTATAATCTGTGGGGTATTTTACCGACGACGATCATTGTTCTGGTCGCCATAAACCAGCCCTTCACGCTTTGGATGTTGCACAGCTTTTTCCAGAACATTCCAAAAGAGCTGGATGAAAGCGCCAAGGTTGATGGCTGTACACAATTCCAAGCCTTCCGCCGGGTGATTATTCCAGTGATGTGGCCGGGTGTGATTACAACGGGGCTGTTTAGCTTCCTGCTGGCCTATAATGATTTTGCGGTGACTACGATGCTTCTGTCAGAAGAAAACCGCACTATGGTACCTAAAATCGCAGCCTTTTTGGGCACGACTTATACCGAGGGCCAGATCATGTTTGCGGTTGCTGCTGTTGTCTCTGCCACGGTGCCGCTGTTCATCCTTGTGATGTTTTTCCAACGCCAAATTGTCAGTGGCCTGACCGCGGGCGCTGTTAAGGGATAAAAGATGTCAGCCGAAGATCATGTGAAAAAATCAGCTGAAACCATGGCCGTTGTGCGCGCCATGGAAGATGGGCTTGCCGCCAATGAAAATGACATGGCCAAATACTTCACAGAAGATTTTGTTTGGCGTGGCAATCAGGGATGTGGCACCAAAAACAACCTTTTGGAGTTTCGCAGAAATTGGCAATTGCCCATTCGTGCGGCCTTTACAGAACGCGATTATAAGACCGAACATTTTATGGCAGATGGGGAATGGGCCGCCTGTTTTGGGCATATCGAGGCGACGCATTCTGGAACGTTCATGGGGATCGCGCCAACGGGAAAACGCGTGAAAATTCCGTACATGGATTTTTGGCGGGTCGAAGATGGGCGCATTGCGGATAATCCGGTTAGCGTCGATTTCGCGTCCGTTATGATGCAGCTTGGTGTGGATGTTTTCGGCGGTGAAGGTTGGGAAAAATATGACCGGGGCGAAGAAACCCCGCCAAAGCCAGAGGGGCATCATGGCGATTGAATATCTAAAAAGCTCTAAATCCGAAGAAGCGATCGCGGAAGAAGACGCAAAAACGCGTGCCGTCGTGGAAAGCACCTTGGCTGATATTGAGGCACGGGGCGATGCAGCCCTGCGCGACTTATCAATGAAATTCGATAGTTACGCGCCGAAGCAATTTCGGCTGAGCACCAGTGAGATCGAAGCGGCGATGTCGAAAGTGTCCACACGCGACATGGAAGATATCAAATTTGCACAAACGCAAATTCGCAATTTCGCCGAAGCACAGCGTGCCTCGATGACGGATATCGAGGTTGAAACGCTGCCGGGCGTGATCCTTGGTCATAAGAATATCCCTGTGCAGTCGGTCGGGTGTTATGTGCCCGGTGGAAAATTCCCGATGGTCGCAAGTGCGCATATGTCAGTTTTGACTGCAAATGTTGCGGGTGTGCCGCGCATCATTGCCAGCGCCCCACCGGTGAATGGAGAGCCACATCCCGCAATTGTGGCCGCGATGCATATGGGCGGTGCGCATGAGATTTATGTGATGGGCGGCATTCAAGCGGTCGGGGCCATGGCACTTGGTACGGAAACAATCGATCCCGTGCATATGCTGGTGGGTCCGGGCAATGCCTTTGTTGCCGAGGCGAAACGGCAGCTTTATGGGCGCGTTGGGATTGATCTGTTCGCAGGTCCAACAGAAACCATGGTGATCGCGGACGAGACGGTCGATGCCGAGCTTTGCGCGACCGATTTGCTGGGACAAGCAGAGCATGGCTATAACTCTCCTGCCTGTATGATTACAAACTCGCGCAAATTGGCAGAGGCCACGATGGTCGAAATAGATCGGCTGTTGGAGATATTGCCGACCGCTGAAACCGCGAGTGCCAGCTGGCGCGACTATGGCGATATGATCGTCTGTGACAGTTATGACGAGATGTTATCGGTCGCCAACGACATGGCTTACGAGCATGTTCAGGTCATGACGGATCGCGATGATTGGTTTTTGGAACATATGCATTCTTATGGCGCATTGTTCCTTGGCCCCCGCACGAATGTGGCAAATGGGGACAAAGTTATCGGGACAAACCATACACTGCCAACCAAGAAAGCGGGTCGATATACGGGCGGCCTTTGGGTTGGTAAATTCCTGAAAACACATTCCTATCAGAAAGTTCTGACCGACGAGGCTGCGACCTTGGTGGGTGAATATGGATCGCGTCTGTGCATGTTGGAAGGGTTTGTCGGACATGCCGAGCAGTGCAATATCCGCGTGCGTCGGTATGGCGGCAAAAATGTGCCCTATGGGGAAGCGGCGGAATAAATGTCGACCCGGGTTACATCCCTGCAAGTTGCCGAACGCGCGGGCGTCAGCCAGTCGGCTGTTAGTCGTGTTTTCACGAAAGGCGCATCCGCATCATCGGCAACCGAGGCGAAGGTGCGAAAAGCTGCAGAGGAGCTTGGCTATAGCCCGAACATATTAGCGCGATCGATTAAAACAGGGCGCAGCCGGATTATTGGATTGGTGGTCGCTTATTTGGATAACTATTTCTACCCGGAAGCTTTGGAAAAACTGTCCAAGGTGCTGCAAGAACGCGGCTATCATGTTCTAATTTTTATGGCCGGGAACACCGCTGATAATATTGATCAAGTCATGCAGGAAATCCTCGACTATCAAGTGGACGGCATCATTGTTGCGTCTGTCGCACTTTCCTCTGATCTGGCGCAGAAATGTTCCGATGCGAATGTGCCAGTGGTGATGTTTAACAGAAAACAAAATCAGGCGAATGTCGGTTCCGTCACCTCCACCAATTTTGCGGGCGGTATAAAGGTTGCCAATTTCTTGGTTGCTCATAACCCCAAGCGCATCGGGTATATCGCGGGTTGGGAAGGTGCCTCGACCCAGCGCGATCGCGAGGCGGGTTTCGTGCGCCAGCTTGCAAAACATGGACGCGAAATAGATGCCCGCTTGGTCGGTAACTTTCGTCGCGATGAAACGAAAGAGGCAGCGCGTGCAATGTTTGATCGGCCAGATCGACCAGATGCTGTCTTTGTCGCGAATGATCACATGGCGTTTTTCGTTTTGGATGTCTTGCGCGGCGAATTGGGGTTGCAGGTGCCCAAGGATGTTATGGTCGTGGGCTATGATGATGTCCCGCCCGCCGCTTGGCCTGCCTATGACCTGACAACGATACGCCAACCCGCCAATCGCATGGTCGCGGCAACAGTTGAAATGCTGCTCGACACAATCGAACAAGGCCACCCATGTACCACAGACATTGAAATCGACAGCCCGCTGATCATCCGAGGAACAGCGCCTGCGCCAACTGGATGGAATAACACATGACACTTCAAGGGTTCAATCCGCGCTGGAAGGACTTTCCCGATTATATTTTGGGCATCACCCACGAGATCTGGGAAGAGCAGAAAGTAGAGACGCTCAACCATTATTACACGCCTGATCTTATTGTGCGTTCGCCTGCCTCGGTCGTCGTAGGAAATCAGGCCGTGATTGCGGCAACGCATGCGACATTGGAAGAGTTTCCAGATCGCGAATTGCTGGGCGAAGATGTGATTTGGTCTGGCACGCCGGAGGCGGGCTTGCTGTCCTCTCATCGTATCCTATCCACCGCGACCCATGCCAAGGATGGCGTCTACGGCAAGGCGACGGGGAAAAAATTGGAATACCGCGTGATCGCGGACTGCCATGCGATCAATGATCAAATCAACGACGAGTGGTTGGTCCGCGATCAGGGCCATATCGTGCGTCAGCTTGGCCTTGATCCCAAGGAATTCACCCAAGAACAGATTGCACGTGAAGGCGGGCCGAACAAAGCGGTGCGCCCCTTTACCCCTATGATTGATCAGGCTGGGCCATATCAGGGGCGCGGAAATGACAATGACTGGGGCATGCGTCTTGGCAATATCTTAACGCAGATTGCTGCAGGCGAACGTGGGATTATCAAAGAGAGCTATGATCGTGCCTGTCACTTGGAATATGCAGGCGGCATCACCGCGCATAGTTTTGGTGGGGCGGAAGATTTTTGGGAACATTTCCTTGCAAGCTTCCCAGATGCCACGTTTACAATCGAGCATCAAATTGGGCGCGAAGATCCGATGTTAAGCCCGCGTGCTGCGATCCGTTGGGGTCTTGCTGGCAAGCATAGCGGCGAAGGACTGTTTGGCGCACCCACGGGTGCCGATGTCTATGTGCTGGGCATGACCCATGCGGAATTCGGCCCCTGGGGGCTACGCCGCGAATACACGCTGTTTGATGAGACAGCGGTTTGGAAACAGATTTTATTACAAGAGGCTGCACCATGAATGCCCAAGAGTTTCAAAGGAATATCGTCCGCTATGGCGATCTGATCCCATGTAAAACGGCGTTCATTGACGCGCATACGCCGGGGTCTGATCAGAAAGAGAATTTTACAATCATCGGCGGCGGTGTGTCCGAAAGCAAAGATCAACATGTGCATATTGCCGAGAAGATTGGTTTTAACATCGGTGCGGCTGGCCAACCGCCGCGCTGTCGCAATTCGCTCCACTCGCATCGCACGGCAGAGGTGTTTTTTGTTGCCAAAGGGCGCTGGCGCTTCTTTTGGGGGCGCTGGGGAACGGCGGGCGAGGTGACGCTGGAAGAAGGGGATATTTTCAATATTCCCACGGGCATTTTCCGTGGCTTTGAAAATATCGGCACGGATTATGGAATGATCATGGCGATCCTTGGCGGGGACGATGCAGGTGGCGGTGTTGTGTGGGCGCCGCAAGTGATCGAAGATGCAGCAGATCATGGCTTGGTTTTGGCCGAAACTGGGAAGCTGATCGACGCCAAAAAGGGTGAAAAGCTAATGGATGGTGTCGGGCCGATGCCAGTTCTTACAGATGCGGAGTTGAAGAAATTTCCGGAACCCACACCTGCTGACGTGGTGCCAAATTATGTCGCCCGCTATTGGGATATGATGGCGATGTCGGCACATGATCCGGCCCATGTGATTGGCGATGGTGCGATGCTTCAAGACAAGCCCGGCTTTGATGTGGAATTTTTGTCCCGCAACTCGGTCACTGATGCGCCCTACACCGTTGATCATGCGGAGGTGCTGATGGGCATGACCGGTCATTGGCGGCTAAGCGTCGAGTCAGAAAGCACCACTATTGCAAATGGCGACACGGTGTTGGTCCCCGCAGGTGTAGAACGCAGATTAACGCCCGCAATGACGGGTGAGGCGGCACTTTATCGCATTCGGGGGAATGATGAACCCGCTGGCTTGACCCAAGGGTTCACGGGCGGCCATTCCTGATATGGGTACCACGGTTGTTAATACCAAAGCCCTTGTAGATGACGGTATAATCACCGCGCAGGTTGCAGCCGAGATTGTGGATCGCGGGCGCGCAACCATGGTTCAGATGGCGGTGGATGTTGTGCTGTGTTTTGGCATCACAGCCGTGATTGGGGGATTGATTTTCTGGCTGGCGGACCCGCTGCCTGTGGCGGTGACAGGTTTTGTACTGCTTGCGATTGGTTTGTTTTCTTTGTCGCGTGGGACAGAGAATTTGAAATTTCTCGGCAATGCAATTTCTTTGATTGGCGCTGGGCTGTTGATCGGCGGTGCAACGTTTGAGCTGCTGGATAAACATGAAGCATTCGCTGGCCCTGTTTTGACAATCGGCGGGGCTGCGATTTCGCTGCTTTGCTTCTGGCGCTGGCAAACGGGGGCGCTGACCTCTGCCTTTGTGTTGGGCGCGATCCTGTTAATGGGATTGGCGGCCCATCTTGTTGGCATCGCATTTTGGTTGGACTTTGTTGACGCCGACCGTTTTTGGAAACCTGTGTTCATGGCCTATGCTACGGTTCTGGTTGCGGGTGCTGGATGGCTGTTGGATGTCCGGTTTGTCACCGCGTTGGCGATTATCCCGTTTGCCCAAATCTTGGATACAGGAACGGGGTATTTCGGCGCAATCTACGCCTTCTGGTCGCCTGAATCTACCTTGTCGATCTTGTCCATGATCGCGTTGATCGGTGTTTTGTGGGTAGTGCTTCGCAGGCGCGTGGAACGCGACAAACGTCATGGGCGGATCCTGTCACAGCTTGCTTTTATTGTTGCTAATCTTTGCGCCCTCGTAGGCTCGCTTTGGGGTGATTGGGTTGGGGAAACAACTTGGGGTCCGAAATATTCGCGCGACCGGGACCTTTATGACAGTTACGAAGCGTGGTCTGCCGCAAGGGATGCGTTTCGCGAAAATGCGCTTTTTATATCTGAGCACTGGTATTCGATCATTTGGGCAGTTGTTCTTGTCTGCCTGATATTTTTTGCGGCCAAGAAAGGCATGCGTGGCTTGTTCAACGCATCGATGACCTTTGCCGCGATCCACGCCTATACACAATTATTCGAAAGCTTCGCGGACGAGCCGCTGGCCTATGTCATTGGTGGGTTGGCCGCGATTGCTTTGGCTTGGGCGATCTGGCGCTTGAACCAAAATTGGTTCGCAGATTCAAAATCCTCCACAGGGTAAAGGGAGAGGGAAATGTCAAAAATTCAAACCACACATGTTGGCAGCTTGCCGCGCACGCAAGAGGTCGTCGATTTCATCTTCGCGCGCGAAAAAGAAGAGCCTTTCGATCAAAGTGACTTTGATGCCGTGATGACAGCGGCAGTAGATGAAACGGTGCGCCGCCAAGTAGAGGTGGGTGTTGATGTCGTCTCGGATGGGGAGACATCCAAAATCTCTTACGCGACATATGTAAAGGATAGATACACGGGGTTTTCCGGTGACAGCCCGCGCAATGCGCCCGCCGATCTAAAGATGTTCCCAACCTTTCTGGAACGTCTGGCCAATGATGGCGGTACGCCAACTTATGCGCGGCCCATGTGTACGTCCGAGATCACCGTGAAAAACCATGATGATCTGAACAAGGATATCGCAAACCTAAAGTCAGCGATGAAAAAGCATGGTGCGAAACGTGGCTTTATGAATGCCGCGTCGCCGGGTGTGATTTCACTATTTTTGCAAAATGACTTTTACCCTTCGCGCGAGGCATATTTAGAAGCTTTGGCCGAAGTGATGCGCGAAGAATATAAAATCATTACCGAAGCAGGGTTGGACGTTCAGCTTGATTGCCCAGACTTGGCACTGTCGCGGCACATGCTGTTTAGTGATTTGTCGGACGAGGAATTCGTGAAAATCGCAGATATGCATGTAGAGGCGTTGAACTATGCCCTGTCCGAGGTTCCGCAAGAACAGGTGCGTGTTCATATTTGTTGGGGCAATTATGAAGGCCCGCATTGTTGCGATATTGAAATGGACAAAGTCTTTTCAACGCTTATGCGCACAAAATCGCGCTATGTTTTGTTTGAAACATCTAATCCGCGCCACGCCCATGATTGGCATACATTCGAGGCACGGAAATCCGAGATACCTGATGATAAAGTTCTGGTTCCGGGCGTTGTCGATACAACGACCAATTTCATTGAACATCCGCAAGTGGTGGCGGATCGGATTGAGCGGTTCATTGGGATCATCGGTGCAGATCGTGTGATCGCGGGTTCTGATTGTGGTTTTGGAACATTCGCAGGATTTGGCGCCGTCGATCCAGAGATCGCATATGCGAAGCTGGAAGCCTTGTCAGAGGGCAGAAAATTGTTGGACTAATTTCGATTACATCACGAAATTTGGGCGTTTTGACGGACTTTATCTTTGGCGAAAAATGTTAATTTTTTGTCTGTTTGAGATAAGAAACTTCTTAAGAATCGGATCAGCCTGTTGGTGTTAAACAACGGAATTTCTGATGTCCCAATCGTTACCGATTTCAACGGGCTATGATCCCGAACCATCGCGCTCCAGCTCGCTATTGGCGCAGGCCTATACTGATCAATCTTGGTATGATGCCGATCTAAAACGCGTCATCTCGCGAACATGGCAATGGGTTTGCCATGTTGAAAAAACGCGCGCGCCTGGGTCGTTTGTGACAATCAAGATTGCGGGCCACCCCATCGCTGTCGTGCGGGATCGTGACGGTGTTTTGCGCGCCTTTTACAACGTCTGCAAACACCGCGCGCATGAGCTTCTGTCTGGCGAAGGTCAAACCAGCCGCATCATGTGCCCCTATCATGCATGGGTCTATAAGCTGGATGGTCAACTCGCCCGTGCGCCGCATACAGAGACGTTACAAGATTTCAACATCGACGAAATTTGTCTTGATCAGGTTCAAGTCGAAGAATTCTGTGGCTTTGTCTTCGTCAATCTCGACCCAGATGCCCCGTCCTTGTCGGTGCAATCCGAAAATCTTGAAACGGAAATCCGGCATTGGGCGCCGGATGTGGACAAGCTGACCTTCGGGCATCGTTTGACCTATGACATCAAATCCAATTGGAAAAATGTCGTTGATAATTTTTTAGAATGCTACCACTGCCCAACCGCGCATAAGGATTTTTGCGACCTGGTGGATATGGATACCTATAAGGTGACGACCTATGGCATCTATTCCAGCCATATGGCGGATGCAGGACAGAACGCGAATTCCGCTTATGACGTGTCCAACGCGACGGTCAAAACCCATGCGGTGTGGTGGCTGTGGCCGACCACCTGCCTGATGCGCTATCCCGGCCGATCCTCGATGATTGTTCTAAATATCATCCCCGTTGGACCAGATCGCACGTTGGAGACCTATGATTTCTTCCTTGAAACACCAGAACCAGATGCGATGGAATTGGATGCCATCCGCTATCTGGATGAGGTCTTGCAAGTGGAAGATATCGCGCTGGTTGAAAGTGTGCAGCGCGGCATGAATACGCCCGCCTTTGACCAAGGGCGGATTGTTTATGATCCAGACGGATCGGGAAAATCCGAACATGCGGTTCATCATTTTCATGGCTTGGTGTTGGAGGCTTATGCTAACAATGGGCCATGACCAATGGGCATCGCAAACATATGTCTTATCAGCCGCCGCCACGGCTGCCTTTGACTGTCAAACACGATCAAAGACTTCAAAGGAATAGCAGAGATGAAAAAACCCAATATCGTTGTCATTATGGCAGACCAACTGGCCCCGCATTTTACGGGCGCATATGGTCATAAGGTTGCCAAAACACCCCATCTAGACGCACTGGCTGCGCGCGGCATGCGCTTTGATGCGGCGTATTGTAATTCACCGCTTTGCGCGCCATCTCGCTTTGCGTTTATGTCTGGTCAGTTGATCAGCCGGATTGCGGCCTATGACAATGCATCTGAATTCAAAGCCACCGTGCCAACATTTGCGCATTACCTGAAACAGCTTGGTTACCGGACATGCCTATCCGGCAAGATGCATTTTGTCGGGCCTGATCAGATGCATGGGTTCGAATATCGCGTGACCACAGATATCTACCCATCTGATTTTGCATGGACACCAGATTGGGAAGCCAATGATGAGCGGATCGATAAATGGTACCACAACATGCAAACGGTCAAGGAAAGCGGTGAAGCGGTCGCCACATTCCAAACCGATTACGATGACGAGGTGGAGTTTGCCGCGCGAAGGTGGCTGATTGATCGCGGACGGGATCACCGCGCGGGTGCGCAAGCGCCGTTCTGCTTGGTCGCCAGTTTCATTCATCCCCATGACCCGTATGTGGCCAAACCGGAATGGTGGAACCTGTATTCAGATCACGAGATCGACTTGCCGGAATTTGATTTGAAACCGGAGGAGCAAGATCCGTTTTCGCGCCGCGTCATGGATGGGATTGAGGCATCTTATGTCCCACTTACGCGCGAAGAGGTCATCCGCGCCCGCCGCGCCTATTTGGCGAATGTCAGTTATTTTGACAGCAAGATCGGCGCGATGGTCAAAGCCATCGAAGATATTGGCGAGATCGACAATACCATCTTCGTCGTCACAGCAGATCATGGCGATATGCTGGGCGAGCGGGGGTTGTGGTATAAGATGAACTTCTTTGAACACTCGGCCCGCGTGCCCTTGGTGATGGCGGGTCCCGGGATCAAAACGGGGACAGCGTCAAATGCCTGCTCACTAATCGATCTGTTGCCGACA
>JBCCGP010000075.1:0-14061 GCA_039029215.1 Pseudomonadota bacterium
AACTTGACCGAATTGGGCGTTCAAAACGCGGATATCGATCTGTTGGTTGAGGGCGCTTTGAAAGACCCAAGTGTCGGCGGCAATCCCGTTCAGATGACGGTTGAGAATACGACGGATTTGTTGAAAGCCTGTTTCTAGGGCATTGAAAAATATGGGTTTTTAAAAGGATTCTTGCGTTAACCTTTGCTTCAATAACCTAGGTTATTGAAGTGAGTATTAACCATTTATCCGGTCCGATTTTTACCGTCGAATTTTCAGATTGTATCCAAGTCCAAGGCGCAGATTGCTTACACCAACCACTCCTCCAATTCCCCCTCATACCCATAAAAAAAGCCGCCCCCGAAGGGACGGCTTCAGAAAACCCTGCTTTAAAGGGTTACTTTTTCTTTACAGCATTGAGGTGCTTTTTCTCGGACATATTGCCCATGATCAATACAACAACACATGCAACCGCAGCCACGACTGTCCATGTGCCAGGTGCGCCTGGAAAGCTTGCGCCTTCAACAACGGACCAATCGGCTGCTCCAAAATTCCATCCCATAAGATGTCTCCTTTCAGATTAGTTAGATGCAGGGGCAGACGCAGGAATGCCCTCTGGATAGGCTTGAACTGGGATTTTCGCTGTGTCGAGACCTGCGATTTCCGCAGCCTCAGGCACACGCAACATGCCCAGCATCTTCAAGATCAGCGAGGCACCATAACCGGTGATTAGACCAATCAAGATGAACACAATCGACCCGACAAGTTGGCCAACAAAGCTGATTGTCGCCACACCTTCACCCGAAAGCGCTGGATAGCCCGAAGCAAAGATGCCCAAAGCCAACATGCCGTAGATCCCAATTGTCCCGTGAACGGTCACGGCTCCAACAGCGTCATCAATGCCCATATTTTCAAGCATTTGCGCTGCTGGTTTCAGAATGATCCCTGCACCAAGCGCGATCACGAAGACTTGCGCTGGGAAATACAGATCCAATCCAGATGCACCAGAGATGATCCCGGCCAATGCGCCAGACATCATCCAGAACGGATCACGCGTCATGACCCATGCACCAATGATCCCACCTGCTGTTGCCATTAGGATGTTAAAGGCAAGTGCAGACAGCGTGGATGGTGTGCCATAGATGGTTGTAAACCCTGCGGCCCAAGACCATGCCTCGCCACCGACAATAAGACAGGCCATTAAGAAACCCCAGAAGCCCACGATGATTAACATCAGGCCTGTGACTGTGAATGGCATATTGTGCCCTGTCAGGTCATTTGCTGTGCCATCGGCATTGAACTTGCCAATCCGTGGCCCAAGGTTGATCAACACACCAAGTGCGAAGAAGGCCGCAACTGCGTGGACAAGCCCCGCTGCACCAAAGTCATGCACGCCCCAGTCTTGAACCAACCAGCCATCTGCATGCCAGCCCCAAGCGGCTGCCAAGACCCAAGAGAACGAGCCAAGGATAATCGCAAGGATTGTAAAGCCAACGGTTTGGATCCGTTCGATTAACGCACCAGACATGATCGAAGCGGTTGTCGCAGAGAAGAGCGCGAAGGCCCCCCAGAAAACGCCCGATGCGTTATCTGCTACATTTGGCCCCATATATTGGGCACTTTCCCCCCAACCCCATGCAATCGCATTGGCATATTCAGCACCCGAGATGCCGTTTGGACCCGCAGACAGCGAGAAGCCTGTTGGGAAGCCCCAATAGACCCACCATCCAAAGAACCAGAATGTTGGTAAGACGAACGCAAATGCCAACAGGTTTTTCACACCCGAAGACAAAACGTTTTTCATCCGTGTGGCACCCATCTCGTAGGCCAAAAAGCCTGCGTGAATAAGAACCATCAGCGGAATCGTCAAATAGTAATATGTCTCGGCAAACATGGTATTTGTCATACCTGCGCTTGCCTCGAGCTCGGCTATTTTAGCCGTGAGTTCAGCAATTTGCTCTTCCATTTTGTTCCCCATTGTTACGTGCCTGTTGACCCACTCCGAGTCGGGGCAAGCCCCTGCGGCACTTTTGGTAGCAAAAGCGTAACCCATAACCAAAAATATACCAAAAAGAAAATTACTATACCAATTATGTACCAAAAATGATTTTCAATTGACGCAACCCTATCGGATATTTCGTGCAATGCGGCAGCGGAATGCAATTCCTTAAGAAACTTGCAAATTCACGCGGTGCCGTTAACGTTTATAGAATCGCGCTTCGCCACCTCCATTCAAAACGGCGAACAGATATCCGATCAGGGAGAAAACTATGAAAAATTTTAGACTACCAATTTTGGCCGCACTGCTTGCGTCCCCCAGTTTTGCCACCGCAGAAACGCTAAACTGGGCGCGTGCGGGCGACAGTTTGACGATGGACCCACATGCGCAAAACGAGGGTCCGACACATGCGCTTGCAAGCCAAATTTACGAGCCGCTGATCCAGCGGGATATGACCGGCAAACAAGTGGCCGCCCTTGCGACCGACTGGGCGCCCAAGGCTGATGATCCAAATGTATGGTCATTCACGTTGCGCGAAGGTGTGACCTTCCATGATGGCGCGGAATTTGATTCAGAAGATGTCGTGTTCAGCTTTGAACGTGCGATGACGCCCGATTCAGATATGAAAGAGCTACTTGCTTCTGTCACTGAGGTCCGTGCGGTAGGTAAATATGGATTCGAGATTGTCACCGATGGTCCAAACCCCATCCTGCCTGCAAACCTGAATGATATCTATATTATGGACAAAGGCTGGACCGAGGCGAACAACACGGCAAAGGTGCAAGACTTCGAAGGTGGTGAAGAGACATTCGCCTCGCGCAATGCAAATGGGACTGGTCCCTATGTGTTGGGCGAGCGTGTGCCAGACAGCAAAACTGTTTTAACTGCGTTTGATGGCTATTGGGGCAAAGGAGAGTTCCCGCTGGAAATCACCACAATCAACTACACGCCGATCAAAAACGCAGCGACACGCGTTGCCGCACTTCTGTCGGGCGAGGTTGATTTTGTCCAAGACGTGCCTGTGCAAGACCTTGGGCGTGTGGATGCAGATGGAAACCTAAAAGTCATCAAAGCACCCCAAAACCGCGTGATCTTTTTCGGCATGAATGTGGGTGATGCGGATTTGACCTCTGACGATGTCGATGGCGCAAACCCGCTGGCGGATAAACGCGTGCGGATGGCGATGAATACAGCGATCAACCGCGATGCGATCCAACAGGTTGTGATGCGTGGGCAATCCATCCCTGCGGGTGTGGCCATGCCGCCCTTTGTGAACGGATGGACAGAAGATCTGGATCAGGTTCCCTCTGGCGATCTTGATGCTGCCAAGGCAATGATGGCAGATGCGGGATACGGTGATGGGTTTACCATTACGCTTAATTGCCCAAATGATCGCTACATCAATGACGAAGCGATCTGTCAGGCTGCTGTTGGCATGCTGGCCCAGATCGGGATCACGGTGAACCTAGATGCACTGCCCAAAGCGCAGCATTTCCCACTGATCGGCAATTTGGAAACAGATTTCTACATGCTGGGCTGGGGTGTTCCGACCTACGATTCAGAATACATCTTCAACTTCCTTGTCCATTCCAAAGGCGAGAAGCGCGGGTCTTGGAACGGCACACGCTATTCAAATGCGGATTTGGACGCGAAGATTGTGAGCCTTGCATCAGAAACCGATCTAAGCGCGCGCGATGCAACGATTGGCGAGATTTGGTCCACGGTTCAGGACGAAATCCTTTACCTGCCTATTCACCACCAAGTGTTGAATTGGGGTATGGCCAACAAAGTTGACACGATCGTCTCTCCCGATGATCGCGCACGGTTCAAATACTTCAAATTGAACTAATCCACATACAGGCCGGGCAACTTACTGCCCGGCCTTTTCTTATTCTACCGGAGATACTTATGCGCAGATTCCTCACTACAGCATTAGCAACGACACTCATCGCTTCTTCCGTTTCCGCTGAAACATTCAGATGGGCATCGGGTACTGATCCGCAAACAATGGATCCCCATGCCGTCAACTCCGCTCCTGTTTTGGGCTTTTTGAACAATGTCTACGAAGGGCTTGTGCGGCGCGGCCAAGACATGTCGGTCGAAGGTGCATTGGCCGAACGCTGGGAACCCCTGGGCGGCGAGGGGTGGCGCTTTCATCTGCGCAAGGGTGTGACCTTTCATGATGGCGCAACATTTGATGCAGAAGATGTGCTGTTTTCCTATCAGCGTGCATCGTCCGAGGCGGCAGATACAGCCAGCTGGTTTTCGCCGGTGTCAGAGGTCAAAGTGGTGGACAGCCACACAATTGATTTTATGACCAAAGCGCCAAATCCGCTTTTCCCAAGTTCGATTGCGAATTTCATGATCCTTGATAAAGGTTGGGCAGAAGCAAATGACGTTGTCGTGCCCGCCAAAGATGCGGAGACTTTCGCGACGCTCAATACCAATGGCACAGGGGCGTTTCAACTGGTTGAACGCCAACCGGGATTGAAAACTGTTCTCGAACCCTTTGCCGGATGGTGGGGCGAGGTTGAGCATAACATTACGCGCGCGGAATATGTGCCGATCAAAAACGATGCCACGCGTATCGCGGCCTTGCTGTCAAACGAGGTTGATATGATCAACCCTGTGCCCATTCAGGATGCGAAGCGTTTGGCCGATAATGCCGATACGCAAGTGATCCAAGGGATCGAGGCACGCGTGATCATGCTGGCCTTCGGGCACGAGGCGGACACGCTGAAATATTCAGCTGATGCGGGCAAACAAAACCCGTTTCAAGATCAACGCGTGCGCCAAGCGGTGGCTCATGCGATTAATGTCGACGCAATCTTGGCAACGATTATGCGCGGCAATGCCGAAGCGGCCAGCCAATTGGTCAGCCCCGCGATGAGCGGATATTCCGCCGCCAATAGCGCACGCCCCGCATATGATGTGGACAAAGCCAAAGCCCTGCTTGCCGATGCAGGCTATGCCGATGGGTTCTCTTTCGGTTTGAAATGCCCCAATGACCGCTACCTAAATGATGAAGCAGTGTGTCAGGCCGCGGTCAGCATGCTGGCCCAAGTCGGCATCACCGCAGAGCTGGAAGCGATGCCCGTTGCGGGCTACTGGAACGAGCTGCGCGCGGATAACTATGACATGTATCTGTTGGGCTGGTCGCCGGGCACGTTGGATGCAGAACACCCAATCCGCTTCCTAGTAACAACACCGAACCCGGATAAGAAACTGGGCAGCTGGAATTACGGTGGTTTTTCAAACGCACGCGTTGACGAGCTGTTGCCGCTGATCCAGTCAGAGATTGATCCAGCCACACGTCAGGCAATGATTGATGAGGTGACGGCGATTTATACAAGTGAAGTTGCCTATGTACCACTTTATGTTCAGCCCTTGGTTTGGGGCGTGCGCAGCGGGGTCGAGGTGACACAACGCCCCGACAACTTCTTTATCCTGCGTTGGGTCAATAAGGGCTAGGTCAAGAATAGGATCTGTAGGGGATGCTTGCCTATATTCTGCGTCGTGCGCTGCAATCTGTTGTGGTGCTGCTGGTCGTGGGATTGGTGGCCTTCTCGATGTTTCGTTTTGTCGGCGATCCGGTCGACAATATGCTGGGTCAAGAACGGACCGACGCGGATATTGAACGGCTGCGCGAGGCGCTGGGTCTGAACGATAATTTCTTCGTGCAGTATTGGAATTTCTTGTCCTCGGCCGTGCAAGGGGACCTTGGGGTCAGCTTCCGTCAGGGCCGCCCCGTGATGGAAATCATTATCGAGCGTTTGCCCGCAACTTTGGAGCTGGCCGCGATTTCCGCTATCTTCGCGATGGTCTTTGGCGTTTTGTTTGGCATTTACACTGCGATTAAACGGCGCGGATTTTTGACGAACCTGATCCTGACAACATCCCTGATCGGGGTCTCTCTTCCCACCTTCTTGATTGGTATTTTACTGATCTATGTCTTTGCCGTTGAACTGGGCTGGTTGCCCAGCTTTGGGCGCGGCGAGACGGTTCAAATCGGCTGGTGGTCAACGGGGCTGTTGACCGCGTCGGGGTTAAAGGCATTGATCCTACCCTCGATCACATTGGGGCTGTACCAGATGACCCTGATCATGCGGCTGGTGCGATCGGAGATGTCAGAGGTTCTGCGCACGGATTACATCCGTTTTGCCCGCGCGCGTGGTTTGCGCGAACGGGCGATTAATTTTCGCCATGCGGTGAAAAACACGCTGATCCCGGTGATTACAATTGCGGGCCTACAACTGGGTTCTATCATCGCATTCGCAATTATTACAGAGACGGTTTTTCAATGGCCGGGTGTTGGCCTGCTCTTCATCGACAGCATTAACTTCGTCGATATCCCTGTGATGGCGGCGTATTTGATGTGTATCTCGGTCATGTTTGTTGGGATCAACTTCATCGTTGATATCCTCTATCTGGTGATCGACCCACGCCTGCGCGACAAACAGGCGGAGGCGGGGTGATGAGCACGCTGAACCGCATCTTGGATTCTGATCTGTTCTGGTCCTTCCGAAATTCGCCAGTGGCGATGATCTCCGCTTTTGTGGCGCTTGTGTTGATCCTGTCCGCGGTGCTTGCGCCCTTGATTGCACCCTATGATCCCTTCGATCCTGCAACGCTGAACCTAATGAACGGGTTTACCCCGCCGATGGATGCAAATGCCTTTACGGGCGAGACGTTCTGGCTGGGCACGGATGATCAAGGGCGCGATGTGTTTTCGACCATTCTTTATGGTCTGCGCATCTCGCTTTTTGTGGGGTTCGCGGCTGTCGCCTTTGCGTTGGTGCTGGGCATCTTGCTGGGCTTGATTGCGGCCTATGCGGGTGGTCGCGTGGATGCTGTGATCATGCGGATAGCTGATGTGCAATTGACCTTCCCCGCCATTTTGGTGGCCATGCTGATCTTTGGCATCGCCAAGGGCATCACGCCCGTGCATCTGCGCGATCAGATGGCGATTTGGGTTTTGATCATTTCGATTGGGCTGTCCGATTGGGTGCAGTTTGCGCGCGTTGTGCGCGGTGCCGCACTGGTGGAGAAGCAAAAGGAATATGTCGAGGCTGCAATCCTTATTGGCCGCTCGCCATTTGCCATCATCTTTCGCCATATCCTGCCGAACGTTCTATCGCCTGTCATGGTGATCGCAACAATTTCGCTTGCACTGGCGATCATCGCGGAGGCGACATTGTCATTCCTTGGCGTCGGTGCGCCACCGACGGAGCCTTCGCTGGGGACGTTGATCCGCATTGGACAAGATTTCATATTCTCTGGCGAATGGTGGATTTTGCTGTTCCCCTCGGCCACGCTGCTGGCTTTGGCCTTGTCTGTGAATCTGCTGGGCGATTGGTTGCGCGATGCGCTTAATCCAAAACTGGACGACTAGATGGCGCTGTTGAATATCAAAAATATGCGCGTTGAGTTTCCAGATCGGCATGGGATTTTCACAGCTGTTGATGATGTGTCGCTCACCCTAAATGCGGGTGAGATTTTGGGGATCGTTGGCGAAAGTGGTGCGGGCAAATCAACAATCGGCAATGCGGTAATGGGCCTTTTACAAGCGCCCGGGCATCTGGCGGCAGGTGAGGTGCATTTGCTGGATCAGCGCATCGATACCCTATCAAAATCAGAGATGCGCAAAATTCGCGGCAAGCGGATTTCGATGATCTTCCAAGACCCGCTGACCTCACTCAACCCGATCGAGACGATTGAATATCAACTGGTCGAGACCATCCGCGAACATCTGGATGTGACCGAGGCAGAGGCGCAAAAACGTGCCGTTGATCTGTTAGATCAGGTTGGCATAGAGAACCCCGATCAGCGGATTAAACAATACCCGCATCAATTCTCTGGTGGGATGCGGCAGCGGGTCGTCATTGCGCTTGCCCTTTGTGCAGAGCCTGAGTTGATCATCGCGGACGAGCCAACCACGGCACTTGATGTCTCGATCCAAGCGCAGATTTTGGAGCTGATTAAAAAGCTGTGCAAAGACCGCCAAGTCGGCGTCATCTTAGTGACCCATGATATGGGCGTGATTGCGGAAACCGCGGACCGTGTGGCGGTCATGCATCGCGGGCTTTTGATCGAGGAGGGTCCGGCCAATCAGGTGCTTAAGAAACCGCAAAAAGAATACACGAAATCGCTGATCGCCGCGATCCCACCCTCGAACAAAAAAATCAAACGCTTCCCCAAAGTGGCGACCGCTGAAAGCGATGGGGCAGCATTGCAAAACTTCGATCTATCCAACCATTGGCTCAGCCAAGGCACGAAATATGACAGTGATGGCGCGGCGCTGTTGGAGGTCAAAGACCTGTCCAAACGCTTCGCGGTCAGTAACGGCTTGTTCCGCCGCGCAAGCGATTTTGTCGATGCAGTCAAGGATGTCAGTTTTGCGGTGCGCCCGGGCGAAACTTTCGGGCTTGTCGGCGAAAGCGGTTCGGGCAAATCAACAATAGCGCGACTGATCACAGGCATCCATCGCCCAACCGCTGGACAGGTGAATTACGCCGGCCATGACCTTTATGCACAGAACTCACGCAAGCAAGAACGTGCATTGCGCAGTGATATCCAGATGGTGTTCCAGGACCCCTACTCTTCCTTAAACGGTCGCATGAAGGTCGGGAAAATCGTAGCAGAGCCGATTTATGCAGGTGGCATGAACCACACCGCGCGCGAGCGCGAGGCAATCGCGATGGAGCTTCTGGACCTTGTGGGTTTAGGTGCGGAGGCGGCCCGCAAATATCCCCATGAATTCTCGGGCGGTCAGCGACAGCGTATCTCGATTGCGCGTGCACTTGCCACACGCCCCCGTCTGTTGATCTGCGACGAACCAACCAGCGCATTGGATGTTTCCATTCAGGCACAAATCCTGAACTTGTTGAAAGATTTGCAAGCCGAGTTGAACCTAACAATGCTGTTTATTAGCCACGACCTGCCCGTTATTCGGCAAATGTGCGATCGCATTGCCGTGATGCGCTATGGCGAAATTGTCGAGGTGGCAAAAACCGAAAACCTGTTCAAGTCACCCCAGCACAGCTACACAAAATCCCTGATCGCGTTGATGCCGAAATTTGAGAAGTAGTCATAGATATCGATGGGTAAGTTTCCCCAGCGTTTAAGCTACTTTAGCTTTGGTACCACATTTCAAATCAAAGTACTGGAAAGGCGACAAAGTCTAACCTTAGTTCTATCGCATGCAAAATCATGAGTGTGTTCACGCCCAGCGCAACAGTTTAAATGGTAAGATTTAAAGTCGCTGAGCGGACTTAAGCATATCAAAAAAGAAGGTATAACTTAAATCCGCGCAGCAAATTTCATGCCATCACACAAAGTCGAACTGATCAATATCGCCGGCAGAGATGTTTTCGAGAAGCACTGTTTGGCTCGTATCTGATATCAGCTCCAACAAGACGTCGCTTCCGACAGTGATGACGTTGAAGTCGCTCAATCCCAGTCCAAGAGATGAGAAATCAAGCATATCAACGCCGTCATTGAAATCCCGGATAGTGTCTTGGCCAAAGCTAGGTGTACTGAACTGGAATGTATCCGCACCAGACCCACCATCCATCCTGTCATTGCCAGTACCGCCATCAATAATATCGTTGCCACCACCGCCAAAAATAGTGTCATTTCCAGAATCTGCGCTTATGAAGTCGTCTCCGGTGTTGCCCAAGAGTGTATCATTGCCAGACCCACCATAAAGCGTGTCATTTCCGTCATCACCAGATAGTTTGTCATGCCCATTCCCACCCTTTAGGGTGTCATTACCGTCACCCCCAGAGAGGACATCTTTACCAGCTTGGCCTTCAAGAAGATCATTATTCGATCCGCCTTCCAAAGTGTCACGGCCATTTCCGCCATATATCGTGTCATCTCCCTTGGAACCTTTGATGAGATCGCTGCCACTATTGCCGTATAACGTATCATTACCATTACCGCCGACAATCTCGTCAGCGCCGTAACCACCATAGATCTTATCAGAGCCACCACCGCCGTTTAGATAGTCGCGTCCTTCATTTCCAAACATGCGATCGTCATTCTCATTGCCCAGCAAGCGGTCGTCACCGACGCCCCCTATCAACGTGTCTTCGCCAGTACCGCCAAACAATGTGTCATCCCCGCGCGCACCGACAAGTTCATTCGCAGCACTGTTTCCAACAAGACTATCATTTCCATCACCGGCATGAATGTTTTCAATAACGGACCCAGACGCGATTTGAAGAATTGTTTGGCCACCAAGGAGCGCGCGACCGCTGCCATTTGTCGCCAGATTCACATCAAGCGCAGAGGTGATCGCGGCCATGTTCAACCAATCATTGCCACCATTTGTGTCTGATAGGTTCACGCGTGACGGATCAAAACCCAGCATAGCGGAAATTTCATTTGTGTATGTGTACACGTCATTTGAATCTGTCGTGCTTCCGTAGATATCTAGGTATCCTCCTTGAACACTACCAGCAAAGTCAGCTATTTGATCGGAGATATTTACAGTCCAAGTCCCAAAAGCGTTCTCGCCCAACAGGGAATCAATCCCAAAATACCAATTGCCGTTGATCGCAGTATTAACGCTGATATTGCTTTCGTTCACAACAATCGTGGTCCCCGATGGAGAGGTCAATGTAATCTGTAAATCACCTATCCATGTGTGATTTAAATCCAGAACAAGTCCAATATGTTCAATATCGATGTTTTGGCTGACCGTTAGATTGAATGAAATACCGGTATCATTATCATCGGGGATTGGCACAGCACTAGCAGGCGAATATTGGCTGGACGTGACATGCACCTCGTTTGCAGATGTCGCTGGTGCATCAAAATACGACCAAGCCTCTGCCATTCGAACCGCTGCAAGCACGTCGATCATACCATAGCCGTAGTTGACATGGAAATGCATACCGCCGCCGTTCCAGTTGCCAGCCCCATTTTCAAACCATGTACCGTCTTCCTCTGTCAGCGCGGCGCTGTTAAATCCACTGCCTGTCAATGTGGCCGAACTCGCAAGCAGGTTTTGAATATCCCGCCAGCCCAGATCACCATTTGCTTCCAGCATCAAGGCAACAACACCAGATGTTATCGGTGTCGCCGCAGACGTTCCGCCAAAAGTTTGGGTATAGTCATTGTCACCAATTTCACCGACGTCACCGCCAACAGCACTGTTATAACCGCCGCTTCCAGTAAGATCTGTCGTGACAGAACCTGCAGGTGCGGCCACAAGAACGCTTTGGCCGAAATTAGAAAAATCGGCTGCATCCCCGTTTATATCAGTCGCGGCAACTGTAATCGTAAAACGGCTGGCATTGGTTCTATCACCATTTGCGTTGAGGTTATCGTTCCCTGCGGCTTGCAAAATGACGGTTCCCAAACCATCCCGACCATTTTGGGACAGCAGCCCATATTCTTGCGACAGCGCGTAATCGCCGCTGCTTGGATCGGCCAGATTACTTCCAGCGTTGAACAGGGGAGTAGACCCCCAGCTGTTATTCATAATATCAAAATTTGTCGCTTGGCTAATAACGTTCAAAAACTCTTGAAAGCCTTCGGCCGTGTCAGCGTTTACAAAACCATACGTGTTTTCGCCAAAAATATTCACCCCTGTAAGCGATGCACCATGTGCAACACCAACAACGCCCGTTCCATTATTTGCTGCCGCAATCAATCCAGCAACCGAGGTGCCATGCCCGTCTGTTGAGGTTTCAGGTGTCGGGGCAACCGTACTCCCACTTCCATCTTTAACTTCTAAAGAAGAGTCATAATTCGCAACCAGGTCCTCATGCGCGACATCAATCCCGTCGTCATAAACCCCAATACTGACGCCATTGCCGGAATATTCATCCCATACTGTTTCGATATCGCCGATAAGATTAAAATGCCATTGCTGGCCATAAAATGGATCTGTTGGTGTTGTCATTGAATTCGCTCCAAATATTAATTTGGTATCTAAGAATTCGCTTTCAAGTTGTCAAAAAAAATGCGCCTTTTTTACTGGATTTGGTGTGATTCAACATAAAAGGTACGACCTTGCTGGCACCGAGAATACTCTTGCCAATCCCCCTTAAGCTGAACGGTCAAACCTTCTGCTTTCAGGTCTTCCACATGGCCAACAATTGAAATATCTTCACCGCTATCCAAGGTCACCCTATAGCATACTATGCCCTTTCCCAAGGTCTTTCCGCTTATCACTTCCATTGCTTCAACTTCCTTATTCATGATGCCAATCGCGAAAATCAAACATCCCAAAAAAATGCCCCCAAAGACCGTGAATTTACCCATATTCCTCAAATGTTTTCCACTCCACCACAAAGCTCACCTTATCACATAGGTAATGTCCTTTGCGAGGGTTGCAACCCTCTTCAACAATTCCGCCCAAGAGATGGTGTTGCGTCACCCCTAACTGCCCGGTGAGCAGCTCAATTTATCTTTGTAGGTTTAGACCTCTTGCCCCAAACGACCGATTAGAAAATCTTAAAGCAACACCGCCGCCGCCAATCCCAAAAACGCGAAAAAACCCACCACATCCGTTACCGTCGTCACAAAGGCGCTTGATCCCAGCGCGGGGTCATATCCGAACCGATCCAGCACCAGCGGCACGAAAATCCCTGCCAGCCCGGCCACAAACAGGTTCACAATCATCGCAATGCCCAGCACCACACCCAGCATCACATCCCCAAACCAGATATAGCCGACCGCCCCGATAATCACCGCAAAGATCAGACCATTTAAAATCCCCACCAACCCTTCACGGATAATCACTCGCCATGCATTGGCAGGCGTCAAATCCTTGGTTGCCAAGGCGCGCACCGCAACCGTCAGCGTTTGTGTCCCCGCATTCCCCCCCATCGAGGCAACGATTGGCATCAGGACGGCCAAAGCCACAATCGCCTCGATCGTGCCGGCAAATTGCGCAATGACAATTGAGGCTAAGATCGAAGTGATCAAGTTGATCCCCAACCATGGAAACCGCCGTTTGGTGATTTCCAGAATTTTATCGGTCAGGCTTTCATCGCCCAGACCGGACAGGCGTTTGATATCTTCATCGGCCTGCTCTTCAAGCACTTCCATCGCGTCATCAATGGTAATCACCCCCACCAGCCGATCATGTTCGTCCACGACAGGCGCGGAAATCATATTGTATTGATTAAACGCATAGGCGACGTCTTCTTCGGTTTGCATCACCGGGATGGTCCGAAACGCATCATCCATCACATCCCTCAGCGGCGTCTCTCGCGGTTCGGACAACAGATTATGCAAGGGCACTTTGCCAATCGGTTGGCTTTTGGGATTGACCACCAGAATGTCATAAAAGCTTTCGGGCAAATCGGTATCCGCGCGCAACATGTCAATCGCCTGACCGATGGTCCAATGGGTGGGCGCCATCACAATTTCGCGCTGCATCAACCGTCCGGCAGACCCTTCGGGATAGTCCAAGGCTTGCCGGATCGCGGCCTCGTCGCTATCTGCCAACGCATCAAGGATTGTCTCTTTCTGATCTTCGTCGAGGTCTTCGATCAGATCGACAACATCGTCGGTTTCAAGATCTTTCAGCGCGCCCGCAACAATCTCGTCAGGCAATTCTTCGATCAGGTCAGAGGAGAGGTTTTCATCCATCTCGGCGAGCACTTCGCCATCAAATTTCTTACCCCAAAGCGTGACAAGCGCTGTGCGTTTCTTGTCGGGGATTTGTTCAAGCAGATCGGCAATATCTGCCGCATGCATCTTATCCAAACGGCGCAGCAGCTTGCCGCGATTGCCCTCTTCAACCGCATCAAGGATCGAGGTGATGGTGTCTGCATCCAGCAGATAGGCATCTTCATGCTCTTCCATACCGCTATCTGCGTGATTGGCCATCGATGCCCTCTTTTGCCTTATGGGTCTGTCCTAATGTCTGGGCGGTCTGCTGGCAAGTTTGGGTTCAGGTGCGCCATAAATGCGCACCCTACCTGCCCTTTCACATTTGAACTGCACCGTTTTTTGAAGCGGTCAATTGGATGAACTAGCCTCTTTTTTACCAAAGAAGGAGGCCTGTCTTATGACATTCAAACAATTGACCTATGCACAACGCTGTCAAATTTATGCGCTTA
>JBCCGP010000076.1:0-13956 GCA_039029215.1 Pseudomonadota bacterium
AAGTTTATCCTCCCGAAAAATGAGCCTTACCCCATGGGCGGCTCATTTTTCGGGAGGATAAACTTATAAGCGATTCTTTCGCGCTAAAGCAAATCCGACTGGAAGTCGGAGGGTTTTATCCATGAAAATGGAAACTAAACCTTCACCCGCTCCGATTTCGGATCATACATCGGCCGCAAGCTCGCCTTTGCTTTCACCCGCGTCCCTGCCACATCAATCTCGTAGCTGGATGCCAGCACTTGCTCTGCCGTTTCGCCTGCGCATGGCACATAGCCAAGCCCAACACCGGCACCCAATGTGTGACCATAGTTGCCTGATGACAAATACCCAACAATCTGACCATCCCGAATGACAGGTTCGTTGTGATATAACAGCGGCTCTGAATCTTCCAACAGGAACTGAACCAAGCGGTTTTCCAATCCAGTTTCTTTCTTCTTCAACACCGCACCCCGCCCGATAAAATCGGGCTTGTCGGTTTTGACAGCAAAGCCAAGACCCGCCTCTAACACATGATCCTCGCAGGTAATATCATGCCCAAAATGGCGGAAGCCTTTTTCAATCCGGGCGCTGTCCATCATATGCATTCCGCAGAGTTTCAGACCGATATCCTGACCCGCCTCATGCAGTGTTTCAAACACATGGCCCGCTTGATCGGAAGACACATAAACCTCCCACCCAAGCTCACCCACATAGGTCACGCGGTGCACGCGGGCGAGCCCCATGCCAATCTCGATCTCTTGTGCTGTGCCAAACGGATTGACCGCGTTTGAGAAATCATTTGGAGAGACTTTTTGTAACAATTCGCGGGACTTAGGGCCCATAACGGCCAAAACACCCTCGCACGCGGTCACATCTGTGATGACCACATTGAATTCACCTTTGTTCCGCTCCATCCATGTCTGATCAGCCAAACGTGTTGCGGCAGGTGTGACCACCAAATACGATGTTTCAGTCAAACGCGTGACCGTCACATCGGCCTCGATCCCCCCGTTATTGTTGAGGAGTTGCGTATAGACGATCTTGCCCGCAGGCACATCATATTGCCCGCCACCAACATAGTTCATAAACGCACAAGCATCAGGACCTTCGACGCGGATCTTACCGAAGGAGGACATGTCGTACATGCCCACATTCTCGCGCACCGCGCGATGCTCGGCGGCTGAATTTTCAAACCAATTCTGGCGCCTCCACGAATATTCGTATTCGGGTTTTTGCCCTTCATTCGCAAACCAATTCGCACGCTCCCAACCCGCCAACTCGCCCATCACAGCACCTTGTTGCAACAGGTGATGATGGAACGGCGTGCGACGTACCCCGCGCGCGGTTGCTTTTTGGAGGTAAGGGAAGTGATCCGCATAGAGCAGACCCAACGTCTCTTTCGAGCGCTCATAAAGATAGTGCTTGTTCCCCTGAAAGGGCTGCATGCGGTTGACATCCACATCACCCAAATCAAACGGTTTCTCGCCCGTGTCCATCCACTCTGCCAGCGCCATGCCCGCACCACCCGCCGATTGGATACCGATCGAGTTAAAGCCAGCCGCAACCCAGACATTATCCATGCCCGGTGCCAGCCCAAGGTGGTACGCGTCATCCGGCGTGAAGCTTTCTGGGCCATTGAAAAAAGTATGAATGCCTGCGGATTCCAACATCGGCAAACGGTTGATCGCTTGTTCCAAAATTGGCTCAAAATGATCGAAATCTTCGGGCAGCTGATCAAACTCAAAGTCGTCAGGAATGCCCTTCATCCCCCAAGGTTTCGCATTCGGCTCAAACGCACCCAGCAGCATTTTGCCCGCGTCTTCTTTATAGTAGGCACATTCATCCGGTACGCGCAGCACTGGCATCTGCGTCAACCCGTCGATCGCCTCAGTCACGATATAGAAATGCTCGCACGCATGCAGCGGCACATTCACGCCCGCCATACGGCCCACCTCGTGCCCCCACATGCCCGCGCAGTTCACGATCATGTCGCACGCGATGTGCCCTTCCTCGCCACGCGCTTGCCAGTTTACCCCGGTAATCCGCTGCCCCTCGCGCGTCATGCCTGTCACTTTGACATTCTCTTTGACCAGCGCGCCGCCATTTCGCGCACCCTTCGCCAAGGCCAGCGCGATATTCGCCGGATCGCCCTGTCCATCCAAGGGCAACCAAACGCCCGCTGTCACATCATCAATATTTAGATGCGCATAGCGTTGCTTGACCTCCTCGGGCGAGATTTCCTCAACCTCCACCCCAAAAGCACGCGCCATCGCGGCTTGGCGATAGATCTCTTCCTTGCGCTCCTCGGTCAAGGCAACCGTGATCGACCCCACACGTTTAAAGCCTGTTGCAACGCCTGTCTCTGCTTCCAAATTTCCATAAAGCTCTTGGCTATATTTCGCGAGCTTTGTCATATTTGCGGTTGCCCGTAATTGCGCAATCAGACCAGCGGCATGCCATGTGGTACCAGAAGTCAGCTGCTTGCGCTCCAACAACACAACATCTGTCCAGCCTTTTTTGACCAAATGATAGGCAACCGAGCATCCGATAACGCCCCCGCCAATAATGACCACCCGCGCTTTTTGAGGAAGATCAACCATCACAAACCCCTATAGAATTGATTCATTTTTTACATGCGACGGCGTCTTGCCGTAGTAATCCTTGAATGCCCGCGCAAAGCCGGTTCCAAACCCACAAGCGGCCGCGATTTCGGCCAAGCTCATATTGGTATTCTTGATCAGGTTATGGGCACGGATCAGGCGTAACTCGCGATAGAACGAGCCGGGCGATTTCTTCAACTCGGATTTAAACTTCCGCTCCAGTGACCGTGTCGTCGTGTTCAATTCCTCAGCCAAATCTTTGGTCGAAATCGGTTCCTCTAGATTGGCTTGCATCAACCGAATAGCGCGGGACACCATGGGATCGGTGGCATCTTCATCCACCTGATTTGTCACCGGTTGGCGCGTGTCAAACGTGCGCACACGTTCCAGCAGAAGGATCGACGCAATGGTCAAAAGCTTGGCTTTGGACATATGGGGTGAGATCAGCGAAAGCATCACATCATATGTCGCAAGCAACCCAGCACAGGTCACGATCTGATCATTGTCGGCTGCAAGGTTTGATCCGACATCAAAAATCCCGCGCTTTTCTTCCAGAAGCGTGCGGTTTTCCCAATGCGTGGTCAGGTTAGCAGCCCGATCTGCATTCTCGGTTATATACATCGCGGCCACTTCCGAAAGCAGCAGGATTTTTGCCCGTGCCACCTGATAAACCCGAATGGCGCGCGAAATGTCTTTGGAGCTATAGTTCAGGTTTGAATTGCCTGCAAAAACGACAAATTCCGCTCTGGGACGGTCCGGCATTTTTGCAGTGTCAATCCGCGCACCCGCGCTCGACGTCACCTCGCCCCCTGCTACGGAGCAAAAGCGGAAGGCAAACACATCGGACCCCGCAATGCGATTGGCCAACCGCAACACATCAACGATGCCTGCAAACTCGGTCGTCACATAGCCATCTTCGATAATGATATCGAAATTTATCGGGGTTTGGTCAGTCAGGATACATCTCCGCAAATTTCTTACGATAGATCGCGATGAACTCTTCTTCGGTTGCGCCATCATCATAAGGTGGCGTGGAGAGCGGCTTTGCCTCCGCCACCGGAATTTTCACGATCACATTAATCCGCGTAGCCAAATCACCCCACAGCTCCACCCATTTTGGATAGACCGCCTCAAATGCATCTGAGCCCCGGCGCAACAGTTCCGCCTGCCCCCGAATACGCACACCTTTGCGGGTGAATTGATCCACAAAATTAACTTCCAATTCTGGTTGGGTCTGCAAATTCGTCAATGTCTGGGGCGATCGGATTTCCCCAAACGCAATCGTCTCTTCATCCAAGACAACAAACGTGCCTTTCGGACTGACCGAGGGGCGGCCACCGGCTGTCACCGTGGCCACAAATCCCAGCCGCCACATCTCGATGGTTTTAATTGCAGATGCAGGCAGTTTCATCCAAACCTCCGCTTCAATTCTGCAATATGATCTGGGCCAACTTCACAGCAGCCGCCAAGAATCGTCGCACCCAATGCCACCCATTCGGCTGCAAAATCTGCATAAGCTTCTGGCCCCAAATCCGTCCGCGCCTCCAAGCTATCAACCACTTGATTGACCACTTTGAAATCATCAGAAATTTTTGTGAACCCATTGGCATAAGCACCAAAAGGAACACCAAATTCCTTCACAATCGGCAGCGCTTGGCTTACCGCTTCTGGCGTCGAACAATTCACCAAAACCGCATCGGGTTTATATTTCGTAACAAACGGCGCAACGTCCGCAAGCGCTTCACCCGAACGCAGTTTCGTACCTTCGGTGTCATCCACGCTCAGCCCCATCCAAACGGGTTTCTTTGCCTGCACACATCCTTCTAAGATAGCTTCAACATGGCGCAAGCCAGACACCGTTTCCAACAGATGCAAATCCACAACATCATCATGTAGCGCTATAATCTCTGCATACAGCTTCGCGGCGGCTTCAACTGTTGGCATCAGATCAGGACGATAGCTCGCCCCTATCGGCCCTAGGGATGATGCAATCCGCCCCCCGCCAAACGCATCCCGCGCTTTTATCGCATGATCTTGCGCCGCCTTATGAAGCGCCT
The DNA here is from genome assembly GCA_039029215.1 of Pseudomonadota bacterium. Taxonomy (GTDB): domain Bacteria; phylum Pseudomonadota; class Alphaproteobacteria; order Rhodobacterales; family Rhodobacteraceae; genus Amylibacter. The sequence goes on from JBCCGP010000076.1 coordinate 4,637, forward strand.
CAAACCGATCTTCGATGCCATTGTTGCGCAACCGATCGCGCAATACAGGGTAGGTATTCAAGGTCGCGATCTCTGCTCCGACCTTAAAATAATCCAAATGCACATCGACCACCAAATTTGGGTCTTCCAACATGACATTGGTCGACCACAACGGTGTCGGTGCAGCACCCAATCGCTTCACCAGCTCTTGACCAATCGATCCATCTAAAATCGTTATTGCCATGCGCTTTCTTCTTTGTTCCCTAAATATCTCGGGGGTCTGGGGGCAGCGCCCCCAGTCTCCATTTTTCTAGGCACGGATCCGTTCGTTCTCTGGATCCCAAAGCGGTTGGTCTTCTTGCACAACCGCCTTGTAGCGCGCGCCATACATTTCAACCTCCAACTCTGTCCCAGGTGCCGCCAGATCAGCCCGCACCATCCCCAGCGCGATGGATGCATTCACACGGTAGCCCCAATCACCCGAGGTCGTCTCCCCAACGACTTCACCATTATGCCAAATCGTCGACATGTAAGGTGCGTCAAACGCGCCCGCATCGACAATCAAAGTGACAAAGCCCTTCTTGCGACCGGCCTGCATTTCAGATTGCAATGCCGCCTTGCCGCGGAAGTCTTGCTCCTTGTTCAGGCGCAGGAAGCGATCCAAGCCACCTTCAAGGATTGTGTAATCCGTCGACAGATCACCTTTCCAAGTGCGATAGCCTTTTTCAATCCGCATTGAGTTCAGCGCGTACATTCCAAACGGCGTTGCACCTGCTGCACGGATTGCCTCGTAAACAGGCGCACTGTCGTCAAAGCCCGTGTGCACTTCCCAGCCCAATTCGCCAGCAAAGGAAATACGGAACAGTTTCGCAGGCTTGCCCGCAACCGTTGCATCTTGGATCGTCAACCAACCTGTTTCCAGATCAGCACCATCCGTCATACCCGCCAAAATCTCGCGGGATTTTGGACCGGTCAGCAACAGCGTTGACCATTCTTTGGTAATGTCTGTCAGCTCAATCGACCCATCGGCTGGCAAAGACTTCTGCAAGAACTCAAAATCATGCCATTGTGCTACGGCGGCTGTCATCAACCAGAAATCATCTTCGCCCCAACGAATGATCGTCACCTCGGTCACAATACGCCCACGGCTGTCTGCGAAATACCCAAGGTTCATGCGGCCAGCTTTTGGCAAGGCACCTGTAATCTGACACCGCAGCCACTCTGCCGCACCCTCACCAGACAATTTGTAACGAGAGAAGCCGGGCATATCCAGGACACCTGCCGCATCACGACATGCCTCAACCTCTTCCTTGATCCGAACGGCCCAAGGACCTTCACGATCCCAAGTCTGCGTTGTTTCCTCGGACGTATCGTCACCATCTTTTGCAAACCAGTTTGCACGCTCCCAACCGTTATAGGCACCCATCTGACCGCCAGCATCCAACAGCGCCTGATGGTTCGCAGACAATTTCTTGTCACGACCAGCAGGCCATTCGTGATGCGGGAAATGCATCGCATATTCATGGCCGTATGTTTCCAGCGCTTTGGACAGGCTGTAATCATGGTCACAATAATCGGTGTAACGGCGTGGATCGACGGCCCACATATCCAGCTCCGTCTCACCATGTATAATCCATTCCGACAGAACCTTACCAGCCCCGCCACCTTGTGCGATACCAAAGGTAAAGCTATGCGCCTCGAATGCGTTTTTCACACCCGGCATTGGGCCGATCATTGGCAACCCATCTGGTGCATATGGGATCGGACCATTGATATTGCGCTCAACACCCGCCGTGCCCAATACAGGCATCCGGCCCATCGCGTCCTCAATATACCATTCCAACCGCTCCAGATCATCTGGGTATAGCTGGTAAGAGAAATCTTCCGGCATCGGATCATCGGGTGTCACCCAATGCGCCTTGCAATTCCGTTCATAGGGGCCAAGGTTCAAACCTGTCTTTTCTTGACGCAAGTAATAAGAGCTATCCACGTCGCGGATCATCGGCACTTTGCGGCCATGCTCTTTCGACCACGCCTCAAGCTCTGCAATAGGCTCGGTCAAGAAATACTGGTGGCTCATCACAACCATCGGCACAGTGCGTCCACCAAAGGACTTGAACATCTCACCCACGCGCTGTGCATAATAGCCCGCACAGTTCGCCACATATTCACAGCGAATGTCACCTTTTTCCGTTTTCACGATCCACTCGTCCCCATCACGATCGATGCCGATGACAGGGCAGAACCGCTCAATACGACCCCCTGCATCACGCGCGCCTTTGGCCAGTGCTTGGGTCAGCTGTGATGGGTCAATGTCGCCGTCCAACGGATCCCAAAGGCCGCCCGCCAAATCATGTGTTTCGATAAACGGGTTATGCTCTTTCAATTCTTCAGGTGTGCAAATATCCATTTGCAACCCTTGGTAGCGGCCCATACCCGCCACTTTTTCAAATTCTTGCATCCGCTCTTTCGAATGCGCCAAGCGCAACGCGCCTGTGACGTGATAGTTCATTGGGTAGTCCACATCTTCACCCAATGTGCGGTACATCTCTGCACCATAGCGCTGCATATTCATCACCGCCCAAGAAGCTGCAAAATTCGGCACGTTGCCAGCCGCGTGCCAAGTTGACCCCGCGGTCAGCTCGTTCTTTTCAAGCAGAACACAATCTTTCCAGCCAGCTTTTGCCAGATGATACAGCGCAGAGGTCCCAACGACCCCACCCCCGATAATGACCGCACGGGCCGTAGTTGGAAAATCAGACATGTTTATTCTCTCCTCAAGATCACCAAAGCGGTTGCATAAGCGATGCGGGCCACGCCCAAGCAGCCGCAAATCCAAGCGCCATTATTCCAAAAAATCCACCACCAAGGGCACGCACCATTCCGCGCGTAAGCCAAGCAATCGCAAGTGCCGCGCCCCCATTCGACACAATCGCAATCGGAAAAACCCACGAAACATCATCGCCACGATTATGAGCGACATATGCCAAACCATACCCGACAATCAGGGCCATCAAAGCAATGCCATAAAGGCGAAACAAAAGTTCTGGTGCGGGCTGGCGCCACAGCTTTTCCAGAATCGCATGCGGCGCAAAGATCAACGGAAGCGCAATCAAAACGAATGTGATCACCATCTTGACCAATAGAAGAAGCGCGCAAAAACTCATGCATTCCTCCAGAAATCAGCAACGATTGCCACGGCCAGCCCACCAAAGACCAACCCTGAAATTCTATTCATCACCTTCGCACCAGCACGCAATTTCTGCGCCATCAGCCCTGCGAAAACCCCATAAGCCCCATCTGTAATCACCCCACCGATTGCCAAGAATAACCCCAGCCAAATAATCTGTTGCCAAATCGGCCCAATTTCGGGCGCTGTGAATTGCGGCAAGAACGACAACACAAACAGCGCCACTTTTGGGTTCAGAATATTCGTTACAAACCCTTGCCGAAATGCGCGGCCAAAGGATGTGCGGCCATCTTGATCTTCAACGCCCGTAACACTCGTAAACGCTTGATAGGCAAGCCACAAAAGATAGGCCGCACCTGCCAATCGGATCGCGGTGAACGAGGCTGGATAAAGTTGTAACAATGCAGCCAGACCAAGTGCTGCAAGCAAGACATGACACAAAACGCCCATTGAAATCCCGATTGCTGCAGCAATGCCGGCCCGTGACCCACCTTTTATACCAGAGGCAAGTGTGAACATCATATCCGCACCCGGCGTCAGATAAAGAATGACCGCCGCTGCCATAAAGGTCGACAAGGTGATAGGATCAAAATTCAACAAGGTCTCGATCACAACATGCCCCTATTCAATGACCAGTCTGGCGGCCAATCCACCAAACAAAAGTGCCGTTAAACTGTTCAACAGGCGCATATACCCGCGCAAAAACGGGCCAAGATGTCCAGCCAGCGTTCCCAGCGCAAGGACAAACAGAAACCCGTTGATTTGGAACACCAATCCGAAAATCACGATCTGATGCCAGATCGGACCAATCGCAGGATCAGTGAATTGCGGGATGAAGGCGAAAATGAAAAGCGCCGTTTTGGGATTCAAAACATTCGTCAAAAACCCGCGCTTGATTGCCGTCATTGCATCAGGTGCAGCCTGCCCCTCGCCCAGCTCGCCTTTATCGGTCCAAGCTTTGTAAGCGATATAAAGTAGATACGCCGCCCCGATCCATTTGATCGCCACAAAGGCCGCGGGATAGGCAATCAACAACGCCGACACGCCCAAAGCTGCCATCCCGATATGCACCAAAATACCCAGATTGATCCCCACAGCTGCGGCACGGCCAACATGTGGGCCGCCATTAATCCCGCTTGCTGTGACAAACAGAAAATCTGCACCGGGCGTGATGTTAAGCAACAGCCCCGCCAAGATAAAGCCACCCATCACCAATGGATCGATATTGAGCAAGGTTTCGATCATGTGTCAGGATCCATACGTTGCTTCGGTCCTGGCTCGATCTGGTAATAATGTCCTTTATGGGCAACAAAAATATGCGCGGCGGTTTCCAAACCTTCGTCATCATCCAAAGTGCCAGATGCGACAGACATGCTGTCCTCGTCATCATGTTTCCAAAACAGGCTTGACCCACAGGACGCACAAAACCAGCGCGTTGCAAAATCTGTCGCGCGGAAGGTTTTCAAATTATCCTGACGCGTGATCTTGAATTTATCCAATGGCACATTGGTCGCCGACCAATAATGCCCAGATGTCTTGCGACATTGCTTGCAATGGCATGCAACAGAGGGGCGCAATGGACCTTCCAGCTCATAGGTTACGCCGCCACATAAACAACTGCCTTTGTAAATCTTTGCCATCATCCTCTCCTAATAAATCGGTGGTGAGATAACCCAGATCACAACCGCATCTGCGTCACCTTTGTTTTCCCAGCGAAAGCTCTCGCCTCGAATGCGAAAACTATCACCCTCACGCAGATCATAATCTTGATCACCGATTTGAAGATTTAGCCGACCCGACACTACATACCCCACTTCCGTCGTGTCACGCTGTTGCATCTCTTCCAATTTTGCACCCGGTTTGAACACGGATCGCAACATTTCAAAATCATCCGTCAGATCGGGGGACAGCAATTCCTCGACCAAACCCATCTCGCCACCGCCAATACGCCGCCGCGCATCTGCGCGTACAATTCGCCCATCTTCATGGGCCACAGCAGCACCTTGCGAGAAGAAAAGCGAGATTGGCACGTCCAACGCCGCCGATAATTCACGCAACTCACCGATTGAGGGTTCCGAGATATTGCGTTCGACCTGCGACAACCATCCAACGGACCGACCCAGCGCATCGGCCAAATCAGACAGCGTGCGCCCACGCCGCTTGCGCAGCGCACGTAAATCCGCCCCAAGGCTGTTTTCCGACTCGAACGCGTTCACGATCTCTCCCTGACTCGCTTTGGCGTGAAAATTTAGCTGTTTTTTTCACGAAAACTCGATTCTATGCAAGAAATTTCGTGGCCGATTAGAAAAATGTGCTATTTCGCACAATTACTTAAAATTAAGTGACTTATATCACTTTTTTTGCCGTTTTTTACGTTAAAAGGGGGTCATGTTACGCCATGAACTCACATTTCCTAAGGACAGCTTCCTTGGCAAGATCAACCAAGACAGTTGGGACCTTCTTTCCTCGCGTTGGAAAACGCAGCTTTATAAACCTGGTCAGTTCCTGATCAACGCCCAAGATACCAGCGGCGACGTGTTTTTCGTCCTCCGCGGGTCTGCAAAGGCAACGATTTATACCGATACAGGCAAAGAGGTTTCGTTTCTTCATGTTGCGACCGGTGATTGCTTTGGCGAATTTGCTGCGATTGACAATCATCCCCGCTCTGCCTCCGTTGTTGCGGTCGAGGAATGTTTGGCCGCGCGTTTGGACAAGGCAAACTATCTTGCCCTAATGCAAAGCCATTCGGACATGAGTTTCGCTTTGCTAGAAATTCTGATCAGTCATTTGCGGACGCTTTCTAAACGCGTGGTCGATTTTAACTCTAAAAACGCAGATCAGCGCCTGCACGAGGCTTTGCTCGATCTGGCCGAAAAGCATCAGCGTCATAACGATGATCACGTCTTGATCCATCGCCCCCCCACCCAGTCAGAGCTTGCGGCGTTTATTTTCTCGTCGCGCGAAAGCGTTGCGCGTGAAATGGGTCGAATGCGCAAATTGGGTTTGCTGGATCGTCAACGGAGGTCTTTGGAAGTGCCGTCTGTCGAAAAACTGCGCGGGTTTGTCCACGCTGGTTAGAAAAGCTGCGCCAGATTTCTGGATCTATTCGGAAAGATGACAAACCGCCTCGATATTGTGCCCGTCCGGATCAAACACAAATGCACCGTAATAATCGGGATGATAATTCGGCCTTAGGCCCGGTGGCCCATTGTCTTTCCCCCCCGCCGCAATCGCGGCGGTATAAAACGCATCAACCGAAGCTCGATCTGGCGCTGAAAGCGCGACATGAAATTTACCCTTTGTCGCATTCTCTTCTGCAATCCAAAACCACGGACGGGTATCACCGTAACCTGTGACATGAACGCCCTCGGTATGTTCGAGCGGGACAGTGAACAGGCGCGTGACGCCCAAAGGTTCAAAAGCCTGATCATAAAACGCAACCGAGCGTTTGAAATCAGACACACCAAATGTGATATGGTCGATCACTTTTTCATCCAATCCCTAAATACTTGCTGAAAAGATTAGGCGCGCTTGCCCGACATCTCAAGCCAAAGGTCGGTATCACAAGGGTATCAAAAAACACGGCCTTAAAACCCCTGCCCGTGATCTTCATCAAATCTTAACCCAAAACCCGACCCAATTAACACTTTACCCTCAAAAACCGACATGTATCGTGGTTTGTTCAACAATTCTTCATTTTTGGCCCCAATTTTGTTAACTTTTGGCGCACCGATATATTCACGCCGCTTTACCGACACAATACCGACGCGATACAGACGTCTTACCGACACCCCCAGCACCAAGTCTTACCCAACCGACCGCAGCGGTAACACTTACTGAAACTTGGCAGGATAGAGCTTCGCTCTCACCAACGCGTCACGTTCCAGCGAGGCTTTGAAATCTTCCCTTCTCAACACCCCACCAGAGGCCTAGATTAGAAAAAAGCTCAGGAGGACAAAATGTTATTCCGATCCAAACCCGCCGAAGTTCCTAGTGCCATTGATGCATTGCCAGGTCGCGCCGACGCAATCCCAACAGCGGCAAAACATTTCGTTAATGGAAATCCCTTGAAAGGCCCAATTCCAGATGGGTTTGAAACTGCCATGTTCGGCATGGGATGTTTCTGGGGGGTGGAGCGTATTTTTTGGCAACTCGATGGCGTTTGGGTCACGGCCGTTGGTTATGCCGCCGGGCATACGCCAAACGCCACTTACGAAGAAGTCTGCTCTGGATTGACAGGGCATAACGAGGTTGTTTGGGTTGTCTTTGATCCCAACAAAATCACATATGCCGATCTACTCAAAGCCTTCTGGGAGGGTCATGATCCCACACAAGGTATGCGCCAAGGCAACGATCGTGGCACGCAATACCGCTCTGGTATCTACACCTATTCCGCGGATCAAAAGGCGCAGGCAGAGGCATCGTTGAAAGCGTTTCAACCCATGCTGAGCGAACGTGGATATGGTGTGATCACAACCGAGATCATCGACGCGCCAGAGCTTTATTATGCCGAAGAGTATCACCAACAATATTTGGCCAAAAACCCGAATGGCTATTGCGGCCTAGGCGGCACGGGTGCCGTTTGTCCCATCGGCACAGGCGCTTGACGTAACAACGGGCCTTGCCTATCCGCAATAAAAACGGATGGACCCATGCCCACCTTTACCGCACTGACAACACTGACTGAAAAAGCACCCGCGGCCCAGCTTGGCTTGCTGCTAGAACAACTTGATCCAGCGCCTTATGGCATTGGCGTCTTTGAGGTCGAAGACGGGTCTGGCATATGGGAGGTCGGCGCCTATTTCATGGATGAACCTGACAGTATCACCCTTGATTTGTTGGGTGCAACGGTCAATGCGAAACCTTTTGTGATTTCAGAAGTGCCGGATAAAGATTGGGTCGCCGAGGTGCGCCGTGAATTGGCCCCGGTCGTCGCGGGCCGCTTCTTTGTTTATGGGGCGCATGATGCGGATAAACTGCCCGCAGATGCTATCGGGTTAAAGATCGAGGCGGCGATGGCCTTCGGCACTGGCCATCACGGAACGACGCAAGGCTGCCTGACGGCAATTGATCAGCTTCATTCATCCGGCTTCAACGCAAAAAACACAATTGATGTCGGCTGCGGAACTGCCGTGTTGGCGATGGCCGCGTCCCATCTTTGGGATGGGCAGCATCTGGCCTCTGACATCGATACAATTGCGGTAGAAACCGCGCGCGCCAATCTAAAAACCAATGGTCTGGCGGACAAAGTTGAGGTTATAGAATGCGCCGGGTTTGATCACCCCGACATCACCGAACGGTCCCCTTATGATTTGATCATGGCTAATATCCTAAAAGGACCGCTGGTTGAGTTGGCGCCTAAAATGGCAGACTATGCTGCCCCCGGTGGTCATGTTATTTTATCGGGCATCTTGAACACACAAGCAGAAGAGGTGATTGAGGCTTATGCTGCTTATAACCTGTCCCTCATCGATCATATCAAAATCGGGGATTGGTCAACCTTGACCCTTAGAAAGGCCGCGTCTTGATCGCAGATATGATTTCTGGCTAAAATCCGCGTGAAGGGCAAACACGCATTCAAAAGTCAAAGACATGAAAGACCAACGTACTGAATTTCAAAAAAGACTCCAAAGAATGGAGGCTAACAGCTCTCGTAATTATGCGCGTGCCAAGACGGGTACACGCACAGGCATGTATGACTTGGTCGAAGAGGAACGACGCAAAAGACGCAAACTTCCGATTACGGGGATCATCTCTGTCATGTTGCTGTGTATTGGTCTTTTGTGGATTCTAAAGGCTTATCTGATCGCCGATATGGGTGATGTTGCACATCAAGAGCGCCTTGCTGAGTTGCAAGCCCAAGACGATACATTCGGTCAGGTCGGTGCCTTCCTAGTCCAAAAAGATCCGTTGACGATCAAAATGATCGAAATCCTTTTCCCAGCAGCGGCGGCAAATGCGCCCCAAGCGCCCAAAACGGTGACCGTAACAGAAGAAGAAAAGGCAGAAGAGCCGAAGCCAGAATAGAAAAAGGCCCAAGGTCTCCCTTGGGCCTACATTTGCTGTCACAAGCAGCAAATTAGCGAATGTTTTTGATATCACCGTAAGCGATGCCAATATCGTCGAGCTCGCGCAAAGACAGGGCATAAAG
>JBCCGP010000077.1:0-13352 GCA_039029215.1 Pseudomonadota bacterium
CGGACATGATGGATAAGCTGCGCATGAGTGAGATACTCCGTGGACCGATGGGCTTGGCACTGGCGATGGTGCTGGAGCTCTCTCACGTCCTCAAGTCAGCGCAGGACCCGAACTTGGACCATGCCATAAAGGCGGCGCAGGTAGTCGGAGCAACGCACGGAGATAGTGCGGCGGCACGCATAGTCACATGTGCGCGCTCTGTAGGAGTCTATACACCAGATTGCGGTTGGGAAAAAGAAGAAAAAAATCTTTCTCCTCCGCTAACGTTGTTCTCGCGTGCTTTTTCCGCCTACGTTTGCTCTCATACGTTCGTTCGTTCGTATATATTCCCTCGGGTTGGGTTGGCGCGCGTGCGTAAAAATGGGAAACGAGGGATTAACGCGAAAATAAATTCTTCCGGATGGCCGGAGTGGGAGAGCGGAGAAGCGAGTGAGGATGGATACAGGGTGTCTCAGATAAAACAGCACTGATCCCAAAATAGCAACCAGCAGAACGTATTTTTATTAAGTGAAAATGCACACTTCATTGCCTTTTCTAAGGCGGGGTCGCCAGACCCCTCCGCAGGGGCCGACCCCATCGCGACCGCGACAGCGGGCGCAATCCCTAAAACCAAAAATTCGCTTCCCAAGACAAAAGCCGCTCACTAGCCTGCATATATGTTTCTCAACTTCATCAAAGACAATCTGAAATGGCTTTCCGTCGGCGGCATGCTGACCTTCAGCTCTTGCCTTGGGCAAACATTCTTCATCTCTATCTTTGCTGCCCAGATCATGGACAGCTTTTCGCTTTCGGATGGTGATTGGGGCCGTATCTATGCGCTTGGTACCTTCGCCTCGGGTATCCTGATGATCTTCGCAGGCGGACTTGCCGACAGGTTTCGTGTTCGTAAGCTTGCAGTCATTTTCTTGATCGCTATCGCGGTGATCACGCTGGCCATGGCCATCAACCCCTATGCCGCACTCCTGCCCATCCTCATCTTTGGCCTGCGCTTCACCGGCCAGGGCATGCTTTCTCATATCGGGCTTATCGCTATGGCGCGCTGGTTCACCGCCAATCGCGGCAAGGCGGTCTCGATCGCCACGCTTGGCTTTGCAATTGGCGAGGCTTTTTTGCCCGTCATCTTTGCCGGCCTGATCACCATCTTTTTCTGGCGCGATGTTTGGATCGCCTCGGCCATCATCCCAATCCTTTTCATTCCGCTCATCCTGAAATTCCTCAAAACCGAACGCACCCCCCAAAGCATCGCCGCCCAAACCAGCAGCACAGGCATTGGTGACAAACACTGGACCCGCATGAATGTCATCAGACACCCGCTTTTCTGGTTGCTTGTCCCCCTTATCCTCAGCCCGTCTGCCTGGGGCACGGCCCTTTTCTTCCAACAAGTCCATCTTGCCCAAGTCAAAGGGTGGAGCCATGTTGAATTCGCAGCGCTTTTCCCAATCTACACATTCACCTCGATCATCTTTTCACTTGTCGCTGGCTGGGCGGTCGACCGTTTTGGCGCGCGGCTTTTAATGGCGATTTATCTGATCCCCATGATTTTCGCCTTCCTTGTCTTCCAAACTGCTGACACACTCCTGATCGCGGCGATTGGCATGGTGCTTATCGGCGTTATGCAGGGCGCAAATGCCACTGTGCCGGTGGCCTTTTGGTCAGAGGTTTATGGCACAAAACATATCGGCGCGATCAAGGCATTGGCGGTGGGGGTGATGGTGTTCGGCTCCGCGCTTGGCCCTGCGATCACAGGTATCTACATCGATAAGGGTTTTGATTTCCCTGCCCAAATGCCTGCCATATCTCTGTCGGTCCTTATCGCCACAGCACTGGCTGCATTCGGCGTCTGGCGCTACAGCCGCTAAACGAGTTCGGGATAATCCTCTTTGATCCAACCCAACAGGGTTTGATGCCAATCTTGGTTTGCCTCTGAAAGCGTGATGTCCCGAACAGCATTCAAAGCACGCTCAATATCCCCCTGCTCCAACGGGAATTTACGCCAATGCCAAATATCCAGATATTTCCAATAGCTTTGCGCCAACAGATGCGCACGCAGATCCTCCTCCAAACTTTTAAGAGAATTCACCAAATCCAAAATCGATGAAAACGCTTTGGCATCAGCGAAACTATGCGGCGGGAAAACTTCCTCCAACCCATTTCGGCGCAAATATGTATTGAGCGCGGCCAGTTCCGAATAGACCGCCTGCATCCGAATGCCCGCCAAATCGTTTGACGCGACAGAGTTCATGTGCACGCGGTATTTGCCAAGGAACGCATCTTGCGGGGCGATGCGGGTATAATCAAACAGACGCCAGCACAGATCGATATCCTCGGCCAGATGCACCTGCCGAAACCCGCCAATTTCTTGAAGCGTCACCAGACGCGCAAATAAAAACGGATGCGGCAAATAGGGTTCGCGGGCTGGAATAAACATTGGATCGCAATTGCGAAAATCATTCCCGGGATTGGAATCACCAATCGTATCGCCCGCTTCGTTGATATTAATCGCACGGCAAGATGTTGCTTCTGCCCGGGTGAAGGTCAAAAAATCCTGCTGGCGCATCAACCGATCGGGAAAGCAAATATCATCCGCATCAATCCGCGCGACATATGTGCAATCCAGCATTTCTAAACCGCGATTTAAGGTTTTGACCAAACCCTGATTGTCCTGCGTCACCACCCGAATACGCCGATCATCGACTTTAGAAATCACATCCAATGTGTCATCGGTGGACCCGTCATTGATAATTAAAATATCAAAATCGGAATGTGTCTGCGCGAGCAACGACTCTAACGTTTCTGCCAGATAGGTTGCCCCATTATAAACAGGCAGCAAGAACGAGACCTCAGCCATGGTTCAGCTCTACATTGAAAAGCGCTATGGTGAACCAAAGCGCACTGGGCAGCATAAAGGCCAGATTGCCGCCTTTGAAATCGCCTGAGATTTTCTCGTCAATCTGCGCCCGATCAAATATGACCGCACCGCCGGTATCACTGACATCCAGCTGATCAAATTCGATGGCTGCATCATCTGTATATAATCGTGGGTACAAATGCTGCATCGGATAAAATCGGCTGTGCAAGGCAAGTTTCTGAAAGTCTGATTTGATATGAAACTCCAACCCGCACCATTCATCTGCAAAATGGGCGCCATCCAAAACCAAAGCGGGCTTTACACCCTCATCGCCAAACAAAAGCATCTCTTTGCGCATCAAAACGGAGCTGCCTTTGCCAACGGCCTTTTTATCAAAACACATGCAAAACCCATCAACAATCGGTGCATATGGCCCAATAGGCGCATCGCTTTCCAAAAAGTCCTGTGGGTTTAAGATTTGCATGACCTCAGCTTAGCCCATGCGCTTCCGCCGAAGATAGACATAAAACGCCCCGCCGCCCCCATGTTTGGGCTGGGCCTGTGTGACCTGCAAAATCTTATCCGTAATCGCGCTAGAGCGCACCCAATCGGGTAAGCTTTGGCGCAGCACGCCGCCCCGTTCGCGATTGAATGTATCGGTATGTGTCCGTTTTCCCTTACCCGTAATGACCAGAACCAAACGAAACCCCTGCCGATGCGCATTTGATATAAACTGAATCATCTGCACCTTTGCCTGATCCGCCGTCATCCCATGCAAATCCAGCGTCGCATCGATTTCGAACTTCCCTTTCAGCAACCGTTGGAAATTTTTGCGATCCATATTGGGCGATCGATCTGTGGGCTGGCCGACGATATTCGGCGCTTGCTTCACAGGTTTTGCTGCTTCACCAATGCGAAAGGGTGTGATCGCGGGTGCAGGTTTTGCGTCCACTTTCTTAAGTGGTGGTGATTTCTTGGGTACAATCACTGTCGCTTCACGATCTGGGTTTAACCGCTCTATCCGCCGCGTGATCTGCTGCCAAATTGCGATATCCTCTTCTGACAACCCGCGCTTGGTCATTCGGTGTCTTTCCAAGCGCCCAGTCGTTTAGCCGAAACTATTGGCAAAAACGTATACATCCGCCCGCCATCTTTGATGCGGCCTGCTATCCGGCCTGCATCCTTGCCAGTCCCATAAAAAATATCCGCCCGCTGCGCGCCCTTGATGGCAGAGCCGATATCCTGTGCAATCATCAATCGCTGGATCGGATCGCGCCCGCCTTTGTCGATATAAACCGGCATGCCCAGCGGATTGTACCGCGGATCAACCGCAATCGTGCGCATTGTCGTCACCGACAGGCCCAGCGCGCCCAAGGGCCCTTCATCATCCCGCAGCGATTTCAGCTTTCTAAAAAACACATAAGACCCGTTATGCTTTAACAGCTCGCGCCCCAGCGTAGGGTTCTTACGCACCCAAGCCTTGATATTGCCCGCCGACAGTTTGTTTTTGGGCAGCAATCCGCGTCGCTCCATCTCTTGCCCAAGGGATCGATATTTATGTCCGTTTTTGGCCGCATATCCAACGCGCAGCGCAGACCCATCGGGCAACGCAATCCGCCCCGACCCTTGGATTTGTAAAAAAAACGCCTCGACCGGATCTTCCAGCCAAGCGATTTCCAAACCCCGCCCGTTCAGGGCACCATCCATAATCTCAGCCCGCGATTTCCAAAGCTGACCCTCTACCAGTTCCGGCGGTTTTTGATAAATCGGCGTTTGAAAGGGCCCGCCCCGGCTTAATGCGCCATTGATTTCAGGCTCATAATATCCGGTAAACAGTGTATCTTTATCCGCACCGATAATAACCGGCTGAAACATCAATTCAAAGAATGCACGCGGGTTGGGATTTGTCTTGGCGAATTTGCAAATTGGCTTCCAGACCTCATCATCCAACTGCCGTTTTCCCTTTTCTGCAGAACAGGATTTGATGAAAACATCAAAGGCAGCCTTATGATCATCCGCGGCCCAACCGGGCAAATCATCAAAGGAAACTGGGCTGATCGTTTCGTCCATGGCGTAGACCATAGCACCGATCCCAAATGTCAGAAACAACCCAAGGAAAATTCGGCGCCACATAATGCCGCTCGCTTATCCGCCCGTGGCGACCAGTTGCCAGTTTGGATCGTCGCTGCCCATTTTCCGCGCGAATGTCCAAATATCTTTCTGACGCTTGATCGTTTGGCGATCTCCCTCGACCACTTTGCCATCCGTATCGACAATTTCCGAGGTCAGCTCGCCCGTAAACGCCAAAGTAATCTCACCTTCTTTGGACCGACCATTAAATGTCGCATCTTGCAATTTAATCTCGCGCAGGCCGACAAATTCAGCATTCACAATCAGGCCTTTGGCCTGACGATCATCAATCACCGCCATGAACCCATCAAACACGTCCTTCGACAAGAATTGCGACAATGTTTCCTGATCGCCATTTTCAAAGGCCATCAGGATCATTTCATAGGCCTGTTTTGCACCACCCATAAATTCGTTCAGATTAAAGCTCGGCTCTGCCTTTTTCATTTTCAACAGCGCCTTACCGGTATCGGAATCAAGGGCAACATGATCAGCAATATCCTGATCACTATCACCATCAATCACTTCGAAATTGGCACGGCGCTCCTGTGCGTCTGCCTCTGGGCCGGGCTCAAACCCTGTGCGCGTTCCCAGTATGCTGCGCAAGCGAAGGATCAAAAATAGCGCAATAGCGCCTAAAACTGCGAGTTGTAACATTGGGTCATTCATTTCATAGGCTCATTACAATAACGTCATCGCCACTGGCAATCAATCGATGTCATATTTATTTAGGCAAGTATCAAAGAACTGTCCATGAACTTGACCAAAACGTGAGAAACTAAATGCCCTTGTTCTTAATCTTTGTCATTGTCCCGATCATTGAAATCGCACTTTTCATTCAAGTGGGCGGCTTTCTTGGCCTTTGGCCAACATTGGCAATTGTTGTTCTGACTGCTTTTGCGGGCTCTACCTTGCTGCGCAACCAGGGGTTATCAACCCTAGCACGGCTTCAATCCTCGATGGCGCAGGGCCAAGATCCGTCGCGCGATTTGGCCCATGGCGCGATGATTCTGATCGCTGGTGTGGTTCTTTTGACACCTGGTTTTTTCACGGATGCGATCGGGCTTTTGCTGATGCTGCCCCCTGTGCGCGATTGGGTCATCAAGGCAGGTGGCGCAAAAATAGCCGCGAACGCAAATATTCATGTCCAAGGTTTCGATACAGGCCCGCAGCCAAGCGAAGATATTGTCGACGCAGATTTTGAGGATGTCACCGACGACAAGCCAAAATCGCCCCCATCTGGCTGGGTACAATAGTCAAAAAACCTGATTGTGATACTGCATCCGGCTTGTTAAACCAGCGCGACAAAAATTTTGGAGATTTCCATGGCCAAGAAGAAAAAAGAAGAAGAGGCGCCCGCAGCAGCTGAAAACGCACAAGCGCCCACGATGAAATGCCTTAGCCAGTTCATTCGTGACCTGTCTTTTGAAAATATTGCCGCACAAAAAAATATTGGCGAAAATGTTCAGCCGCAAATCCAAGTCGCGGTTAATCTTGATGCCCAAAAAATGACAGACACCCGCTATATGGTTGTCATGAAATTGAATGTCACGTCCGAGGATAAAGACACAAAAGTGTTCCTTCTGGAAATCGACTATGGTGGTATTTTCCATGTCGAGGGATTGCCCGCAGAACAGCTTCACCCCTATTTGATGATCGAAGCCCCACGTTTGATGTTCCCATTCGTACGCCAGATTGTCCGCAACATCACGACCGAGGGCGGCTACCCGCCGCTTAACATTGATACAATCGATTTCTTGGCCCTTTATCGCAACGAGCTTGCCCGCCAAGCCGAAGCATTAAAAGACAAAGACAAAAACTAAGCATTTTATATATTTTGAAGCTTGGGGGCCTCGCCGGCCCCCTTTTCATTTTAAAAAATGAAAATTCCCCCGCAGATATTTTTGGAACAAAGAAAACCATGAAATGGTTTTCGGTCGGCAGTAAATTGCAAAGCAATTTGCGAGAGACAAAGAAGATTCGAGCGAAGCGAGAATCTTCAGCCGGCAGGGTTATTTGGCGCAGCCAAATGATCCCGAGAGGCAAAGAAGACTCTAAAAAGCAGGATTCTTCTGTTCGCCAATTTATTTCGCCAAAACACAAAGAAGAAAGGTTTTGTTTACCAAAATATGATCAATTGCAGCATACGGTACAGGCGGAGACGCCGATGGCCGTGAACGGAGAAGGCAATTTGCCCAATATTAAAGGCGCGTTTTTTCAAAGCGCGCCTTTTTTGTGAAACGCGCCGCCGCTATCTTTGTCCTTCGCAAATTGCTGTGCAATTTGCTACCCACTGAAAATCATTTCATGGTTTCTTTGCCTTTCGAGATCATTTGGCTGCGCCAAATAACTCTATCGGCAGAAGAATATCGCTGCGCTCGATTCTTCTTTGTCTCTCGCAAATTGCTGCGCAATTTACTGCCGACCGAAAACCATTCCATGATTTTCTTTGTTCCAAAAATATCTTCTAGGGGTTTGGGGAGCGACGCGTCCCCAATCGGTGGCAGAGCGCGGGGTTCACCCCGCCGATGTCGCCGAGCCCATCGCGACCGCAAAGAGGTCGCAATCCCTCTAGCGATAGCCCTTCCATGGGCCGTCGGCGCCAAATGACTCTACAAATTTCTGATGCGCCCCACGTTCTTCATCTGTTAAACGCGCGGGCAGCGGATTGGCCCGCGCCTCGATAACAACATCATTTGCTTGCTTCGTGGCCACATCGCTGCCAGCAACAATATCCAAGGTCAAATCTGGCTGCCGCCCGCCAATTAGCTCCAGATAGACTTCGGCCAATAACTCACTATCCAGCAGTGCCCCATGCTTCTCGCGTCCAGAATTGTCCACACCAAATCGACGGCACAGCGCATCCAAAGAATTCTGCGCCCCCGGAAATTTGCGTCGTGCGATTTCCAGCGTATCCAGCGCGCGGTTTGACGTGAATTGCGGCAGCGTCGCCCATTTCAGCTCCGCATTGATAAATTTCATGTCAAAGTTTGCATTATGCGCGATCAAAACAGCGTCACCAACGAAATCAAGGAAGGCCTGACCGATCTTTTTAAAGACCGGATAATCTTTCAAAAACTCTTCCGACAACCCATGAACCTCAAAGGCTCCTTGCGGCATATCCCGCTCTGGATTGATATATTGGTGAAAGATACGGCCAGTGGGCATATGGTTTTGTAGCTCCACAGCACCAATTTCGACTAGTCGATCACCACCATCTGGATCAAATCCGGTTGTTTCTGTATCCCAAACAATTTCGCGCATGGATTAAGCTGCCCTGATATCTTGAATTAATTTTTGCACATCTGCTTGCGTCTGTGAAAGTGATTTTGTTTCGATCACATAATCTGCTTTTGCGCGTTTGATATCATCGGGCACTTGCATATTGCGGATCATTTCAAATTTTGCCGTTGTCATTCCCTCGCGCGCCATCACCCGCTGGCGCTGCGTATCTTCATCTATAGTAACAACCAAAACCGCATCAAAATCTGCACCCATATCTTTTTCAAAGATCAGCGGTATATCTAATACAATCAAATCTGCTGCTTCATGTGCCGCAATAAAATCTGCGCGATGTTGGGCAACTTTGGGATGCACAATTCCCTCGATTTCAACAATCAACTTCGGCTCAACCTTCAAAGCGTCTGATAATTTCGCGCGATCCACACCCGCGGCATTAACCGCGTCCGCAACCAAAGCGCCAATAGCCGCAATCACTTCCCCATCTTCAGAATAAAGGTCATGCACCGCACCATCCGCATCCCAAACCGGTATACCTTCTGCGCGAAACATATCGGCTGTTGTGGATTTTCCCATACCGATGGATCCGGTTAGACCTAAAAGAAAACTCATAACGCCGCCTCGATCTTCTTGCGAAGCGCATCGGTCACAATCGGGCGCGTCCCAAACCAGGCTTCAAATCCAGGAACGGCCTGATGCAATAACATACCCAAACCATCAACCCCGATCGATCCTTTGGCACGGGCGGTTTTGAGCAGCTCTGTCTCTAACGGGTTATAGACGATATCGGTCACAACCGTACTTGGCCGCAACGCATCCAGCGGCAAGATCAACTCCGGTTGGCCAACCATACCCAGCGCGGTTGTGTTCACGATCAGATCAACCGATCCAACGGCATGTTCTGCGTCTGCCCAATCACAGACATGGACCTGCGCGAAATCTGCGGCCAAAGCTTCGGCCCGGCCGCGTGTCCGGTTCGCCAAAATAATCTCTGGCACACCGGAATCAAGAAGCGCGAAGACGATCCCACGCGCCGCACCACCTGCACCCAAGACCAGCGCTGGGCCGGTGGCGGCGTTCCAATGTGGCGCGTCTGCCATCAAATTGGCCAAAAATCCTTCGCAATCGGTATTATCCCCTTGGATACGGTCGTCCCTAAATACAAGCGTATTGACCGCACCGATGATCTTTGCCCGCTCGGTCAGATCATCACATAACGCAAAGGCAGCCTCTTTATGGGGAACAGTGATATTGCAGCCAGCATAACCATCAGCCTGCAAATCGCGGACGCTTTGAACAAACGCATCAGGGGCTAAATCAATTGCCTCATAGGACCCATCGATCCCATGTTCACCCAGCCAATGCCCATGGATCATGGGTGATTTACTTTGTTTAATCGGGTGCCCAATAACGCCGGCTTTGATCATATCACGCTCCTATCGCGCAGATAGCCCAAAACATCGAGCAATGGAAATCCAAGCACGGTGAAATAATCCCCCTGTATTCGCGAAAACAAAGTCACACCGCGCCCTTCAAGGAAATAACACCCGACCGAAGATAAAATCGCAGCACCTTCTTGTGCCAGATAATGATCTATTTCCACCTCTGATATCGGGCGCATGATCAATTGCGCCCGGCCAATTTTGCGCCAAACAGGTTTCCCATCCTCGTAAATCACTGCCGCAGAAAGCAGGGTATGAGATTTTCCTTGCAACGCCATCAGCTTTTCTTTCGCTGCGATCATATCAGGTGCTTTGTCATAAATTTTATCTGCGCAAACCAAAATCTGGTCGGCACCAATCACAAACCCATTCGTTTTTGCGGCGATCCGGCTTGCTTTCATTTCTGCCAATGCATCTGCAATATCTTGCGGCGTTGCACCTTCAGACAGAAGCGAAGCTTTTATCGTCGCCTCGTCTATTGCCGCTGGTTTTGCATCTATCAAAAAACCAGCACGCGCAAACATATCGATCCGCGCCTGAGAGGCCGTTGCCAATGTGACAGAAATATTTTGCTGGGATTTTGTCATTCCGGTCTGTGCATAACTTGTGAATTCCCATGCTTCAATTGGAATAGGACGGGGGACGACTTATTAGGTTCATTAGATGAGAGATAAAATGCGGAATTTTAATACCGATCTTAAAAACTTATTCAGTCTGAATAATTTATTTTTCTCATCTGTAAAAATTGGGGGCAAAATCTGTATCAACAAATTATCCACAAAATAACTCAGGGCACCTTAGATATTTTTTAAATCTAAATCATGTGTTTAAGACTTCATCCTTGTGTTTCAGGTCTACGATCTCATTTTCATACACACGCAAATTTTTTTGGATAACTTTGGGGTCAAGATTTGATCCCCATAATCCCCAGCTATCTACTACAACAACATTCTTTTCTTTATTTATTTTTGTAAGTGTTTAAGGACATGTGGATGCAAGATTTCCTGTATGATATGTATCCATGGGTAAAGAGCCTGCATATCATGGCTGTTATTTCTTGGATGGCCGCGTTGCTTTATTTGCCACGCTTGTTTGTCTATCACGTAGAGACGGATCCGAACCATATCAATCTAGACGAGACAATTGTGAAATGGGAAATGCTGCTGATGAAGCGCATCGCCAACCCAGCGATGATCGTTGCTTGGTTGTGCGGTATTTTTTTATTTGCTTTACCCGGTGTTATCGATTGGTCCAGCTTTTGGTTCTATATCAAATTGGGCGCCGTTCTTGGATTGACATATTACCATCATTGGATGGGACGGCAGCGAAAAGCGCTAGCAGCGGGGGATCGCCCCTTCACAGGTCGCACATACCGGATGTTAAACGAGGTCCCTGCGGTTTTGATGATTGTCATTGTCATCATGGTTATTGTGCGCCCGTTTTAATTTGACTCTAAAATTCTACCGCGTATATCCTGCATCCAAACAGGCTGGGTGACCCACACCCGTTTACGGCCTACCTCTGATAAAATTTAAATATGGAAGCGTAGGGCAAACCTACGCCAAGTCTCATGGAAAATGAAAAAATCAAACTCTCTGAGTTGAAAGAGAAATCCCCCAGCGAACTTCTGAATATGGCAGAAGAGCTGGAAATCGAAAACGCGTCCACTATGCGCAAGGGCGAGCTGATGTTCGCTATTTTGAAAGAAATGGCGGAAGAGGGCGCGGAAGTTTCTGGCGATGGTGTTTTGGAAGTCATGCAAGACGGGTTCGGGTTTTTACGCTCGCCGCAAGCGAACTATCTACCGGGTCCCGAAGATATTTATGTCTCGCCCCAGAAAATCCGAGAGCATTCGTTGCGTACAGGCGACACGGTCGAGGGTTGGATCGGCGCACCCGCAGAGGGTGAGCGGTATTTTGCGTTGACGAAAGTCACGTCAATTAACTTTGCAGAGCCGGAGAAGGCAAAGCACAAGGTTCATTTCGACAACCTAACACCGCTTTATCCCGACGCGCGTCTGAAGATGGAAATCGAAGATCCGACCATCAAAGATAAATCAGCGCGTGTGATTGATTTGGTTGCCCCAATTGGGAAAGGCCAACGGTCGCTGATCGTTGCGCCGCCACGGACGGGTAAAACGGTGATCCTGCAAAATATCGCCCATTCGATCGAGGCGAACCATCCAGAATGTTATCTGATCGTTTTGCTGATCGACGAACGCCCAGAAGAGGTGACGGATATGCAGCGCTCGGTGAAGGGCGAAGTTGTGTCCTCAACCTTCGATGAACCGGCAACACGTCACGTCGCCGTTTCTGAAATGGTGATCGAAAAGGCCAAGCGTTTGGTCGAACATGGGCGCGATGTGGTGATCCTTTTGGATTCGATCACGCGTCTGGGTCGTGCGTTTAACACGGTTGTCCCAAGCTCTGGTAAAGTTCTGACCGGTGGTGTGGATGCAAACGCATTGCAACGCCCAAAACGGTTCTTTGGTGCTGCGCGGAATATTGAGGAAGGCGGCTCGCTGACCATCATCGCAACCGCACTGATCGAAACAGGCTCGCGGATGGACGAAGTGATTTTTGAAGAATTCAAAGGCACAGGTAACTCTGAAATCGTGCTGGATCGCAAGGTTGCCGATAAACGCGTCTTCCCAGCGATGGATATTCTGAAATCCGGTACGCGGAAAGAGGACTTGCTTGTCGATCCAGCGGATCTTGCGAAGACATTCGTCTTGCGCCGTATCCTCAATCCGATGGGCACGACCGATGCTATCGAGTTCTTGCTTGGTAAATTGAAAGCGACGAAGACAAATTCAGAGTTCTTCGATTCCATGAACACCTAAATAATCATTTATAATCAATAGGTTAACCCATGTCCGATCCGATCTTTGCCCTTGCGAGTGCCAAAGGTCGGGCGGGGATTTCCGTGATCCGTTTATCTGGTGACGGCGCCTTGGCCATCGCCGAAGCTTTAGCGGGAGGTGGGTGCAAACGGCTTCCCGTAGAAGGCCGCAGTTTGCGCGATCTCACCCATGGAGGTGAGATCTTAGACCGCGCCTTGATTGTGACCTTCGCTGCGGGTGCGTCTTTCACAGGTGAAGATGTGGTGGAATTTCATTGCCATGGCTCGCCCGCTGTGGTGCAGGCTGTTTTGGCTGCCCTGTCGGAACATGCGCGCGTCGCTGAACCCGGCGAATTCACACGCCGCGCTTTGGAAAATGAAGAGCTTGATCTGGCGCAGGTTGAAGGCTTGGCTGATCTGATCGAGGCAGAAACCGAAGCGCAGCGGAAAATTGCCCTGCGTGTGATGCAGGGTGGGCTGTCTGAAAAGGTTGCCGACTGGCGGCAAGATTTGATCCGCGCGGTGAGTTTGATCGAAGCAACGATTGATTTCGCCGATGAAGATGTGCCGACCGATGTCAGCCCTGAAGTTCTTGAGCTGGTTGGCGGTGTGAAGATCGCGTTGCAAGCGGAGATCAAGGGCAGCTTCGCGGCGGAACGGATACGCGAAGGGTTCGAGGTTGCCATCGTTGGGCCGCCCAATATTGGGAAGTCAACTTTGCTGAATGCGTTGGCAGGTCGTGAGGCCGCGATCACGTCTGAGGTGGCGGGCACGACCCGTGATGTGATCGAGGTGCGGATGCATATTGGGGGGCTAGCGGTGACGCTGTTGGATACGGCTGGCATCCGCGAGAC
>JBCCGP010000078.1:0-13160 GCA_039029215.1 Pseudomonadota bacterium
GGGTGCCTTGAACACGATGTCGTTCCTTGGCTTCCCGCTTGGTTACTACTTTGCAGTGCAAGGTTCGCTGGCCATCTTTGTTATCCTGATATTTGTGCAAAACAGTATCCAAGATAAGATCGATGACGAAGCGGGACTTCGCGGTGAATAAGGGAGGATCTGCGAATGTTCAAAGGTGACTTTATCGATAACCTACCGAAGATTTATGGCCTATACACTGGTGGCTTTATTGTCTTCATTCTCATCATGGCTTTGTTTGAGTCTATGGGCATGTCTGCCGAAACAATCGGTATTCTGTTCGTAGCCTTCACAGTCGTGATCTATGCATTGATCGGGTATCTTTCCCGGACAATGGACGTTGGTGCATACTATGTTGCTGGCCGCTCTGTGCCGCCAGTATTCAACGGTATGGCGACCGCGGCAGACTGGATGTCTGGTGCATCATTCGTTGCACTTGCTGGTGGTATCTACTTCGGTGGACACGGCTATCTTGCGCTCGTTGTGGGCTGGACTGGTGGTTATGTGCTTGTTAACGGTCTTATGGCGCCATATTTGCGCAAATTTGGCTGTTACACGGTGCCAGACTTTATTGGTACACGTTATGGCGGCAACTTGGCCCGTTTTATCGCGGTTCTGATTTTGTTTGTAGCGTCATTCACTTACGTGACAGCACAAATCAACGCATCTGGTACGATTGCAGCCCGCGCACTTCAAATTCCATTTGAATGGGGCGTTTGGGTTGGTATCTTGGGTATCCTACTTTGCTCTATGCTCGGTGGTATGCGCGCAGTGACTTGGACGCAGGTTGCGCAATATATCGTTTTGATTATTGCATATCTTGTTCCAGTTATCTGGATGTCAAACGTACAAGACTTCGGCATTATCCCTCACTTTAGCTATGGTGACGCGGTAACACGCATTCAAGAGCTTGAAGGTCAGTATGGTCTAGCCGCAGGTGATGCAGCAACTGCAGCAGCTTTGAAAGAAGAAGGTTTCAAAGTGGCAGTTCTGACAAAACCGGCAGTTGACCCAGTATCTGGCTGGCAGTTCTTCACGCTCGCTGCGTGTATGATGGCTGGTACGGCATCCTTGCCTCACATCTTGATGCGTTACTTTACAACTCCATCTGTGCGTGCAGCACGTAAGTCTGTTGCATGGTCATTGTTGTTCATCTTCTTGCTTTATTTCACAGCGCCTGCTCTTGCGACGCTTACGAAGCTTCAGCTTTTGGATCCGAACTTGGCAACTTCGATCGTTGGTAAAGGCATCGACGAAGTATTGGCACTTGACTGGGTACAAAAATGGAACTCTGTGAAGATGTTGGCAGTGGTCGATTCAAGCGGTGACGGCATTGTTCAATTGAACGAAGTCTTTATGCGCGCGGATATCGTCGTGCTTGCGACACCAGAAATTGCAGGTCTACCTGCGGTTATCTCTGGTTTGGTTGCAGCAGGTGGTCTAGCGGCAGCGATGTCAACAGCTGACGGTCTGCTTCTTGCAATTGCAAACGCATTGTCACATGACTTGTACTACAAGATCATCAGCCCAACGACAGATACACGCACACGCCTTGTTGTTGCACGTATCTTGCTTGTGGTTATCGGTGTTGCCGCTGCGACAATCGCAGCACTGCAAATCACTGGTATCCTTGGTTCGGTTGTATGGGCGTTCTGCTTTGCATGTTCTGGTCTCTTCTTCCCACTCGTCCTCGGCGTTTGGTGGAAGCGGGCAAATACGCAAGGTGCAATCGCTGGTATGGTTCTAGGTTTCGCGGCAGGTACTTGGTACTTGCTACACGTGAAATTCTGGGGCGGTGCGCCGATCTGGGGTCTAAACGACTTCCGTTTCGGTATCATCGGTATGCCAGTTAGCTTGATCGCGATGATCGTTGTGTCACTTATGACACCAGCGCCATCTGCGGAAATCCAAGCAATGGTTGACGAGGTACGTGATCCATCTGGTGAAACAATCCTAGCAGAAAAGCACTAAGCTTTAGCTGATATAAGAATAGAAAGGGCGGTCCCAACGGGCCGCCCTTTTTTTGTGGATTTCTAGGGAAGTTTGAAGACGTAGAAATTTTCACTTAGCGCGTGCAAACCCGCACTCAGAGTTCCATCCGAAATTGCTGATTTAATCAGTACTGTTTGCTCTTCTGTTAACTCGGTCGGTGAACGCAGTGGGATCGTCAACTCTTCTGCAAGAATACGATCCATATCCACGGGTACGGTCAGCGTCCAAAGCCACTTCGACAACCCTGACTGACACCAAAGGCCACCCTTTTGAAGCATACTTGTTTGCCAGACTTTCGGTGTTTTGACGATCAAATCCCACCCTGGCAGGTTTGGGACACGGTCGATCGCCTCGCAATTATCGATAATATATAGCTGGCGATCTGGATTGCTATGCAACGCAGCCTCTGCTGTTAATTGCGAAACAAGGCCAAAATTGCGCTTCGTTTCAGTCGCAGCCTCTGACCCAGCTTTTGCAATCTCAATCACACTGCTGAAAAAAATCATCCCCATAATCACCAACCATACGGGCGCGCCGCGCGTCGCCAACCCAGCCCTTAGGCCCAAAAGCAAGACAATCGGGTAAAACAGCATCAATGCGCCCAAGCCCGTGTAGCGATAGGTCGAGCCGTATTCCCGCAACAGACCAATCGACAGAGACAACACCAAAATCAACCCAAGGAAAAGAAGCGCTGCGACACCGCGCTTGGCGCTGAGCATCGAAAATATACTAGCGCAGGAAAGAACAAGGATCGCTAGGCTAAGCATTTTCAGCCCAATCGGATAATGCGCATGCGCTTGAAAAAGGAAAGTAACGATAAAGGTCCAAATTCGTTCGATCCGCGGACCCAAGACCTGTAGCCCAAAATCGATGCCGGTTTGGTATTCGGTCGGCATGGGTGTGTTTGGTTGGAAAATTATGATCATAAGTTGGGTGAAAAGAAAGTACCCAACGACAATCGCAACGATCTCAAAACCTGCCCTGATATAACGTTTTAATAACTCTCTTTGTTCAAACTTTTCCGCCGCAAATAGATGGGATTGAAACGTGAAAAACAAAATGAGTATGAAAGAGAAAAGTGCGAAGTCTTGCTTTGTCGCGCTGACAAACAAGAAACACAGATAAGATCGCCAGTTAGCAAAAAGCAACGTCGCCTCTGCCTGATAAAAGTGAACACCCAACGCAAAGGCGACAAAGGCGAAGGTCAATGGCGCATGGTTTACGCCGTATTGCCAGTGATCAATGAAGAGCGGCGTGGTCGTGAAAAAAAGTGCAACACAAATTCGATGAAGCGGATTTTCCAATAATTTGGATGCAAACACCAAACCGAAAAGCGAAATCGAAAGCGCAACCAAAACCGTTGAGGTCGGTGAGAAATTTCCGAAATTCCCAAACATCAATGCCGTAACTGCGTGCATTGGGCGGCGGATTTGAATGGTCCAATTGAAAACCCAGGAGTCCAGCCCATTATAATGCAAAATATCATCCAGCAGGATCGTGTCATTTACCACGAAGGGCAATGCACCAAGCAATGTAACGCAAAAAATCAACAGATATTGTTGGAAAGCCGTTGGTTTGAATGTCACGGGACGAAATCCTTGTTCTTCTTCACTGCCCCGCAGAGCTAGCAGGTTTTTAAGCTGCTAATCTATAAAAAGCTGCGTTGTTCAAAAAATTGCTTCTCATGCGTAGTTTTATACTTGTTTTCGAAGCGCCAAATCTGTTCATTGCGCAAAGGATGGAGGGATCAGTTATGCTGCCAGAATCTTTAGCGCATTTACCTTTATGGGCGATTGCCGTCGATTATGTCTTAGGCATCATAATGTATACGCTGATCGCCCGTTTCGCGATGGGCCTATTCCTGCCCGAAGACAGCGAATTCTTTTTTTCCAAGTTTTTCGTGCGCGCAACAAATCCTTTAATCAAACTGTTCAAACCGATTACCCCGGCTTTTTTATTGCCACCCTTAGTGCCTTTGTATGTGGCTTGGTTCTTTTACATGCTTCGCTTTTATCTAATGCCATACGTGCTCGGGTTTGGCATCATGGGAACGCTGAGCTTTCAATTGGAAAGCGAATTTGCAGCATGGCTTTATAGTTTGACAGGGAACTAAATGGGCAAACGTGCCAGGACCTGTGCGCAAGCGTCAGGTGCTTTGATCTTCAAGACTTTTTCTTCGATCCCATCAACGTCGTGATCATTGCGCGAAGCTCTTCATTTTCTGCACGCGCCTTTTCCGCCATCGCTTTGACTGCATCAAACTCTTCTCGGGTGACGAAATCACGATCCGCAAGCCAGCGATCAATCCAACTGTTCATTGCACTTTCCGCCTCCTGACGCGCACCTTGGGCAACACCCGCGGCATTTGTCATCAGTCTAGACAGATCTTCGAATATCTTATCACGCGTTTGCAATTTGAGCTCCTTGACGGTTTGTGCACATCATATAAGGAGTTTTTGAAGATGATAAAGGGGCCTGGTGTCGCAGATGAGCTTTCTGAACCGTGCATTGATCGCATTCCCCGATATTGATCCGGCTTTGATCCGGTTCGAACTCTTTGGGCGCGAAATCGCGATTTTTTGGTATGCAATTGCTTATATTGCTGGCTTTATTCTTTGTTTGATCTGGGCACGATTTCTGATCCGCAAACCAGCGCTTTTTCCAAACAATACCGCGCCGATCAGTAAAGAGCAGTTTGATGATCTGCTAACTTGGGGCATTGTTGGCGTCATTCTGGGCGGCCGGTTGGGATATGTCTTGTTTTATCAACCCGGCGTCTATGCTGATGATCCATGGGCTATCTTGCGCCTTTGGGAAGGCGGCATGGCCTTCCACGGCGGCTTCGTTGGTGCCATTATCGCCGGGCTGATCTTCTCTTTGCGCAAAGGGTTAAACCCTTGGTCCATCGGCGATTTGGTGGCGAGTGGTACGTTTTTCGGCCTGTTTTTCGGTCGCATTGCGAATTTCATTAATGCTGAACTGTGGGGGCGGCCAACTGATGTTCCATGGGCAGTGGCCTTTCCCGGACAGGCCGCGCAAGAATGTGGGCAAGCTTTTGGTGAATTATGCGGGCGACATCCTTCACAACTTTACGAGGCCGGCTTGGAAGGCTTGTTGATGTTTGTCATCACCGTGATTTTGATTTTCAAGTTTAAGGTTTTCAAAAAGCGCGGCGTTATGTTTGGCGTGTTCTTCTTGGGCTACGGATTGGCTCGGGTCTTTGTTGAGGGGTTCCGTCAAGCCGACGCTCAATTTATCACAGCGGACAATCCATTGGGCCATATCATTCGCTTGGGCGAAGCTGGACTGACCATGGGTCAACTTTTGTCGCTTCCCATGGTGTTGCTCGGCTTGGTGCTTGTTTTGTGGCGGTGGCGCGCCGCGTGACCGCGTTAAAGCAAAGATTGCTGGCAGAGATCGAACGGTCCGGTCCTATCCCAATTTCAGAGTATATGGCGCGCTGCCTTTATGACGCAGATCACGGCTATTATACCAAAAATGCTGATCTTGGTGCCGAGGGCGATTTCATAACGGCGCCTGAAATCTCTCAAGCTTTTGGCGAGGTGATTGGTTTGGCTATTGCGCAGGCATGGATGGATCAGGGCTGTCCTGATCCGTTTGTGTTGGCGGAGGCGGGTCCGGGGCGCGGGCTTCTTATGTCAGATATTCTTAGGGCGACTGCCAAAGTCGGCGGTTTCCACAAGGCCATGCGCATTCATCTTTTAGAAGTCAGCACCAAATTGCGCGATACGCAAAAACAAACCCTTTCGGATTTTGAGCAAAACTGGATCGAGGACCTTACCGCCCTGCCCGATTATCCGCTGTTTCTGATTGCAAACGAATATTTCGATTGCCTGCCAATCCGGCAATATCGGAAAACCGAACAAGGGTGGCAGGAACAGATGATTGGTTCGGACGGTGGGGATTTAAGGTTCATTTTGGGGCGCACGACGCCACTGCCGAATGCGCCAACGGACGCGGATTTTATTGAAACGTCCCCTGCGGCGATTGCCCAAACCGAAGCGATTGCAAACCACATTGCGACCTATGGTGGCGCAGCGCTATTGATTGATTACGGTATGGCCAGCGTGACGTATGACAGCCTGCAAGCTATCGCGGGCCATAAAAAGGTTTCTGTTTTGGACCGTCCAGGGGAGGCTGATCTAACAGCCCATGTAGATTTCCAACAGATCAAAGACGCCTCAAAAGCCTGCCAAATTCAAGGACCAGAAACGCAAGGCACCTTCCTAGAGCGGCTAGGTATTTCCGCACGTATGGGCCAGCTTGCGCAACACAGCAAAAATCCACAGGCCATCATCCGCGCCCATCGGCGTCTTGTGCATCCCGATGAAATGGGCACATTATTCAAAGCGATGGCCCTGACCCCCAAAGGTGCCGCACCATTTTCGGGATTTGACGCATGACGCTTAAAAAACTGACATCAGACCATATCAAATCACGGCATGGCTTTTATACCCGCGCTGGCGGTATATCGGCGGGGATATATGCCGGTCTAAACTGCGGTTTTGGATCACAAGATGAGAAAAAGAATGTGACAGAGAACCGCCGGCGCGTTGAAAATGATATGGGGCTAAACGCGCTTTATACGGTTTATCAACACCACTCATCAGATGTGGTGGTGTTAGAGGGCGCTTTTGATCCCGCCACCAAAGCAGACGCAATGGTCAGCACGCAAACAGGTATCGGGCTTGGCATTCTAACCGCCGATTGTGCACCAATCCTATTTCACGATCCCAAAAACAATGTGATCGGCGCCGCACATTCGGGTTGGAAAGGCGCAGTTTTGGGTATTACCGAAAATGTTGTGGGCGCGATGATCAAACTGGGTGCAGAACGCAGGGAAATCTGTGCAACGATTGGCCCATGTATCAGTCAAAAGAACTATGAAGTTGGGCAGGACTTTCTTGAAGAATTTATGGATGCTGATCCGATCAACAGTCAGTTTTTTATCAACGGCGCAGCGGGAAAATATCACTTCGATTTACCTTCCTTTTGCCTTGCGGCACTTCGTAAAGAAGAAATCAAATCGGCCGATTGGGTGGGTGCTTGCACCTATAATGATGAGGCGCACTACTATTCCTACAGACGCAGCACGCATCGCAAGGAACCAGATTATGGGCGTCTGATCAGCGTAATCGCGCAATAAAAAGGGCCGCATGCAGCGGCCCTTAAAAACTCTTTCAGAAGATATTTAGCTGTCGCTGGTTTTCTTTGTTGTCGTTTTCTTCGCGGCAGGTTTTCGCAGCGTCGTCTTTTTCGGTGTCACACGGGGTTCAACAGGTTGGGACCCACCCGCGGCCGCCTTGCGCTCATCCATGCGTGTCTTTTGAACGTCATATTGCTCTTTCCCAAGCGTCCACAAAACATTCGAGAAAATACCAATCGCACCGCCAATCAAAAGGACAAATGGCCGACCTTCAGTATTCGCCAATCCGATCAAAATCGACGCAGCCAAAAGAAGCAAAATGAAAGTCAGCACCCTCAAATCGGGTTTGTCCATTTCATATTTGCTTGGAATGATTTTCGACAACGGCTCTTCTAAGAAGCGGCAAACATATCCTGCTAAAGCGCCGATAAAAAGATTGAATAACATATGTGAACCCTTTGTTTCCGGTTATGTCAGATGTAAGTATCGAAGACGATTGATACAAGATTGCAAACGCCTAGAAAATATTTTTTGACATTGTTTGGGACTGATCTAGTTTTTATTTATGAGAACTTTTTGGTTTAGTTTTGTACTTTTTCTTGGCCTTGTGCCAAATGTGGTCTTGGCACAAGCGAATAAGGTGCAATCGATCATTTCATCGCAGCTTCAAGCTTTCATGGCCGATGATTTCCAAGCCGCATTTCAATTCGCAGCGCCCAATATCCAAGGGATGCTAAAGTCACCTGACAATTTTGAATCTATGGTAAAAAACGGCTATCCAATGGTATATCGCCATCGCTCAGTATTGTTTGGTGAATATCGCGAACAGCGTGATAAAAGCGCACAAATTGTGACCTTGGAGGCGCTTGATTGGTCTGTTTATGATCTCCGCTATGACCTGATCGCAACAACCAATGGGTGGCGCATAATGGGTGTACAGCTGTTGTCCAAATCGGCGACGGGCGTTTAGACGACTTAGGCCAAAGCCACATCTTAAAGTTCTTAGTCCGTTTTCAAAGCGTGTGAACCTCCATACATTGTAAGGTAGAAAGGTTGATGAGCTTTCAAAAATTTCTAAATCCGGATCGCATCGACGCATTTTCTGAATGCCTCGATCGCAGGAAAGGATTTGTGGATCTGAATGAAAATACGCTCATCGCCGGTTTGCAGCGCGGCGAGCGTATTATATTGAAGGCCGTCTAGTACATTTCCAAAACCCGTATCACTTGCAGTCAGGGTGAACCCATCGGCGCTGAATTGATGGCGGTTTGTGCGAATAAGCTTCGGACGCGGGCCCTCAAATCGAATTGAGAACTCTTGACTCTGCGCCCAAGGTGCCTCGGTTTTGGTAAACGCAATGGCATAGATTTCAGTGGCGTGGTCGTAGGTCAGATCGATTTCGATAAGCTGTTGTTTCTCAGTGACGCGACATATGGGGTCGGGAGAGAAGGTCCAAGCCGAAGCAAACTCCGAAACAAACAGAAGACTTAATCCGAAAGTCAAAAAATGAGCTCGCTTTTGCGTGAAGCGAGAAAAATTATTTGAGCAAAATTTTTGCGGCAAGAATTGTCGGATCATTCTCGTATCCCTTATTTGCAAAGTTTCTTACATTGGCTTTTATCTCTTCGGGCGATAAAAATTCAAAGTTACAGCGCTTCAAATATAGGCGAAGCTCTTCAGATCTGTTTCGCGCTACATTCCCAGCGGCGAGCCCCAAATTAATTAGTGTAGATTTAGATATCCGATTTGATGCGATCAATTGCTTCTTCAAACGAGCAAACACTACGTCTCGATAGTTCTGGCAGGTAAACAACTTATAACGGCCAGATGGGATTTCAAATCTCTCTTCAAGTTCTTTAATCTTCACGCCTCCAGAATCTAGAAATGATTTAACCTCCCAAGCGGTCACAGTATTTTTTGCAAAATCAAACGCGATAAGATCAATTTCTGGGCGTGGTATCGTCGGCCTTCCAATTTGCGCCTTTTCATCTTTTGTTAGCTCGACTTTAAAAGAACTCATGACCCATAGACCTTGGTCTTCGAGAATAGTCTTTATAGCACTTTCAAAGAAATCCATCTAAAATTTCCGCCGCGATTTCCCGCGATAAGATCGCGTACCGCCCGTACCGCCAGTACTACGGCCGCGCTT
The DNA here is from genome assembly GCA_039029215.1 of Pseudomonadota bacterium. Lineage (GTDB taxonomy): Bacteria > Pseudomonadota > Alphaproteobacteria > Rhodobacterales > Rhodobacteraceae > Amylibacter. The sequence goes on from JBCCGP010000078.1 coordinate 9,327, forward strand.
CTGCGTACTCTCTGCGATGAAATCCTCGACATCCGATTGCCGCGCCAATGGGTTTTCTGAAATTGCCAATTCGGCTGCCTCCAGCCGCTTTACCTCGTCGCGCAAACGGGCGGCTTCTTCGAATTCCAGGTTCTCGGCTGCTTTCATCATTTGATCACGCAGCCCTTCCAGATGCGCCGCAAGATTCGCACCAATATTGGGGTCCTTTTCCACCTGCGTTGTGATCCGCGATTGATCCGTGTCGCCTTTGAATGTGCCCTCTAGCACATCAGAGACATTCTTTTTCACCGTCTCGGGCGTGATGCCGTGTTCTTCGTTATATGCCATCTGACGCTCGCGCCGCCGCGTGGTTTCGGCAATCGCGCGTTCCATCGATCCGGTAATCCGGTCCGCATACATAATCACGCGACCCTCTGCGTTTCGTGCGGCCCGTCCGATGGTCTGTACCAGCGAAGTCTCGGAACGCAAAAACCCTTCCTTGTCAGCATCCAGGATCGCCACCAAGGCACATTCGGGGATATCCAGCCCTTCGCGCAACAGGTTGATGCCCACCAAAACATCAAACACGCCCAACCGCAGATCGCGCAGGATTTCAATCCGTTCGATTGTGTCGATATCCGAATGCATATAGCGCACGCGGCAGCCCTGCTCGTGCAGATATTCTGTCAAATCTTCGGCCATCCGTTTGGTCAGCGTCGTAACCAAAACACGGTTGCCATCCGCAGCAACCCGTTTCACCTCGTCCAGCAAGTCATCCACCTGTGTTTCCACCGGTCGAATTTCGACCTCAGGATCAACTAAGCCTGTCGGGCGAATAATTTGCTCAGCAAAAACGCCGCCTGATTGTTCCAATTCCCAATTTTGCGGCGTGGCCGAGACGAAGATCGATTGCGGGCGCATCGCGTCCCATTCTTCGAATTTCAGCGGGCGGTTATCTGTGCAAGACGGCAGACGAAACCCATGTTCGGCGAGCGTAAATTTACGGCGATAGTCACCCCGATACATCCCACCAATTTGCGGAACGGAAACATGAGATTCATCCGCAAAAACAATCGCATTATCAGGGATATATTCAAAAAGCGTCGGCGGCGGTTCGCCCGGCGCGCGGCCCGTTAGATAGCGGGAGTAGTTTTCGATCCCGTTGCACACCCCTGTGGCTTCCAGCATTTCCAAATCGAAATTCGTGCGTTGCTCTAGCCGTTGCGCCTCTAACAGCTTGCCCTCACCCTCTAGCTGCTTCAGCCGTTCAGCCAGTTCAATTTTGATACCTTTCATCGCCTGCTGCATCGTTGGGCGCGGGGTCACGTAATGTGAGTTCGCATAGACACGCACTTTTTCCAGCGTGCCCGTCTTCTGACCCGTCAGCGTATCAAATTCGGTAATGCTCTCCAACTCCTCGCCAAAGAAAGAGAGTTTCCAGCCCCGATCCTCCAAATGCGCGGGCCAGATTTCCAGACTATCACCGCGCACACGAAAGCTGCCGCGCTGAAACGCCTGATCATTGCGGCGGTATTGCTGGGCCACCAAATCACCCATCACTTTGCGCTGATCATAGTCATTGCCCGCAATCAAATCTTGGGTCATCGCGCCATAGGTTTCGACCGAGCCGATGCCATAAATGCAAGACACCGAAGCAACGATAATCACATCATCACGTTCCAGCAGCGCCCGCGTCGCGGAATGGCGCATGCGGTCGATCTGTTCGTTTATCTGGCTTTCTTTCTCGATATACGTGTCAGAGCGGGGCACATAGGCCTCTGGCTGGTAGTAATCATAATAGCTCACGAAATACTCAACGGCATTATCGGGAAAGAAATTTTTGAATTCGCCATAAAGCTGCGCCGCCAAGGTTTTATTCGGGGCAAGAATAATCGCAGGGCGCTGCGTTTCCTCGATGATCTTGGCCATTGTAAAGGTTTTGCCTGTCCCGGTAGCACCCAGCAAAACTTGACTTTGGTCGCCATCGGCCAAACCCGCTGTCAATTCAGCGATTGCGGTCGGTTGATCACCAGCCGCATCGAATGTCGAATGCAGGACAATTTCGCGCCCACCTTCAAGTTTTTCGCGTGCAGATTTGGGTGATTCAGTCGAAATGTTCATGATTGATTCTCTTTTAACGCCAAATTCAGTGGGTTTCACGCCTTATTCGCAGATCGAGATGGCAAAAAATGAGTGAAGATAATCACTAAACTTAGAAACAAATTTGTACTATTCCAACATTTCGTCGTTTTGCCACCATAAATACAACTTTAGGTTTATTTTATATTGATTCTGTTAACTAATTCGCCCTAAGGTAGTACTGCAAGCAGCAATTGGGGCTCAACCGGACATGCGACCCACCCCACCCCTCGCTCCAGCATGTTCGGTTGAGACCTCCCTTGCACCCCTCAAAAAATGCGATAAAACAAAGCCATGAACGCAAAATAGGTGTCTTATGGTCGCGCGCATTTACCAACCCGCCCGAAACGCAATGCAATCAGGTCAGGCCAAAACCAAGACTTGGATTTTGGAATTTGAACCTGCCGCTGCGCGCAAGGTCGATCCGTTGATGGGTTGGACCAGTTCTGGGGACATGAACAGTCAAGTCAAACTCAGCTTTGACAGCCAAGAGGCCGCCATAGCCTACGCCCAAAAGCACGGGCTTGCCTATTCCTTGCAAGAGCCGGAGCGGCGCAAGCATCTGATCCGTAAGGGCGGCTATGGCGACAATTTCGCGACCAATAGACGCGAGACGTGGACGCATTGAGCCTTGCCCGACCCAAGCGGTCGTTCTAATACATCACCAGCGACTCCTTAGCTCAACTGGATAGAGCAGCTGACTTCTAATCAGCAGGTTGAGGGTTCGAGTCCTTCAGGGGTCGCCACTCTCTTTTTAACTACAGACAAGCGGTATCTGTGAAGGCGACAACGCCGTTTTGATCAAATGCGCCGCTTAAGCTTTGCGTTTCAAATGTCGCTTTGACCAATGCGCCAGAAATTTCTGACCCATTCACCGTAATCTCGCGCCCGCCCAAAGTGTCGTCGACATCAATCGAAAACCCAATTTTTGCACCCGCATCCAGCGCATCTACCCGCAATGCGGCCAATTGCTCGCCATCGCGCGGCGTGGTGACAACATCAACTTTGCTAATGTCATGGATTAATTCCATCGGTTGGTACACCTCGACACCCGCACCAGCGCCGGTGACATCAAAAATCAATCCAGCCGCTGATCCAGACAAATCAAAGACCAAATCAAATGGCGCTATTTTACAATCCGACATATTGGTCGCGACAAAACGATCTTTGGGTGCGCCTTCCAAAAACTCAACGACAAGGTTTGCTTGGACGGGCGTACTGAAAGCGAGAAGTGCGATTAGGGGCAGTGTGCGCATGGGATGTCTCCTTTGTTTTAGGAAGACTTAGCCCCGCATTTTTAGATGACAATCTGGTCTAGTCTTCCTCTGCCAAAAATCTTTCGGCTTCAAGGGCCGCCATGCATCCCATCCCAGCGCTCGTCACCGCTTGGCGATACTTATGATCTGTCAAATCACCTGCCGCAAAGACACCGGGGATCGAGGTTTGTGTGCTGTCGGGCTTTGTCACAACATAACCACCCATATGGGTTTCCAGCACATCTTTGACCAATTCATTGGCAGGCGCGTGCCCGATCGCAACAAAAACACCTTTGCATTGGATTTCTTGCGTCTCACCCGTTTTGGTATGTTTGACCACGACGCTTTCGACGCCCAGCGGATTGTCGGCCCCTTTGACCTCGACCAATTCGTGGAACCACAACGGTTCAATTTTTTCGTTCTTAAACAAACGATCTTGCAATATTTTTTCCGCGCGCAA
>JBCCGP010000079.1:0-12709 GCA_039029215.1 Pseudomonadota bacterium
CGTCGTGACGCTTGGCGTTGGTCTCTTTCCACCACCGCCGCCCGATACGCTCCGCTCTTCAACCTCTAAAAAATCACTCGACCAAATGATTTGCCCCGGTACACGAACACGCCCGAAACTGCGCGTAATCGCACTGCCCTCACTGCTGCCTTGCAACCGGAAACTATCAATTTGACCGTAGCTATAGGTTTGATCGGGCGGTCCAAACAGTTTGGCGTCAATCGAACGCCCAATCGTTGCACCAATGGCCTGTCCAATCACCGCCGAGCTGATGCCAAAAATACCGCCGCCAATGATTCCGCCAATCGCAGATCCTGCCGCGGCCAATACTAAAGTCGCCATTTAAAACCCTTTTAAATTCGAAATTGCGCGACCAGCCGCGCCTGCCAATTCTTGCTCATTGGCACTTCAACAACCCCTTTGCCCGCAATACTGTGGATCAATGTCAGCTTGTTCGCGGCCCCAGACAGCGACAGACCAACATGCTGCGCTGGATATTTTCGAAACAATCGAAACAGCAAAATTCTGCCACTGGATATTTCAGCGTTTGGACAGATCGACAAATAGTTGGACAACCCATCCAACAAACGTTCTTCGCATGTCTGTTCAAACCAATGCGGTGCATAATCCATTTTTGGAATCGCCCGATCTGCATGAACCTCCTGCCAAACACCGCGCACAAAACCCAAACAGTCCGCACCTTGTCCCTTCATGCTTGCCTGATGCACAAACGGCGTGCCCAACCACGCCCGTGCAATCACGGCAATCTCCTCATCTGTGCGCACAATCACGTTTTCGGTTTGGGATAAGTCATCAACCAGTCGTCGCCCGGCAAAAACGGAAACCCTTGAAAATTTTCAATATTCGCAAATTTCGCGCGGCAAGTCGCCGCTTGCTTGTCACAGCCAGCGCTCAGACGCACAGACATCCCTTCCTCGGGTGCAAAATAAAGATCTTCGGACAATTCCAACCGCCGCTCGCCATTGATCACCCGATCACTAAAAATCCGTGCAGTGGCGCCCTGATTGGCCCCATCCAGCACCTCAAGCGTGCCATAGGCAAACCAATCATCGCTCAGCTCTAAAACATCATCCAAATACAGCAGCTTATGCGACTCGGCACGCTTCACACTGCTGTCGCGCCGAAAATTTGGGGCGTCTAAATTGAACCTGCATCGCCCGTCGCCCAACTGCGCATCGCATTGTTTCAAATAGGATCGTCCAACAGGGCTCGATAAACGATCTGTCAAACTGCGTAGTTCGGCGGTAAATTCATGCCCCGAAAAAACAATCTCACCCAAATATCCCCGAAATTGTAAATGTCGTTGATCTGCATCTTGCCAATTGACCAACCAAACCCAAACCTCAGCGCCATCATATTTCCCGCTGGCCAAATCATCCGCGTCGATCCTCTCCGAACTCAAAACGCCCGCGATTTCACTATTATCGACATTCAACCCCTGTCCAGTTTGCAAAACGCGTGCATTGAATCCCGCAGTCGGTTCAAAGCTCTTATCCTCAAATTCAAGCAAACGATCATGGTCTGTGAACCCCAAGCCAACACCATCACTGCGCAACACCCACCAGCAGCGACAGGTCGTTGTCGTACCCGTCTTCAGATGCGCTTCAAATTCGGCGGAGATATCGCGGGTCATAACCGCAGCTCCACCACTGGGATCGACGGAATGTCGCCTGCTTCAAATCCCGCTGCATTTATATCCAACCGATCAGTATCAAACCGAACCGGCACATCAAATTCAAAGCCGGCGGTAATCCGGTCCGTTTGAGCAGGCGCGTTTACAAAGGTCACAAGGCCAGTCGTTAGATCAACTGTATAATGATTGCCTTCTTCCTGCTCCACACCGTCACGGCCGATCTTAACTGTGCCGGAAATGGGCTTGGTGATGTCCCGTTGATATGCCGCTTCACCCGATTGATAGGTTTTCGACAGCTGAAAATGCATCGCTTCTCCATCCCCAATTCCGATCTCTTGATCGTCAAAGCAGATGCCGTGCCGACGTGATCCGCTCGAAAAATCCGCCCAATCTTTCCAACGAAACCCATATAGCCGCCCATGGCGCGCCTCAAAAAACGCGATAATCGCTTGTAGGTCATCCAAGCTTCGCGCGCCCAGCCCGGCATCATAGCGATGCCTTGAATGGGCCCAGGGGCTGTTTCTTTCTTCAAACCCATTGCTCAGTGTAACAATATCCGTTCGGCGCTCCGGCCCCCCGGTCGAGCCGAAGCTTAAACCGGTTGGAAAGCGCACTTCATGAAAATGCGACATGTGATGTCCTTATTAAAAATTCTTTTGTCCGCGCTGGATCGCGCGACTAACGCCCGCTGCAATCTGGCTGCGCGACCGTTCAAAACCCTGCACATCGGGCGTACTAATATTCATATTCACAACGACGCCTGATGCGGCTTGCGCCCGCACGCCCAGCGACCCATCCGCACCGCGCGACAGGGGCATGATCGCCTCCGGCCCGGCTTCACCCATTAATCCCGTACCCGACCGCATCGGAAATGTCGTTGGTGCGGTCACAACGCCGCCCTTCGCAAAGGGCATCACACGCCCAGAACTAAATGCGCCACCTTTCTTAAAGCCAAATAATCCACCGATTAAACCACCCAATCCTTTTGTCACGGCATCTGCCAATCCCCCCGTCAGTGGCGACACAGCCCGATCAAAACTTGTGTTGATCATCGATTGCGCCAAACCCTTTAAAACATCCGACAGCTTCCCACCCTCAAAGATTAAATCCTGAAAAGCAGTACCAAGTTGGCTGTTAAATGAATTCGACACGCCCTGAAGATAGTGGTCCGTTTCGCTCAGGCTGGATTTCATATTCTCCAACCCTGATTGGAACGCCGCACTGACCTGTGTGGTCCCCACAATGCTGTTTTGCAGGCTTGCAAGCTGCGTGTCTAAATCATCAATTTCATAATCTTCGACCATATTTAGTCATCCTTTTCGTCGGGATATCGTGCGATCAGCGCATTCAATTTCGATCTGTTCATGGCACCATCGCCAGCGCCCGCTTGACCCGTCATCACCAACAGCTCGATGGGTGTCAGGTCCCAAAACTCCGCCGGTTTCAATCGCAACTCAAACAACCCAAGGCGCATCAAGCCCTGCCAATCCATGGCTAAACCGCTTTGGGCAAGCTAAAGGCCAAGGCAAGCATTTCACCTGCGGATCGTGCCGCCGCCAAAATGCCACCTTCAATCTCAGCCTGTTCAAGATCCGCAACGGTGCCGGTCCATCCACCGCCCTTCAAACCCGCAAATAGAAGCGCGATCAAATCAGCGGATGAAAACTGCCCATCCTCAAATCGTTGAATCAACGGCAGCAAACCTTCCGCCCCAAGCTCCGCCTCCAGTCCCGCAAGGCTGCCCAATGACAGCCGCAAATGATGCAGCTCTCCATTCAGGGTTAGCGTGACTTCGCCGCGATATGGGTTCGCGCTCATCTTATACCAACGTGTAGGTTACAGCACCGGCAGAGGCCAAGGCGATCTCATATGTCGCCTCGCCATCATGCTGTCCGGCATATTCCAAACTGGTGATCTGAAATTTACCATCCAGCGTTGCAAAATCGGGGATGATGATTTGAAAATCCGGCGTCTCACCCGCAAAGAATATCTGATTGGCCCGCAAATCCGTATCTTCATCCCGAAAAATACCAGACCCAGAGACAGAGGCAGATTTCACACCTCCACCTGCCAGCAATTCGCGCCACCCATCGGTGCTCTCAATCGATGTGACATCAATTGTTTGCGCATTCAGCGAAATCCGACTGGCCCGCAGACCCGCCAATGTCTCAAAACTTCCAGCACCATCCAAATCGACCTTAATCAACAGGTCCTTACCGTTTTGGGCTACCATTTCTAAAATCCTTTTTGCTTACTCTTGTTCAATAAATGCACGAAAAATCAGATCTATTTTCCGTTCGGTTCCGGCATTATTCCGCTTTGCGATTGCCCGTCTAAATTCGATCCGGCGCAGGTGCCCATTGGCAAGCGATAGGTTCGCCTCTTCTATCACATTGCAAATGCCCGCCGCGATCGTCTTGGCACCCCCGAAGCCGCTCGCGGTCGTCACAACAGATATCCTGATAAAGTAATTTGCTGCGCTATGGGTTTTGTCAGATCGATCAAAGACGGAGTCTTCACCGATCAAAATAAATGTGCCGGGCAAGGTGCCAGATGGCGTCGCATCATAAATAGCGCTACCCACAAGCGATGTGATCGTAGCATCATTTGTCAACGCATCATAGATTGCAGATTGAAGCTCATTGGAAAAAATCGGTGTCATGTCGCGGCCTCCTCACGCACCCAACATTCCAGATACTTTGCGGTGCCAGCGACCTCGCCCACGGCCTCGATGGCAAAGATGCGTGTGTTTTCGATGAAACGCTGCCCCGGCTTTGGACGCATTGTGGAACCTTCGGGCGCCGCCCGCACAACAATCCGCATTTTCACTTCGGATGTCGGCATATCCAATTCCGTGCTCAGGCGCGCTGAACGCGGCTTGATCGCGGCCCAAAGGGTGCCCAAGGGGATCCAGTTCTGAGTGAACCCACCGGCCCCATCGGGTTGTTGATTGGCCTCTTCCAAAACCAATTTTCGATTAAGATCAAAATACATGCGCCCTAACCCCGCAGCCCACGAATTTTCTGAAACGGCGCAATCAGTGACAAAACAAGCGGCGGGAATTGCGTATCAGACACGGTCGACCCATTGCGGTTTTCATAAAAATGCGCGGCCAACAGGATCATCGCTTGGGCAAGATCAGCTGGAACATCACTCCACGCATCGCCAAACCCGGCGGTAAACTGAATATCGACAACGCCTCCCGTTTGGATCGCGGGGAAACATCCCAACGCCTCAACGCTTGGGTTTTGATTATCTCTGCGCAAAACAAAATCGCCAATATCAACCGCGGTCTCTTGGTCAGATGCATCGATCAACATCACCGCGTCCAAGCTTTGGGCCGGGCGCTTTGGCAATATCTGAGGCCGACCATCACGCCACGCGCTCAATTGCCACGAAAATTGTCGATTCAGAAAAACAACACCCAGACGCGCCTCAAGTGCAGCAATAGAGGCGCGCATCACGGTCTCTAGCAAACCATCTTGCAAATCGGCTTCCGCAAATCCTGTGCCAAGCCGCAAATGCTCCTTAAGCGTATGAAACGGCAAACTGCCGGCGGGCAACGCCGTCAACTCAGTCAAAATCATATGTCATTCTCCGAAAAGTTGGGCACCCCTTGCACCCCCGAGGGACGGAGGGAGCAAAGAGGTGCAAGGGGAACCCGTCGATGCGCAAACGCGCATCTCAAATGGGCAGATCATCGACCTGCCCATTCAACTGAAGATCAAATTAGACTTCCGCGAATTTCATCACTTTGATCGCTGAAAAATCACTGACATCACCACCAACACGTTTCGTGGCATAGAACAGCACATTAGGCTTTGCACTAAACGGATCGCGCAAAATGCGCAGATCGGGACGTTCAGCAATTGTATAACCGGCATTGAAATCACCAAAGGCAATCGCCAAAGCATCCGACGCAATATCCGGCATATCTTCTGCAATCAACACAGGGTACCCCATCAAACGCGCAGGCTCGCCCGCTGCCAATCCATCGGACCAAAGGAAACGTCCATCTGCATCCTTCATCTTGCGCACGGCACCGGCTGTTTTCGAATTCATCACGAATGACGCATTCGCACGATAGCGCGCACCAAGCGCATAAACCAAATCCACAATCGCATCCGCTGGGTTTGCACCATCGAAATCACCGTCCGTGCCGGTGGCAACATGACCCAACTCGCCCCAGCTTTCTAAACCGTCAACCGCAGTGGGATAGGTCAAGAAACCCTTTGGCTTATCAACGCCATCGCCAGCGACAAACGCCGCACCATCAGCGCGCGCAAACTTATCGGCGATACGGCCAGCCAACCAGCCTTCGACATCAAACGCACTGTCGTCCAACAACCGCTGAGACGCCTTTGGCAGCGCAGACAGCTCATGCAAAGGAATGGAAATCCGCTCAACCACGGGCGTATCTGTTTCAACCGATGGGTCGGTCTCTGTCGCCCAGCCAGCGCCCGTCTCTGTCGTATCAACAAGCACGTCATAAGCTGTCGCCTCAACAGACACCACATTTGCAATTGCGCGAATGGATGATGTTGATTTCAAAACAGATGAAATTTGGTCCGCTGTTTGTGGATCAACCAAATAGCCACCTTCGGCCGCAACCGCTGTGGACAGCGCCTTCTCTTCAATTTCCAGCGCCCGCATCGCGTCATCATCGCCAGAGCGGAGGTAAGCTGAAAATGCCTTTAGGTGGGGGGCTTCAACCTCTGCTGCTTGTGACAGCAAAGGACGTGCATTCTGTGTGGTTTTTCTTTCCAACATGTCTAATCGGTCTTCCTGAGTTTGAAAGCGGGATTTCAACTCCGCGTTAAGTTTTGAAAAATCAGTGATAAGGTCGGCCATCTCCGCCTTCTGATCAGCAGGGGTCGCCCCCAGCTGTGTCTGGCCAGAGAGTGCCTTTTTCTCTTTCATGGTCATAAATTTTCCTTTTGAAAAAAATGCTGTGGCTCTAGCCCAGCAGTTCACGTCTGGCCTGCGAAATCACATTCGCCAGATCTGCCACAAGATCGCCATCTCCGGCGGTCACGCGGGCTTCGGGAAGCATTGGAAATGTCACCAATGATACCTCCCAAAGTTCGACTTCCCGAAGGTCGCGACCTCCGTGGGAATTTTTATGTGCTTGGACGGTTCTATACCCAATCGATAATCCATCAATTGCGCCCGCTTCCAGCAGGACCAGTGCCTCTTGTCCCGCCTGGATTTCATTCAAAATCCGACCTTTGACAAAAAGCCCGTTTTTATCCTCATAAACCTCGTCCCAGATACCAATCGGCTGGGTCGGATCATGCTGCCACAGCATCTTGATTGCGATATTTTCAGCCTTTTTTTTGGCCAGCGATGTCGCATAAGCACCCGGTTTCACCACATCACCGGATTGATCCTGACGATCAAACAGGCTGGCATAGCCTTGAACGTGCAGACCTTGCGTATCTGTGTTTTCGCTGTCAAAGGCTTGAAACTTCGCCTCAAGCCCCGTTGGTAAATTCTCGTATATCATAAGTTTCCTACATCTCTTCTGGTGAAGTGATTTTCGTTAGACGTTTTAAAATATTGTTTTTAATGTATTTTATTTGAGCAAATCACCGAATGGACTTCACAGCCCATTCGCAAATACAACCAATGAATTCACCGCCCGCGACAGCACAATCGCGACAATCCCGTAAACCATGATCCACAACCGCTTATCCAGCCGGTCGATATTCTCCTCGATCCCATCCAGGCGCCCTTCTAACGTTGCCCAGCGCTGATCCTGCAATTGTTGATTGGCCTCGATACGCGCGCGGTTTGCATCAAACGGTTCATATAAAAACCGTGATCCGCCTTCGCGATTTCCGCTCATCACTCAGCCTCAGAGTTAGACAAACCCAACATCTCGCGTTTTTCCGCGTCACTTAGAAAATCAGCATTAGACACGCGTTTCCACAGCGCTTCGCGCTCGCTTGCAAGGGCGGGCAACCCGTCCTGATCGACGGATATCTTGACCTGTTCGCCGACATAAACCGACACCCAATTCGACAGTGCATTATGCACTTTGCGCGCGATCGGGATCACCGTCTGGCGATAAAACGCGCGATTGGCTTCCGCATAATTCGCATGCGTATTGTCCCCGGGCAATCCCAGCATCAAGGGCGGGATACCAAAGGCCAGCGCAATCTCACGCGCGGCAGATTCTTTGGTTTTTTGAAACTCCATATCACTGGGCGAGAAGCCCATTTGTTTCCAATCCAAACCGCCTTCCAACAACATCGGTCGTCCCGCATTCCGCGCGCCCTGATGGTTCAACTCAATCTCTTCTACCAACCGCGAATATTGGTCTTGGCCCAGCACGCCCTGCCCGTCCGCACCATTATAAATGATTGCACCCGATGGCCGCGCTGCATTGTCCAACAGCGCTTTTGACCAGCGCGACGCGGAACTGTGCACGTCCAAAGCACTCGCCGCTGCTTGCAAGGGGGACAGGCCGTAATGATCATCGGTCGGGTGGAACGCCTTGATATGTAAAATCGGCGCCACATCGCCCGTCATATCAAACCGATGTTTCCGCCCGCCAACTTTATACTCATACGCAACCGGCCAACCATCTGCGCCTGGGACAACCCGCATCCGATCCGCACGCAAGGAATACAATTCCGCCGGCACATCCCCGCGCCCTTGCGTCGCCTCGACATAGGTATCACCCGCCAACAACAGCTGACCCACCAGATGCTCCATAAAATCGACATAACCTTGCCCTGGATTTGGTCGTTCCAACAAAGCCAAAACCGGATGGTCGGAATAGCGCGCGCTAGACTTGTGCAGAACATAAGGCGCAGCAGCGACCGCCTCGGCGATCAGCTTGACGCATCGAAATCCAACTGGATTGCTGACAAATCCATGTTTCGTCAGGCTACCAAAATCCCGCGGTGTCCAAGCGGCCCGCCCTGCCCCGTGAAACGCCAGAACGGGCGCTGTCGCGGATGACTTCGTGGCCACCTCAGGTGCCGCATCTTTTTTAAACAATGGGAAAATCACGTCTTAAATCTCCTTTAAATCGACCGCACTCTGGGGTTTCTGTAACTCTTGGCGCGTTCCACCATCAGCTCGCTTAGCGCCCACACCAATGCATCCGCCCGGTCCGGGCTGCCCTTGCCTTGAAATCCAGACAGGGACATTTGCAATAATTGTTCTTCTAGCGCATCAAACTGGCCTGCATGTTTCACGCGGCCTTGCTCGTAAAGCGCTGAAATCGGCTCTGCGCGGGCGGTCTTTCCTTTGCTCGCGCGCACCGCCTTAAACGGTGCAAACACCTCTTCTTGGCGCAAAACCGCCTCGACCATATCGCCACCCTGATTGACCTCTGCCACAATCAGATCAGCATCAAATTTCGCATAAGCCTCTGCGACCGCGCGCGCCCAGATATGGGGACGCGCTTGGGCCACGCTGGCATCATGGATGACATAGGCCCGCCATGTATCAGGGCTGCTTTCATAAGTGGCCCCTGCCACTATGATCCCACATTCATCCGACTGCGGGCCACTTGATGCGGGTGGATCAACCGCCACGACAATCCGGTCGAGCGTCGGCAAACCCTTCACGCTTGCCGCCTCTAACATTTCATAGCTCCACAGCGCGTCTTCAATATCAAACAGCAATTCGCCATCAATTTCCTGACGCCCCAAACGCGATCCACCGTAATTCTGGCGCAGGCTTTCAACAAACCCTTGTGACAGATGCGCATGATTGGCCTCGCTTGGCGCATGGGTCATCACCGTGCGCTCGCGCTCAAGAATATTCAGTAACAGCGGCTGCGGACGCGGCGTTGTTGTCACCACTGCGCGGGGATGTTTGCCCAGCCGCAACGCAAATTGCAGCATATCCCATGCCGCACGCGCCTTTTTCCATTTCGCAAACTCATCCAGCCAGGCTGCGTCAAATTGCGGCCCGCGCAGGCTTTCTGGATTGCTGGCAGAAACCACAAACGCCTCTGCCCCATTGGCCCATTCCAAACATTTGCGCGTCGCATTCCAATGCGGACGGCGATCCTCCGGCGTGCAACTCATGATCCCACTGTCGCCAAAGATCATCACCTCACGCACCTGATCCAGCGTTTCACCAATCAGCGCCACGCGTTGCGCTTTGCCCTTGTCAACGGGTGTTGTGCCTTCGACCTGCGCGCGGATCCATTCGGCACCTGCGCGCGTCTTGCCCGCGCCTCGCCCCCCAAGGATCACCCAAGTCGTCCAATCTCCCTCTGGCGGCAATTGATGCGGCAACCCCCACAGCTCAAAGATATAGGCGGCGCCCCGCAGCACATTTTCGCTACTTGTTTTCAGCAGCCTCTTTAGCGTTTTGTCGTTCTCGAGCGCGAGCGAGGCGTCCAAGGATCTCGTCTCGTGCAGCATCGAGGTCCAAGACGCCGGTTGCCGGTTGCCGTTTTCGATGTTGATCTTCAAGCTTGTATCCAATCTCGAACAGTTTGAAGGCCACTTTTTCCAATTTCGCGACGACCTGCTCTAGGTCTTTGGCGCATGCCTCAGGTGCACTTCCCTTTTCCAGGCGTTCGATGGCTAGAAAGAGTTTCTTTTCAAATCGCTTTAAATATTTAGACGCACGTTCATATTGCGCCTGAAGGTCGCTGACCTCCGCCTCAGTATCCGTCATAATATGTGCTTTCAGTGTTGCGGAAAACAAAAGCAGCAAAGCGAACTTTGCTGCTGACCCAGTTTTCCCATCTTGCCAATATGTATAGGCAGAAGCGCACGCAGAGTCAAGAAAAATCGTTTATTATCAACGCACTATACGTTTACTAATTGTTAACCAGAGGCTAAACCCATGATTTTATTGGTTTTGCTCAGCGGCCTCTTCTGCGGCCTTTCGTTCGCGCTCGATCTCACGCCATTTGCGCACGGCGGCATTATGCTCGGCCAATGTCTCCGAAAATGTATGCCCGCCCGTACCATCAGCCACAAAGAACAGAAAATTCGTCTCCGCCGGGTTCAATGCAGCCTCGATTGAGGCCTTGCCTGGATTGGCAATCGGCGTCGGCGGCAAGCCTTCGATGACATACGTATTGTAATCCGTCGCCTTCAAAAGCTCAGAGCGTCGCAAGCCACGGCCCAAAACTGATTTCCCTTCGGTTATCCCATAGATCACTGTGGGGTCCGTTTGCAGCTTCATGCCGCGCCGCAACCGATTGATAAAGACAGAAGACACCATTTCCCGCTCTGACGAAACGCCTGTCTCTTTTTCAATGATCGACGCTAGGATCAGCGCCTCTTCTTTGTTTTGCAGCGGCAGGTCTGGTTGGCGCGCTTCCCATGCCGCATCCAAAATCTCGATCTGCGCGGCTTGCATCTTCTCGATAATATCCATCCGGCTATCGCCATCCAGATAGGCATAGGTATTTGGTGCCAGCGATCCCTCTGCTGGCAATTCGCTCAACTCACCATCCAACGTTTCCACCGCATTCAAACGTTCAACGATCTGAAAGCTTGAAAACCCTTCGGGAAATGTCACCTGCTCGCTGATCGAGCGGCCCGATGTCACCAGTGCCAAAACATCTTCCATAGATGCCCCCGCGGGCACAGCATAATTTCCAAATTTCAGCGCCCGATCCCGCCCTGAATAACGGGCGGCAACCCGAAACAAAGAGGCGTCGGTAATGATATTTGCCTCTTCCAACCGATCCGCAACCGATCCAAACCGCGCACCTTTTTCGACTTCGAATTTGGTATCCTCGGCCAGTGGTCCGGGTGAACTAAACTGTCCTTTCGCATAAAGCGCGTATCCGGCCACGCCCACAAAGGCGAGGATCAAGAAATTCAAAAAGCTCGACGCAACCCACTTTGCAAACATCTAAGCCACCTTTCCAAACAAGACCGACGCATTCGTGCCCCCAAACCCAAAGGAATTTGACAGCGCAATATTCACCTCGCGCTCCACAGCCTTATTTGGGGCCAGATCAATTGTATGCTCCACCGGATCATCCAAATTGATCGTTGGTGGCGCAATTTGATCGCGGATCGCAAGGATCGAGAAAATCGCCTCAATCGCGCCAGCGGCCCCCAACAAATGCCCCGTACAGGACTTGGTGGACGACATTGTCGCGGCAGGTGCTTTATTGCCCAATAACCGCTCTACAGCGGCCAATTCAATCGTATCAGCCATGGTCGATGTGCCATGGGCATTGATATAATCCACCGCCTCAGGTGCCAGTCCTGTGCGTTTTAGCGCTGCCACCATCGATCGATAGCCCCCATCGCCATCATCCGCAGGCGCCGTGATGTGATACGCATCCCCTGACAGGCCGTATCCCAAAACTTCCGCATAAATCGTCGCACCACGTTTCACCGCGTGTTCATATTCCTCTAACACAACCACGCCCGCGCCTTCGCCCATCACAAACCCATCGCGGTTCTGGTCATAGGGGCGCGAGGCACGCGTTGGATCGTCCCGATGCTGCGTTGACAGCGCCTTACAGGCGTTAAACCCAGCCACACCAATCTCGCAAATCGGGTTCTCGGCCCCGCCTGCCAACATCACATCGGCATCATCCAACGCAATTAGGCGCGCGGCATCGCCAATTGCATGCGCCCCTGTTGAACAGGCCGTCGCAACAGCATGGTTTGGGCCTTTAAACCCATGTTTGATCGCCACTTGGCCTGACACCAAATTAATCAAACAGCTTGGAATAAAAAACGGCGACACACGGCGCGGGCCTTTATCGCGCAAGGTCAGCGCGGTTTCGGCAATCGTCTCTAGCCCACCAACGCCCGATCCAATCATCACGCCAGTCCGAAAGAAATCTTCATCTTCTTTGGGCGTCCAACCGCTATCTTTGACCGCCATATCAGCCGCAGCAACGCCAAACAGGATAAAGTCATCCACTTTGCGCTGTTCTTTGGGCTCCATATAATCATCTGCATTGAAACTGCCGTCAGACCCGTCACCGCGACGCACCTCGCAGGCATAATTGGTCGCCATATGCTCCGCATCGAAGGTTTGGATCGTGCGTGCACCACTTTTTCCAGCCAACAAAGCTTTCCAGCTGGGCTCAACACCACATCC
>JBCCGP010000080.1:0-12626 GCA_039029215.1 Pseudomonadota bacterium
AATCGCTGTACGTCGATACAATTCCGCCGACAGGCCGCGCAGACCCGCATGCGATGTTTCATCCATACGTGGGTCACCAGTGATGACATAGGCCAGCACCGTATTGTTGACCGCTTCGATAATGTCAGCTTCGTCTTGGGCATCGGCAGGGTGCGCAAAATTCAACGCCAAGACCACGGCAGCAATCTTCGCAAATAATCGCCCCGACACAGCAAGACTTGCCAGAATATCAATCAACAAAACCAATATTCCAAAACTTAGGAAAATCGGTTTCAAATCCCTTGCCTCTGCTGGTGTCAGGCTTAATCGCTCTGTTGTGGCGGGCCACTGCGCAGCCTTCAAATCTGTCTCGCCAGAGATGACGTTTACAGCAACCGCCCGATCTTGGTTTTCATACAATCCGGGTTGCAGGTCTTCGCCCAAAACGGGTTCGGCCAACAGCGCGCCATCGATGCCCGCCAATCCATCTGCTGGCATGATATCACCCACACCATTAATCACCAAACGCGGCTTCCACACCAATCCCTGCATCGCTTCGGCAGAGACTGATCGGGCACCCGATCCAATAGAAAGGCGTTCCAACATCTTTAGAAATAGCCCGGACAATGGCAAATCCGTCCAAGCCGCATTTGCGGTTGTATGAAACAGCACAACGCGGCCCGCACCATGATCTTTCGCGGTCACAAGCGGGGTGCCATCCTCTAATCTTGCCAAAACACGATCTGAAAGATTTGGATCAGGTTGCGCTAAGACTTGCGAGGCGACGCTGACTTCTTCGGGAACTTGCAGACCAAAGAAGGGGCTGTTCTCATCAAACACGCGCAGCTTTTTGGGTTCCCCCCAAGACATCGCACCCCCCAAATCGCGCCCACCAGAGCGCAGGCGAACCGGCAGTAATGGATGTTCCTCGCGCTGACCGATTTCGGACGCAATTAATCGCGGTCCCGCAAAGCGAACCAAAGTGCCGCCCTCTTCAATCCATTCAAGGACCGAGTCTGTTTCAATCGCAGGAAGACGACCAATGTCGGCAAAAATAAAAATATCAGGATTGGCAAGCAGCGCCGTTTCCAGATCAGTTTCAATCAAATCAGCCGTCGGGCTCAACGCCTCGCGCACATAATGCAGCGAGGACAGAAGCAATCCACCTTCGGCTGCCTCTTTCGCAGAAATCAGCGCAATCTTGCGGGATCGAATACTGTCATCCGTCAGTGCTATCGCACCAGCCGACCGCACGCCCTGCAACCGCACTTGACGCACGCGGTTGCGCAATTCTGTGGGCAACTCAAATTTTACGTCTTGCGATCTGGCCGTCACTTCAACCTCTTCCAACGCAAGAACACGCAAAGACCCAGACGGATCCAATCCCAAAACTTCGACACGCTCTATCGAATTGCTGGGCGACAGGCTTTTGATCGATGTCAGGATCTCGCCATCTTCAAACGTCATGGGCGAGATACCAATGACCCCCCGATCAGATTGAACAACTGTAATCTTAGCATCGATCTGGCTGCGCAAATCTGCCCGCCCCTCATGGTCCAACCCGTCAGAGAACCAAATCAGCTCATTGAAATCCTCTTCAGTCAACCGCGCCTTCCATGCGGCATAATCCGGCGCCCAAGCACGCGGTGCCAATCCCGCAATTTTATCACGCGCAACACCCGCCGCCCCAAATTGCAGCGCACCTTTGGGCGCATCCGAAAATTGGATAAGCGCCACAGGCCGATCATCTTGTTCCGCTTGCGCAATGATTTCCGCAACTTTCGCCGTCCGTCGCTGCCAGTCCTGTGCACTTGCCCAGCTTGCATCCAACGCAACAACCAGCGGCCCGCGCCCTGACACGCGATCGTCGGGATTGAGTATCGGCCCCGCAAATCCAATGATCAGCGCCGCAATCGCAGCAAGGCGCAACAGCAGTAACCACCATGGCGTCCGGTCCGGCGTGTTTTCTTCATCCTGCAATCCCATCAGCAACGCGACGGCCGGAAATTTCCGCAAGATCGGCGCAGGCGGCGTTGCGCGCAGCAAGAAATAGAGCGCCGGCAAGCTCAGCAAGCCCCACAACAACCATGGTGTCAGGAATGCAAGCCCCGCCATCAGCCAAGCTCCAATGCATTATAAAGCCAAAGAACCGCAGATTGCGCAGGCTTGTCCGTCACATGTTGGGTAAACCGCCACCCTGTTTTTCGGGCAAGCGCCTGAAGCGCCTCTGACCTTTGCGCCAATTTGTCCAAATACGCTTGGCGCAGCGCATCAGCACGGCGCGCCTCAAAGCTTAGCGATTTTTGCATACTTTCAAAAATCGTGCGGCCCTTAAATGGAAATGCAACCTCGGCGGGGTCCAATACCTGCATCAGAACACCGCGCACACCTTGATCAGCAACGCGCGACAAGGCATCACGCAAACCATCCCAATCGCCCAAAAAGTCAGACAAGAAAACGGCGCGGCTGCCCTTTGGCAGCGCCACCGGCACCAGCTTTGCGTAATCTTGCACAGCGCTTCGGCCCATCATCGCCCGCGCCATTTTACCCAATTGCGTCTCGCCTGTCTTTGGGGGTTCGGGTAGATCCAACAGCCCAAAACGCTCGCCACTTTTGGACAGCAATATCGCAATCGCCAGCGCCAGAAGCTGCGCGCGATCCGACTTTGGCACGTCTCCAAACGCCATCGATGCACCGGGGTCCACCCAAAAATATACCGATTGCGCGGCTTGCCATTCCTTTTGCCGGATAAACAACTTGTCAGATTTGGCCGAACGGCGCCAATCTATGCGGCGCAGATCATCGCCATATTCGGCCATTCGGTATTGCCAAAAATCTTCGCCTTGGCCCGCGCGTTTGCGCCCATGTGCACCCAAGGCAAGTGTCGCTGCCAAATGTTCGGCCCGCGCAAGCAGCGCTGGCAATCCCGAGGAAACCGCCTCGGCACCGGCACGAAGCTCTGCTGCATTTTGGGGGGATGCGTTCAAGCAGCAGCCTCCTGCCCCAGCACATCTTTGGTAATCGACCCGATCACATCATCTATCGCAATGCCCTCGGCGCGCGCCGCAAAGCTTAGCGCCATGCGGTGGATCAAGGCGGGATGCGCCAATGTCGCAACATCTTCAACTGAGGGGGCCAGTTTCCCTTGCAACAGCGCATAGGCGCGACAGGCCAGCATCAAAGCTTGCGCGGCACGCGGCCCCGGCCCCCAAGACACATGGTCTTTGACCAATGCGCTTGCATTCGGCTCTTCTGGTCGCGCCGCACGAACAAGGTCCAAAATCGCTTCGACCACGGTTTCGCCAATTGGCATTTTGCGCACCAGCTCTTGGGCGGCAATCAAATCTTTGGGCGTCAAAACAGGTTGCGCTTCGGTTTCGGTCGCACCCGTTGTTTCCGCCAAAATCTTACGCTCTGTATCTCTGTCAGGCACAAACACATCAATGCGCAGCAAAAACCGGTCAAGCTGCGCCTCGGGCAGGGGATAAGTACCCTCTTGCTCAATCGGGTTTTGCGTAGCTAGGACATGAAACGGTTTTGGCAGGTCATGGTTTTCGCCCGCAATGCTGACCTGCCGTTCTTGCATCGATTGTAACAAGGCAGATTGCGTTCTGGGCGATGCACGGTTGATCTCGTCTGCCATCAGCAATTCACAAAAGACGGGGCCTTTGACAAATTTGAATGCGGATTTTCCGCTTTTGTCGGATTCCAAAATCTCTGATCCCAAAATATCGGCGGGCATCAAATCGGGCGTAAACTGAATGCGATTTGTCGCAAGCCCAAGAACAACGCCCAGCGTTTCAACAAGCCGCGTTTTTGCCAATCCCGGCGCACCAACCAACAGCCCATGACCCCCTGACAGGATCGATGTCAGCGCCAAACTGACAACCCGATCTTGGCCAATCACGCGCTTTGAAATTTCATCCTTTGCCGCAGATAGCTTTTTGCCAAGTGCATCAATGTCTTTTGCCAACTTGTCAGACATGTTTTTCCTTCCCGCGTCATTTTCTTATCGTCACTATAAGAGAGATAATTTAGAAAGAACAAATGACAAATCCGACAGAGCAAACAAACACCCCCACACCCAGCGCAGAAGGCCTTGCAGATGCGGCAAAACAAGCCTCTAAGAAAGGGCCGCCGCCTGTGCATCTGTGGAATCCGCCCTTTTGCGGGGATTTGGACATGCGAATCGCGCGGGACGGGACGTGGTTTTACCTCGGCACGCCGATTGGTCGTAAAGAGCTGGTAAAGCTGTTTTCCTCGATCCTGCGCAAAGATGGGGATGATTATTTTCTTGTCACACCGGTTGAAAAGGTGGGCATCACCGTTGACGATGCGCCCTTTGTGGCGGTAGATTTTGAATGCGAAAATCCCGGTCCAGATCAAAAACTACATTTCTATACGCATGTCGAAGACGAAGCGACAGCAGGCAAAGATTGCCCAATCCGTGTGGAACGTGATCCACAAACGGGCGAGCCGTCCCCTTATATTCTTATTCGCGCAAATCTCGAAGCACTGATTGACCGCAAAAGCTTCTATCGCTTGGTCGATATTGGCGAGGTCGAAAATCAGAATGGCGTTGATTGGTTCGGTGTGCGATCCTCTGGCATATTCTTTCCAATCATCCCCCAAGCAGAGCTTATGGGCGACGAAGCTTAGATCAATCAGGACTTAAGATAATGGCAGACACGAAAGACGGTTTCGGACCATCGCTGGGAAAATTCGATTGGACAGACCCGTTCCGGCTGGTTGATCAACTTAGCGAAGACGAACGCATGCTGTCAGATGCGGCCAAAACTTATGCCCAAGACAATCTAATGCCGCGCGTGACCGCCGCTTATTCCGAAGAACGCGTGGAACCTGAAATTTTTGCTCAGATGGGCGCAGCTGGATTACTGGGCGCGACAATACCTGAAAGTTACGGTGGGCTGGGCGCGGGCTATGTGACCTACGGATTAATCGCGCGCGAGGTAGAACGTGTCGATAGTGGCTATCGCTCTATGATGTCGGTGCAAAGCTCGCTGGTGATGTATCCAATCCACGCCTATGGCTCGGACGCCCAGAAAGAAAAATACCTGCCAAAACTGGCCAATGGTGAATGGATCGGCTGTTTTGGTTTGACCGAACCTGATGCGGGGTCTGATCCTGCGGGTATGAAAACACGCGCCACCAAGACCGATGGCGGCTATGTTCTCAACGGATCAAAAATGTGGATTTCCAACAGTCCGATTGCCGATGTCTTTGTGGTCTGGGCAAAATCCGACGCGCATGATGGCAAGATCAAAGGCTTCGTTTTGGAAAAAGGGGCCAAGGGTTTGTCCACACCCAAGATCGAGGGCAAGCTGTCGCTGCGGGCCTCCGTCACGGGCGAAATCGTTTTGGACGATGTCGAGGTCGGTGACGACGCGGTGCTTCCAAATGTCGAAGGGTTGAAAGGCCCGTTTGGCTGTCTTAACCGCGCCCGCTATGGCATTGCATGGGGTGTGATGGGGGCGGCAGAGGATTGCTGGCTGCGCGCCCGCGAATACGGGCTGGATCGTAAACAATTTGATCGCCCACTTGCCCAAACCCAATTGTTCCAAAAGAAGCTTGCCGATATGCAAACAGAAATCACATTGGGCCTTCAGGCAGCATTGCGCGTGGGCCGCATGATGGATGACGGCCAAGCCGCGCCAGAAATGATCAGCCTGATCAAACGCAACAATTGCGGCAAGGCGCTCGACATCGCGCGGATGTCCCGCGACATGCATGGCGGCAATGGGATCAGCCAAGAGTTTCAAGTGATGCGTCATGCCGCCAATTTGGAAACTGTGAACACTTATGAAGGCACCCATGACGTGCACGCGCTGATCTTGGGCCGCGCGCAAACCGGGCTACAGGCGTTCTTTTAGAAATGTTTGGGAGTGGTGGGCACTGCCCATCCTTGTCTTACCAAATTCAATCAGCAACCCCTACGCCCCAAACCTGTAGGGTGCGCATTTATTGCGCACCATTCTTGTAAACTCGACC
Organism: Pseudomonadota bacterium; assembly: GCA_039029215.1. Classification (GTDB taxonomy): domain Bacteria; phylum Pseudomonadota; class Alphaproteobacteria; order Rhodobacterales; family Rhodobacteraceae; genus Amylibacter. Next base: position 5,989 of record JBCCGP010000080.1, read on the forward strand.
GCATCAAAGCCACTGAATTTGAAATGTGAAGGGGCAATAAGTTTTTGAGATAATTTAGCTAAATCAATTACTTAACATATTGTCTAACCTTGGACACCCCAATCACCCCCCGCATTTTCGATACCCTCATCGTTTACATTTCCCCACGCTTCCGCCAATTTTAAACATGACCCAAAAAATGGCCGAACCCCTTCTGATCGAGGTTTTTATCACCCCCCATTTCAACCTTGCAGCCACCAGCCTGTTCATCGATCCCTTCCGCGTCGCAAACTATTTGTCCGGCATCCAGCATTTCAAATGGCGCTATATATCCACCGGCCCAAGCGAGGTCATCTCCAGCAGCGGTCTACCCGTTCATATCGCAAAGAAAGGCACAAAAAACTCACCCGCAGATATTCTCGTAATTTCCTCCAGTTGGACGCCGGAGGAATACAAAGCTACCGAACTCAATGTCGCCTTGTCAAATTTTGCGCGAACCGGAAAGCAGATCGTCGCCCTTGATACCGGCAGCCTCATTCTCGCGAATGCAGGCTTGCTCGATGGAAAACGCGCGACCGTTCACTACGAACATATCGATGCATTTATTGAACAATTCCCAAACGTAGATGTCACCGAAGATTTGTTTACTCTGGACGGAAATATAGCAACATGCTGCGGCGGCGTGGCGGTTGTTGACCTCGCCCTTCATATTCTGCGCGATAAAATAGGCGAAGGCATCGCCAACAAAGTCGCGCGTTATATTTTTCACCACGCAGTTCGCGGCCCAGACAGTCAACAAAATCCGAAAGCCTCAGAACCTTTGGGCAAAACAGTTCCAACCCAATTGCGCGCCGCCATTGATCTGATGGAACAGAATTTAGAGGATCGGTTGACCATTTCGGAGATTTGCAAAAATCTACAAATTTCCCAACGCCATTTGACACGTCTTTTTCAGACCTTCGTCAAACGAAGCCCGGTTCAATATTATTCAGACATCCGGCTGGATCGCGCCCGCGGCTTAGTGACCCAGACATAGATGAAGCTAAGCGAGATCGCATTTGCATCTGGCTTCAACAACCAAGTGCATTTCAGTCGGGCCTATCGAAATCGATTTGGGCTCCCACCAAAAAGGGATCGCATCGAAGGGCGCGTGCCTTTCGAATTTCGACCGTGGCCCATGCACACACCAGAGAAGTTCTAACGCAAATCCCTCACAGCCGCTTGTAAGGCAATCAACATCTTGTCGCGTGCTGTCGCCAGTTCTTCTGTGCTTTGGCCTTTGGCCTGATCGTCCATACCAGCCACCAGTTTAGCGACAACCGCCTCATCCAACCGTGGATCACCAAGCCCGTCCCACCACCCATTAAACGTGTCTTTGAAATGGTCGCAAAACCCCTGCAGTCCAGCATCACCGGCACCCAGATGGAACAGTTGTGTTGGCCCCATTGCAGCCCATCGCAGGCCCGGGCCTGCCCACATGGCTTTGTCGATATCTTCCACACTGGCGACACCTTCGACCGCCATATAAACCGCCTCGCGCCAGACAGCGGCTTGTAGGCGGTTGGCAACATGGCCGGGCATGCCTTTCTTGATGCGGATCGTGACCTTGCCGATATCGTGGTAAAAATCTTCTGTTCTTTCCAAAACCTGCAGACCGGTTTTCTGGTTTACGGTTAACTCCACCAAAGGAATTAAATGAGGTGGATTAAATGGGTGGCCAAGGATCAGCGGGCTTGGGTCTTTCCAGCCTGCTTGGAGCTCTTCCAACGTCAAACCAGAGGTGGAGCTGGATATAATGGCGTCTTCTGCTAATGCATCTTCGATCTGCGCATAGGTCTCGTGTTTGATCAGCAGGCGTTCAGGCACATTTTCTTGCACAAACTCCGCGCCCTCAACGGCTTCTGCCATAGACGCGCAAAACCGGATTGCATCGGGGGTGCCGCGATCGGCCAATCCTAGCTCTTCCAAAGCGGGCCACGCGGTGTCCACGTAGTCCCGCACAGATTTCTCGACAGTCTTCGCGGGGTCATAAACCGCTACCTGTCGCCCTGCGCCAAGAAACAGCGCGGCCCAGCTTGCCCCAATCAGACCCGCGCCAAGGATCGCTGTGTTTTGAATATCGCTCATCAGAATAGTCCCGGGTTCAGTGGTGAGGCCGCGGTCATACCGCCATCAATCGTGAAGAGTTGCCCAGTGGCAAAGGATGCCTCGTCCGAGGCCAACCAAACCGCCATCGCCGCAATATCTTCGGGTCTTCCGAAACGCCGTGCGGCATGGCGGGCAAGCGCGTCTTCTTTTGCACGCGCAGGTTCGCGCGCCAAATCAAAGCCCGCATCCAACATCCCGGTCTCGATCCAGCCCGGACAAATCGCATTGCAGCGAATATCGGGGCCATGATCAACAGCAATCGACCGCGTCAAACCATGCACAAAAGCTTTGGACGCATTATAAAGCGCCATCGATGGATCGGCGACATTGCCAGAAATCGAACCGATATTGATGATCGAGCCACCTTTTTTCATGGTAGGAATTGCTGCACGGCAGAGGTTGAAGACACCCCGCGCATTTACCCCCATCACCAAATCCCAATCGGCATCGGTGCTGTCAGCCACAGTTTTTTCGACCTGCACGCCGGCATTATTCACCAAAATATCCAAGCCCTGTAGGATGGGTGCTATTGCACCCATCGCGGTCGGGTCGCTGACATCTAACGTCACCCAATCTGCCGCCAACCGGTCAGGCGCATCGCCACGGCCACAGGTTACAACCGATGCACCTTCTGCCATAAAGGCATCCACAATGCCGCGACCAATCCCTTGGCGGCCGCCGGTCACAAATGCGCGTTTTCCTTTGAGCCGCATCAATGCGCGATCATCACATGGCGGATGGATGTATATGCATCCAGCGCATAGACGGACATATCACAACCCGTGCCAGACCCTTTCATCGCCGCCCACGGCATCTCTGGCGTGCCGACACCATGTGTGTTCACCCATGTGAATCCATAGCGCAGGCGGGATGTCATATTCATCGCCAACCCGACATCTTTTGTCCAAACCGATGACGCCAGACCGTAGCTGCTTTTGTTTGCGACTTTGATCGCCTCATCCGCATCAGAGAAACGAGAGATCGTGACGACAGGGCCAAACACCTCATTACAAGCCACCTCCGCATCATTGTCCACATTCGCTATCACGGTGGGTTTGTAGAAGAACCCTTCACCGTCACCGGCCTCACCACCCAAAACAACCTCTGCTGATTTGCGCGCGCGATCTACAAAACCAGAAACACGCTCGCGCTGTGCCGCAGAAATAATCGGACCCATTTCTGTGCCTTCTGCCTTTTGCGCACCGATTTGGATTTGGCCAACCTGATCTTGGATTGCCGCAACGAGCTTGTCATAGGCACCGTCCGCAACCAGCACACGACACGGCTGCGCACAATCTTGGCCAGCGTTGAAGTAACTGCCGTAACGGATCGATTCCGCCACCGCATCCATATCTGCGTCTTCAAACACAATGACGGGCGCTTTGCCACCCAACTCCAAATGCACATGGCGAATTTGGTCTGATGCCGCGCGCATTGCTGCCATGCCAGTGGCAGGCGAACCCGTAACAGAAATCGCCTCCATCTGTGGGCTGTTGATTAGCTTGTCGCCAATCGAAGGCCCACGCCCATGCACAATATTCATCACACCTTTGGGCAGCACATCTTTCAAAAGTTCCGCCATACGAAGGGTGGACAGGGGCGTCATTTCTGAGGGTTTCAAAACAACCGTGCACCCAGCAGCCAAAGGTGCGGCGAGTTTCCAAGACGCCATCATCAGTGGATAATTCCAAGGCGCAATAGCTGCCACTGGCCCCACCGGATCGCGGCGGATCATCGATGTATGCCCCGCAACATATTCACCTGCGGCCGACCCCGTCATTGTCCGCGCAGCACCCGCAAAGAAGCGGAAGGTATCGATGGTCAACGGCATTTCATCATCATGCGCAGACGGCCAGGGTTTGCCGACGTCGATGCTTTCGAGCTCCGCCAGTTCTTGGGAATTCTCTTCGATCACATCCGCGATCTGCAACAAGAGCGCGGATCGTTCCGCGGGCGAAGTCATTGAAAATGTTGTAAAAGCTTCTTCTGATCCGCGCACTGCGGCCTCAACTTGCTCCGCGCTCGCCTCGTTCACCCTCGCAACAGATTTGCCCGTTGCAGGGTCCAGCACATCCAGCGCCTCGCCGGCGCCCGCTACCAGCTCTCCGTTAATCAATATCTTTGTTTGCATCTTCACTCTCCCTTAAAACGCGACTTTGTCGCCACCTTTCAGCGCCAAACGTTCCCGCGCTTCCGCGGGTGTGGCGACCTCTAGGCCCAAATTCTCGATGATTGTTCTAATCCGTGTCACCTGCTCTGTATTTGATGTCGCAAGCTCGCCCTTGCCGATATAAAGGCTGTCTTCCAACCCCACACGCAGGTTGCCGCCCAACATGGCACTTTGCGTCGCGAAAGGCATCTGATGACGGCCTGCGCCCAACACCGACCATTCGTAATTCTCTGACCCAAACAGCTGATCGGCCTTTTGATGCATATACATCAGATTATCCAATTCCGCCGCCGCGCCGCCCAAAATTCCAAACACCATTTGAATAAAAAACGGCGGCTTGATCAGCCCCTGATCAACAAACCATTTCACGTTATAAAGATGCCCCAGATCATAACATTCAAACTCAAATTTCGTGCCATGCTCCCCACCGAGTTTTTCAATCGCATAGCGGATGGTGTTGAATGTATTGGGGAAGATAAAATCCTCGGTCATTTCCAAGAATGGCCGCTCCCAATCATGTTTGAATTCTGTGTATTTCTGTAGCATCGGGAAAATGCCAAAATTCATCGACCCCATGTTCAGCGATGCCATTTCCGGGCTTGCGGTTGTCGCCGCCATAAGGCGTTCATCCATCGTCATGCCCAGCCCGCCACCGGTGGACACATTGATCACCGCATCTGTGCTTTGTTTGATCACGGGCAGGAATTGATTGAAAACCTCTGGCCGTGGGTCCGGTTTGCCTGTTTCCGGGTCGCGCGCGTGCAGATGAATAATGGACGCACCTGCTTCTGCCGCGTCAATGCTTGCGGTTGCGATTTCAGCAGGCGTCACAGGCAGGTAGGGTGACATCGATGGCGTGTGAATACCGCCCGTGGGTGCACATGTGATGATGACCGATTTTGGCATTACAACTTCATCTGCTGAACTTGCGCAGACAGACCCCCATCCAAAACCCATAGCTGACCCGACGCATAGCGTGCTTCGTCACTTGCCAACCAATGCACCAGATTGGCAATGTCGTCTGGCGTGCCATAGGTGCGCATCGGATGCACGTCGCGTACGGCCTGTTGCAAACTGTTGATATTGCCCCCACCACCGCCAGAGCCATCGCCGTTAAAGAAACTTTGCAACATCGGCGTATCGACATAGCCGGGGCAAATTGCATTCACGCGAATACCTTCCGGCCCATGATCACAGGCCATTGCGCGCGTCAGTGCATGAACAGCCCCCTTGGTCGCGCAATAAGCGGCAAGTCCGGGATCAGCGATAAATCCATCGTACGACCCGAAATTGATAATGCTGGCAGAATGCCCAGATGCCGCCGTCTTTCGCATCAATGGCAGTGCGAATTTTGAGGCCAGGAACGTCCCTGTCACATTCACCGCGAAGCTTTTGTTCCACTCGTCCAGCGACGTTTCTTCGATGGTTTTTTCAATCTCGATCCCCGCGGCATTGACCAAAATATCAAGCTTACCAACCTCTGCCTCAACCCGATCCATCGCGGCCTTCGCATCCGCTTCTTGCGTCACATCGAGTTTAACGAAAATGCTGCCATCATCGTCATGCGCATCAAGCGATCCATGTTCGGTCAAATCAGCGGCATAGACGGTTGCCCCCTCGGCAATAAATCGCGCCGCAATCGCCCGCCCAATCCCGCCGCGCGCGCCTGTGATTAGGGCTGTTTTTCCGGTCAGTGCCATTAATCCTCCAACGGTGGGAAACGATATTTTGCCGCCGCAACCGTCCAATCCATATGGTTGCGCACATATTGCTGACTGGCATCTGATGGGGGATTGTAATCCCAATGTTCAGATGCGCCCGCCTCCATCGCCGCATGTAGCGCGCGGCGAGATTTTTGGGTCTTGATCACATCTTCGCGCAGTTTCGCGCTGTCCCAGCGCGCGGCAACCTCTTTGGCAAATGCCGCCGCCTGATCTGCAAAAGCGGGATCGCTTGCAAGATTTACCTTTTCCAGCGGATCATTTCCGATGTCATAAAGCTGCGGTGGATCAGGGTCGCAATGGATATATTTCAACGACCCACGACGGATCATTAGCACAGGGTGCCATGCCATTTCTGCGCAATATTCGCCAATCGCCTCGTCCACCGGATCAGCCTCGCCGCGTGCCAGCGGTATCAGGCTGCGCCCATCAATCGGCTCGCCCAGCATATCCATCGTGCCACCGCCAGCCTCAATGAATGTCGGCAACAGATCGATTAGTGAGCAGGCATTTGACGCTGTCCCCGTTTTGATCCCGGGACCCGCCATCACCAAGGGCACGCGGGCCGAGTGTTCAAAGAAGTTCATCTTATACCACAACCCCCGCTCGCCCAGCATATC
>JBCCGP010000081.1:0-11582 GCA_039029215.1 Pseudomonadota bacterium
AAATCCAAGGCGATCAATTGCTTTTATCCAATGATAGCCAAGTTTTATTGAGCTTTATGCGCTAATAAACATCACCTTGATGCGCGCGGGACGCGGTGCTAACGCGCGTTTCATGAAACAAAATCCGAAATCTACGAAGCTGGGCCGCAATTTTTATGGGCGGATCAAGGGCAAGGCGCTGCGCCCACAGCAGCTGCGCGACATCGATGAATTGGTGCCCAAGCTTCAGTTGGAAAGGGTGACTTTTGAGGAGAATCCAGATCGCACGCCCCTAAAACCACTAAACCGGTTTTCTGGACACTCAGAAACTTGGCTGGAAATCGGATTTGGCGGTGGGGAGCATATGGTGCATCAGGCGAGTGAAAACCCGAATGTTGGGATCATCGGGTGCGAGCCTTATGTTAACGGCGTTGCAATGGCACTTGGTAAAATTCGGGCCGCTGGTGTCAATAATATCGCCCTTCATATGGGGGATGCGCGTGACCTAATGGATGTGCTGCCAGAAGCCTCGATAGACAAAGCCTTTCTTCTTTACCCCGATCCATGGCCAAAAGCGCGCCATCACCGCAGACGGTTTGTCACACCGGAGCATTTGGAGCCCTTGCGCGCATGCCTGAAAACAGGTGCAGAATTTCGGATCGCCACGGATATCGAGGATTATGTGCGCCAATCCCTTCAAGAAGTTCCAAAAGTGGGCTTTGAATGGCTGGCCAAAGCGCCGGCGGATTGGTGCGATCCTTGGGGTGATTGGGTGTCGACGCGCTACGAGCAGAAGGCTTTGCGCGAAGGGCGCAAGCCTCATTATCTGACCTTCCGCGCCATGTGATTGCACCCATGCCAGCGCCGCGCTATAGCACGGGCGACAGAATAAGGAAGACATATGTCCGGCCACGGCACCCCCATTCCAATGATATCCCGCAAGTCGACTGCATTGACAGGTATTGCCGAAATCCCGGGCGATAAATCCGTGTCGCATCGGTCTTTGATCTTGGGTGCGTTGTCGATTGGGACAACAAAAATCTCAGGGCTTCTTGAAGGCGAAGATGTGATTGCCACGGCCAATGCAATGGCAGCCTTTGGGGCAGGCGTGCGCAATTTGGGCGGCGGAAATTGGGAAGTTGATGGCGTCGGCGTTGGTGGCTTTTCAGAGCCCGAGGATGTGATCGATTGCGGCAATGCGGGCACGGGCGTGCGTTTGATCATGGGTGCGATGGCAACCTGTCCAATCACGGCGACATTTACGGGCGACGCCTCTTTGCGCTCGCGCCCCATGGCGCGGATCACCGATCCATTGGCGCTTTTTGGTGCGCAATCTTATGGGCGTGAAGGCGGGCTACTGCCGCTCACGATTGTTGGTGCGTCCAATCCGATACCTGTGCACTACACGTCGCCACATGCTTCGGCACAGATTAAATCGGCTGTTCTTTTGGCAGGGCTGAATGCTCCGGGCGAAACTGTTTTAACAGAAGCCACGCTTAGCCGCGATCATTCTGAACGGATGTTGAACGGGTTTGGCGCCAAAGTTGAAACACAAGAAAAGAACGAAGGTCATGTGATTACGCTGCGAGGCCAGCCGGAACTTCTGGCGCAAACCATCGCCGTACCGCGTGATCCAAGCTCAGCAGCCTTCCCCATTTGCGCGGCCTTGTTGGTTGAAGGGTCAGAGATTGTTTTACCCAATATCGGACTGAACCCGACGCGGACTGGATTGTTGGATACGCTTTTGGAAATGGGTGCGGATATCACCTATGAAAACCGACGTGAAGAAGGCGGCGAGCCTGTGGCTGATTTGCGGGTGAAGCACTCGGCCTTGAAAGGAACCGAGGTGCCGCCATGGCGTGCGGCCTCGATGATTGACGAATATCCGGTGCTGTCAGTCGTCGCGAGTTTTGCGGAAGGCAAGACCGAGATGCGCGGTGTGAAAGAGCTGCGCGTGAAGGAATCTGATCGTATCGACGCAATGGCGCGTGGGTTGGAAGCCAATGGCGTGACGGTTGAAGAGGGCGCAGATTTCATGATCGTGCACGGGCAAGGTGGATCGGTGAAAGGCGGCGGGACGGCTGTGACGCATCTGGACCACCGCATCGCGATGAGCTTTATGGTGATGGGGCTGGCGACGGACAATCCGGTCGAGATTGACGATGGCGCACCGATTGCCACAAGCTTCCCTGTTTTCGAAAACCTGATGCAAGGATTGGGTGCGGATATCAGCCGCAAATGAAGTTCACCGTGGCCATAGACGGGCCGGCAGCGGCGGGGAAGGGCACAATCGCCAAAGCAGTCGCTGCACATTTCGGATTTGCGCATTTGGATACGGGGTTGCTCTATCGTGCGGTTGGGAAGAAGGCGCTGGATGCGGGCGTTGAGGGCAACGGTGTCGTTCAGATCGCGCGGGATCTGGTGCCGGATGATTTGGATGCAGAAAATCTTCGAACGGTAGAGGTGGCGCAGGCGGCCTCAAAGGTTGCGGTGATACCGGAGGTGCGCGCGGTGTTGCGGGATTTTCAGAAAAGCTTCGCGCGGGGCGATGGGGGTGCGGTGCTGGATGGGCGCGATATTGGAACGGTGATTTGCCCCGATGCGGAGGTGAAGCTGTTTGTGACCGCCAGCCCTGAAATCAGAGCGGAACGGCGGTATTTGGAATTGTCGGCGAAGGGTGAGGAGGTTTCTCGGGACGAGATTCTGGCCGCCGTTTTGAAACGCGACGCGGTGGATGCAAGCCGCGCGGACAGCCCGATGATCGAGGCCGAGGATGCGGTACGGATTGAGACCTCAGAGATGGATATTGAGACGGCTGTGGAAGCTGTGATTGCATTGATACAGTCGCGGATGGCGCCCGTTCAAAAGTTGACATAAAGAAATGCCCTAGCCAGGGCATAGGGCTAAGTCTTTGAATAAATTTGATTATTTAGAAATTCACTTGCCCCTTCACACGCCAATTGCACTACTAGGTTCTTCAAGTGGATATCCTATTTGATTTGAACGTGAAGCCACTTTCAGCAGGGCATTTATACGCGCATTGTCTTTAGAGTGGGATTGTATCCGAATTCGTTGTAGATGTTGGTTTCAAGGATCTTTGACGATCCGGTTTAAAATGCCAAATAGGACAACGCTTATCATGGATTTCATTAGCCTTCTTACAATCGCCGCTGCCTTTTTTGTGGTCACCGTGACGCCCGGTCCTGCAAATCTTGCCGTTTCCACAATCGCGATGCGGTTTGGTCGTGCGGCGGGTATGCGGTTTGGTGCGGGGCTTGGGGTTGGGTTGGCGTTTTGGGGGTTGATTGCGGCAACTGGTTTGGGGGCTGTTTTGCAAAGCTCGGTCGCGCTTCTGACTGCGCTTAAAATATTTGGCGGTCTGTATTTGTTGTGGCTTGCCCATCAAGCCGCCCGAACCGCGAGATATTCAAATTTTGAAACGGATGCGCCGAAGACGCGCGGCAAGTGGTTTCTGCGCGGCTTGATCTTGAATATTTCTAATCCTAAAGCGGTTATCGCATGGATGGCGGCGCTGTCTGTGGGGCTGGGCGTGGAGAATACCGTGTCAGAGCTTGTTCTTGCTACGGTGATTTGCTTTTGTCTGGGATTTGCGAATTATTTTGGGCACGCGGCCGCGTTTTCGGTGAATGGGGTTATGGGGCTTTATCAAAGGGTTCACGCTTATGTTGAAGGCACGGCTGCCGTGCTGTTTGCAGCGGCGGGGCTTGGTTTGTTGCGGTCTGCTATAAGCAGGTCATAGACAACGTTGCCGGTTGAGCTCGGTGCGCCATAAATGCGCACCCTACGGAGTTTGGGTATTTGATCCCTGAGGGATTGCCGGAGGAATTTGCGGTGGCGTGTTTGGGATTTTTGGTCATGTGAGGCGTGTCCAAGGTTGGACGCTTGATTAAGTGTATGTTTTTATTTACTTTAATAGTGTTGCATCGTTTGGTGTCAGACAAAAGAGATTATGCCCAAGCACTTTATTCATGTTCTAATATGGAAGGTCGGGACACGGCGTATTTGTAAATGAATAAAATTAGAACTTACCTTTCGATAGGTTTTTTAGTCGTCACGATATGCTTAGTTCCTTTTGGATCAGTTCGCGCAGAAAACCTTCTTTCGTCAGACGACCTACAAATCATAAACAAGTTTGAGAATAAAACTGGAGTATCATTCAATGAGTTTTTCGCAGATGCTGTTCACGACGAAGAGCTCTGTTTTGAAACTCGTAGTGCATGCACATTACCTCTGAATAAATTTGCTTCAAATATCAATTTTTTATTGGGTAATGATGGTTTTGTAGAGCGCGATGAACGCATTCGGAGAGTCGGTGTTAAGGAAGCTTATGAAGTCCGTAAAACGATTTCGAGAGTAACAGATTTCAAAATTGACTTCGCAATAAAGGAAATCGACATCAAGGAAAGAGCGACGTACTTCCGCGAAATTGATGTTTCTGCAATTCCCACTGAGAACAGAAAGCGATGGAAAGAAGACTTTAGAATTGTCCACCTTCTTTTCGTAGAGCAAGAGCTAATTGATTTAACTAGTGTGGAATTTTACGCTAAATCGTGGGTTTCGAAAAAAATATTTTGGGAAAATGAGACGTTTGTCGAGAGCTTTATTTCCTTTTATAAATCGCCTCTGCTGTGTGCTGGCGTTTTTGTTACAGCACCATGGGACGAAGACGAGCTTCTATTTACGCAGATTTGGATAAAATCGAATATTTCGGACTTTGAACTTACGAAATGTGTTCAAGAAGAGCTCTATAATGCAATGGGACCTTCTGAGGGTGAGAACGTTCCTTCAGTTTTCGATTGGCCAAATCTGTTCAACGAAGAACCAGGTAAATTAACCAAGTTACATTGGTTGGTTCTTAAAATATTGTACATGCCTCAGTTTGAGATTGGACAATCAAAAGACGAAACTAGGGTGGAGATTGCTGAACTAATTGATGCCAGCAGGAAGTAATTGAATGCCAGAATGTTTTCGAGTTCTAAACGATTAAAATTTTTGTTGAATGAAACAACCTAGCCCGGAATAACGGCGCGTAGCGCCCCGGGCGAGCGCCCGACCGCCCCGATGGGCGGGCGCATTGGTTGGTGTAGTTCTGTCGAAGTTCTTTGCGACAAACTTGGCGTCCGTAAAGTGCCTAGGACGACTATTGCAAATGCCCACCCGCGGTCGGGCGCTCGCCCGGTTTTGGTAGGAGTAATTTTGAAATAGATATCCCCGATCTCTTGCGCGTGCGTTTTGGCTTCGCCAAAGCCACGTCGCGTCGGGGAAGACATTCAGGGCAAGGATCACAAGCATTTTGATGGGTGCGGAGCACCCATTCTACGGGGGATTCAGGGGTTTACGGGGTGCGGGGATTGGCTTATACGCGCGAGCAATCGCCAGAAGGCATGGGGGAGATAACCCCAATCATTCGAGTAGGGCCGCAAATCGTCGGCCCTTTGTGTTTGTGTGATACTCGGATGATCGTCCTGGCGGGCAATGAAACCCAAAGACCTGTGGACCCAACCATGTGGCCAGACAAAATGACTTAAAGGAACGATATATATGTGCGCAAAAGCGACTATGGAGGAATTCGAAGCCCTCTTAAACGAAAGCTACGAAATTGACACACCCGCCGAAGGGTCTGTCGTCAAAGGTAAAGTCATCGCAGTTGAAGCCGGACAAGCCATCATTGATGTTGGTTACAAAATGGAAGGCCGCGTTGACCTGAAAGAATTTGCAAATCCAGGCCAGCCACCCGAAATCGAAGTCGGTGATACGGTCGAGGTTTATCTAGAACGTGTTGAAAATGCGCGCGGTGAAGCGGTTGTTTCACGCGAAAAAGCACGCCGCGAAGAAGCGTGGGATCGTCTGGAAAAAGCCCATGCAAAAGAAGAGCGCGTCGAAGGTGCGATCTTTGGCCGTGTTAAAGGCGGCTTTACTGTGGATTTGGGCGGTGCAGTTGCATTCCTTCCAGGCTCTCAAGTGGATGTGCGCCCTGTGCGTGATGCCGGCCCATTGATGAATGTGGCACAGCCCTTCATGATTTTGAAAATGGATCGTCGCCGTGGCAATATCGTTGTCTCTCGTCGTGCCATCCTTGAAGAGAGCCGTGCAGAACAGCGTGCGGAAATCGTTGGTAAACTGTCCGAAGGCGATGCAGTCGACGGTGTTGTCAAGAACATCACCGATTACGGTGCCTTCGTTGATCTGGGCGGTGTTGATGGTCTGTTGCACGTCACGGACATGTCTTGGACACGGATCAACCACCCATCGGAAATCCTTGCGATTGGTGAGACGATCAAAGTTCAGGTGATCAAGATCAATCCAGAAACCCACCGCATCAGCCTTGGCATGAAGCAGCTGACAGAGGACCCATGGTCCGCTGTTGAAGCGCGCTTCCCGCTTGAATCTGTGCATAAGGGTACGGTCACAAACATCACCGATTACGGTGCGTTTGTTGAGCTTGAGTCTGGTGTTGAAGGTCTTGTGCACGTCTCTGAAATGTCATGGACGAAGAAGAATGTGCATCCGGGCAAAATCGTCTCTACCTCTCAAGAAGTCGAAGTTATGGTTCTTGAGATCGAGATGGACAAACGCCGCGTCTCGCTTGGTCTGAAACAGACACAAGAGAACCCATGGGAAGGCTTTGCCAAGAACTTCTCTGAAGGGGCGGAAGTTGAAGGTGAAGTTAAGAACATCACTGAATTCGGTCTGTTTGTGGGTCTGGAAGGTGACATTGACGGGATGGTGCATTTGTCTGATCTGTCTTGGGACAAGTCAGGTGAAGAGGCGCTGGGCGACTACAAAAAAGGTGACGTTGTGAAAGCAAAAGTCATCGATGTAGATGCAGATAAAGAGCGCATTTCGCTGTCGATCAAAGCGCTGGAAGAAGATCCGTTCGAGGGTGCAACAAGCGGCGTGAAACGCGGTGCGGTTGTGACTGTTGAAGTGACCTCCATCGAGGATGGCGGCATCGAGGTCGAGTATGAAGGCATGAAGAGCTTCATCCGTCGGTCTGATCTGTCGCGCGATCGCGCAGAGCAGCGCCCAGAGCGGTTTAATGTTGGTGATAAGGTGGATGCGCGCATCACATCTATCGACAATAAAACACGCAAAGTTGGCCTGTCGATTAAGGCACGCGAAATTGCCGAAGAGAAGGAAGCCGTGGAACAATATGGCTCGTCTGACTCTGGCGCATCCTTGGGCGATATCCTTGGGGCGGCTTTGAAAGACCGCGAATAAGGCATCGATCAAAAACCTATTCGAAAAGGCAGGGTCAAATCCCTGCCTTTTTTATGCGATTCGCCCTGATTTGCAGATCAATCGCTTTTGCGGGCGAAATGCACAGTGGGCTGGGGCATAAATCGGCAGAATTTTTATGTTTCTTGCACCAATAAGCACTTGGAAACAGGTGTTTTTTTGATTCTCAGCCTAGGCATGCATCAAAAAATCTCCTATGGTCGGTCTGTTGCCAGCTTCACGGGGAGAAGTTCGACATGATCCGGTCGGAACTGATTGAAAAAGTTACTGCTGAAAACCCACATTTGTATCAACGCGATGTTGAACTGATTGTCGACACAATTTTTGATGAAATTATTGAGGCGCTTGCCAATGGTAACCGCGTGGAATTGCGCGGCTTTGGCTCTTTTTCGGTAAAGCATCGAGATGCGCGTATTGGGCGCAATCCGCGCACAGGCGAAAGCGTGACCGTTGAGGCAAAATCTGTGCCATTTTTCAAAACTGGGAAACTTCTGCGCGATCGCTTGAACGGCGGCTAAAAACAGTTATCTACAGAGCAACATTACGGAGCTCTGATCGATGCGTCTTATACGGTATGCTTTTCTTATTCTAATCACGCTTATTCTTGTGACCTTGGCCTTGGCCAATCGCAATATGGTGGAATTGCGCCTTATCCCAAGTGCGATGGGTAATGGGTTTGGGCTGGGCACTTACGTGATCGAGCTGCCGCTGTTCTTGGTGATTTTGTTGGGCATCTTAATCGGTCTGGTTCTTGGCTTTTTCTGGGAGTTTCTGCGCGAGCACAAACATCGCGCGGCTTTGGTCGCGCGCGAAAATGAAGTGAAACAATTGAAGCGCGACATGGACCAGATGAAGGAAGAGCAGGGCGAAAAGGTCGATGAAATCCTGACCCTGCTGGAAGAGAAGTAAAGCAGATGCGCGTCAAGATTTGCGGTTTGAAAACACCCGAATTGGTGGATGCGGCTGTAGCTGCGGGCGCGGATTATTTAGGTTTCGTGTTTTTTGAAAAATCGCCGCGCAATATATCCTTTGATCAGGCGGCAGATTTGGTCGGGCGCGTTCCAGCGGGGGTTTGCAAGACGGCTTTGGTTGTCGATCCAAGTGATGCGATGTTGGACGACATGTCCAAGACGGTTGCCATCGATATGATCCAGTTGCATGGCAGCGAGACGCCCGCGCGCGTCTCGGAAATTAAATCTCGCCTTGGGTTACCGGTGATGAAAGCGGTAGGGATTGCAGATGCGCACGATTTGCCAAAGATTTCAGATTATAGCGCGGTTGCGGATCAATTGCTGATCGATGCAAAGCCACCCAAGGATGGGGAACTGCCGGGCGGCAATGGGTTGACCTTTGATTGGCGTTTGCTGTCCGGGCGGCGCTGGGCGGTGCCTTGGATGTTGGCCGGCGGCTTGACGCCCACGAATGTGGGGGAAGCGGCAAAGCTGACAGGTGCTGTGCAGGTTGATGTATCGTCGGGTGTTGAAACTGCGCCCGGTGAAAAATCGGCCGAGCTTATCGAGGCTTTTCTGCAAGCGTCAAAGGCAGAGCACGTTTCATCTGAGAGTTAACTTAAAGCTAATCGACCTAGGCTAGTCTGTTCGTCAAAAGTTTCAGATAAAAGGTTGGCGGATGACACGGCATGCATTTGTTCTGCTGGAGCAGGATTTGGTGGTGTTCTGGGCGCCGAAGGCCGCGTGCAGTACATTGGCCGAAGTGATTGCGTTTTCGGTTTTGCCAAACGAGGTTTTGGATGCTTGGGATTTCGACAAAGGTGGGCCACGCCTGTTGCTGGAAAAAGAAGGTTTTTTGTATGATGGAATGTCCGCGCGACGGCTAATCGCACAGCATGGCTATCGATCTGTCGCGATCCTTCGCGATCCCTATGATCGATTGATTTCTGCCTTTGTGAATAAATTCGTTGTGAAAAACGATCGCCCGATTTTGCGCTATGCAGATATGGAACCTTTCGCTTTTCGGTTTGTCCAAGACAATTTCCGCGCGCTTCGGCTATGGCGAAAACCCGAACTTGGCTCAACATGGAAAGGGATTACCTTTCGCCAATTTGTCAGCACGGTCTGCGATATTATTGATGCGTCCGATGAAAGCCAACGCCACCTTAATCAGCATTGGAACACGCAAATTCCCGATGGGGTTCGGGATGAAGGTTTCGTGTTTGATCATGTATATGACCTGCAATCGATTGATCTGTTTTTTGATTTGTTGCGTGAGAAAACAGGGGTAGACGTGGAAATACCGAGACGCAACGCAAGCAGCTATAGCGCAGATGCAACGGGAAACTTCTGTGATGTGAATGCATTGAAGATTGTGAAAAAAGAGGCATTTTCTAAAGCTTGTTTTATCGACACTGCGCTTCAAGAGCGCGTAAAACAGAGTTTTGAAAACGATTATTTTATCTTAAAGAAAGCGGCCTGATTAAATCAAAATTCGTTAGATATGACTGGTCGAAATTTTCATCTCGCCTACATTTTTTGAGGTATCAGCCTTGGAAAGCGGCAATTCCGGTTTCATTGTTTTGTGGAAGAATAACAATGTTTTCATCAATTTTCGCCAATCCGACATGTGATCCGACCGTTAGGTTGAGCAGGCATTGTGACACAATAGAAAGGTGCGTAATGCCTGCGGTGTCTGAGATTTGTTTTTTGGCGCGCTCTTCAATCGAAAAATTATCCAGCTGCGAAGGATAGAGCTCGTCAGAAGAGTCTAAATCTTCGAACAAATCTTGCCCTAATTCATGGCTAACCACATTTGAAAGGCGGCCAAAACGATCATCGCTGATATCTATCGTGTAAATACATAATGAGCTTCGCAAAAAGCGCTCTGCTTCGCCAGCGGCAGCTTGGGCTAGATCTTTCGCGGCAACCAATGTGTCTAAATCAATCGATGGATTGTCACGCTTCAGAAAAGCAACGGCGACCGATCCGATTGTTACGGAATATCTTTCGTCATTCGACAGTCGTCTAACGAAATCGACGGCGATAACTTTTCCTGTGCCCGGAACGCCGAAGTGGCCCGATTGTGTTTCTATACCCTGTATCGTGACAGGCCTGTTTGGGCCCCCGCAGGCTGAAATAATCAAATAAAGGAAGGTAAGCATGATTTGGACAGGAAATTTTAGCAGCATGGCATGTCAACTTTGGCACATTTCATAGGTGCGAATTTTGATTGAAAAATACTGTGCATCAGGAATTTGAACGTCGTTATCAGAATTTTGGTCATTTACGGATGAGAAAGCCTTCGTAAAGATTTCAATGCGAGGCAGAAATTTTGACCAATTCCGGGCTCCATCGCCGGTGCGGCGGTGGAGCAAGTTTAGCACAACACTAAGAAAGAAATTCACCTTGTTTCCATGTGCACCACTGGTGGTCAATTCATTCTTTGGGTGATGTGTTTTATGGTCGAGAGTAGATCGTGCAGTTTATTGTGGCTCTGAAATCGCCAAGGTTTGTGCGGCCGCGATCTCTGTAATTCCAGAAGTGTTTATGAACGACAGCGCTGTTTGGGCGTGCGTAGAGTTCACATGATCTTTTGACTTCTGCTTTTGTCACCCGCGAAAATCCAAATGATTCGTGATTACGGGCATTTCCTTTGATCCAGCTGTTATTGTGATTGCGATGAGCGTCAGCTGGGTGTGCGATCACGCTGGTAAGTAAAATGCCAAGGGCTGTTATACTGGATACGAGTTTCATAACTCTTTCCTCCTGTTTTGAGTTTGATTTGATGCAACGAGCTGGCGCCCGCCACACCCCACATCTATGTTGATGTGATTTTTGCGCATTATTTTTAAAACCTAACCTTTTAGACAGGCTAAAAGTTGCTAGAAATGAGATTTTTCAGATCAAAATCTGAGCAAAAAGTGGCTGTGAGAAAATTTTTGCTGAATTTCAAAACTGTCGCGAATTTGTTTTTGATGGCTTTTTTTGTTGGATTTTGAAACTGGCCTTTCAGTGGCAAAATAGACTTTTTGATGAAAGAGAATCGACCATCAAGCAGAGCTTTGTGTTGATCTTGCGAAAAAATAACTGATATTGGTTGAAATTTTACTAGTCATTTCACCTCGTCCCGCGCTAGATGACGTCCATTCAAACGAGAGTGAAATCATGTCCAGCGATATGCTCAATTCCTATATGACCGGCCCAGATGAGAAAGGCCGTTTTGGTGATTTTGGCGGGCGGTTTGTGTCCGAAACCCTGATGCCGCTGATCCTTGATCTGGAAGCGGAATATGAAAAGGCCAAGGATGATCCAAGTTTCTGGGCAGAGATGGACCATCTTTGGAAGCATTATGTTGGCCGTCCAAGCCCGCTTTATTTTGCGGAACGCATC
>JBCCGP010000082.1:0-11473 GCA_039029215.1 Pseudomonadota bacterium
AACTTTGCTGAATGCGTTGGCAGGTCGTGAGGCCGCGATCACGTCTGAGGTGGCGGGCACGACCCGTGATGTGATCGAGGTGCGGATGCATATTGGGGGGCTAGCGGTGACGCTGTTGGATACGGCTGGCATCCGCGAGACCGAAGATCAGGTCGAAGCCATCGGTGTGGATCGTGCGAAGGCGCGCGCGGCAGAGGCGGATTTGCGGGTGTTCTTGACCAAAGATGGGACGCCAGAGCTTGCGCCTCAAGATGGAGACATCGTGGCGTTTGGGAAAGCGGATGCGTATCAGGGCGATGCGTTTGCGGTTTCGGGGAAAACGGGCAAGGGCATCGAGACGTTGATCATGCGGATTTCCGAAACGTTAGAAGCGCGAGCGGCTGTTGCGGAAACGGCGACGCGGACGCGGCATCGGGCGGGTATGGAAGGCGCACTGCCGCATCTGGCTTACGCGCAAAAGCATGTTGCTGACGAAGCACAGGCCGAGATTGTGGCGGCGGAGTTAAAAGAGGCGATCTTTAAGCTGTCGAGCTTGATCGGGGCTGTCGGGGTTGAAGATATTCTGGACGAGATATTCGCGAGTTTTTGTTTGGGGAAATAAATTGCGGCTTGAGCGAAGCTCAAACGCAATGGGATAAAAGGAAGGCTTGGCCAAAGGCCAAACTTCCGCGTCCCTTCGGCAAGGCCGAAACAGCAATGTTGCTGCAAGAGTAGAAATTGTTTCACGTGAAACATTGGGAGTAAGGGGCGCTGCCCCTCTGGCGCTTTGCGCCATTCACCCCGAGATATTTTTGGAACAAAGAAGAGGTGAGCTTGCGGTCATCCCCGACTTGATCGGGGATCTTTTACCCTCTATTTCAAATATTTCAAAAATGTTTCGCGTGAAACAATTTGAGGCTCTTTTGATTTCTTTGGAATCGGCGTATTGGGGCCGAAACAAGGAATGTTTCACGTGAAACAATTGGATGTCATTGTCATTGGTGGGGGTCATGCCGGTGCGGATTGTGCGCTGGCGGCTTACCGGATGGGTGCGCGCACGGCGCTGGTAACCCATCGCTTTGCCACGATTGGCGAGATGTCCTGTAACCCAGCGATCGGCGGCCTTGGCAAAGGCCATCTGGTGCGCGAGATTGATGCGCTGGACGGCGCGATGGGGCGTGTGGCGGATCGGGCGGGGATACAGTTTCGTTTGCTCAATCGCCGCAAAGGGCCTGCGGTGCAGGGGCCGCGGACACAAGCGGATCGGAAACTCTATCGAAATGCTATGCAGGCGGAATTTAAAGCCCGTCCAGAGCTGCAAGTGATCGAAAGCGAAGTCAGTGACCTGATACTGGAGAGTGGCGTCTGTAGGGGCGTTATTTTGGCTGATGGCAGTGAAATAAGGGCTGGGGCGGTTGTTTTGACCACGGGCACGTTCCTGCGCGGGGTTATTCATATCGGTGATGTCAGCCGCCCTGGGGGGCGTATGGGGGATAAGCCTGCTGTGCCTTTGGCGGAGCGGCTGGATAGTTTCGCGCTTCCTTTGGGACGTTTGAAAACGGGAACGCCGCCGCGTTTGGACGGGCGGACGATTAATTGGGATATTTTGGAAACACAGCCAGCGGACGAGGATCCAGCGCTGTTTTCATTCTTGTCGACCAAGGCGGATATACCTCAGCAAATCGCCTGTGGCATTACGCATACGAACACAAAGACGCATGAGATTATCGAGGCGAATCTTGCCCGATCCGCCATGTATGGCGGGCATATTGATGGGGTTGGGCCGCGTTATTGCCCCTCGATCGAAGATAAAATCGTGCGGTTTGCGGATAAGGATAGCCATCAGGTGTTCTTAGAACCCGAAGGTTTGGATGATCATACGATCTATCCAAATGGCATTTCGACCAGCCTGCCGGAAGATGTGCAGGAAGCTTATGTGCATTCTATGGCGGGGTTAGAGGATGTGAAAATCCTACAACCAGGCTATGCGATTGAATATGACTATGTGGATCCGCGTGCATTGCGCCATACGTTGGAATTGCGCGATGTGCCGGGGCTGTTTCTTGCTGGTCAGATCAATGGAACAACGGGATATGAAGAGGCGGCGGCGCAGGGTTTGGTCTCGGGGTTGAATGCCGCGCGTAAGGCGCAAGGGGGTGATGAAATCACCTTTGATCGCGCAGAGGCCTATATCGGCGTCATGATTGATGATTTGGTGACGCGGGGTGTGACAGAGCCGTATCGGATGTTCACCAGCCGTGCGGAATATCGTTTATCCTTGCGTGCAGATAATGCAGATCAGCGTTTGACACCTAAGGGGCTGGATATTGGCTGTGTCGGTGAAGAACGGCGTGCGGCCTTTGGAAATAAGCTTGAACGATTGGAAAGCGCCTCTGATATGCTGTCAGAGCGTTCTATGACGCCGAATGAGGCGAAAAAACTGGGGATTGCGATCAACCAAGATGGGGTGCGGCGTTCGGCGCTGGATTTGCTGTCTTACAAGGATGTGTCTGTTGAAACGCTGGCGGGTGTTTGGCCAGAACTTGCAGAATTGGATGCTGAAACTGTTGCTCAGGTTGAGCGTGACGCGATTTATGCCAACTATATCAAGCGGCAAGAGGCGGATATTGCGCAGATGCGCAAGGATGAGGCGCTGCGGATACCTGAGGGTTTCTCTTATGAGGGGATTTCTGGGTTGTCGAATGAGCTTCAGCAAAAATTAGGCACCTCAAAACCCGCGACATTGGGCCAGGCAGGGCGTGTGGATGGGATGACACCCGCGGCTTTGGCCTTGATTTTAACAAAAATCCGCAGCCATAGCGCAAAGAAATCCGCATGAACGAGGCAGCCGCTAAGGCGCGAATTGAAGAACTGACCAATGTTTCACGTGAAACAATTGCGCGGTTAGAAATCTATGCTGACCTGTTGGAACGCTGGAATCCGAAGATTAACTTGGTGTCCAAGACGACGTTGAGAGAGAAATGGGTGCGTCATTTCCTCGATTCTGCTCAAATCTGGCAGCATATTCCTGAAAATACGCGTGTTCTGACCGATATTGGATCAGGTGCTGGGTTTGCTGGTTTGGTGCTGGCGGTGATCGCGGCGGAGAAAAATCCAGCACTACAGGTGCAATTAGTCGAATCTGACGCCCGAAAATGCGCCTTTATGCGCAATACGGCCCGTGAAATGGGGGTTTCGGTCGATATTCATACCACGCGCATAGAAAGTGTGGATATTCCCAAAGCGGATGTGGTTACCGCCCGAGCGCTCGCACCCCTTACGGATCTTTTAGCATTTACGCCCAAAATCCTGTCCGAAAACGGGGTTTGCCTGTTTTTGAAAGGCGAAGGCTATGCTAGAGAATTGGAAAGCGCGCGGGAATCGTGGACTTTTGACGCGCAAACTTACCAAAGCGAGACGCATGGTTCGGGCGTTTTGGCAGAGATTTCGGGGATCAGGCATGGCGGATAAAACGCGGATTGTTGCGATTGCAAATCAAAAAGGCGGTGTTGGAAAGACGACAACATCGATCAATCTGGCCGCTGCGATTTCAGAAAAAGGTAATAAAACGCTATTGATAGACCTCGATCCTCAGGGAAATGCATCCACCGGCGTGGCGATTAGCCCCGAGGCGCGTGAACATACAAGTTACGATATGATTGTCGATGGCATGGCGCTTGAGGCTGTGGCCCAGAAAACCGGAATAGCGAATTTGGATGTCGTGCCGTCGAATACAGACCTAAGCTCTGCCGATGTAGAGATTATGGCGGAGCGTGATAAATTGTTGAAGCTGCGTCGGGTTTTGGCAGGGTCGAATACGTACGATTTTATCTTCATCGACTGCCCACCGAGCCTGAATTTGCTGACGTTGAACGCTTTGGCGGCTTCTGACAGTGTTTTGGTCCCACTTCAGTCCGAATTTTTCGCGCTTGAGGGGCTGTCGCAGCTGCTTTTGACGATAAAAGAAGTGCGCGAGGCGATTGGCGGCGGTCTTTTTGTCGATGGTGTGGTCCTGACCATGTTTGATCGACGCAATAACCTAAGCCAGCAGGTCGAATTGGATGTGCGCGAGAATTTGGGCGCGCTGGTCTATGATACGATCATCCCGCGTTCGGTTCGGATGTCAGAAGCGCCATCATATGGCGAGTCTGTGTTTGAATATGCGCCGACCAGTTCGGGGGCTGTGGCCTATCTGGCCTTGGCAAATGAATTCCTAAAACGAGATAAAAAACGCATGAGCTAAGTGCGCTAACTATGGCGGATTAAAAGAAAATGGCAAAAAAAGAGCGAAAAGGATTGGGCCGTGGATTGTCAGCCCTAATGGCGGATATCGATGGGCCGGAGGTTGCGACCGAAGATAAGGCGGCGAGTGCCGCGGGTGCGATTTTGGTGCCGATTGAAAAGGTTCTAAAAAACCCGCAGCAACCGAGATTTGATTTTGACAAAGAAAAACTGGCAGAACTCGCGGCATCCATCAAAGCGCGTGGGATTATTCAGCCTTTGATTGTAAGGCCGGTAGAGGGGTCAGATGATGAATATCAAATCGTAGCGGGCGAGCGACGTTGGAAAGCGGCGCAACTGGCGCAGCTGCATGATATTCCGGTGATCATCCGCGAGATGGATGAGCAGGAGTTCATGGAAATCGCGATCATCGAGAATATCCAGCGCGATGATCTGAACCCGATCGAAGAGGCGCGCGGATATCAATCGCTGATGAAGACCTATGGCAATACGCAAGAACAAGTGTCCGAGGCGCTTGGCAAGTCGCGATCTCATATCGCAAATCTTCTACGCCTTTTGAAATTGCCGATGATTGTTCAGGGCTATTTGCGCACGGGCAAGCTGACGGCGGGACATGTGCGCACGCTGGTTGGAAATGAAGATGCCGAAGCGCTGGCCAAGGTGATGATTGAAAAAGGCCTGTCGGTCCGCGCGGCCGAAGCCCTTGTAAAACAAGGGGTTTCGAAGACGCCGATGGCTGCGCGGCCCAAAGGGAAAAAGGATGCGGATACCAAGGCGCTAGAAAGTGATTTGAAAGCGAACCTGAAAATGAAGGTGTCGATTGATCACGATCCAAGTGGCAAGGGTAAGTTGACGGTGAACTATAAGTCGCTGGATGATTTGGATCGATTGATTGCGGCGCTTTCGAAATCGGGCGTTTAGGACGGGCGCGTCCAAATGAAGATGATCACTGCTGACATGACTAAAGCTTGCAGCAGCAGTGCATAGGTCGGCAATTGTATTGCCACGGAAATGCCAAGCGCGATTGTGATCGCGATGAAGGAGAGCGTCTTGCCCTTTTTGCTAATGGCGCCCCGTTCGCGCCAATCGACAATAGGTGGCCCAAACGTTGGATGCGTGATCAGCCACTTATGAAACCGGTCTGACGAGCGGGCAAAGCAGAAGGCGGCAAGGATCATCAGAGGGACGGTTGGTAAAAACGGTAAAAACGCCCCGAGAAAGCCAAATGCAAAGCTTAATATTCCGCCAATGAACCAAACTGTGCGCATGTGTGTTCTTAACAGGCTTCGGGGAAGAAGGCATTGTGAAATTTGGGTGGAATTTTTGCGTTAAGACTTGCTACAATAAACTAGGTTATTGAAGCAATCGTTAATAGAGAAAACACTTTGAATTCATATGGTTATAGTACATTTAATGAAATTACAGGGCGTCTAATTTCATTTCAAAAATAGCAACATCCTCAACCAAAACTAATCAGACAAAAGCGCCAATAAAACAGAGTTTAAAATTCGCCGACCAGATTGTGATGCACTGACGCTGTCCCCTTCAACACAAATGAACTCACGTTCCATCTGCTGATTCAAAGTACGCGCGTTCAAAGGCTGCCCAGCAAGCGCTTCATATCTGGAAATCGATGCGCCCTCCGCCAGACGCATCGACATCATAAGGTATTCGATTGCCTGATCCGCACCGCTTATGTCTTCCTCGTCAATTGTCGCCGTTCCCGTTGTTTCGACGGTTTGCAACCATGCCTCTGGCAGAAGGGGTGTTGTGGTGGCGACTTTCTGCCCATTCATCGTCAACCGTCCATGCGCACCTGGGCCGATACCGGCGTAGTCGCCGTAGCGCCAATAGATCAGATTGTGGCGCGACTGTGCGTCTTTGCCTGCATGGTTCGAGATTTCATAGGCTGGCAGGCCAGCCGCTGCGCAAAGCTCTTGCGTGATGTCATACATCTCGGCGCTTACCTCATCGCTGGGCAGGCCGCGCAGGCGATTGCGTTTGTAAAGATCGCCGAAACGGGTATTCGGTTCGATGGTCAATTGATAAAGCGACAGGTGATCAACGGACATAGCCAGTGCGTCATTCAGTTCTGCGCGCCACTCCTTCGGCGTTTGGTTTTGGCGGGCATAGATCAGGTCAAAACTGACCCGCGCGAAATGCGCCTTGGCGATATCGAATGCGCTGCGTGCCTCTGCCACAGTATGCATGCGGCCAAGCGCTTTTAGGTCTGGGTCATTCAGGGCTTGGATGCCCATGGACACACGATTGACGCCAGCCTGCGCAAAGGCTTTGAATTTATCCGCCTCGACAGAGGTTGGATTTGCTTCCAAAGTGATCTCCGCATCATTTGCAAGCGTCCAATGTTTTTGTGCGGCTTGGATAAGATCACCCACGGTGTCTGGTGGCATCAGGCTTGGTGTACCGCCACCAAAAAAAATACTGTCCAAGCGCCGTTCCGGCGTTCGGGCAGCTGCATTTTCAAGTTCTTTTAATAAAGCATCCCGCCAGCGGCGCTGATCTATTTCGGCGCTGACATGGGAATTAAAATCGCAATAGGGGCATTTGGCGGCGCAAAAGGGCCAGTGAATATAAAGGCCAAAACCGGCATTTTGCCAATCCTGAACTATCCTTTGAATGCTGTAACCTCGACCTCGACCAGCATCTCAGGTTCCATCAAATCTGCGATCACCATTGTGGCCGCAGGTCGGATATCTGAAAGATATTCACCAAAAACTTCTGTGGCAGCCGGTGCCAATGTTCGATCTGTGATGGTATATTGGACACGCACGATATCAGACAGGAAAAAGCCCGCATCTGTTAACGTCGCTTCGATGGTTTTAAAACAATTCCGCGCCTGTTCGGCGATATCGTCGGGCATCGACATGATTGTGTAATCATAGCCCGTTGTACCGGCAACAAAGCACCAATCGCCTTGGACAACAGCGCGTGAATAGCCGATCTTTTTCTCAAAAGGTGATCCGGTGGAAATAAGGCGACGCTCTGACATTTAATCCTCTAACACGGCTTTCATCTCTTTAAATGCAAGCGCGCGATGCGAGATGCGGTGCTTCTTCTCCGGCTCCATCTCGCCAAAGGTTTCTTCGTGGCCTGCGGCAATGAAGATGGGATCAAACCCAAATCCTTTGTCCCCGCGCATCGGCCAGACGACCTTGCCATGCACCTTCCCCTCAAAAATCTCGTCATGCCCATCGGGCCAAGCAATGCAAAGCGTGCAGCAAAACTGTGTGTGACGCGGTTGCGGTACTTTCTTCTCGTCTAACATGGCGGTGACTTTGGTCATGGCCATTTCAAAATCGCGACCATTCTCTGTCTCTGCCCAGTCGGCGGTATGCACGCCGGGCTGACCATCAAGCGCATCAATCATAATGCCGCTGTCATCGGCGAGTGCAGGCATGTTGCCATTTTTTGCGGCAAAATGGGCTTTGATCCGGGCGTTCCCTGCAAATGTCTCCTCGGTTTCGGCGGGCTCTTCCAAACCAAGTGCAGCGGCAGAGACGACCTCGATCTCATAAGGTGCTAATAAGTCCGAAATCTCTTTCAACTTGCCTTCGTTATGGCTGGCTAGGATGATTTTCTTTTCCGTAAGCTTGCGCATTTAACTGACCCCTTTCTGTGCGGCGACCAATTCAGCCACCCCCTTCTCTGCTAAATCCATCAATATGTTAAACTCATCTCTTTTGAATGTCGCCCCTTCGGCGGAGCCTTGGATTTCAATCAACCCTTTTGCATCCGTCATAACGAAATTTGCATCCGTTCC
The DNA here is from genome assembly GCA_039029215.1 of Pseudomonadota bacterium. Lineage (GTDB taxonomy): Bacteria > Pseudomonadota > Alphaproteobacteria > Rhodobacterales > Rhodobacteraceae > Amylibacter. The sequence continues at coordinate 8,003 of JBCCGP010000082.1, forward strand.
GGCCTCGCTATCCTCGGCATAGTCAAGATCAAGAACGGGTTGTCCGCCATAGATACCGCAAGAGACGGCGGCGACATGGGATGTAATTGGATCTTCGGAGAGGTGCCCATCTTCCATCAATTTGGTGACCGCCAAGCGCAAGGCAATCCAGCCCCCGGTAATGGATGCGCAGCGTGTGCCGCCATCGGCTTGGATGACATCGCAATCTACGGTGATTTGGCGCTCACCCAATATCAAACGATCCACGCCCGCGCGCAAAGACCGTCCGATCAAGCGCTGGATTTCTTGGGTGCGACCAGATTGTTTTCCGCTGGCCGCTTCTCGTCTGTTTCGTGTGCCCGTTGCGCGCGGCAGCATGCCATATTCGGCTGTGACCCAGCCTTGGCCAGAATTGCGCAACCAAGGCGGCAACCGTTCTTCCACGCTTGCCGTGCATAGAACATGCGTATCCCCGCATTTAATCAAGCAAGAGCCTTCGGCATGTTTAGTGACATGGGTTTCGATCTGGACAGATCGCATTTCATCAACGGCACGATTAGATGGACGCATGACGCTACCTTTATTCTATTTCACCAAGTGATAACGCGGGTCTGCAATAGGCGCAAACGCAAGTTGACGTATGCAATTGAAATTTCTAAGTTCTGCGGTGATCCTCGACCAAGCGAAAACATGTCACAACTTTCAACCCAAACAATAGAAGAGCTGAAGGGCCGTTCGCGCGAAGTGTTTCGTATTCTGGTTGAGAATTATTTGTCGACCGGAGAGCCGATTGGATCGCGCACCTTGTCGCGCAGCTTATCAGAGGGTGTTTCTGCCGCGACGATCCGCAATGTGATGTCAGATTTGGAACATCTGGGGCTTTTGGAATCGCCCCATATTTCTGCAGGTCGTGTCCCGTCAGAGCTGGGCTTGCGCCTGTTTGTTGATGGCATGTTAGAAGTGGGCGATTTGCAATCGACCGAAAAACGCGAAATCGAAAGCTCGCTGGATCGCGTGGACAGTCTTGGGGATGTGCTTGATAAAGCTGGTGCGCTGCTGTCGGGGTTGACCCAAGGTGCGGGCGTGGTGATGGCGCCGAAATCTGAATCCGCGGTGAAGCATATCGAATTTGTCTCGCTTGCGCCGGACCGGGCGATGGTAATTTTGGTGACCGAGGATGGTCAGGTTGAAAATCGTATGTTTGTGCCCCCGATTGGGCTGCCCGCGTCTGCCATGCGCGAGGCGGCGAATTTTCTAAATGCCATGATTGGTGGGCGGACCTTAAGCGAACTGAAATCGGTCATCGAAGCGCAGTTAAAACAGCACCAGCATGAATTGGATGTTCTGTCCCAAAAGCTGATCAAAGAGGGCTTTGCGGTTTGGGCAGATGAACAAGCCGATCATTCGCGGTTGATTGTACGCGGGCGATCAAATTTGCTCGACTCTGAAGTGGAAGAAGCGGATTTGGAACGGGTGAAAACCTTGTTTGATGATCTGGAACGCAAGCGCGAAATTGCCAATTTTCTGGACCTTGCGCAGGATGGTGAAGGTGTGAAGATTTTTATTGGCTCAGAAAACAAACTTTTTTCACTTTCGGGGTCGTCATTGGTGGTTTCCCCGTATATGGATGCTGATCGAAAAATCATTGGTGCGGTTGGGGTGATTGGCCCGACGCGCCTGAATTACGGGCGGGTGGTGCCGATTGTGGACTATACCGCGCAACTGGTTGGACGCATATTAAGGTCATAGAAGATGTCAGATAAAGACGAGCAATCCAAAGAAGATGTCAGCTTGGGCGAGGTGCCAGAGGCACCGATGGTCGAAGATGAGGAATTGATAGATATCCTGTCAGCAGACGCAGCCATGCCGCCCGAAGAGGGTGAAGAAGAAGCTGAACCCGAAGGTGATTTGGCCGAGGAAAATGCGCAACTGAAAGATCGCTTGATGCGGGCATTGGCAGATGCCGAAAACCAGCGCAAACGCGGAGAGCGTGATCGTCGCGATGCAGAGATTTATGGCGGGCGCAAATTGGCGCGAGATCTGCTACCGGTCTATGACAATATGGAGCGTGCATTGGCGGCAGCAACCGACGAGCAGCGAGAGGCGAATAAAAGCCTGTTTGAGGGGATCGAGTTAACCCAGCGTGAACTTGTTTCCGTTTTTGCCAAACATCAGATTGTCGCCATTGCCCCGCAAGCGGGGGACAAGTTTGACCCCGAGATTCATCAAGCCATGTTCGAGGCCCCGATGGCCGGGACCAAAAAGGGCGATATTATTCAAGTGATGGAAGTCGGGTTTATGATTGCCCATCGCTTGTTGCGGCCTGCGAATGTGGGCGTGTCGGCAGGGGATGTGAATTAAGCAGGATTGCTTTTTCTTATCGACGCCTTTACCCCAGAGTATTCAAATAAAACCCAGCGTGCGTAGGCGCACTGGGTCGATTCAAGCTAATCTTTGGCTTACTTAATCGCTGAATGCGGTGACGATATACCGTAGTTTTGTTCCCGCAGCACCAGTTAGCTTTATGGCAATTGGGCTTGGATCATCATTTGCAAAGATGATTTCGCCATCACTTACAAACCCAGCCGCAAAATCACCAGAATCGGTCGGGCTTGACCCGATTGGCGTTCCGGTTCCTGTCGATTGGTTTTGTCCGCCATAAATAAACCCGTCGAAGGCACCGTCGCTGTCAAGATAGATTGCATACCGCCCGGTGTTCACAATTGGGAAATGCGTATAGCATGTCCCATCGCCAACAAGCTCTACCGTAATGGGGACATTGCGTGGACCATGGTGGGGCGGGGCAAAGACATCTTCTAAATTAGGAACGGCTTGGATCGTTTCCCCAGCGCCGGAAATATGAAATTGTTGCTGTGCAATGCTGACAGTATTCGACATGCTAAAACTCCTATTGAATGAATGCATTCGCAGAGTTGATTCAATTTAAAGGTGAGTCAAGAAATTTACGCAATCAATGCGGGAATCGATTTTTGGGGATTTTATCAAATTTCAACGTTTCGGACCTTCGTCAAATCGCAGTCCTCCCCATTTATGGTTAACCAAAAATAAACAAAACCGCAGATTTTAAGGGCTTTGTTAATCCTTCGTTCATAGTCTTTAACTTTTATACCAATGGGAGCGTTGGGGGCAGGACGATAAATGACCCCGATTCTCTTTTTTCTTTTGCGGTGCAAACGATCAGTCAAAACATGGATTTTGGCGGTGATTGATCTTGGGTTGATCTTTGCTTTGGTCCCGCTGGTTCTTGCGCTTCAATCGGGTGGCACAGCGCTTATGACCCCGATCTATGCGGCCGCTATCCTGATGACCTACGCATGTATCGGCCTGCACCGAAAACGATTGCGGGGGTTTGATACGGAAACCCTGTTTGCCATCATTTTGCTGACGCTTGGGATTATCGCGACCGGAATGCTGGTTTTGAATGCGCGCGGCGGTGCTCCTTTGGGGTTGGTGCTGACCTATGGTTTAAGC
>JBCCGP010000083.1:0-11180 GCA_039029215.1 Pseudomonadota bacterium
GACGGATTTGCCATTGTCCGGGCTATTTCTAAAGATGTTGGAACGCCTTTCTATTGGATCGGGTGCCCGATCAGTCTCGGCCGAGGCGATGCAGGGATTGGTGTGGAAACCGCGTTTGGTAATTAATGGTGTGGGTGATATCATGCCAGCAGATGGATTGGCTGGAATTGACGGCGCGCTGTTGGCTGAACCCGTTTTGGGGGAAGACCTGCAACCCGGATTGTATGAAAACCAAGATCGGGCGGTTGCTGTAAACGTCATTTCTGGCGAGACAGATTTGAAAGCTGCGCAGTGGCCCGCCACAACAGAGCGATTAAGCTTAACACCAGCAGAGGCAAGAGATTTGAAGCCGATTTTCTTAAGTTTTGGAATATTGGTTTTGTTGATTGATATTCTGGCAAGCCTTGCTGTGTCAGGACGATTATTTGCGAAAATTGCCGCCGTGGTTTTGGCGCTGAATTTTGCGCACCCTGCCGATGCCCAAGACGAAGCTGACATTATTGAAGCGGTCAACAATACGGTGCTGGCTTATGTCATCACTGGCGACCCACGTATGGATGAAACATCACATGCGGGTTTGCGCGGCCTGTCGGCGGAATTGTATCGACGCACGGCGATTGAACCAATTGCCCCGGTTGGGGTCGATTTAGAAACGGCGGAGCTGTCGCTTTTCCCATTTATCTATTGGCCCATGACGGAGGAGCAAGTTGCCCCTTCGGATGCGGTGGTCTCTAAACTCAATCAATTTTTGCGCAGCGGTGGGATGATCATGTTTGATACGCGCGATGCGTCCCTAGGTGCGGGATCGCAGGGCGGGACGCGTATGGGGCGCAAATTGCAGGAAATTGCGGCGAAGCTGGATATCCCCCCGCTAGAACCTGTGCCAGAGGATCATGTATTAACCCGGTCCTTTTATTTGCTGTCTGAATACCCGGGTCGTTATTTCGGGGCGCCGGTTTGGGTGGAATCCAGCCCGAAAGAAGAACGCGCAGAAGGCATGCCGTTTCGAAATCTAAATGACAATGTCACGCCTGTATTGATCGGTGGCAATGATTGGGCCGCCGCTTGGGCGGTGGATAAAAATGGTCGCTATCTATATCCAGTCGGGTCCGGGTCCGAGGGCGGATTACAGCGCGAATATGCCCAGCGGTTTGGTGTGAACCTGATCATGCATGTTTTAACCGGAAACTACAAAAGCGATCAGGTCCATGTGCCTGCATTGTTGGATCGGTTGGGGCAATAAGCGCATGAATTATACATTTTCATATGCACCTATGATCCCTGTTCCAATCCTGATCGGGATCGCAATCATCGCCTTGGCCTTTATCGGCTTTGGCCTGTTTCGCGGATTGAAGGCGTGGTTTTGGCGGGGATTGAGTATTGCGTTTTTGCTGCTTGCACTTCTTGCACCACAACTGAACGAAGAAGAGCGGGAAGGGCTGTCCAACATTGTGTTTGTTGTGGTCGATCAAACGGCAAGCCAATCCCTGTCTGATCGGCAATCGCAGATCAATGAAGCGCTGTCGGAAATTCAAAGCGAAATGTCGACACGAAGGACTTTCGAGGTTCGGGAAATTGTCGTTGGAAATGATTTATCAGATCGCGATTCCGGCTCTTTGATTTTGACCGCATTGTCTGATGCCGCAGCAGAAGTTGCCGATACACGCATTGCCGGTGCGATCTTGATCACCGATGGGCGCATACATGATGCGGAAGCTTTGGTCGCGTTTCCCGCACCTGTTCATCTGGTTCAAACCGGGCGCGAAACGGATTGGGACAAAAGGTTGCGTCTGATCAATGCGCCGAAATTCGGTATCGTTGACGAGGAAATGAAGCTGCGCTTTCGGATTGAAGAAGACGGCGAGGTACCATCAGAGTTGCGCAATATGGCAGTGGTCAATATCCTGATTGATGGCGAAGAATTTGGCACGTTCCAATTGCCCACGAACGAGGATATCGACCTGCCGCTGTCCCTGCCGCATGCCGGCGCAAATATTGTGCAAATCCAAGTGGAGCCACAAGATGGTGAGTTGACCGATCGCAATAATAATGTCGTTTTGTCTATCAACGGTGTGCGGGATCGTTTGCGGGTGCTGTTGGTGTCAGGCGAACCACATGCGGGCGAGCGGGTTTGGCGGAATTTGTTGAAGTCAGATTCCACTGTCGATTTGGTGCATTTCACAATTTTACGCCCGCCAGAGAAAGTGGATGGTGTTCCGGTGCGCGAGCTGTCCTTGATCGCCTTTCCCACGCGCGAGCTGTTCCAAGAGAAAATTGATGAGTTTGATCTGATCATTTTTGATCGCTATCGGCGGCGCGGCATGTTGGCGGGGCGCTATTTGGATAATGTCGTGGACTATGTAAACAATGGCGGTGCGGTTCTTGTTGCAGTTGGCAAAAGCTTTGCTGCAGCAGAAAGCCTGTTCCGATCAGAGGTCAGCACGATCCTGCCTGCACGACCAACATCGCGGATTATCGAAAAAGGCTTCCATCCGAAGATCACAGAATTGGGCGAACGCCATCCGGTGACCCAAGGTTTGGAAGAGTTTTCACCCATCGCGGGATTAAACGAAGGCGTGTCCGATCCAGAATGGGGGCGTTGGTTTAGACTGATCGAAGTTGAAAGCAATAAGGGCGATGTTGTGATGACAGGTGCCGATGACAAACCGCTGTTGATCTTGGATCGGGTGGGCGAGGGGCGTGTCTCGATGTTGCTGTCGGATCATGCGTGGCTGTGGTCGCGCGGGTTTGAAGGCGGCGGTCCGCAGTTAGAAATGCTGCGCCGGCTTGCGCATTGGATGATGAAAGAGCCGGAATTGGAAGAGGAACGGCTGTTTGCAGAGGTGAATGGCACGACCGTGACTGTAACCCGCCGGTCGCTAAATGATGATCCGAAATCATTGGCTGTGACGCGCCCAGACGACACGACCGAGACCTTTGGAATGATTGCAGATGAGCCTGGCACATGGGTTCAGGAATTTGAAGGCGTTGAAAATGGGTTATACCGTTTGAAAGAGGGCGATGTCGAAGCGGTTGTTGCGATTGGCCCGGCGCTGCCGATTGAGTTTGATCAGGCAATCGCATCGGGCGAGGCGCTGGAACCGCTGCAAAAAGCAACGCGCGGTGGGCAGCTTCTTTTGGATAACACCCCACGTCCAGACATCCGTATTGTTCGTGAGGGTCGGGTTGCGTCCGGCAGCGGCTGGTTGGGCATTGTTGATCGACAAGCCTATGTCACCACGGCAATTCGCCAAAGCCCGATTTTGCCAAGCTGGGCCTATCTTTTGATTGCGGCAGTGTTGGCAGTTTTTGCATGGTGGCGTGAAGGGCGACGCGTCTCGGGCTAGGTGAAACACCGTTGCCTATGGCGATTTTGCGGGCCATAGTGGCGCGAACTTCAAAGGATTTGAACGTGCGACGGCTGTTGGTGATGTGCGCAATTGCGTTGGGATATAGCGGATTTGCCGTTGCGCAGGACACGTCCCTGAAGCAACTCACCAGCTTGGATGAAGCGCGCGCTTGGCAAGCGGTTGGGTTGCTACAAATTGGAAATTCCGGGACCTGTACAGGCGCATTGATTTCTGACCGTCAGGTGTTGACGGCGGCACATTGTTTGGTGGCACGCGGAACAAATACACCGTTTCAGCCGGAACGTATTCGGTTCAATTCTGGATGGCGCTTGGGGGGTGCGACCTCCGTCCGGACGGGCAAGCGGATCGTGCTTCATCCGGATTACGAGGGCGGCAGCGCGGGGGGTAAGATTTCATCTGATCAAGTTGCGGTGGATTTGGCGATCTTGGAATTGGATCGTCCGATTGATCCGATATCGGCCGAGCCGTTTGCGATTTATCAACAGCCCAGACGTGGTGAACCGGTGACCATCGTGTCTTATGGGCGCGGGCGAAATCAGGCGCCGTCGATTGAAAAGGACTGTACGGTGCTGGATCACGGCAAGCGGGTGATCGTGGCAAGTTGCACCGTTGATTTCGGGTCCTCTGGCTCGCCAATTTTTAGCATCGTCAATGGACGCCCGCATATCGCCTCTGTCGTGTCTGCGAAGGGGCAGCAGGAAGGGCGCAATATTTCTATTGGGGTTGCCCTTGGCGATGCGTTGCAGCAATTACGCGCGGAGCTGTTGGATGATCGACAGATTTTTCAGGGTAAGCGTCCTGGGCAAAGTATCGCAGAACAATTGGGACGAAAGTGATGAGCTTTATTGCGGAAATGACGGGTTTGGACTGGTTGGGTGTGCTGGGCTCTTTCTTGATTGCGGGCGCCTATTTTGGGGTGTCTTCTGGCAAGTTGAACGGCGAAGCGCCACCCTTTCAGCTGCTTAACCTGACAGGTGCGGTGTTCATCCTTTTGTCGCTTATCTACCGCCCAAATGCGGGCGCGATATTGATTGAGGTGCTTTGGATCGCAATCGCGCTTTACAGTTTGGTTCGGTTTTGGGTTTCAAAAAATAATAGGTAGCCAATTCGCGATTATTTGGCGCTGCTTCAAAGGTTCAAAAAAAGCTTTTTTTGAACCTTTTCGTACTTTATGATTCAAAATAAGCGATTTTTGAGTCAGTCCGATGATACCAAAATACAAAATCCCGCATTTGCCAATCCGTGAAGAGTTGGAAACCCGCGCCATATTAAAGAAGTTGGCAGTCGCACATAGATTTTTGGCCGAATTAAATGGCATGGCTCAAAGCATTCCCAATCAGTCGGTTTTGTTAAGTACGCTGGCGCTTCAAGAAGCCAATAAGAGTACCGCAGTCGAAAATATTGTGACAACTCAAGATGAAGTTTTCAAATCCTCTATTGAGCTTGATGAATATGCATCGCCTGCGGCGAAAGAAGTCTCACGATATTTTCAAGCGCTTTTGGATGGCTTTGATCACCTGCAGGCAACAAAAGGTGCAATCAGTCAAAATGTGATCATTTCTATGTATCAGTCAATTAAGGCGACTGATGCAGGGTTTCGTAATGGACCGGGTACGCATCTAAAGAACCAGAAAACGGGTGAGGTGGATTATGTTCCGCCGCAATCTTTGACAGACATAAAAACGCATATGGGAAACCTTGAAAACTATATCAATACAGACGTTGATAGCGAGACAGACCCGCTTGTGAAATTAGCGATTATCCATCATCAATTTGAGAGCATTCATCCTTTTACAGATGGAAATGGACGCGTCGGAAGATTGCTGAATGTTTTGTATCTAGTGCAACAAGATCTTTTGGATCTGCCAATTTTATACCTGAGCCGTTACATCACCCAGAATAAAGATAGCTATTATAGCCTGCTAAATTCAACACGCGATACCGGGGATTGGGGACCTTGGATCATCTTTATCTTAGATGGGATAATCGAGACGTCTCAGTTTACGACAGGTCTAATTGTTCAAATTAGGTCTTTGATGGCGGAGATGAAAAATACCCTTCGGGAGAACCACAAAAAAATCTATTCGCAAGATTTGCTGAATAATTTATTTCGCCATCCCTATACCAGAATTGAATTCGTCCAAACCGACCTAGACATTAGCAAGGCAACCGCTATTCGCTATTTAGATGCTTTGTCTGAAAGCGGCGTCGTGGAAAAACATCGCAGAGGTAGAAAAAACTATTATATCAACCGACCCCTGGTCGATTTATTTATGGATCAAGACTAAAGCCCCTTCGTTCTAAAGCCTCGGGGCTGGAAATAGCTTTGGATGTGTGGCGCAAAAATAAAAAGGGCGCCCCTAGGGGCACCCTTTCACTCCCCTCTTGGAGTGTTCTTTATCGGTTCATACGATTTTCGATCAGATCATCAACCACGGCAGGTTCTGCCAAGGTCGATGTATCGCCCAATGACCCATAATCATTTTCCGCAATCTTACGCAGGATGCGGCGCATGATTTTGCCGGACCGCGTCTTGGGCAAACCGGGTGCCCATTGGATGAAATCCGGGCTGGCGATTGGGCCGATTTGCTGACGTACCCAGCCGCGCAGTTCAGTGCGCAGGTCCTCGGAATATTCTTCGCCTGCATTTAGCGTGACATAGCAATAGATGCCTTGGCCTTTCACGTCATGGGGATAGCCGACAACGGCGGCCTCGGACACTTTGCTATGTGCGACAAGGGCCGATTCAATCTCTGCCGTGCCCATCCGGTGGCCGGAGACATTTAACACATCATCCACGCGCCCAGTGATCCAGTAATACCCGTCTTCATCGCGCTTGCAGCCATCTTCGGTGAAGTAATAGCCCTTGTAGGCTTGGAAATAGGTTTTCACGAAACGCTCGTGATCGCCAAAGACCGTGCGCATCTGGCTGGGCCAGCTGTCTTTGATGGCCAATACGCCTTCACATGCGCCTTCCATCTCTGCACCAGTATTCGGATCAAGAATAACAGGTTGGACGCCAAAAAACGGTTTTGTGGCAGAGCCGGGTTTTGTCGCTGTCGCGCCCGGCAGCGGAGTCAACATGTGCCCCCCTGTTTCGGTTTGCCACCATGTATCAACGATGGGCACTTTGCCCTTGCCAACAACCTCGTTGTACCAATTCCAAGCTTCTGGATTGATCGGCTCGCCTACTGTTCCAAGCACTTTCAGGTCAGACAGATCGCAGGCATCCACCGGATCGGGACCAAGCGCCATAAGCGCACGAATGGCTGTGGGGGCAGTGTAGAACTGATTAACCTTGTGCTTTTGACACACCTGCCAAAAACGCCCACCATCTGGATAGGTTGGCACGCCTTCGAACATCAATGTCGTGGCCCCATTCGCAAGCGGGCCATAGACGATATAAGAGTGGCCGGTGATCCAACCGACATCCGCAGTACACCAGTAGATATCGCCGTCATGATAGTCGAATGTGTATTGATGCGTCATAGACGCATAAACAAGATAGCCACCAGAAGAGTGCACGACACCCTTTGGTTTGCCAGTCGAGCCGGAGGTATAAAGAATGAATAACGGATCCTCGGCATTCATTTTTTCCGGTGGGCAATCGCTTGATGCGTCGGCAATCAGCGTGGCGTAGTCATGATCGCGCCCATCTTTATTTCCCGGGCCGCCGCCAGTGCGGTTCACAACCAAACAGGTGACATCGCCAGAGATTTCTAATGCGGCGTCCACGTTTTTCTTCAGCGGAACATTCTTACCACCGCGTGGGCCCTCATCAGCAGTCACAACCAACGCTGCCCCACAATCCGTGATCCGAGAGGCCAGTGCATCAGGCGAGAAGCCACCAAACACAATCGAATGGATCGCACCAATGCGCGCGCAAGCGAGCATCGCGTAAGCAGCCTCTGGGATCATCGGCATATAAAGGATGACGCGATCCCCTTTGCCAACGCCCAGCGACTTATAGACATTGGCAAGTTTCGAGACGTGTTCGTGCAATTCCTTGTAGGTGATGTGCTTGTCATCATTTGGGTCGTCACCTTCCCAGATGATGGCAGTTTGATCGCCGCGTGTGTCCAAATGGCGATCGACGCAATTTGCGCAGACATTCAATTCGCCATCTTCAAACCATTTGATGGAAATATCCGGATAGGCGTATGAGGTGTTTTTGACCTTAGAAAACGGCGTCATCCAATCGATACGCTTACCATGTTCCGCCCAGAATGCTTCGGGATCAGCAACGGATGCTGCATACATGTCTTCGTATTTTGCTTGATCTATATGTGCCTTTGCGGCGGTCTCCGCAGCGGGCGGAAAGAGTGAATCGGCCATAGGTTCCTCCCAGTTTGGCGGCTTGGTATACGATTGTATGCCAAAAACCAATTAAAAAATTGACCCTACGTCACGAATGAGTGTGAAGGACATGCCCCGCCAAGTAAAGAGAGCCACAAATCAAAATCCGTGCGTTTGGGTTGATTGCATGAATTTGCGCGGCTGCATCTTCGACCGAGCGTGCGGTATCTGCGTCAATACCCGCAGATTTTGCAGCCTTTGCGGTGTCTTCGGCAGATAAAGTTGCCGTCTCGCCCGGGATAGAAACAGCGAATAGTTTTTTTGCCAAATCGCCAAGTGGGCGCAGATAGTTGGTGATATCTTTTGTGTTCAGCATGCCTGTGATCAGATACAGGTCGCGATTGGGCAATGACCCAATGACCTGTTTTAAAGCCTTGCCCGCAGCCGGGTTATGTCCGCCATCCAACCAAATCTCGGCCTTAGGCGCGGCGTTATGTGCGGGCCCATCGGATAGTTTTTGCATCCGTGCGGGCCATTCTGCCTTGGCCACTGTTGCGTCAAAATCAGCCTCCGCCCCCAGATAGCGCAGTGTTGCAAGCGCTGTTCCTGCGTTTTGGATTTGATGCGCGCCTTGGAGTGCAGGCAGCGGAAGATCCAGCAAACCCATATCATCCTGATAGACCAGTCGCCCATTCTCCTCCATCACATGCCAATCTTGTCCTTGGACCTTTAGCGTGGCACCCACGCGGGCGGCTTGGCGTTCGATTGCGGCCATCGCTTCGTCATGTTGTTGCGCAACGATGCCATAAACATTGCGCTTTAATATTCCCGCTTTCTCGCCCGCGATTTCGCTTAAGGTCTCACCCAAATATTGCTGATGATCTAAATCAACCGGCGTGATCACAGTTATGGCCGGACAGTCCACGACATTGGTTGCGTCCAAGCGCCCGCCCAAGCCGACCTCGAGCAATGTGTAATCTGCGGATGCGCGGGCAAAGGCCAGCAAGGCGGCACATGTCGTAATCTCAAAATAGGTGATTGGGGTATCGCCATTCAGGGTTTCGCATTCCTCCAAAACCGCCTGAAGCGCCTCTTCATCAATCAGTGTGCCGCCTAGGCGAATACGCTCGTGGAATCGCACCAAATGCGGGCTGGTATAAACGTGGCAGGATTGGCCGGCGGCCTCTAACCCTGCGCGGATCATCGCAAGGGTAGAGCCCTTTCCATTGGTGCCAGCAACATGAATGACAGGGGGCAGATTGTTTTGCGGATCGCCAAGCTCCGCCAAGAGACGCGTCATGCGATCGAGCGTCAGGTCAATGATTTTAGGATGAAGGGACATCAACCGCTCTAGGAGGATGTCGCTGGTTTGCTCGCTCACGCTTGTGCGCTCTCTTCCTTATTGGGGGCGGGAAGGTCGCCTTTGATGGCCGGATCCAGACCCATTAACATGCGGCAGATCGTGATCAGCTCTTCTCGCATATCTTTGCGATGTGTGACGCGATCCAACATGCCGTGATCCAAAAGGTATTCAGCCCGTTGGAATCCTTCGGGCAATTTTTCGCGGATGGTTTGTTCAATCACACGGGGGCCAGCGAAACATATCAGCGCGTTGGGCTCCGCGATTTGAACATCACCCAGCATTGCATAAGATGCGGTGACACCGCCGGTCGTTGGGTGGGTTAAAACGACGATGAACGGCAGGCCTGCCTCTTTCAACATTTGCAAACCAACGGTAGAGCGGGGCATTTGCATCAGGCTTAAGATGCCCTCTTGCATCCGCGCACCACCCGCTGCGGAAAACAGGATGAAGGGCGATTTCTTTTCAACCGCGCGTTCGCAGCCGCGGATGATGGCATTGCCCACGGCCATTCCCATCGATCCGCCCATGAAAGAGAAATCCTGAACAGCGACAACAACTGGTGTGCGTCCAATTTCGCCTTCTGTGACCAGCATAGCATCTTGGTGGCCTGTCGATTTTTGCGCGGCTTTTAGACGGTCTGTATATTTCTTTTGGTCGCGAAATTTAAGCGGGTCTGAAATTGGTGCATCATACTCCAAAAGTTGAAACGCGCCATGATCGTAGAGGTCCGCCAAGCGCGCAGCTGGATCAATATACATATGATGGCCACAGTTGATGCAGACATTCAGATTTTCCGTCAGCTCACGGTGAAACAGCATCGTGCCGCATTCAGGGCATTTGTGCCAAAGATTGTCCGGGGTTTCCCGACGAGAGAACAACGAGTTGATCGTTGGCTTCATATAGTTGGAAATCCAGTTCATCGCATGCGCGTCCTTTGATCCGTTCGATCTGTTTTTAATCACCGTTCGAAGATATGGCAACTACAGAGCCAAGTGCCTTTGAGTGTGATTATTACGGACACGTATTGTCGTTTGAGAAACGAAACGTACGATCGGCTAAGATTCTTGACGCAGGATATGATTCCTTCGTAAACTAAAGTCGCTCAAGTGGACACGCAGTGAGCGAAATCGGTGTGTGTTACCCTTAATTCAAAGGAGGACACACACTTGGAGTTTTCACTTTTCGTACATATGGAACGCCTGCACCCAGATCAGAACTACGCTGATTTGCATAGCGAGTTTATTGATCTTGCGCTGATGGCAGAGGCAGGTGGCATGCGTACCGTTTGGACGGGTGAACATCATGCGATGGATTTCACGATTTCGCCCAACCCGTTTTTGCTGTTGACAGAGCTAAGTCAGAAGACAAGCCGCATCCGGCTTGGCACCGGAACGATTGTCGCACCGTTTTGGCATCCAATCCGATTGGCTGGTGAAGCTGCAATGGTCGATTTGATTTCTGGAGGGCGGTTGGATCTTGGGATTGCTCGGGGTGCGTATCAATATGAATATGATCGCCTTGGTGGCGGCATGGATGCATGGACCGCAGGTCAACATCTGCGTGAAATGGTACCCGCGATCAAAGGTCTTTGGGCGGGCGATTATGCGCATGACGGTGAATGCTGGTCCTTTCCGAATGCGACCGCTGTACCGAAGCCTGTACAGGATGGTGGACCGCCCGTTTGGGTTGCGGCGCGCGATCCAAACTCGATGGATTTTGCACTGAAACAAAGATGTAATATCCAAGTCACCCCGCTGTGGAAGGGGGATGAGGAAGTGGAGGATGCCGCCGAAAAACTGGCAGAGGTGAAGGCCGCAAATCCGGACGCCAACCCCAAAGTCATGCTGTTGAATCATACCGCAGTGGGCGAAACAGAGGCGGATCTACAAACGCTGACAGCAGATCTGTCGCGGTTTTATAATTATTTTGGCGCTTGGTTTATGAACAAACGCACGATCTATGATGGAAAGATCGAAGCGCTGTCAGATGACGAGCTTGCGTCAAATGATATGTATGCACCCGAAAAAATGCGGGCGCAGAATGTTGTTGGACGACCCGATGAAGTGGTCGAACGCCTGAAATCCTTCAAGGCGTTGGGTTTTGATGAGTATAGTTTCTGGATCGATAGTGGTGCCTCTTTCGAGGCGAAA
>JBCCGP010000084.1:0-11154 GCA_039029215.1 Pseudomonadota bacterium
ATAAGTTTATCCTCCCGAAAAATGAGCCTTACCCCATGGGCGGCTCATTTTTCGGGAGGATAAACTTATAAGCGATTCTTTCGCGCTAAAGCAAATCCGACTGGAAGTCGGAGGGTTTTATCCATGAAAATGGAAACTAAATTTGCTTATAAAAGACGTTTCTCCGCTATTATTAAAGCGCACCAAACGTGAATTTTCTTCCCGCTTCGCCCACCCCTTTTCTTCAATCTGACTATACAGCGCCCGTCCCAAACTTCCCGACAGATGCGAGCGGCGGTTGCTCCAATTGAGGCATTCGCGGCAGAGCGGCGCGGGTTATTCTGCAAAAGCGGCTCAATAATCGCCCATTCCTCGTCGTGTAACTCATGACGCCTAATCATGGTTTCTCTCCTGTGCTCGATAGGCACAGTGAATCACAAGAAGCGGACTATGGGAATCCAATCGATAAAATGAATGGGTCCAGGGCCCAAATATGATACATTAAACCGGTTCATTATTTGGCACTAACGGAGGATTGGTATTTCTGAAACTAGCAAGTTCAAATATCTCGTGGCATCCCACCTTTGATTTCCACCACACGCTGCGGATAAGGAATTTCGATCCCATTATCTTTCAACGTATTCCAAATGATAAATAGGACATCTGATGTATATTTATTCTTCCCATCATCAATTCCGGCAACCCAAAACTCCACCGCAAAATCAACTCCGCTATCGCCAAATCCGCGCAGCTCGCAATCAGGTGGCTCTGGCTTTTGCAAGACATCGGGATGTTTGGAAACCGCCGCTTCGACCAGCGCGGGCACTTTGTTGATATCGGTATCGTAAGATACGCTGAACTCCGCCTCATAGCGATTGCCCGATTCATTGTCGGAATAATTGACAACGCGTGTGACAATGAAATCTTCGTTCGGAACCAGAATCCATTTTCCGTCAAATGTTTCTAGGATTGTCGCACGCGACATCATTTTGATGATTTTGCCTGCCTCGCCGCCGTCAAGTTCGACATAATCCCCGACCGTCGCTTGCCCCTCTAGCAGCAAGATAATGCCCGAAATAAAATTGGAGGCGATTTTTTGTAAGCCAAAGCCAAGGCCCAAACCAATCGCACCGCCCAGCACTGCAAGAGCAGAGAGGTTGATCCCCATGATCGACATCAACAACAGGAAACAGGCCGCAAATATTCCCAGTTCGACAGCCTTGGTCGCGAGCTCGCGCGTTGGTCCGGCCATCTGATCTTGCGCCCGGATATAGTTGGCGGAGTGATCATTTGACCAGCGCCCGAGCCAAAACAGAACCGCGCCGAAAATCAGACCACGTACAATAGACAAATACGTAAACGAGATATTCCCAAGCTCAACCCCATTGGAGCCCAGCCAGTCCTGGCTTTCGTCCAGCAACCCAACGGTATAAAGCGCAGCAATTGGAAGAGCGGCGTATTTGAACACCATCAACAGCAAAGGCGGCTTTATGATATCGCGCACTAAAATCCATGTGCCCCATAGGATAAAGAGGCGCTTGCCAAATCCGATAACCTCGGAGGCACCAAAGGTGGCGGCGGCTGTTGCTTCGCCCGCTGCCAAAACCGCATAAGCCACCACTGGCAGCAAAAGTGGCATGAACATCGACAGAAACCTGCGTGCGCGTGCAATCAGGCTGTCATCTTCTTCTGCCGGACTTAGAAGTGGGACGAGAATTTTCTTCAAATAGCGGTTTACAAGGACGGAGACCAAAATCGCCACAACGATCACAGCTGCCTGTCCCCAAGCCGCTGGGCTTAACAACCATTCGAGCGCAATATCGCGCGCCTGTGTTATATAGCCGAGTATATTGTCCATCGCTCGTCCCCGCGTTTGAAAAAACTATACGGGGGCGAGGGGGCCAAGGCTAGAGCAAAGACCTTAAATCTGAGACACCAAAACCCTGCCTCAGCCTTCGGCTGAACGGGATTTTGGTGTCGCGGTGATTTAAGTTAAAGGTCTTTTGCTTTAGTCAAGATGTTCGGAAAACTGTTTGAAAACCTGCGCATAGGTCGCACGTTTAAAGGGCACGATCTTTTCATAAATCTCAGAGGGGTGCATCCAAGCCCAGCTGTTAAATTCGGGCTCTTCGGTTTCGATATTGATATCGCTATCCGTGCCCAGAAACCGCATTAAAAACCATTTTTGCTTTTGACCGCGATAGCGCCCTTTCCACAGCTTTGGCACTAACTCATGTGGCAATTCATAGGGAATCCAATCTTCGGTCTCGGCAACGACCGTGACCAAACTAGCGGAGACACCTGTTTCTTCTTCCAACTCGCGCAACGCGGCGCGGCGTGGGTCTTCGCCTTTATCCACACCGCCTTGTGGCATTTGCCAGGCATCTGCACTGCTATCGATGCGTGTGGCGGCGAAAATACTGCCATTCTCACGCATCAAGACGATCCCCACGCAAGGACGATAGGGTAATTTCGCGATATCTTCGGGGGTCATTATTCCTTTAGAACCGTCAGACTTTTGATCACATCCAAGGCATAGGCCATCTGATTGTCAGCATTGCGCAATTCTTCTGCGGCTTCTTCGGCCAATAACTCTTTTTCGAACTGCGCTTTTTGATCATCTGTCAGGCTGGTATTCTCTAACGCTCCATCCAAGCTTGCCTCGCTGCGGCGATCAACCTCTTCGCTTTCTTCCACGGGTTCCGGCAATTCACGTTCCACAATGATGTCGGGGGCGACGCCCAATGCTTGAATAGACCGACCAGAGGGCGTGAAATACAATGCCGTGGTCAAGCGGATGGCGCCATCAGATTGCAGCGGCATGACAGTTTGAACAGACCCTTTGCCAAATGTCCGTTCCCCGACAATAATCGCACGGCGATGGTCCTTCAAAGCACCCGCCACAATTTCAGAGGCAGAGGCAGAGCCCCCATTCACAAGCACGACAATAGGCTTACCTTCGGCCAGATCGCCAACACGCGCATTCCAACGTTCCGCATTTCCATCATTGCGCCCACGGGTCGAGACAATCTCACCGGCATCCAAGAAAGCATCAGAAACAGAGATTGCTTCTGACAAAAGCCCGCCCGGGTTATTGCGCAGATCAACGACAAAGCCTGCGACACTTTCAATTCCACCGAGGCTTTCGATTTGTTTCTTGATCGACTCCTCTAGGTTGGGCGTGGTTTTTTCGGTAAAGGCTGAAATCCGCATGACAACGACATCGCCTTCGGTGCGCCCACGCACCGCTTTAATCTCGATAATGTCGCGCACGATTGTGACATCAAAGGGCTCCGTCTCGCCTTCGCGGGCGATTGTAATCACAATTTCTGATCCAACGGGTCCACGCATTTTATCAACGCTTTCATCAAGCGTCATATCCAGCGTACTTTCGCCATTCACTTGAATAATCAAATCATTGGCTTGAATACCGGCCTCTGCTGCAGGCGTATCATCAATGGGCGAGACGACTTTGACCACGCCGTTTTCTTCGGTGACTTCAATGCCAAGCCCACCAAACTCTCCTTGGGTTTGAACCTGCATAGAACTGAAATCTTCGGGCGGCAGATATCCAGAATGCGGATCAAGTGATTCCAACATGCCGGTTATCGCGCTACGGATCAGCTCTTCTTCATCGACTTGTTCAACATACGAGGATCTTATGCGTTCAAATATGTCACCAAACAGATCAAGGTGTTCATAAGTCGATTTCAGCCGTGTGGTTTCTTGGGCGATAAGTGGCCCTGCCAATTGGGTCGACACGAACACACCTGCCACGCCTCCGATCATCGCTGCTGCAATCAGTTTTTTCATTCCGACTTCCTAACTCTCGTCTGCCTTTAATTTAAACCAATCCGCAGGATCGGTTGGTTGGCCATCTTCTCTGATCTCGATATAGAGTGTTTCTCTTTCCAAGGTTTCAGCGCTTGTTGAAAACTCTACCAGATTTTCACCAAACTCTATACCCGCCGCATTCAGAATGCCAAGTGGGTCGTTTTGTTCCACGATATCACCGGCACTTACATATGGATTCGTAATACCGGCCAGAACCAGAAGATAGCGGTTTTCTGGCTCTAAAATAATAACATTTCCGTAATCCAACAATTCGCCAGTAAAACGCACAGTCGCGTTCCACGGGCTTGTGACCAAGGCAAGCGGCTCTGTCGTTACCAAAATACCCGGCCTTTCAATGCCAAGTGCATCCCTTTCATTATAAGTACGAAAGAGTGTGCCAGACACGGGCAACGGTATTTGACCCAAAGCATCTGAAAAAGAAATCACAGATGCATCCAACGGGGGTTGGAGCGTTTCAATGGTCGATGCGAATTCTTCTAAACTATCAACCGAATTGGCCAGAATTTGCAGGCCTGCGCGATCATCCGTGAACCTTTTGGGCAATGGTGCACGCGTCACGATCGCTTGGCTTAGCTGCAATCGCGCATCTGTAAGTTGGCGCAAACCAGTAGACACTTGTTGTTGTGTTATCTCTTGTGTGATTTGCAATTGTGAGAGCTCTTCCAATTGCCCACGCAATTGGTCCGCTTGCCGCTGTAAATTGGGCGTCACCTCTGCAAGCATCATACCCCCACGCGCGGTCCCCAATGCGCCCGTCGGATGGATCAGCAACAGGGGCGTGGTGGCGCGTTCCAGCGTTTGTAAGACACCAAGCAGTCGGGAGATTTCTTCGCGGCGGCTGTCTAACTCTAAACTCAAACTGCGTTCGCGAATGGTGACTTCTCGGATACCCTCGCGTGCAGCTGCTAGTGCGACCTCATAGGCTTGGATCGTCTTGGTCAGTGCAGCGACCCGATCCGCAGAAGCTTCCGCTTCTTCAAGCGATACGCCTGCATCTTTAAGCGCAACAATCGCTTGATCCGCAATTTCAATTGGGTCCGCCATCGCCGGCCCCGCGAAAAGCAAAGCTGTTATCAGAGCGCGCCAGTTCATCGGGCTATCAGGCTTTTGCCTGTCATCTCTTTGGGTTGTGCAACGCCCATCAAATCCAACAAGGTTGGTGCGATATCGGCAAGAATTCCACCCGGTCTGAGTGTCAAATCATCGCGCCCGTAAAGTACTACAGGAACTGGGTTTGTTGTATGCGCGGTATGCGGTTCCCCTGTTTTGGGGTCCACCATCATTTCGCAATTCCCGTGATCTGCACAAAGCAACATTACACCACCCACCTGATCCAAGGCCGCCATTACACCACCCACACCCCGATCCACCTCTTCGCATGCAAGCGTCGCTGCGGTCAGATCGCCCGTGTGACCGACCATATCGGGATTGGCATAATTCACAACCAGCAGATCAAACCGCTTTGCCGCGATTGCAGTCACTAGGTTTTCTGTCACCTCCGCGGCTGACATCTGTGGTTTTAAGTCATAAGTCGCCACTTTGGGACTAGGTGCAAGATAACGCTCTTCACCTTCCATCGGCGGCTCCACCCCGCCATTGAAGAAAAATGTGACATGGGGGTATTTCTCTGTCTCCGCGATGCGAAATTGGGTTTTGCCTTGCGCAGAGAGCCAAGCACCAAGTGTGTTTACAATATCTTCATTTGGAAAAACCGTATCCATATACGCATTATGCGCATCTGAATATTCAGACATGCCCACTAATTTCGAAAGCGTCGCCCGCGCGCCCAAATCAAACGCGTCAAAAGACGGATCCCCGATCGCGGCCATCAATTGGCGGGCGCGGTCCGACCTAAAATTCACCAACATCGCGGCATCGTCATCTGCCATGCCAGAATAGCCCTTGATGACCGTGGCAGGAATAAATTCGTCGGTAATGCCTTGGGCGTAACTTGCCTCGATCACCGCTTTGGCGTCCGAGCTCTCGGCCCCTTGCCCATGCATGATCGCATCATAAGCCGTCTTCACACGGTCCCAACGATTGTCCCGATCCATTGCGTAGTAACGCCCGATGACCGTTGCGATCCTCACGCTACTAGGCATCGAGGCAGTAAGGTGATCAAGATAGTCTAAAGCGGATTTCGGTGCCACATCGCGCCCATCGGTGAACAGATGCAACCAAACAGTCACCCCTGCTGCATCGGCAATATGGGTAAGAGCGATCAAATGATCCAACTGCGCATGTACCCCGCCATCGGATAGAACGCCCATCAGATGCAGCACCTTGCCTTTAGCGGCGTTTAAAAGGTTACGGATCGCGGGTTTGCCCGCAAGCTCATCACGTTCAATGGCCCCATCGATACGGCGTAAATCCATCTCGACAATACGGCCTGCACCAATATTCATGTGCCCAACTTCGGAGTTGCCCATCTGACCCTCAGGCAACCCAACCTGGGTTCCAAATGTGGTCAGCGTTGCACTTGGACCTTGCATCAATTTGTCAAAATTCGGTGTATGCGCTTGAGCAACTGCATCTGCCTTTGGGTGATCGGAGATCCCCCAGCCATCAAGAATACACAAAAGCACGGGGCGCGTTTGCATGGGTAAGCTGCCTGTTTTTGGTCCTTATATCGGCTTCGCTCGTGAATGAAAACCGAACCCGGAAAAATACAAAATCAGAAATCTAGCGCGTGAGTCGTGCACCTTTACAAATGCCTTAGATCATATCCCGCAATTGATACCAAAGCATCGCTGCGACCAGAAGCGGATTGCGCAAACCTGAACCGCCTGGAAAGCGCTGGGTTGGGATGCGCGCCATTGTATCGAAGCGTTCTGCCTGTCCTTGCAAAGCCAAAGCAGCCATTTTTCCGCCCATGGTCGCCATCGCCACGCCAGAACCCGAATAGCCTGACGCGTTCAGTGCCGTATCTGACAGCCGTGCGAAATAGGGCATGCGCCGCATGGTGATCGCCAGTGTGCCGCCCCAAGCATAGTCAGCACGGACGCCTTTGAGTTGCGGAAAAATATGTTCCATGGGCTTGCGCACTTTCGCGGCGATATCGCGCGGGAAGGTGTAGCCGTAGCTTTCGGAGCCGCCAAACAGCATGCGATGATCATCGGAGAAGCGGAAATAATTGACGACAAATTTGCTGTCGGCCACGGCATGATCGCCCCTTAGGATTGTATCACGGGTTGTTTGGTCAAGCGGCTCGGTCGCGAGGATGAAATTATTGATTGGCATCACACGGGCGGCGACCTGTTCGTTCAAGCCACCCAGATATCCGTTACACGCCATAAGCAGTTGATCTGCTTTGATTTCTGCCAATTCGGTTGTGATATGTGGTGCGCCGGCTAAGTCAGTTCCGATGACCCGACTGTTTTCAAAAATGCGCACGCCCGCGGCCACACATTTTCGTGCAAGGCCCAGCGCAAAATTAAGTGGGTGGATATGCCCTGCACCCATATCAAGCGCACCACCATAATAGCGCGGCGAATCGCACAAGCCGCGCAGCGTGTTCTGATCCAGCGGTTTGATTTTATCGTAGCCATAATCCCGCGCCATTTTTTCGGCATAGTCATGTTCATGGGCAACATAGCGCTTGCGGTGGCAGGCATGAATGATCCCATCTTTCACGCCGCAATCGGGCATCTCTGAGGACAGGTCCCGAACCAACTGATTTGCCTCTTGCGCGATGGACCAAAGCTTGCGGGCATCATCCAAGCCCATCAATGCCTCGATCTCATCTTGATCTTGGCGCTGACCGCTGGCGATTTGACCGCCATTGCGCCCAGACGCGCCAAAGCCAACGCGCTGGGCATCAAGCAGGATCACGTCTCGGCCGGCCTGTGCCAAATTCAAAGCGGCGGACAGACCAGTGAAGCCCGCGCCGATGATCACAACATCTGCCTTCAGCGCGCCTTGCGCGGTTGGAAACGGGTCTAGCTGTGTTGCGGTGGCGGCGTAATAACTGGGCGGATAGCTGCCCGCCCGGTCATTAGAGAACAGCAGGTCCTTCACGCAGCTTCCAACAGGCCCTTTTCGCCCGCGATTTTGTAGCACTCATCCAGCGACGTGCCGCAACGGTCGATCAGCTTGTCGATATCGCTTTTTTCAAGGATCAGTGGGGGCGAGATAATCATTTGATCGCCCACCTGACGCATCACCAGCCCATTTTCGTAACACCGATCGCGGCAGATAATCGCAACCGTGCCTTTATCTGCTTTGAATTCTGCGCGTGTTGTTTTGTCCGGGGTCAAAGCCAATGCGCCCATAAAGCCCGAAATTCGCGCCTCTCCCACCAAAGGATGATCGCCAAGTGCTGTCCATTTCTCTGCCAAGTAGGGGGACATGGATTGCACATGGTCGACCAGATTTTCTTCTTCGATAATCCGCAAATTCTCAAGCGCGACTGCGCATGACACAGGGTGGCCTGAATAGGTATATCCATGCGCAAGGTCATCTTCGGCCAAAACGCTTGCCACTTTGTCGGACACAATCGAACCGCCGATTGGTGCATAGCCAGATGATAAGCCTTTCGCGATGGTCATGACATCGCCAGTGATATCAAAGGTTTCTGATCCCCACATATTCGCCGTGCGGCCAAAGCCACAGATCACTTCATCTACGATCAATAAGATATTGTATTTGCGACATATTCTTTGAATTTCGGGCCAGTAGGTTTCGGGTGGAATGATCACACCGCCCGCACCTTGAACCGGCTCTCCGATAAAGGCCGCAACATTTTCTTCGCCCAGCTCTAGGATCTTTGCCTCTAATTCTTGGGCGCGTGCCAGACCAAATTGCGCGACATCCATATCGCCACCTTCAGCATACCATGCGGGCTGATTGATATGCACAATATCGGCAATCGGCAGGCCACCTTGGGCATGCATCGGTTTCATCCCGCCAAGCGAGGCACCCGCCATGGTCGAGCCGTGATAGGCATTGAGACGGCTTATGATCGTCTTTTTGGTGGGTTTGCCCATCCGCGCCCAATAATGCCGCACCATGCGGACATTGGTGTCATTTGCGTCCGAGCCGCCATTTGCGAAGAAGACATTATTCATCGCCTTTGGCGCCAAGGAGGCGAGTTTTTCCGACAAGGCGATCACGGGGACATGGGTTGATTTGAAAAATGTATTGTAAAATGGCAGCTCTTGCATTTGGCGATATGCCACCTCTGCCAATTCTGTGCGGCCATAGCCAATATTCACGCACCACAGCCCGGCCATTGCATCAAGAAATTCGTTGCCGTCATTGTCATAAAGATAAGCACCCTTAGCCGATTTGATGACGCGGGCACCGGTTTTGTGAAACTCTGCATTGGCCGAAAACGGATGCATATGATGACGCGCATCAATGCGTTGCAGCTCTTCTGTAGGTGGCGTGTTGGTCAGGATGTTCATCATATCTCTCCCTTATGTGTTCAACATCAGGTGTTCGCGTTCCCATGGGCTGATCTCGCGCTGATATTCTTCGATCTCGGCATGTTTTATATCCGCATAAAGTTTACAGAATTCGGGACCCAAGACTTTCTGCAACTCTGTGGCTTTGTCAAAACCTTCAAGCGCTTGTGAGAGCGACCTTGGGAGGTCATTTTTCGACGACCAGACCTCTCTTTTCGCTTCGCGGCGCGGTTTTGTACCATTCATCATGCCAAGATATCCCGCAGCAAGGGATGCGGCGATTGAAAGGTAAGGGTTCGTGTCAGAGCCCGTTACGCGATTCTCGACGCGCCGCGCTTCTGGATCAGAATTTGGAATACGAAGTCCGGTGGTGCGATTATCAGCGGCCCATTCTAAGTTGCAGGGTGCGGACATGCCTGCACTAAAGCGGCGATAGGAATTTACATAAGGTGCAAGCAGGGGCACCGCCTCCATCAGATGTTTTTGACTGCCACCGATGAAGCTTGGGAACAGATCGGTAGGCGCGCCATCGCTGGCGGAGAAGACATTTGCACCAGATTTGGTATCCACGACCGATTGATGGATATGCATTGCAGAGCCGGGCTCGTCCCGCATCGGCTTGGCCATAAAGGTCGCATAGGTGCCGTGTTTTAAAGCAGCTTCTTTAATCGTGCGTTTGAAATAAAAGACCTGATCGGCCAGCGCCAAAGGATCGCCATGCATCAGGTTAATCTCGATCTGACCCGCGCCGCCTTCTTGGATCAGCGTGTCGATGCCCAAACCTTGCGCCTCTGCATAATCATAGATCGTGTCAATGACCGCGCCATAATCATCCACCGCAACCATCGAAAATGCCTGTTGGCGTACCCCGCGCCGGCCAGTGCGCCCAACAGTTGGCTCGATCTCTAACTTCGGGTCAGTATTGGGGCGGGTCAGGTAGAACTCCAGCTCTGGTGCGACAATCGGCGTCCAGCCTTGATCCGCATATTGGGCGAGCACATGTTTTAGAACATTTCGCGGCGAGATTGCCACGGCCTGTCCATCGCGGGTTTCTAGATCGCAAATCACTTGGACAGACAGATCATCATTCCACGGCACAGCACTGGCCGTTGACATATCTGGTGTCAGCACAATGTCCTGTTCCAACCACTGATCCTCAATCTCCATATCCACATATTCGCCAGATACTGTTTGGTAAAAGAGCGAGATTGGTAGGAAAAAGCGTTCCTCGGGTGAGAATTTATAGGCCGGCATCGCCTTGCCACGGGACATGCCAACGAGGTCGGGGATGATGCATTCCACCTCGTCAAGTTTGCGACCCTCTGCATAGGTCTGAAATGCCGTGGGCAAGGTTATTATCCAGTCTGCGGGCATGCGGCCTCTCTTTCATGGCGAACCTGTCTGAGAATAGGCTGAATCGCAAGGGGTTTGCGGGTGTGGGGTGGTGGTTGGAAGATTACGATTTGGTTAATATCAAAATGAGAAAATGCATTTAGTGATTTAGAATTAACCTTTTAGCTGCTTACATAATCACAATCGCCCTCAAGAATCGCCGAGATGACCCTTAGCGGAAGTGAACCAGATTCTTCCCTTGCCAAGACTTATAAAATTTCGTCTCATTTCAGTTGGAAAACTATCCGACGGGAGAAAATTATGAAAAAGACGATTCTAACGCTAACAACCGCGTTAGCAATGGGCGGCGTGGCCTTCGCTGAAGAAGTGCGCGTGTATAACTGGTCTGACTATATCGACGAAGAGCTACTGACGAAATTCGAAGACGAAACCGGCATCAAGCTGATCTATGATGTGTTTGATTCCAACGAGGTTTTGGAAACGAAACTGCTTGCAGGCGGGTCTGGATATGACGTGGTTGTGCCATCGGCAACATTCATGCAGCGCCAGATCTAGGCGGGTG
>JBCCGP010000085.1:0-10898 GCA_039029215.1 Pseudomonadota bacterium
CTCAGACAGCATGGAAAAACGCCTTTTACCAAAACCGATTTGGAAAATGGATAAGGTTGACGACACTGCTATGGCAAAGATGATGCGCCAAATCGTTCCGATTGCGATGCAGGTCGATGACATCGATGGGACATGGAAACTTAATCAGAATAAATCCGCCGATGCACGCCGGGGCGCGGCGGATGCTTTAGAAAAAACGGGATTTGGGTTAGGCTTACCCGAATTGGCGCAATGGATGCGCGACGTGGAGGAATAAATGGCCCTACCAGTTATCCCAATCGCATTGGCCGCAGGTGCATTCGCATTGGCACGAAATGTTTCAATTGAACCTGCCGATCAACGGCTGGAAGATGGATTTGATAATCTGAGTGAAGGGTTCTCAATCGGGCGTGGTCCTGCGCGAGATCAATTGAACGGCGGATATAAATACCGCCGGATTGTGCGGTTTGGAAAATCCGGGCCCGCTGTCGAAATCGATGCAAGCGCTTTGGCGCGGCTGCGGGTGCGGCGCGTTAATTAACATTCAAAATTCTAGGGGAAATCCAGCCTTGCGCAGGGCACGCGGTAAAAACTTGCCCACAATAGTTTCCCAAGCAACACTTTTGTCATTTGCCAAACTACCCCCGTCACCTGAAAACCGCTCGCACACATGCGCATGGGCTTGATAGGTTTGCTCAAGCGCGACACGAAACCGTTGATAAGCTTCTGGATAATCAGTCACCGCATCTTTCAACGCCGGGAAATGCCGGATCATGACCGCATGATCGGCGCTAAATGTGCCTGAAAAATTCGGATCATGCGCCTCCATTGATGCCCGCACGGGTTGGTAACCTGCACCCGTGAAATCCGCCGTATATTCCATCGTCACAGCAGAGCCCAACAAAAGCGCGGTTAGATTGTCCAAAATATCTTCTGATGGATCGGATTGGTATTTGTGCAAAAGGCGGATCATAACCTGTATCTGCACAAAGAAAAGCTGGTGCCCAGCAAACCAACGCGCCACGTCCTCCTCTGCGTCTTTTGGAATATCAAACATGGTCGTCTTCCAACAAAATATCAGCCATCACCGAAAAGCTTGCGGTGAGAACGCGACGCTGATGCAGGGAAAGTGTCCCCTCTTTCTCAGCATCTTTGCCGATGCGTTGAATCGCCAAAAGTGTTGCATGCGCCAAAACCTGACGTTTCGATTCTTTGCGCGTGACGTTGAAATAACGATCATAAGATTTGTAATTGGCGCCATCCAGCTCGCCGACGTCCAGCAAATCGACCTCTTCTGCCTCCACATAATCGGCTAAAAGCGGTTTCATATCCATGATGTGATCAGTGCGATGTTGACGCAAAAGCACCAGCGCGTCGCGCGTGTCTTCATCCAAAGAACCAGAAAGATGTTCCAATCGCGATGGGTCTGGCAAGGCAATTTCGGGCAATTTCATAGCAGCACCTTTCCTCAGAATCTTAGGAAAAGATAGTTAACAAAGCAACTATTTCCTTTGACGCCCCGCAGGGCGAAACGCGGGGTGGGTCAGATGCAGCCATCGCGTCAAGTTCTTTGGAAATGGGTGGGCGCGTTTCGCCCAGAAAAGATCAGCGGCTAATGCCACCATGCAAGTTTGGCATATCAAGGCTTGCAAACCCATAATGCTTTAACCACCGCAGATCACTATCAAAAAACGCGCGAAGATCAGGAATACCATATTTCAGCATCGCCAAGCGATCGATGCCCATACCAAAGGCAAAACCTTGCCATTCGTCAGGATCAACACCGCCTGCCGACAATACTTTGGGATGCACCATGCCTGATCCAAGAATTTCCATCCAATCATCGCCTTCGCCGATTTTCAGCTGACCCCCTTCCCACGAACATTGTATGTCGACCTCAGCAGACGGTTCAGTGAATGGGAAATGGGATGCGCGGAAGCGCAGTTGAATATCATCGACCTCAAAAAAGCTGCGACAAAACTCTTCCAAGGTCCATTTTAGATGCGCCATAGAGATATCTTTATCGATACACAGCCCCTCATATTGGTGGAACATTGGCGTATGCGTTTGATCATAGTCCGCGCGGTATACACGGCCCGGCGCAATAATCCGGCAAGGCGCGCCGTGTTTTTCCATATAGCGAATTTGTACAGGGCTTGTATGTGTGCGCAAAACATGCGGGGGGCGATCGTCGCCCGCATCGCGATGCATATAGAAGGTATCATGTTCTTGACGCGCGGGATGTTCGGGCGCGATGTTTAGGGCATCAAAATTATAGTAATCATTTTCGATCTGCGGCCCTTCGGCGACCGCGAAGCCAAGCGATGAAAAGATCGCGACAATTTCTTCTGTAACTTGGCTAATCGGATGGATTGTCCCTTGCCGCATCGGGCGACCTGCAAGTGAAACGTCAATCCACTCCGTCTCTAGCCGCGCATTCAAAGCGGCATCTGCCAAGCCTGCTTTCTTTGCAAGAAGTGCTGTATTGATTTCCTCTTTCAATGCATTCAGCGCTGGACCGGCCACTTGGCGTTCCTCGGGTGTCATGCCGCCAAGCTCGCGCATTTTCAGGCTGATCTCGCCCTTTTTCCCAAGTGCTGCAACGCGCAAATCTTCAAGCGAAGCTTCATCCGAAGCCGCTTTTATTCCGATAAGATATTTTGACTTAAGTTCGTCCAACCCGTCCATGGAAATTTCTTTCTTCTCGACTGGGAAAGCCAGTACCATAAATCGACTAGAATGCAATTCCTCCACTCAAAGTCGTTCAAATAAAAATCCGCCTATTTGAAAATGTCACGCTCCGAATATTTGATCACCTGAAATTGTGGGGTTTGTAAGGGGCTGTCGGGGCTATCAAACTCCGGAAAAATTGCCAAAAATTCTTCACGCGCATCAGGCGTTAACAAGGACAAACTATACGGCGTCGGCAAGAAACTTTCCGCCTCGACCTGATTGGCATAGAGAATTTCATGCTGATCACAGCCAATATGGTAATAGTCAATCCATCCCACATCGCGCTGATAAATCGTGTCATTATTGACCAAGATTTTGGCAGCAGCCAAAACAGACTTTTGAGCAAAAAACAGTTTTGCCCGCCAATCTGAAATCAAAATGCGATGCTCTGGCGAAACCATGAGATCTTTGTCATTTTTGAAAACGCCTGCGGAAATAACGATTGGGGCTAATTTTCCAACTGCATTGACACGGCGTGACCCAATCCAGCGAATGGGCTGAAAACCGTTCAATTTGGTTTTCACATAGTCACCGACTTCTAAATTTTCGACATCTACGGGGCCGTTATGCGTCGCGATCTGTGTTCCAGGTGTAAAGCAAAACCCACCATCCCCCGGCGACAAGCCGGCCAAAACGGGTGTTTCTGGATTGGGTTCGTTAAATTGGATCGAATATGTCGCGTCTTCTGGTGGCGTGGTCACGGTCAGGTTTGTCGACGTTGCGCCCGCTGCTAATCCGTTGGATGCCGTCAATTCCGCGGCCCCACCGCCAATATCGTAAAAATCGATCACCTCAACCGGTCCACCGGGTGGTGTATGAACCAGCGCGAAAGCATGCGCATTTGTTGTGCCTGGTACAGTATTTGGATCGGTCAGCAAAAATCCGTTGTCGATACCATAAATGACATGGACAGAATTCCCAGTCTCAGGATCTGTGGTCGGGCTCGAAGCGGTTGCAGTTGAATAATCATCAAGTGGGATAGACGTATTGCCTGTGCCCCCTAGTGTAATGACATCCCATTGGCCCGTCGCGGGATTTTCCGTGTACAT
The DNA here is from genome assembly GCA_039029215.1 of Pseudomonadota bacterium. Lineage (GTDB taxonomy): Bacteria > Pseudomonadota > Alphaproteobacteria > Rhodobacterales > Rhodobacteraceae > Amylibacter. The sequence continues at coordinate 3,762 of JBCCGP010000085.1, forward strand.
AACAACATGAAAATCGCCTGCATTTGCTTGCTCCGCTGCGGTCAGGGAAATCTCAATAAATTCAGGTATGCCAGACGTGCTTGCAAACACGTTGGAATAATGAAGCTCTGAAATGCGTGCCATGGCTTACCGCTCGTTTTTTTTGCGCATCATTATGATCAAATTTAGTTAATTTTATGACGGCAAATTACAACCTAGACGAAAAAAATAATCTGCTGAATCAAGTTTTGGCAAAAAATAAAAGCGCCGCACAAATTGCGCGGCGCTTAAAAAATCCATCGAGCTTAATGCTGTGTATCTGCTAGTTATAAAGCGGCTTTTGCCTGATCCACAATTGCGCCAAACGCGGCTGGCTCATGCACAGCCAAATCGGCCAGAACTTTGCGGTCAACCTCAATACCAGCCTTGCTCAGACCGTTGATGAACTTTGAATATGTCAGCGCATCATCATGGGCGCGCACGCCTGCGTTGATCCGTTGGATCCACAGCGCTCGGAAATTGCGCTTGCGGTTCTTGCGGTCGCGTGTCGCGTATTGGTTCGCCTTATCAACCGCTTGGGTTGCTGTGCGAAACGCATTGCGACGACGGCCGTAATAGCCTTTTGCGGCTTTAATGACCTTCTTATGACGTGCGTGGGTGACTTTACCTGATGTAACTCGTGCCATGTCTCAAACTCCCTTTAGCGCGCGTACGGCATATATTTTTTCACGATCTTCTCGTCCGCTGCACAAAGTGTTGTTGTGCCGCGCGCATCGCGAATAAATTTGTTGGATCGTTTGATCATTCCATGGCGTTTGCCGGCTTGGGCAGATTTGATCTTGCCACTGGCAGTCACCTTAAAGCGCTTTTTTGCGCCTGATTTGGTCTTCATTTTGGGCATTTCCATCTCCTCGTTTGAAGCGGTGTTGCTCACATCTCGGCATACCCTTTCGCCGGACATGAGAGTGAGAGCAGCGCATTACGCAACTCTCTTCGTTTCTGCAAGCATAAATTTATGCAGCGCGTTTGCTAGTTTATCTGTCCAACCACTTTATAGATCGAATTCGCAAAATCGGTCACCAGAAGCGGGGTTGGTTTCAAGGTGCTTGAATAAAACACCAAACCGACTCCGATAGCGACCAAAAGAAACCCGGTTAACGGATTTGTGCGCGATACCATTAGAGCGGCGGACCGAAAAATTCCACCAGCAGCCACAAGCACGCCACCAATCAATGTATATTCAAAGAGCATACTACCACCTCAATGTGGAGGTTACTCCTGCTCCCCCTCAAATATTAGCTTCTCATTAACAGGTGCAACACGGATAATGTTTGTTGATCCCGACACATTAAAGGGAATCCCAGCGGTGACAACTATTTTGTCCTCATTGGTGGCAAAATGGTGACTTCTTGCCGCCCTTGCCGCATTCACGACCGCATGTTTAAACCGTGAAACTTGTGCGGTCACAACACAATGCAACCCCCAGACGAGTCCCAGGCGCCGCGCCGTTCCCCGTTTTGGCGTCAGCGCAATGATAGGCACCTTTGGTCTTTCGCGGGATGCCCGCACGGCTGTTGTGCCAGAGGAGGTAAAACAACAAATTGCTTTCACTTCCGTGGTTTCTGCAATTTCGCGTGCCGCAGCAGTGATCGCCTCACTAACCGTATTTTGGGCCGCAGCGCGGGTCGCTTCCAGCCCCGTTCGATAAGCTTCATCCGCTTCGACTTCTTCGGCCACCGCATTCATCGTCGCCACAGCTTCTTTGGGATAGCTGCCCGCCGCAGATTCCGCCGATAACATCACCGCATCTGCGCCCTCATAAATCGCAGTCGCGACATCAGACACCTCTGCGCGCGTTGGAACCGGGCTTTCGATCATAGATTCCATCATCTGGGTTGCGACGATCACAGGTTTCCCGGCTGCGCGGCATTTGCCGATCAAACGCTTCTGAATGGGTGGGACGTCTTGCACCGGAAGCTCCACGCCCAAATCACCGCGTGCAACCATAATACCGTCAGAGACATCCAAAATATCATCAAACGATTTAACCGCCGCCGGCTTCTCAATCTTAGAGAGGATCGCCGCGCGACCGTCTGCAAGATTGCGCGCCTCTGCCACATCTTCGGGCCGCTGCACAAACGACAGCGCCAACCAATCCACGCCCAACGAACAGACAAATTCAAGATCCTTTTTGTCTTTCTCGGACAAGGCCGCCAAGGGCACAATTATGTCGGGCAGGTTTACACCTTTGCGATTGGAAATCTCGCCGCCCACCAAAACCTCGCAATCGGCGAAGTCTTTTCCTGTATTGGTGACGCGCATTTTCAGCTTACCGTCATTGATCAACAGATGCGATCCCGGCTCTAACGCTTTTAGAATTTCTGCATGTGGCAGCTTGACCCGCGTTGCATCCCCCAATGCATCTTCTAAATCGAACCGGAACGCTTGCCCCACTTTCAGCTCCGCTTTGTCACCATCAAATTCGCCACAGCGAATTTTTGGACCCTGAAGATCTGCCAATACACAAATTGGACGGCCCATATCTTTTTCAATTTGGCGAATAATTTTGTATTTTTCTTCAATTTCGGGATGGGACCCATGGCTCATATTCAGCCGAAACACATCCGCGCCCGCCTCATAAAGCGTTTTGATCATTTCGTAATCGTCAGACGCTGGACCGAGTGTCGCAACAATCTTCACATTGCGCATACGTCGCATAGGATACTACCCTTTTACTCTTTGACCTTTTCAAGGTCAGGATTTCCGCGTATCCCCCCGGACACTATTCGCCTAATATCACACTTCAATGACACAAGCCAAAAGTCACAGCCTGATCGGTGAAACGCGTGGATCGCGCTATGTGATCTTGGTTGATCATGCGTCTAACCGAGTTCCCGATGAAATTGCAAACGGAGATTTGGGCCTGCCGCCGACGGATATGGCGCGCCATATCGCTTATGATATTGGTGCCGCCGCTGTGGGCCAGTATCTGGGCGAGATTTTGGATGCGCCGGTTTTGTTATCCGAATTTTCACGCTTGGTGATCGATCCAAACCGGGCAGAGGATGATCCAACCTTGATCATGCAGCTTTATGATGGATCGATTATTCCGGGGAACAGATCAATCCGTGATGCAGATCGCGCCTATCGGATCGAGACCTATCATCGACCTTATCGCCAAGCCGCTGAAGCTTTAGCGGCCAGCAAAGAGGATCCGATTTTGGTTGCAATTCATAGCTTCACACCGCAACTTAAGGGGCGCCCTGCCCGCCCATGGGAAGTCGGTATTCTCTTTGCACATGATCGTCGCTACTCCGATCACTTAATTGACGTGCTTCAAGGTATGTTGAACAGCCCCGTTGGTGTGAACCAACCTTACAATGGTGCTTTAGAGGGCGATACAATGGACCAGATCGCCTTGCAGAAAAGCCGTCACCATGCTTTGATTGAGCTTCGCAATGATTTAATTGAAACAGATGCCGGTGCAAAAAAATGGGCGACAACCATGGCCGAGGCAGTGAAGGCCGCGACCGCCAGATTGGAAGGATAACGCATGGACAAGCAAACAGAAATTGAATTGGAAGCCGCCGCCTTTCGACGCCTGCGCGATCATCTACGTGCGCGCACAGATGTCCAAAATATCGATATGATGAATTTGGCAGGGTTTTGTCGCAATTGCTTGTCGCGCTGGTATCAAGAGGCTGCGGCTGATGTCGGCATTGAGATCGACAAAGAAACGGCCCGAGAACTCTATTACGGCATGCCGTTTTCGGAGTGGAAAGAGAAATACCAAACCGAGGCGACAGAGGCGCAGAAAGCGGCATTCACAGAAACGCATGGCTGAGTGAAAGGCATTCCGAGCTTTCGGAGTGCGATCTTACATCCAGCGGAAATGGCGAAGTGCCGGCGGTGCCCGAACGGGGCATCCAATCCAGCGAAGAACCGCATTTATCTTAGATCGCCGCCTTCAGACTTTCTTCAAGATAGATTTCGCGCAAACGTGTTGCGACCGGTCCAGGCACACCCGACCCGATTTTTGCGTCGTCAATTCCAACAACAGGCATCACAAATGTTGTGGCAGAGGTTACAAAAGCCTCATCCGCCGCCTTCGCCTCATCAATTGTAAACAGGCGCTCTTCGATTTGCATCTGTGCTTCCTCTGCAAACCGCAAAACCGCTGCGCGGGTAATTCCGTGCAGAATGTCATTAGAAAGCCCGCGCGTGACGATCACACCATCTTTGACGAAATAAGCGTTGTTAGACGTCCCCTCGGTCACATAGCCATCTTCGATCATCCAGGCATCGTCCGCGCCTGCGGCTTTGGCCATCATTTTGCCCATCGACGGATACAAAAGTTGCACGGTTTTAATGTCCCGCCGCGCCCAACGATGATCATCGATTGAGATCACTTTTATCCCTGACTTGCTGGCGGCGCTGTCGCGGATGCCGGGCTTTGATTGGGTAAATAAAACCAGCGTTGGTTTTGTCGTTTCAGGATCAGGAAAGACAAAATCGCGATCCCCATCAGAACCACGCGTGACCTGTAGATAGACCAAGCCATCCTCGATCTCGTTCTTTTCTACTAACTTGCGATGAATGTCTAAAAGTTCCGCCTCATCACAAGGCGCGTTCATATCCAGCTCTGCAAGCGAGCGTGAAAGGCGTTTGGCGTGGCCCGTAAAATCAACCAATTTGCCATCCAAAACAGATGTCACCTCGTAAACCCCATCCGCCATCAGAAAGCCGCGATCAAAGATCGAAATCGTCGCCTCTGCCTCATTCACATAAGCGCCATTCACATATACGATACGTCCCATTTTAACCCCATAGTTCAGGCGTCGAAGGATGAACGCCGAGTTCGTCAAATCTCAAAGGTTTCGCGCGGTCTTCGCCCAGAAGCAACGGGCCGTCAAGATCAACAACGCTTGCCCCTTGCGCCACCAAAACCGCAGGCGCCATCGCCAGCGAAGAACCGACCATGCACCCCACCATCACGTCATAACCTTGCGCCAATGCGTCAGCTTTCAGCGCCAGCGCCTCGGTCAAGCCGCCTGTTTTATCAAGCTTGATATTGACCATGTCATATTTCCCCTTCAGCGCGGATAGGCTGGCGCGATCATGGCAGCTTTCGTCGGCGCAAACTGGAAGCACCCGCTCCAGCTCCAACAGCGCATCATCTTCGCCCGCTGGTAAAGGCTGCTCGACCATCTCCACCCCAAGGCGGACCAAGACTGGTGCCAATTCTTTGTACAATTCAGGCGACCAACCCTCATTTGCATCTACGATAATACGCGCATCAGGTGCGCCTGCACGCACCGCTTCGATCCGCGCAACATCCTCTTCACCGCCACCCAGCTTGGTTTTCAACAATGGCCGAAACGCATGTTTCGCCGCTTGCGCTTTCATTTTTTCAGGCGTTTCCAAGGAAAGCGTATAGGCCGTAATTTCGGGGGCAGGCTTTTCTAATCCAGCAAGCTCCCAAACAGGTTTTCCTGCCTGTTTTGCCTGCAAATCCCAAAGCGCACAATCAAGTGCATTACGTGCGGCACCCGCCGGCAAATCATAAAGCCCATCGCGATCGACATCAGATACAACCGATTGAATTTGTGCGGTCACGCTTTCCATCGTTTCGCCATAACGCGCATAGGGAACACATTCGCCAAAGCCTTTGATCCCATCGCGATCCACACAAACCGTCAGCACATCAGCTTGCGTGCGCGAGCCGCGCGAAATGGTAAAAACTTCCGCGAGTTTAAACGCCTCTTGGGTGACGCTGATGGTCACGCTTAGATCTCGGCCAGCGCATCCACCAATCGGCCCGGACCATGACGGAACGGATCAACGGTGGGCAATCCCATCTCTGCCTCAACCTCGGCCAGATACGCATTCGCATCATCCTCAGACATATGCTGGGTGTTGATCGCAATGCCGATCACTTTGCAATCTGGATTGCCAACTTGGGCAAGGGGCAGCGCAGTGTCGCGCAATGTTGCAAGCGAGGGTTGCTGATATTCGGGCAATCCACGCATGTGGTCGCGCGTGGGTTCATGGCACAGGATCAACGCATCAGGCTGGCCACCATGGACAAGCGCCATGGTAACGCCAGAATAGGAGACATGGAACAAAGACCCCTGCCCTTCAATCATATCCCAGTGATCCGGATCATTGTCAGGCGTCAGCCATTCAACCGATCCCGCCATAAAATCGGCAATCACCGCATCCAGCGGTACGCCATCACCTTCGATCAAGATGCCCGTCTGGCCTGTCGCGCGGAAGGTTGATTTCATACCGCGCTTTTGCATCTCGCGGTCCATCGCCATGGCTGTGTACATCTTGCCAACAGAACAATCCGTGCCCACCGCCAAACACCGTTTGCCGGTGCGTTTTTTGCCATTTGCGATTGGATACTCCACGGTTGGCACACGCACATCATGCAATGTGCGGCCAAGTTCGGCGGCTTTCGCAGCCAAGCGTGGCTCGTCCCGCAACAGGTTGTGAAGGCCCGAGGCCAAATCAAGACCCGCTTCCAGCGCCTCAATCAAAATATCGATCCACGCGTCTGAAATCATACCACCGCGATTGGCCACACCGATGACCATCGTTTTGGCACCTTTTTCCACCGCTTCAGCAATTGTAAGATCAGCAAGGCCCATATCCGCCTTGCACCCATCCATTCGGAACTGGCCAACAGACGCATCTGGACGCCAGTCCTTGATGCCGATGGCCACTTTGGCTGCCAGCATATCGGGCGCATCGCCCAAGAAGAGAAGATAGGGTCCTTTGATCATGTCACACCACCTAGAAGAATCATTCGACCGAAATTTTCAAAAATCCCCTCAAATGTCATGTGAAAAGAGCGCAGAACGGGATTAATTTTCGAACATAATTCGAAGAAACAGCTAATTCTAAAAATTTATTCTACTTAAGCAAAGCGTTTGGCGCCGCTTGTTCTTGAACGAAATCAGACGGCGCTTGCGTCCTGGCTTGGCTCACCTGTTTAAATTCATACCGCATCGCTTCGCCTTCCACCTCGGAATAGATGATCAATGCACTAAAAAGATGCTTTGGCCCGTCATAAATATCTACCGCACCGCGCAGTTTGGGCTCGCGCAGGCGATCAATCTCGAACCCGCCATCCCAAAGCTTGTCGATCGAGAA
>JBCCGP010000086.1:0-10766 GCA_039029215.1 Pseudomonadota bacterium
CGCCCCTAAGTGTCCACTTATTTTAATGGACACTTAGCGCAACCTGCATGGCCTCGTTAGGTCGGGTTCAACCAACGCTTACACTTAAAGGCGGATTTATGGGTAAGCGTCGAAGCTGGTCGGATGACGAGAAGCGGGAGATTTGCGCGCAGACGACGGTGGCTGGCGTTTCAGTGGCTCAGGTTGCGCGCAGATATGCGATGAACGCAAACATGATCCACACTTGGCTGAAGGACCCGCGCTTCGCGCCGGCCGCGGAAGAACCGGTTGAAGATGCTGTATTCCTGCCTATCGAGATTGATGGCGGCACCGTCCCCGAACCTGTTCTTCATGAACAGCTTCCACCGCCATCATCCACACCTCTTTCCGCCAGCCGCGTTGACATTACCCTATCGGATGGGCGGCGTATCTTGGTTGAATGTCCGACTGCGCTGACAGCTGTCATCAGCCTGGTGCAGGGTCTGGCGGTTTGATCCCTGCCCCCAGCAACACGCGCGTCTGGCTGGCGGCGGGTGTCACGGACATGCGGCGCGGGTTCAACACGTTAGCAGCACAGGCCTAGAAGGTGCTGGAGCTGGACCCATATTCTGGCCACCTGTTCGTGTTCCGTGGCCGACGCGGTGATCTGTTGAAGATCATCTGGTGGGATGCGCAGGGCGCGTGCCTGTTCAGTAAGCGCCTTGAGAAGGGACGGTTTGTTTGGCCCGCCGCGAAAGATGGCAAGGTCAATGTGACGGCGGCGCAATTGTCGATGATGCTGGAAGGGATCGACTGGCGCATGCCACAAAAAACATGGCGACCGCTAAAGGTCGGGTAGAGATCAACAAATACAATCCCTTGAGTGCTTTCGGGATTCACGTTTTGCCCCTGATCCGGTATAGGATTGGCGATGCTGAAGGATCTCGATATCACGCCGGACGATCCCACCGAACTGCGGGCCGTGAACCGGCTTCTGGCGGACGAGGTCAAGGCCCTGAGCCTGAAGGTTGAACTGCTCCAGCATCAATTGCATGGGCACAATCGACACCGGTTCGACTCAAAGTCGGAGGGGCTCGACCAGCTCAATCTGGCCTTCGAGGAAGACGAAGCAATTGCTGAAGCGGCTGACGAACAAGCCAAACCCGCGCAACTTCCCACTGAAGACAAGGCACCGCGCCAGCATAGCCGCAAGCCGTTGCCCGATCATCTTGACAGATATGATGAAGTGCTGTCGCCAGGAGAAGACTGCACCCGTTGCGGCGGCAAGTTGAAGACGCTCGGCGAGAATATCACCGAAGAACTTGAGTATGTGCCTGGTCGCTTTGTCGTGAACCGCATCGATCGGCCCCGCAAAGCCTGTGCGGATTGTGAAGCGATTGTGCAATCGCCGCTGCCGTCACGCCCGATTGAACGTGGCAGGCCGGGGCCGGGTTTGCTGGCGCATGTGCTGGTCAGCAAATATGCTGATCACCTTCCACTGTATCGCCAGAGCCAAATCTACGCCCGCGAAGGGATCGATCTGAACCGCTCGACCATGGCCGATTGGGTTGGAAGATCAACATCACTACTAGAGCCGCTTGCCGATGAGATTGGTCGGATCGCCCGACGTGCGTGTCGCGCTGCGGCAGGCACGGGCAAAGCCGATCTTCAATGATCTGGAAGCCTGGCTGCACGCGCAATTACCCAAAATCTCGGGCAAGTCGCCACTGGCGCAGGCCATACACTACGCTCTTGGCCGCATGCCAAAGGCGCGGCCATACCTTGAGAACGGCCACCTGGAGTTGGATAACAACACAGCCGAACGCGCGGTCAAACCCGTGGCCATAGGACGGAAAAACTGGATGTTCGCAGGTTCAGAAGGTGGTGGAAAGGCAATGGCCATCGCCTTCACCCTGATCGAGACCGCCAAGCTCAACAACGTCGATCCGCAGGCTTGGCTCACATGGGTTCTTGCCCAAATCGCCGATCACAAGATCACACGCCTCGACGAGCTCATCCCCTGGCGTTACGCTGCTGGGGCAGCGTAACAAGCTTCGCGCCGGTTCAATAGGCCGGGTTCAGCCGACGGGCTCGTTGCCAATCATCTTTCTGCTCGATGAATCCTACTCCGATGAGCCGCGTGATCGAAGCTTTGTTGGGGAAGATGCCGACAATATTTACCCGGCGTTCCACCCCCATATTCAGGCGCTCAATGAGGTTGGTCGAGTTAATCTTTGTGCGGTGCTGGCGCGGAAGATCCAAATAGTCCAAGACATTATGTTCACTGTTGTCCTTCAGCCCTAACAGCTTTGGCCACTGGGAGCGGAGTTGGCCGGCCACCTTGCGCCCGTCGAGGCATGATCCGGCTTGTCAAAAGCCTGGCGAATCGCGGTGGCTAGGATGGGAATGTTGGGCGTGTGATACATGCGCTAGTGCGTTGCGCATCCAATGAACGCGACAGCGCTGCCAGACGGACTCGAAGATCCTTGCTTGTACATCGCGTAGCTTGTTTGGTAGCAAAGGGCTGAATTTACTGACAGTTCTTCACTGAGCTTGAGATTCGACAACGTGAAACTTCCCAGGTTTCATGTCTTGAATCTCATAGTCACTTATAAGTTAACGGGCTGGACTGGTGCACCAAGGCATTTACGGGGCGATTAGTATTGCAGTTCATCTTAATTCGTGCCAACTGACAGACGGTATAGACTTCAAGAAGAGTCACCCATGATTTACATTACACGTACTCCGCTTCGTGTGAGCTTATTTGGCGGCGGTACGGACTACCCAGCGTATTTTGAGCGTCGCCCTGGTGCTGTGATTGGGCTGACCATCGACAAATATATTTACATCGGCGCGCTGCGTCTCACATCTTACCAAGCGTATAATTATCGCATCAGCTACTCTATCATTGAACTGTGCAAAAAGCGCAAAGATATACAGCACCCTGTGATCCGCGAAGTGCTCAATTATTTGGATGCGCCGGATCGGCTGGACATCAATGTGATTTCTGATCTGCCCGCCTCGGGATCTGGATTGGGATCTTCGTCATCGTTTACTGTTGGCTTTTTAAATCTTATCTACACATTGCAGCAGCAAGCCAAAACCAAAATCGATCTTGCTCGCGACGCGATCAAGATCGAACGCGACATCTTGGCTGAAAATGTTGGCATTCAAGATCAGTTGCACGCCACTTTTGGTGGGCTCAACAGATACGACTTTGTAGGAAGCGATCTTAAAATCTCGCCGTTGCAAATTGCCTCGAGCACCATGCGGCAGTTGTCGGACAGTATGGTTCTGATCCACACCGGAAAGGTGAGGCGAGCCACAGCCATTGCAGATGAGCAAGTGAACCTAACCAAGGAAAAGAAGCTTGACAAAGACCTGAGTTACTTGTTTGCACTTGTCGATGAGTGCTGCACAATCATCGAAAAAGGGGGCGATGATTTCCTGATCGAGCTGGGCCGGATGCTGTCAGAATCATGGTATATTAAGCGAAATCTGACATCGAGCATTAGCAGCGATGATATCAACGCCATCTTTAATAAGATCATTGAAACTGGAGCTTATGGGGCAAAACTCTGCGGCGCGGGCGGCGGCGGTTACTTTTTGGCTCTCTACCCGCATGGCCGCATTTCGGAACTTGCCGCAGTTTTTGGCGCAGACCGAGTGATCCCAATTGAGATTGAAACAACAGGCTCATCAATCGTACAGCCTGTCAACCAAGCGCTTAGTTGGTAGGCCACCCAATTTAAACGTAGACGCGTTGAAGGAAACCATCCATGTCATTCAAGTGCCGGGGCTGTGGGTCCCAAAATGTAGAGATCTTTCTGGACCTTGGTGATCAGCCGCACTGCAACCGTTTGATTCATCCCGATGTTGCAGACCACAAGGAGCCTTATTTCCCGCTGCGTACGGGTTTTTGTCATAACTGCACCATGGTGCAGATTGATCATACGATCCCCAAGGAAAGCATGTTCTCCGACTATCCATATGTGTCTGGCACAACCAAAACATTGGTGGCACATTTTGCAGAAACCGCCGAACGCCTTGTGAAGACCCATGACTTGAGGGCGAGTGACCTGGTGGTTGATATCGGATCCAATGACGGCACATGGCTCAAGCAATATGCGCCCTTTGGCCTCAAAGCCCTAGGGGTAGAGCCAGCCTCTAACGTTGCGCAGTTGGCAACCGACGCTGGGGTCGTCACTTGGAATCGCTTCTTTAACGAAGAAACTGCCGAGGCCATTCTGGCTGAGCACGGCCCCGCCAAGCTGATCACAGCCGCCGGTGTGTTCTTTCACCTTGAAGAGCTGCATAGCGTGGTACGCGGGATCAAGAAGTTGCTGCATCCCAATGGCATCTTTTGCGTTCAGGCGATTTATCTGGGCGGGATGTTGGAAAACTTAGCGTTTGACCAAATCTATCATGAACATCTGTGCTATTATACGCTCAAGTCGCTGAATGCGCTGCTGATGCAACATGGGCTTGAAGGGTTTGATGCAAAGATCGTGCCAATTCATGGCGGCTCTATCGAATTGCATGCCGGGCATTACGGCGCGCATAGCATCGAAGATAGCCTTACCAAAATCGCTGCAAGTGAAGCCGAGCGCGGGTACGATAAATTCGAAACATATACGAATTTCGCGGACCGCGTGTGGCAGCTCAAAACCCGGCTGACAGAGATTCTTGAAGATTTCGCGCGCGACGGTAAAACCGTCTATGCGTATGGCGCACCGGCGAAAGGCGCGACTTTGCTGAACTCCTTTGGAATAGACACGCGGTTGGTTGAAAAAGCCGCCGAAAAAAGCGCTCTAAAATTTGGGCTCGCGATCCCTGGCGTGCGTATCCCGATCGAAGACGAGGCGACGCTCACGCCGCCAGATGCGTATCTAATGCTGGCATGGAATTTCTTAGACGAGTTTTTGGTCAAAGAGAGCAATTATCTTGAAGCGGGCGGCAAGTTTATTGTTCCTATTCCCAAAGTTGCCGTTGTTGGCGCTGATGATTTGCTGTCCACGTAACGGGAGATGGCGTTGTGATCCCGTCTCATATCATCATTGTAGGCGCGACAGGCTTTCTGGGGCGTAATCTGGTGACGCGTATGTCGGGCAGATCCGTCCTGACCGCGGTAAGCGGCTCGGGGCGCGCTGTCCCTGGCGCAGACCAATCCATGCGCATCGACCAGCTATCCGAACTGCCGAAGCTGCCCCAGGATTGCGTGGTAATTAACCTGGCTGCGCAGCCTTATGATGCCGCACGCTTTGATGCAGCCCAGTCTGACATCCTGACGACTAATATCGGCATTGTTCACCAAGTCTATCGGTTCTGCGTGGAGCGTGAGATCAAAGAGGTTCGCTCAGCTTCAAGCGTTGCAGTCTACCCCGCGGGCTTGGAAACGCTCGACGATGAAAAACCCGTTGATCTCAGCATCGATCCCAACCCGAACGAAATGTTCTACGGCTGGTCCAAACGCTGGAGCGAAATCGCCGCGCGGCTCTACTCCAAGAAATTTGGAATCTCAACCCTGTCATTCCGACTGAGCAACCCTTACGGACCCTATGACAGCACGAATATAGATAAAGCGCACGTTCTGCCCGCCTTTGTGATGCGGGCTTTGGGGGATGAACCCGAATTCACCATCCGTGGCAACGCCAAAACAGAGCGCGATTTTGTCTTTGCCGAAGATGTGTGTGATGTCTTTGAACGCTCGCTGGCCTGGAGCGGCACAAGCGATCAATTTAACCTGTGTACTGGAACCAGCGTTGATTTGCAGGCCTTGGCCGAAACCTTGCTGCGTTTAGTTGGAAAAACACGGCCCATCAAAACGGGCGAGACGTTGGTTCAATCGGTCTTGGCCCGTCGCGCAACAAATGCCAAACTCAAGGCGGCTTTTGATAAATCCACTTTTACTTCGCTTGAGAGCGGCTTGAAACACACACTGGATTGGTATGCGAATGCACTCTGACACACACGCTTTGATTATTGGGTCAGACGGGTTTCTAGGAAAGAACCTCGGCCGCATTCTTGCCGCGCGCGGATGGGCGCTGACTAGAATTGACCGCGCTGCCGGAGACTTAAAAAACTGGGACACGGTTGTAGCAGCGTTTGCCGATCTACCGCTTGTTGATCGGATCTTCCATGTAGTCACGCGTCAGCGCACCGGGCAAGGGCAATTTGGCATTCAAGGCGAAATGTTGGCAATCAACGCGCGAATACATTTGAATATCCTAGAAGCTTGGCGCCAATTTCAGCCGCAGGCCAAGCTGATCTCAACTGGCAGCTCTTGCGCCTATCCTGAATGCGATACGCCATTGCCAGAGGCGGCCTATCAGACAGGCCCCTTGCACCCATCCGTGACAGGCTATGGGCTGGCCAAACAAGTGCTCGCGATTGGGGCACAAAGCTATGCCGAGCAATATGGGCTTGAGCATTTGCATTGCATCTTGGCCACGATGTTTGGCCCAGGCGATCATCACGCACCGGACCGCGCGCATTTTGTTGGCGGCTTGTTGGACCGCGCCGTGCGCGAGCGCGATGCCGGTGAGACGCGCTTTACCGTTTGGGGGGATCCCCGGACCGTGCGCGAAGTGCTGTATGTGGACGATCAAATCGAAGCAATTTTGGCCGCAGATAAGGCCTTTAAGAATCAGGTTCTGAATTGTGCCGTCAACCAGCCGATCACCGTGGGCGAGGTTGCAACAGCCGTGTGCACGGCCATTGGCTGGGACGCCGAGACCTGGAGCCCTCCGGACAGTTTTTCTGGCGCAGGATACAAGGTGCTTGACTCCTCCGCCTTTTTGAAAGCAACAGGCTGGGCACCACAAGTTGGTCTTCTGGAGGGATTGCAGCGCATTTACAAGCTAGAGCATTAGCCCTAGAAACCGCAACTCTTATACGCATAGGTATCGCCTTGGAACATGTCTTTATCACTGGTGGCAGCGGCTATATTGGGTCCATTCTTGTCCCAATGCTTCTCGAAAAAGGGTATCGAGTTACCGTTCTGGACACTTTCGAGCACGGTTTCAACTCGCTGGGATTGTCCTGCGCCGACCCGAATTTTACGGCCGTCAAAGGTGATTGCCGGAACGAAGAGACGGTCAAAGCACTTGTTATTGACGCCGATTGGGTGATCCCCTTGGCGGCTGTAGTGGGTGCTCCGGCATGCACGCTGGACCCGATCGCCGCTCGCTCGATCAACCTTGAGGCGGTGCGCACACTTATGGGGCTGTTGTCTCCAAATCAGCGAGTGGTGTTCCCGGTGACCAATAGCGGATACGGGATTGGCGAGGCTGATAAGTTCTGCGACGAAACAAGCCCGTTGCGCCCGATCAGCTTGTATGGCCAGACCAAGGTCCAAGCTGAAGAGTCAGTAATGCAGCGCGGAAATGCCGTGTGCTTCCGCCTAGCAACCGTTTTTGGGTTTGCACCGCGGATGCGGATTGACCTTTTGGTTAATGACTTCACCTATCGCGCCGTACGGGATCGCGCATTGATCATCTTCCAAGGCCATTTCAAGCGGAACTATATTCACATCCGCGATGTCGCCAACGGCTTTTTGCACGGGATGACCCAGTTCGACGCAATGAAGAACGATGTTTACAATATGGGCCTGTCTGACGCCAACCTTTCTAAGCTCGAACTGGCAGCACGGATTCAAAACTATGTTCCCGAGTTCTTCTACCACGAAGCAGAGATCGGCACGGACCCGGACAAGCGCGATTATATAGTGTCCAATGAAAAGCTTGAAAAAACAGGCTGGCAACCGCAGCACAGCCTGGACATGGGCATTCAAGAGTTGATCAAAGGATACCGGATGATCCGTAACGAAGTCTATTCGAACGTATAGCGCATAGACTTGATGTCTAAGTGGTACCCTCTTTGCCGGCCAGACGCAGATCCGTCGCGCCCTTGGTTAGCCTCTGTCCACCTGTGGACAGAGACAACGCTCAATATCTGGGCCCAGCACGGCTACGATCAAGATCATGGCGGATTTCATGACCAGCTGACGCAAACTGGCCAGCCTGAGGACATCCCCAAGCGCTGCCGTGTTCAAGCTCGTCAGATCTATTCCTTTATCGAAGCAGGTCGATTGGGCTGGGAAGGACCCTGGCAAGAGCTCAGCACCCAAGCACTGGCCTTTATGCTGGATCATTACCGCATGACCAATGGCGCAATGCGGTCCCGGGTCAACCGCGACGGCACTCCATATGATGACGTCATTGACAATTACGATCAGGCCTTTGCAATTTTTGCCCTTGCCCACGCATATCGCGTTATACCGGACCAGGCCATCAAGGCGCCCGCCATAGAGGTTTTGGACTATCTGCGTGCGCACCGTGCTCACCCTGGGGGCGGGTTTTTTGAAGACAGCACGCAGGCGCCTGATCCCCGCACAACGCCACTTTTGGCCAACCCACATATGCATCTGCTGGAGGCAGCGCTGGCCTGGCTTGATGTAGGATGTAAGGAACCGTGGCAAACGTTGGCGGACGAGATCGTTGCACTGGCTTTGGGACGGTTTATTGATTCCAGCAGCGGCGCATTGCGCGAGTTCTTTGATCTTGACTGGCAGCCGGTAGTCGGAGTGCAGGGGCGTCTTGTTGAGCCAGGGCATCTGTTTGAATGGCAATGGCTATTGCAGCGCTATGCAAACTATGCTGGACCGATCGTGGACAAGCATGCCTTAAGAAAGGCCGTTGCACAGCTTTATGCTTTTGCAGACAGATTTGGCTTGCGTCATGATCGCACGATAACGGTTGCCGCACTTCTGACCGATGGAAGCCTGTATGACGGCGCAAGCCGGGTCTGGCCTCAAACCGAACGGATAAAAGCCGCAATGCTGCAAGCCCAAGTTTGTCCTGCCGAAGCGAAACGGTATCACCAAGACGCCTCCGAAGCCTGGTACGGGCTCTCGCCGTTTTTAACCGTACCAATGAACGGGCTGTGGTATGACCGCATAACGCCAAGTGGCAAAGCCATTGCCAATGCCAGCCCCGCCAGTTCTTTATACCACCTCATTGGGGCGATGTCAGCTTTGCTGTCGTCCTGATCCAACAAAAGACACGTCATATGAGCACCTCTCGGCAAGCAGTGATTCTTTGCGGAGGCCTTGGCACGCGATTGGGCGAGCTCACCGCAACAACACCAAAGCCCTTGCTACCGGTCAATGATCAGCCCTTCCTTGATACGCTGTTGTTTGAGCTGGGCCGAAATGGCTTTTGCGACATCGTCCTTTTGGCCGGGTTCGAAGCCGAGAAAGTGCTGGCCTACTGTCAGACAACTCCCCTGGCACGGCGCTTTAACCTTTCGCTCCGCGTCAGCATCGAGCCGGAACGAGCTGGAACGGGCGGCGCTTTATACTATGCCAAGGACCTTTTGGCCGATACATTCTTGCTGCTCAATGGCGACAGTTGGTTTGATATAAACCTGTCCAAACATTACGCAGACGGGCTTGCAGGCTCTGCCACTGCGCATCTGGCCTTGCGTGCGCTGGAAGATGCGTCGCGCTTTGGTGTGGTTGAACAAGATGCGGAAGGTCAGATCACAGCGTTTTTTGAGCGCCCTCAGACCCCCGCCCAGAGATTGGTCAATGGCGGCGTCTATTTCATGCGCAAGGAAGTGCTGGAGTATATCCCGCAGACCTGTTCTCTTGAGCAAGAGACCTTGCCAAAACTTGCCGCATTTAGACAGGTGAGCGGCCAAACTTTCGATGGGTTTTTTATCGATATCGGCATGCCTGACAAATACGCCGAAGCTCATAGCGCGATCCCGGCACAATTGCAGCGCACTGCTGTGTTCTTGGACAGGGACGGGATCATAAATGTCGATCACGGCCATGTGGGCACGCGCGCACGGTTCGAATGGTACCCAGAGATAATACCCACCATTGCAGCGCTCAATGATCAAGGGCATTATGTATTTGTCGTGACCAATCAGGCCGGTGTAGCCAAAGGTTATTACCCGGAAGCCAACGTCCTTGCCTTGCACACCCATATTCAAACCGAGTTGCACAAACAGGGCGCACATATAGATGCGTTTCGCTATTGCCCGCATCACCCACAAGGCGTTGTCCCGCATCTTCAAAAACCATGCAGCTGGCGCAAGCCTGGCCCTGGCATGATTTTGGATCTCATCGCCCATTGGCCAATTGACCGCGCGCATAGCCTGCTCATCGGGGACAGAGATACCGATGTTGCCGCCGCCCAAGCCGCAGGGCTGGCTGGGCATCGCATCGCGGCAGGCACACTGCACCAAATCATCCAGCATTTGATACCCCACGCTGCATCCGATAGAGACAAATGACTGTTTAAGAATCGTTTGGAGCACGTCACTGTCTTGCCCCCCTAAAACTGTGCCAAAGTTGGCTTAGTTTTGGAGATGTGATCGATGGCGCGGAAACGGTATTCGGATGAGGATATTCTGCGGCTTTTGCGTGAGATTGAGCTGAGCCTGGCGTCTGGTTCGGATGTTGCGTCGGCATGCAGAACGGCTGGCGTGAGTGACGCGACCTATTACACATGGCGCAAACGGTTTGGTGGCATGGGACGATCAGAGATGGCCAATCTGAAGGCGCTGCAAAAAGAGAACGACCGCTTTAAGAAGATCGTGGCGGAGCTTGAGCTGGACAAACTCATCCTCAAGGAGAGCCTTGACTATTTAAAGCCAAAGGCCTGACGGCGGACCAGCTTCGTCAGGCCGTGGTCCACACCCGACAAAAGCTGGCAACATCCGAACGACGCGCCTGTCGCGTGATTGGACTGGCGCGGAGCACGCTGCACTACCGCGCAGCGCCAAAGGATGATGAGGCG
>JBCCGP010000087.1:0-10485 GCA_039029215.1 Pseudomonadota bacterium
CAAACTCATCCAATGAAAAATCATAAAACAACGCTGATTGTGCGACCTGCTGTGGCCCCATCATCTGAAAGCACCTCTTTTTATCAAAATGAATCAGGCATTAGCACTCAAATCAATCAGAGTTTTTCAACAGAATAAGCCACAAAGCAGACCTTCAAAGCGTACGAGCGTTTTTTATTGACCAATTGAATTCACTCGTAGCTTCGTTTTTAGATCCGTCCTGCAGAAAGCATGTAAGAAACAGGTTTGCTCTGAGATATCCAGCATCTCTTGGGCTGTTTCATCGCTCTCTGTTGTCTCTAAACAGACATGTGTCTCAATCGGATCGGCTGCGCCCGCTTTGCCCGTTCTACCAGATGCGCCGCCCAAGGTGAAATGGGTATCTTGGACAATGCGGTAGCTTGGCAGGTCGAGTTTCAGCATGGACACAAAACGTCCAAACTGGGTCATAAAGCAAAAGCCAATACCCGCGCTCATATATGTCGTGGCATCAGGGGCGCAGCCATCTTCGGAACTTAGGAATTCAAACACACTACCATGTGGAGAGTAGAGATATTGCGTGATCCGTTTCATGCCATCATCGCTCAACTCCACGGTGACCGATGGGTTCAATCGGCGGTCTTGATGATCTGACAAAGACGATCCACCACTTGCGGTTCCCTTGGCAACTTCCTTTTTCGGAGAGACACCCGTTTTGCGAATGAACTCCAAATCGCTTTCTATAGGTTTGGCCTTGGCAAAATGATCACCTGGATCTGCAAATAGCGGCCCATCAATTTCATGTGCTTTGGCTGTCGCAAGCTCTTGACCGTTTTTGCCTAATTTAAACAAATTGGAATTTGCCCGCGCATCAAACCGTTTAACGGCGAGGCATAAGTGGCATTGATCAGAAACTCCATCAATTGATCGCCCTTCAGATCGCAATCAATTTCAACGGTCAGGTCAATATCCTCTGCACCCCCAATCATGGTGCGCTTCATCATGGAGCCTTGCATTGTGTAATAATTATTTTGCGTCAGCCGGAGCTTTCGAATGGCGATGCCTTCGATTTTTGCAAGCGCTTCAATTTCATTCATAAAACTTGCTATCATTCCAACCGATAGAAATGATAGCGGGCAAGGAGCGGCGTCATAGCCATTGAGATAGTCACCTTCGTCGCTGACCAACCGCCATGTATCGCCAGTTTTGGCGGAACGCACCAAAGCTTCTTTTTGAAACCCTGACAGTGAACCCACCCATGTGCGCAACGCATCACCTTTGCGGTTTTCTGGGGCTGTTATGCCCACCTCGTCTGGATTTGCCACTTTGAAGAAAGGGGCCGTTTTGGATTGTGCAATGATGTTCTCACCGATTGTGGCCATAAGACCCTCACTTTCTACTGCTTCATAAATCCCACTGGGGCGGATATCGAATGCGGTTCCGCAAAACCAAGCACGCCT
Source organism: Pseudomonadota bacterium (assembly GCA_039029215.1). Lineage (GTDB taxonomy): Bacteria > Pseudomonadota > Alphaproteobacteria > Rhodobacterales > Rhodobacteraceae > Amylibacter. The sequence goes on from JBCCGP010000087.1 coordinate 1,440, forward strand.
TCGTACCCTTGGTTTCGACCAATCCCAGAGTTTTTGAAACCTCCAAATGGTCCTTGCCCATCTTGCGCCATGGGGCCATGCCCATTGAGGTAGGTGTACCCTGCTTCAAGCTGGCGTGCGATCTTGGTTCCCCGTTCTGGGTCTGCTGTCCAAACGGAAGAGCAGAGGCCCAAATCGCTATTATTGGCCTCAGCAATCGCTTCATCATCGGTTTTGAACTTCATAATCGGTAGGCATGGGCCGAATTGTTCCTCTTTGACCATCTTCAAATCGGGAACTGCGTTATAGACAAGGGCAGGTTTTTGAAAATATCCGCCGCCCTGATACAGCGCTTCGTCTGGAACCTGACCACATTCTTTCAAATCGGCGCCTTTGGATCGGGCCTCGTCAATCATATCGCGCACGACGCCCAGTTGTTTCGCGTTATTTACCGGGCCCATTGTTGTGTCGGCGAGCAACCCATCGCCCACAACCGCGCGTTCGCAGGCCGCAGTGAACCCATCGACGACATCATCATATTTGCTTTCATGAACATAGAGCCGTTTAATTGCATGACAAATTTGTCCAGACGACGAAAACGAGCCCAGATAAAGCTTGGTGAAGAGCTCTTCGTTTATGTCGGCATCCTCTAAAATGATCGCAGCATCATTGCCGCCCAGTTCCAATGTCACGGGTGTTAAATTATTTGCAGCCATTTTCATCACATGACGCCCAATCGCAACCGAGCCGGTGAAATTCACATTTCGGACCAATGGATGCCCTGTCAATGTATCACCGATGACGGTTGCATCGCCTGTTACGATATTCAAAACACCGGGGGGAAGCATTTTGGCGATCAGCTGAAGCGTCAAAACGGGCGCCAATGCGGAATGTTCTGCGGGTTTAACAACAACAGTGTTTCCCGTGACCAATGCTTGCGGAAGTTTGGCGCCCAAGATCATCAAAGGCCAATTCCACGGCACAATTAGGGCGGCAACCCCGCGCGGTTGTCGCGCCACGATTGTATCGAATTGCGGCCCCGCAGGTGCAGGCGCGATATGTTCATCTTGCATGATGCGCTCGCCATACGCGGCCGCTTGCAGGAAGCGGCCACCTAGGCGGCTCATTTCCAGATTTGCCTCGCGCGCGATTTTTCCGTTCTCGCGCGTAAACAATCGCGCTCGATAATTGACATCGTCTTCATCAGTCGTCAGCGCCGCAGCAATCTCACGCAGTTTTGCGATCCGCGTCTCATAGCCCAAACCAGCCCAAGCAGGAAATGCATCGTGAGCTGCTTTTACTGCGGCATCCATATCCTCAGGCGTTGCATCTGCGGCATGACCGACCAGTTCGCTTGGTCGTGCAGGATTGAATAGATCATACTCGGCACCATTGCTGGAAGGCCGCATCTCACCATTGATAAATAGCTCTGTTTTGACAATCTGATCTTCACGCGACACTCTTTGATCCTCCTTGGTTGGGTGAAAGTGTTAGTTTAGAATTGACAACGAAACCATCGATAGTTTTCGATGCTATTCATGAAGAAAATCGATTTCAAAAAATTAGATGGATATTTGCTCGAAACCTTTCTGGTTATTCTAGAAGAATCCTCTGTGTCGCGCGCAGCAGAGCGTTTGGGGCTCACGCAATCGACCGTCAGCCATTCACTTGCCAAACTTCGTGGCGTTCTGGGTGATCCACTATTTGTACGCTCGGGCCAAGGTTTGATCCCAACCGAAATTGCCAATTCGTTAAAGGGGCAGGTGCAAGAGGTTCTGGATCACATGAAAGCGCTGACAGAAAAGCGCGATTTTGATCCCAGAATGGAGAGTATGCATTTCGTCGTTGCCGCAAATGATATGCAACGCGATTTAATCTTTCCCGACTTATTGCGTCATTCCATGGATGAGGGCATTGATCTTTCTTTAGAGGTCCGACCATCGGGTATTCCCTCTGTTTCTCTTTTGCGCGATGCAAAATGCGATCTGATGATCACCCCGCGCCCGCCGGAAGGATCAGACTTGTTTCAACAGAAACTGGTGACGGGTCGAATGATGTGCTTTTTTGATCCCAAATACGGCAAAGCCCCGGAAACCGTTGACGCTTATATGGCTGCAAATCATATTGATGTGCGCTTTGTCCTGGGTGGGTCTTCCTCGGACGTTTTCAAATCGTCGATCATAGATGAGCTTCCAAAACCAAAGGTGACGGTTTCGAATTTTTCGGGTGTTCCAAAATTTGTAAAGGGGACAGATTTGTTATCAACCGAGGTCGAGCAGATGCATGATGCCACGTTCAAAGACCTAGAAATGGCGCCGCTTCCATTTGAGACGCATCCTGTCTCGATCTATATGGTCTGGCATGAACGCTCGATAAACGACCCAGCGCATATTTGGTTGCGGCAAAAAATCAAAGAGCGTTATCAAAAGTAATATCGATATACTCGATATGCTTTCCAGCAATCTATCGATGGATTTAGTACATGTTTCTAGCTAATCTTTGAGTCGCTTTGGGAGGAGTTTTATGAAGATTGCCCTAACTGGCGGCGCGTCTGGAATTGGTGCCGAGTTGGCGCGTTTGCTTATGGCCGCAGGTCATGAGGTTCATGCCTATGATTTATTTGAGCCAAGCACGGATGTGACAAGCTGGACAGAAACGGACCTCAGCGATCCAAACTCCATCGATAAAGCAGTAGAAGCGACGACGATGACTTTCGATGCGTTGATCAACAATGCGGGTCTTCCCCCGAAAGAGGGGATGGCAGAGCTTATTTTGAACGTGAATTTCTTTGGTATGAAGCGTTTTATGGATGGTATGCTTCCAAAATTGACTGCAGAGGCGTCCATCGTGAATACAGCGTCGCGCGCAGGTGCGTTTTGGCGCGATCATTTGGATCAGGTGAAAGCGTTGATGGGGATTGAGCTGTCGGAGCTTCCCGAATTTATTTCAAAAAACGAGATCGATGCCACGCGCGCTTATAACCTGTCCAAAGAAGCGGTGATTGTGATGACGCATGCGCGCTGCGAAGAGATGATCGCATCTGGGTTTCGTATGAACAGTGTGTCGCCTGCCGCAGTCAGCACGGGCATTTTGGATGATTTCGTGAATGCTTTTGGCCCAAAAGTTGCGGCGAATATAAAACGCGCAGGGCGGCCTGGACTGCCCGAAGAAATCGCTGATGTCATCGCTTATCTTATCTCACCGCAAAGCCATTGGATCAAAGGCCAAGATATCGTGATTGACGGTGGCATGGGCGCAATGGGTATGACCGATATGATGGGACTGAACGGATCAGATTGATGGAAGGGTCGGCTGCAAAAATTCGGATCAGCAATGCGATCGCTTTTGCATTTACCATCGTCATTTTGGTCTACGCCGCATCGGGCCCTATTTCTGAATTCGTACGTTGGTTTATTGAAACCACGACCACAGATTTCGAAGAGCTCTCGCGCCGAGAGAAGCGCATTCTTCTAAAAGAACATTGGCTAGGTGCAATTTATCGCAGCTTTGAGCGTTCCATTTTATTGCCGACAGGCATGATATTGGGGCTACCGATTTTGCTGTCCTTTGTCATTTCGTTTCTTTCGATCAACATGCGGCACGAATGGCTAAGCTGGTTTCTTGCTGGCGTGTCAGGATTGATTTTGGCCATTTGGATTTCGAATTTATTCGCTGTTGATGGCGGCGCACTTCCAAGTGCTTCAACCCTGGATTACGTCTTGTTCCCGATCGCGACTGCTTTAACGCTATATCTAACTTGGCGATATTTTGGCACGTTCATAGTTGGGTTTTGCCTCTTCTGGATCATCTACTTTTTCGTACGCGGCTGGTTGCCTGATTGGACAGGCATTTTCGCAGGCTCGGACAGCACGATTGCACAATCAACACGCGCGATGATCTTAAACTTCTGGTCGCAAACAGGCGGCATGTTTGGTCAACCTATTCAAGTTGTCTCTGGCAATGTGTTGATCTTCATCGTCTTTGGCGCGGTGTTGATGGCATCAGGTGCGGGTGGATTGTTGATGAAAATTGCCAATCGTTTGACAGGTCGCTTTACGGGCGGCGCGGCGCATGCTGCGGTCGCGTCTTCAGCACTCTTTGGAACCCTTTCTGGTGCGGCCATTTCCAACGTGGTTTCGACAGGCGTCATGACCATACCCGTCATCAAGAAATCAGGTTTCAAACCCGCATTTGCCGCAGCTGTTGAGGCCGCGGCAAGCACGGGTGGACAAGTTATGCCGCCCGTGATGGGGGTGGTTGCATTTTTCGTCGCAGGCCAGATCGGATTGGAATATCGATATATTGTTGTGGCCGCGATCATACCCGCGATCTTTTACTATTTGGGCACTTTCCTAACTGTGTATTTCGAGGCACGCGCCCAAGGCGTTGGCCCCGTGCCCCAAAAAGATTTACCCAGTTTTACGCGCGTTGAACTCTGGCAATGTCTAGTGTTCTTATTGCCGCTTGGGACGCTCAGCTATTTCTTGTTCGCACAACCCTCGGTCCTAAAGGCAGGGTTTTACGGTTTCATCGTTGCTTTGGTATCTTCGCTGGTTTTGTTCCCAAGCTTCCGCTCTTGGCCGCGTGTCTATAAAGCCTTTGTAGATGCAGGCCGCATGGCAGCAACAATTGTTGTGATTGTGGCCGCGATTGGATTGATCGTAGGCCTTATTCAAGTCTCAGGGTTTTCAGGCAGGCTGTCTTTATTGCTTACGCAACTTGCCAGTGGTCCGCTTTTTACCACGCTCATTGTCGTTGCATTGGGCGCGATTGTCCTAGGCATGGGGCTTCCGCCCGGGGCGACTTATTTTATCATCGTGATCGCGCTTAGCTCTGGGATTGAAGCGGTCGGTATTGCGCCCTTAACACTCCATTTGTTCGTCGTCTTTTTCGCCGTAATCTCCACTGTCACACCTCCGGTTGCGCTGGCAGCATTTGCAGCCGCCCCGATTGCAGGTGCGGACCCGATGCGCACTGGCTTTCAGGCGGCGCGACTTTCTTTGGCAGGTTTCATTATACCTTTTGTTTTCGTGTACCACCCCGCAGTGCTTTATAAGCTTCAAGAATTATTCATATGGTTTGGCGAAGAGCTTCCAAGATCAAATGCGATGATCGATATCAGCACAGTTTCCTGGGGCGATCTTGGGTGGGCTATTCTCGCGTTCACGACTTCGATGTGGTTGCTGACCTCGGCGCTAACAGGGTTTGAAAAGAATAAACTTTTCTTGTGGGAACGCCTGCTCAGGGGCATTGTAGGTTTTGCAGTCTTGATGCCAAGCTTTTCAATTTCTGGCCCAGCTATGGCTGCGGCTGTTGCACTGATCATTGGGCACCGTTTCTTGAACGGAACGCCGTCATCTGTCGATATCAGAACCTCTTAGGACAAGGATAAACCATGCCAAATCCAGAACTCGTTGCTCAGGGCAAACAATTCGAAAAGCAGGTTGTTAAACTTGCCGACGGGCTATGGACGGCTGTTGGATTTGCCGCATCGAATGTTCACATGATCGAAGGCCAAAGCAGCGTTACGATTATTGACACAACCGAAACGACAAAAGCAGCCGAAAATATCTTGGCCGCGTTTCGCGAAATTACAGATAAGCCAATCGCGCGTATCATCCTGACCCATAGCCATCGAGATCATATTTCTGGGGCGACAGTTTTCAGCAAGGGGAAAGACATACCTGTGATTGCCTCGCATCTGTTCAGTTCAGATTTGGTGGGTGTTGATCAGGACCGCATCGCACCCAACAAAGCCTTGATGCGCCGCACGATGATGCAATTTGGAATTGGATTGGCGCCTGATCAGCGGATCAGCCTAGGCGTCGGCCCGGGCGATCGCCCGATGGAGGGGATGGGCGCTGGCTTTATTGACCCGACCGAACGCATTCCTGATGATTGTGAAATCGATCTTGATGGGGTGCGTGCCCAGCTTATTCATGCGCCGGGCGAAACACATGATCATATCATCGTCTGGCTGCCCGAACAAAAAGCGGTATTTAGCGCGGATAACTGGTATCACGCATTTCCAAATCTTTATGCCATTCGTGGCACGCCCTATCGCGATTATCAGGCATGGGTCGATACGTTGGATATGTTGTCCAAACTGGGCGCAGTGGTTTTGGCGCCCGGCCATACAATGCCGTTGATGGGAAACAAGACAATCACCGAGGCGCTGACCACGACGCGCGATGCGATCCTTTATGTGATGCAAGCAACAACAGATGGCATGAACCAAGGCAAGTCGATGGACGACATCTGTGCGGAAATGGCATTGCCAGCCGATCTGGCAGACAAACCATGGCTCAAGGAATTCTATGGCAAGCTTACATGGTCGGCGCGCGCCTTTGCCGCTGGCACATTGGGTTGGTACGATGGAAACCCCACCCACCTTGGCACCCTGTCGGGCAAAACCCGTGCAGAGCATATAGCGAAGCTTGCAGGTGGTGCTGACAAAATGCACGATGCCGCGAAAGCCACCGATGATTTGCAATGGCGATTGGAGCTATGCGATCATTTGCTTGCCCTTGGTGAGCCCGTGGGGGAACTAAAAGCTCAGACAATGGAAGCATTGGCAGAAACAGAGATCAATGCCACCGCGCGAAATAGCTATTTTTCGGCTGCCAAACAATTGAGAGAGCTGAAAGACCAATGACGAAAATACCAAAATTACGTTTATTCAGGGAGGAACAAATAATGCGTAAATTTGCACTGGCGGCAACCGCCGCGCTGACCTTTGCAGCGGGTTCGTTGCAGGCCGAAGAGAAACTTAAAATGGCAACGATTGCACCAAGCTTAAGTGCTGCCATCACAATGGCCACTTTTGCAAATATCGTGAATGACAATGTCGCGGATGTGAATATCGAAGTTGCAGGCGGCGGTGCCGCAACTTTGCACATGATGGAAGTTGCGCGCGGAAACCTTGATTTCTCTATGACCAACCAAGTTGTGTTCAACCTCATGGCCAACGGCAAGGCGATGTATAAAAACGAACCTGAAGCACCAGAGTTGTCAAAGAACCTTCAGCTATTGATGCTTTATCCTTATGGCCAGTATCACTTTGCGGTGCGTGCAGATAGCGACATCCAAACGCTGGACGACATCGAGGGCGCATCTGTCTTTTTGGGCCCCCAAGGTGGCGGTGCCTATAATGCGGCGCGTGGCTGGATTCAGGCGACAACAGGTCTGGTGGTCGGTGAAGATTATGAGGCCATCAAAGCAAATTGGCAAACTGGTTTCCAAGCCTTCCTAGACGGCAAGATTGACGTCTATACTAATGGTTGTCTGGACCCGTGTGGCCAGTTCATTCAATTCACAGAAACAGAAGATCTGCGATTCATCGGGCCCGAAAATTGGGAAGGTGAGGCCGTCACCAAAATGCTGGGCAAATTCCGTTTCTTGGACGAGATCCCAGCAGGGTCTTATGAAGGTCAAAAGAACGAAGCTGCAGTCATGTCAATGAACGTGCCTGTTGGAATTGGCGTGCGCGCTGATTTGGACGAAGAAACGGTCTATAAAGTGACCAAGGCCTTTTGGGAAAATATCGGCCAAATCACGTCTGATGCGCCCTGGGCCAAGTCCTTGGATGTGAATTTTGCCGCCAAGAATATTGGCGCAATGACGATCCACCCAGGGGCCGCACGCTACTACAAAGAAGTCGGCGCAATGTAATCAAAGTCTTGGCGCCCCTTGCGGGCGCCAAGCTCTCTTATAATTTGGACACGTTAGATGGTGACAATTTTTGTTTTGTTGATCCTTGGGATCGCGCTTGTGGAACTTATCAAAGGGCTGAGCGCAAACGGCACCCCGCCATTTCTACAAAAGTTTTCTTGGCAAATGGATTTGGCCTACTTCATGTGGTCGAATATTGTATTGTTTCGATGCCTCTTCGCAGTGGCGATACTTGTGTCATTTTTCCTTATTCCGTCAAACGCACGCTTATTCGCGCTCTTAATTTCCATTCCATTTTTTGCACTATGGGCAGGCATCTACTGGCTATTTAATCGCTATTGGGTTGGCCGATTTAAGTTTCTGCCCATCACTCAGAAAGTCTTTAGCACCGCCAAAGACAATCAAATCGACCTAGACGCTCAGGTCGTGGGTGTTGATCATAATGGCGAACAGAAAGCCTTCCCCGCGCAGATGCTCTTCTATCATCATCAAATCCCAGACGAGGTGGGCGGCCAAGCTATCTTAGCTACCTATTGTGGCATGTGCCGCGCAGGACGCGTTTATAATCGAATGGTCGAGGGGCATGCGCTTGATCTGACCCTCGTCGGTGCGATTTCCTTCAACGCAGTTTTTCGCGATCAAGTTACAGGCACATGGTGGCGCCAAGAAACAGGCGAAGCCGCAAAAGGACCATGGAAAGGGAAATGGTTAGAAGATATTTCCTTTGAACAAATGAGTTTAGATAATTGGCTACAAAAGCACCCCAAAAGCACGGTGCTTCAATATGATCCTACATTTGCACAGAAGTATAATTTCTTCTCCAAACTGTTGAACTACGAGGTCAGCCTGCCGGGTTGGCACAGACAAGAAACACCACCCCTTGTCATTGGGGTTGAGGTCAATGGCCAGTCTCATGCATTCGATTTCGAGGAGCTTAAAAAAGCACGATTGGCACATGCAGCGCTTGGTGGTCAAAACATTGTTGCCATGACAGACGCCGAAAATACGTCAGCTTTTGTATATGAGTGCGCTCTAGGCAAAGAGGTTCTGAATTTCTCGTTAAAAGACGGGCTGTATGCTGACGATAAATCGAATTCAAACTGGAACCATCTAGGCCGCTGCGTGTCGGGCAAACTAAAGGGCAAACAATTGAACGCGGTGCAAAGCTATCAGCAATTCCTGCGTGCATGGATCACGTTCCATCCCGACACAAGCTTTCATCATTTCTGACGGCTCTAAATTACGAATGTCGGATTTTGGGCTCATTGCCGTCATTCGCCATAGTTCCAAAATACATATTTCCCCGAGTTTAGAATTTTTCGAATACAGCTATCTTTACGGGGGATTAAGGGGGCTCGAAAACAGCACGCTGGATCCGTTTGGGCAGATGCAGCGG
>JBCCGP010000088.1:0-9936 GCA_039029215.1 Pseudomonadota bacterium
ATTTAACATAATATATCTTATAGGCCTTTTGTGGTCCGGTTGATGTTGCCTGTTGCACTGTTTCTCTCCTCTTGTCGGGTGATGCTCTCTTGCAACCTATAGGTTTGTATACGCCTTGTGGTCAACTGTTTTTTGTATACTAAACCTAGTTTTTCTTAAAACGCCGCATCAGATCACCAAGGCCGCTCTTGCGGGCAAATGCGAGCGACAAGGCCATGAAGAGCGCATAGACGTACCAATCTGGCGCGTCCCTCAATCCGTCCCATCCGTCGCTCAAATAGCTTTCAATCAGCGGCACAGCCAAGAGGATCGTCCAAAACTCGTCTTTCCATGATCTGCGCACGTCTTGCAGCGCCGAGGCGTCCCAATCGCCCTCTTGGTCCGCCATTTTCTCTCTCAGCTTCGCCTCAACGCGAATTCCTGTCACTTTTGCCTCTGCCTTGGCCTCTAGGACACGTCCACCGATGCCTAGCAGGTCGAGAATTGCACCTTTGATCATTTTCCAGCTCCTGTTTCAGTTTAGCAATAATTCCGATCGGTATTGTTTCCTCTTCGCAATTCTGTGGATCCACAGAATTTCAAAGCCGCAATATCGCTCGATAGATCAGCTCGCGCATAATCCAATAAACCCACCACCACGCACTCGGTATCATCGTGGGAATACCTCGCGCTCTAGGTTGAGGATTTGCTGCCCCATGCGCGTCTGTTCATTGCGCACGTCGCTCAGTTCATGGGATATGCCATCAACCAGTTTGATCAAGCGGCCCAAAAGGAACCCAATCACGGTCACATTCAACGCGCCAAGGCCGATCACCATTGTCACCAAAAGCGCATGACTGGCCGTGCTCGGCTCTAGCTGCATAAGAGGATCAAACATCACCGCCGCCTTGAAAACACATTCACGGCCAAAAACACGCCCAGAACCACAGCAGCCGCCCGCCAGCCATCATATGTAAGCCCATATTCGGCCCGTGTGCCCGCCTCTTCGTCTCCGGGGAGATAATACCATAGCTTGCCCTGCAAAGGCAGCTCTTGGATCGTTTGCTCGCGCTGATCGTTTGCAAGGTCTTGCACAAAATCCATCTCGCCAACACGTTCGGCAATCCGGTCAAGCAAGCTCATTTGTCAAGCGCCTTGTAAACTGTGAACGCGGCAGCGGTGAGCAGAAGCAAAGGCACGGTTTTACCGACGCCCTCCCCTACTTTGCGACCGAACTGATAGCCGCCCAAACTGACGGCACCAACGCCCGCAACAACAATAACCGGAATAAGTGGTAAAGCCATTTCTAGCCTCCTCTGATTGCATTGTAGCGCTCAATAATTCGCGCCAGATAATCAACTGTTTCAGCGGGCCATGATCCATTTGACCGCTGCCCGCCTGGACCCGCATTGTAAGCCCGCGTTATCCACTCTCGATCCGAGGATTGCTGGCTCAAATATTCAAGATACGCGGTGCCAAAATATATACCAACATTGGGCAAGTGCAGGTCCATATGGTCAGGCTGGTATTTGTCCCATCCCCATCGCACAAGGTCGTCTTGCGTCCCGGGCATGACCTGCATCACACCACGCGCACCCGCAGGGGATATCGCATTTGCATTCCCCCTACTCTCTTGCCACATCATGGCCGATACCCAAGCCATATTGCGCCGCGCCCATGGCTGCACATCGGCATAATGCGCGTCTAGCAGCTCAAGCTCTTTTTTTTTTTACAGCGCTGGTCTTTTCAGCGGAATTGATTTCGAAGAGGTCAGATTTGTCGCCTTGCGGGCTTCGTATACTAATGCCCTCCATCAAGTATTCGCCATCCAAAAAGCTATCAAGCCACCCCTGCCTATAGGCAAAGTAGCCAAGCCCGCCGAGCGCTGCCAAACGAATAAGCAAGCTCATATCACCCCTTCCATTGTGGGTTCCAATCGCCGAGATCAAACAGGGCCAAATTGGATTTCAAAAGCTGATCCTCTGGGCTGGAAATAAACAGGGCTGAACCTTCCGCAAGACCACCTATCGCATAGGCATTGTCCTCGGATATTTTAGCAGGCTCTAAGGCCCAACCCGTTTCCGCAGCCCAAGCCGCAATGTTGGCGTCGGTATAGTAACCCGACCGCGCAACAATGTTCTCAACGGCCTCGCCCGCAGCATCATATGCAAGTGGGATTTGGTTCATAAAGCCTTCTTGGATCGGGACGTCAGCATATTCAACTTTCGCGTCTGCAAGGCGGTAGACTTCGGTCGTGCCATGGCAGCGCAGAACAAAATGCAAATCCCCACGCTTGGCCATAACCACAAGGCCCGCCTTATTCTGACCGCCTGATGCAGCTTCCAAAGCGCATATATGCATCCCATGGAAGTTATGTTTTTCTCCGGTTGCGACGTCTTGCGGCGGTCGAGTTTGTACGGGCAAATCTTCCAAGATGGAAAACTTGACCGGACGGGACCACGGGTTGCGGATAAACCGTTGAACGCCGTTTAAAGCAAGTGTCGCCCCCTCGTTAATCCGCACGTCATTGTGCTCGGATACAAGCTGCATCGCCACCGCGTCGCAAGACACAAGTGTGACGGTCGAAATCCCGTGGCCAAGCGACAATCGCCCATAGGGTTCGATTACATGCGAGGTTGGGTGAATGCGGCTATCAAAGCGGCCAATTCTAGGGTCAGACATATCCATTATTTTCTCCCGTTGTAATAAAAGCTCATGGCCATCGCGGCCAAGGCAAATAGCATGATGGTTTTGCTCAATTCGGAAAAGTCGCCTGTCTTCACATCGGCGACAATATCAAGCGCGTTTTCGCTCAGATCAAAAGAGCGGTCTTGAATGTCGTCAACCAGCTCGACCGTGAGCCGATTTGCTTGCAGCATGTCCTCAAACATCTCCCTGCCCGCTCGCAGGTTTGCCTCCGCCGCTGCCGAAATGTTGAGCTGGCTTTTGTCGATCTGCTCGATCAATTCATTGGCCATGTCGATGACTTCGATCAAGTTCAAGCGCCCGCTATTGGCCATACTTTCCCATGAGGCCAAAGTGGGTTGAAGCGCTGCCGTGACAACCTCATCATCGGTCGATGCAATCACACTGTCCACAATCGCTTGACCGCTTTCCAAAACCACACGCCGATCTAGCGCGTAGTTGGTGGTGTCTGTATCAACTTGCTCTCTGCTGCTACTGCCCATTGGCAAAAATCCCTTGCAAAATTCCGTCGCTGTCCACGCCGTCAAAGGCAAAATCAGCGCCGAACATTCGCGCCTTAACCTGAATATCTCGCAAGCTACTGGCATGCATGCGCATTGGTTTTCCGAGGATTTGTGAAGCGCCAAAGATGTTTTTAATCAGCTGCGCACCCAACATCTTTTCGAAGGATCGTGCATAATAAATCGCAATCATGCCGCCTTTATCGGCACCCATAATCGCATAACCAACGGGGCGGGATTGGCTGTCCTCGACCATGATTGAGAACGTATCTGGCCGCGCCGCAACCTCTGCCGCGCCTGCCTCTTCGTCCATGGTCAGCTTTTGCTCAAAATGCTCAGGCATCTTGCCAAATGTAATGCGTATACGAAAACTCATAGCTTGATCTTGAACTCTTTGAGCATGTACCGGACGGCGATGGCCACGGCCACGCCAACGGCAATGTCCCGCGCAATTCGCATGACGGGTGATGGCTGACTTGCGCCAACATAAACTCCGCCAAAGTCAAACATCTGGTCTTGCTGATGCAGATCAGAACCCGTGCTTGAGCTGGGCGCAATCGTGGGTGAAATTCCTAGGGTTGGTGGGGGTGCTGCCATGGGTTATTTCCGCATTAAAAGGATGAGCGCGACCGCACCAATGGCGAACGCATAATAAATCTGGCGATTGTCGCCACGTTCCACTTTGAACTGATCAAGCAAGAGGCCCAATTCGCGCTCCTCGCGGTCAAGGCGCACATCATCGGCGGCACTTTCGCCGCGTGCCCACGCCTCGCGAATATCTGCAATACCGTTGACCGAATTGCCAATGCCGTAGACCACAGATGCAACGCCATCCAGCGTCCCAACAACGCCGTCTAATGCGCCGCGTCGTTCGCGGTAAATTCCATTGGGATCAACAGGCCCCGGCACGAAATAGTAAGGGGTGGTTGTCATTGACAATCTCCAATTGAGAGTAAGCGGGGCGCTTTCGCGCCCCACCGGGGAGAAACTTTAGCGAACTTTGCTGTAAAGGTCCGAATTGAACACCACGATTTCGACAGGCGTTTCATTATCCAAAGTCGTGATTTCCAAAGTGATCTTATTCCCGCGACGCCGCTGGTTTTTGCCATCAAGTGCGGCAATCGAACGCGGCACGCGCTCAGCGTGGACGTCAAATAACCAATCACTTTCTAGTGCAGCGACATCCTTACCCTTCTCGGTCAGGTAGGCTTCGTATTGGGCGCGGTCAACGTCATAAAGCGTCTCGCGGCCAATCTTGACTTCAACCTTTTGAATGTTTGCACCTTGAACCCAAAGCGCACTGATGTCGTCGCCGTAGGGAACACCCGTATACGTATGCTTGGTGGCACCGGAAAACGTTGTGTTGATCCGCTCAGTGCGGGTCACAAACCCGGGTGGCCGTACACGGTCCACAACATGCGGCAGAACAACGATTTCCATCGTGTCCGCGTCGAACGCATCCTTGAGTTCAATCTCCAATGTCAGAGAGCGCATCCCATCGGTGCCAAGCGAAAACGCATCCGTCCAGCGCTGATCTTGATAGGTAAACTCACCGGGGAAAGCCAAGCCAGAAAAGCTGTTACCAAAATCAATTCCGTCGAACTTGTTTTTCTTCTCGATTTCGGACTGATCGAGTGACCACAATGCGCGGCCATCTGGAACAAGGCGCACCACGCCAAAATAGTCCTTGAGGTGATCGAGATCGACATAATGCACGCCTGCCGTTTCGGTGGTCACATCCGCAATCGCAGCATTGACACGAATGCCCCATGTGATTGCCTTATACGTCGCATCGCCGCGCGTCAGGTCATAGGTTTGAAAGCCGGACTTGTTGCCCAAACTACTGGCGACATATTCAGCCGAAATTCGTGTGAGCGCTGGAAGCTCCGCTTGCTCTACCGCGTTTTGACCCGGTTGGCTTGAGCGAATATTGCCACGGTCCCGCCGATTAGCGCGGTTGGTTTTAGGCATTGCTGCCATTGCCATGTTTTCCATTGACAGCTCCTATTTCAAAAGATCGCGCAACGGCGTTTTTGCCATTGCGATTTCGACAACAAGCACGCCTAGAGCGGCTGCAATCATCGTTTTTGCAAATGATTTGTTCATCGTTTTGGTTCCTCTAAGGGTTGAGTTTCATGTGGTTTCCATAGTAAGTGTTTCCGAACACTTGAGAAGCCAAGAAAAGCCAATAAAACAACAAGTTAGGTCAAATTCTTCTTCTTTTTTCGGCCTTATTCAGATATACTCAAAGTTGAGTTTTAGAGGGCTTTTCCAATGCCACATAGCGACATTTTAACGAAGGCTTACTTCGTCAACGGGCCTCGAAAAGTGAAGGTTGCAAAAGCTTTGGATATAAGCACGCAGCACCTTGGACAGTATTTTCTCAACAAAGCGCGGGTGCCGCTGCATAAGCGCCAAGCCTTTGATCGCGCCTTGAGCAGCGATTTTGCCCCTGTTCGCGTAGATTGGCACGCCTATGACGCTGAATTTGATGCGGCCAACGGCAAAACAGACGCCACAGGAGCCCCAGAGACGCCGCCCGAGCCTGTTTCACGACCCAAACCACTCGAAAACCCGCTAGAGCGCCCTCATACGCTCTCAAATCCGCCCAAATCCGAAGATCGCGGCATTTTGGGCGAGCTTTTTGAATTTTTTGCCGACGAAGAGGAATAGAATATGCCGTTTGATGGCGAAAACCTGCTAGACCATTTGGAGCAAGAGATTGTCAGCTTGCCCTCAACCGAAATTATCGAACTTCCGGCCCCCCCTCCTGTCATGGAGCCGGAAGAAGCCGACGCGCTTGACGGGGAGTTCTCGCCTACCCCTTTGGGCGAGCTGTTAAGCGCGTCGGACTTTTACGAATATGTGTTCTGTTTCTACCATGAAACCACAGGACTTGCGGTTTCGATGCGCACGGGTGCCCCCTGCCCTCTCGGCGACGTTGCACGAAAAGAGGCAGGACGCAAAGCATCAGATATTCTGTATCCGATGATTTTAGAAAACCCTCTCATGTCAAAGATTTTCTTAAACCCTCATGGGACGTTTCTAGGGCAGCTCACCATTCTTGGCGCTCACTTTAAAGGGTGCTTTGATGTGATCAAGGCCAGCGCTCAGGGTGAAACGCTGCCCGCAGCTGATGAGGTGGATCATGACTAATCTCGCTGGCACAAAGATTGCAATATATGGGTCCTCCGGTTCGGGCAAATCCACGCTTGGCTATAGCCTGATCAAAGACAGCCCGCCCAAGTGCTGTGTGGTCATTGATCCCGAAGCCAGAGACGGTGACGGCGTGACCCAAAATGTATACGAATGCTTGGGCTGGATCGCAGAGCGGCGCAAGTTGATTGTATTCAACGGCGCACGGCGCGAGGATAAATTGTCGGTCCTTCTCTTTGCCGCTGGCCGCAGCACAACCGCTGACCCGATCTATTGCATGTGCGACGAGGCCCCCGGGTATCTCGACAAAATGTCGGACGCGCTCAATGCCGTATTTTTCCGAGGGCGCCATCGCGGCTTTGGCATCATGGTCCTTGCGCAACGCCCCTCCGCGCTTGATACGAATGTCCGCTCGCAATGCGAAAAGACCTATTGGCTGCGCATGGTCGATCACCAAGATCAAGCCGTTGCGGCCAAGCAAATCGGCAACGACAAAGCCCGCGCATTATCGAGCTATGCCCCGGGCGAATTTTACCTGCACCCTCAACCAAACGAAGGAAGCTAAAATGGACCAACCTTTGTATTTCAACAACTACCAAATGTTCCCGCTGGACCTTTGGCGGTGGCCGAATTTCAGTCCGCCCGAGATGGCGTGTCGCGGCACCGGAAAGCTGCGCATCAACCCTCATGCAATGGACATGCTGCAAGTGCTGCGCGACAGCCTTGCCAAGCCGATCTACATCACCAGCGCCTATCGGTCGCCGGAACACAATGCAGCGGTCAAAGGCGCGAAGAACTCGCAGCATATGAGCGGCATTGCGTTTGATTGCGCCCTGTCCAACCATGATCCGCTCGTGTTTGAAATCAAAGCGCGTGAGGCAGGTTTCACCGGAATTGCATATTATCCCGAAGATGGGTTTATGCATATCGACACCGGACCAGAGCGCACATGGGGCGCACCTTTGCCGTCAGCGGGTCCGAACCCCTCCCCTGCCCCGACGCAAACCGCAGAACCGGAACAAACCAACAACGGGGGAGCAACGGGGCGGGAACAACCGCCTAAGTTGAAAAATAAGCGCCGCAGATAGATTTGAATGGGTCGCCTGTTGAGACCATCACTGGCCAGCCTTCGGGCTGGTCTTTTTTATGGGCGCAGGGTATGGTGGTTGCGCATTCGTCTGTGATATGCGTTTACCAGTGAAGCCCGCCCTTCGAGGCGGGTTTCATTTTTGTAACTCTGTGGATCCACGAAATTGCAAAGAGGAAATAATTCCGGCCGGAATTATTGCGTTGGTGCAATTCGCGTCGGCCGAGATTTGCGGCTTTGAAACTTTACCAGGTTTAGTTTCGCTATGGCAACTAAAGGCGCCGGCTCAATATGCCCACCTATAGTACGGTCCGCGCGCGCTATTCTTTTGCAAGTGCTTGCCTTTGTCTTGCAGCGCTGATTTCAAGGCTTCTTCGTGCTTGGTCGTATAGCGCGACATCCATGGCCGCGTGACGCCCAGAGCTTCCGCTGCCCTTGATTGGTCGGAATAGTACCAAGTTGAGCTATCGATCAGCGCCGCGACCACCGCATCAAACACGGCCTTTTCATGCTCTGCTTTTAGATCGGCTATGGTTTTGGTTTTTTGTTTAGACATCTACTCTTTCCAATCTGATCACATATTCTTTGGTTGCTGGGTCTCTGAAAGTCGCGAGCACATTGAGATTTGGCTTGGCCGTTATGTGGCCAAGCGCTTTGGTGAATTTGTACTCTGACTTAAATCTGCGCTCTGTCACGACCCGATCCCCTTCGCAAAAGATTGATCATCGGACGCGCCCACGGTCTGACATCTGCCCGTTGGCACGGGGGCAACCTGAATATCCAAATCACGCACATGCCTGCGCAAAAGCGTGGTTGGCATATCAGCCGATTTTGCCGCCGCCTCAATCGTTGAATGATTAAGCACAAGTGTTTGAATGAAGGCCCGAAGCTGGCGCATCTGGCCGTTTTTGAATTCTGTATACGAATGCGGATTATGGGTCATATTTCGGTTTCCAATCTTTTGCTAAGTTTGTGAATTGCGGCGTAAATCAATGGCTCAATATCGAGCCGCAAATATTCTTGAAGCCCTTCAATTTTGATATCAAAACGAAATTCGTTTCCTGTGGTCATTCCAACTGTGACCTCGCGGCCATTCAAATTGGATTGCATCAATCCAATGACAAGCGACTGTCCACCAAAGTCAGACATGCTGCCAATCGCATATTCTGCTCCGCCTTCTTCTATCACTCCGGTTTCGATCTTGTCGGGCTTTGCCCAATTGTCTCTGTTCATGCCGCACCGCCAGTCTCTGTGGTTTCAGGCTTTTGGTTGCGTTTGGCCAAAATTGAGACACTATCGGCAGCTTGATAAATCACGGTTTCCGCCTTTTCGTAATCGCCTCTTTCAATCGCTCTCTTGGCTTCGTTAACTTTATCTCGAATTGCGATTACTCGATCATATTCTGTCATGTCGTTCACTTCTCTCTCCTTCGGTTGTTGGGTCGGTGCAAAATTTTTTCCCTTCCCTTTTCATTGCGGGCGCGGAGCGCCCTCCTTTCAAGGCGATGGTTGCTGCGCGTAGCCTAGCCTCCATCACCTGAATTCTTTTCCTCCTCCATGATGCTCCGTGCTTCGCTATATCCGTGGTGCTTCATTAGCTCTGCTAGGCGGAGCGCATCTGCCGCTTGTTGGCTGTCAGGTGCTTTACGTTCTTGCCCGCGACTAGCGGGCTCCTTTTCTTCTCCCCTGTTAAAATTGTTCAAACCTGTTGGGTCCCCCGTTTTGGGGGAGGTAGTTTGGACATTTTGGGGGAGGTTATTGGACATTTTGGGGGAGGTAGTTTTGGGCAAAATAACACCGTCAACGATCTGGCTTGCTCTCGTCCATGCTGGTACGGGAAACGCGTATACGGTAGCGCATCTAAAGCCGCCGTTTGGGTAGGCGATTGCTTCAATCACGCCCTCTTCCCTTAGCTTGTGAAGCCACCTATCGACCGTTTTTCGATCTGCGTTGGTGTAACGCATCATTAGTTCACGTCCGGGCCTTGATTGGCCGTCGTCGTAGTGTCTGTGGTCGATCAAAACGTCGAGAATGGCCATTCCATAGCCTTTGATGCCCTTCTGGGTCGCGTAAAGCTTCATTGCCTTCGCCCATGTTGAACCGTATGGTCTAGCTTTCGCCATCGGTCTGCCCCACATCCATGATGATTTGCTCTAAGCGGCCCTCGCTCCTCATTTTGACAATCCGCTTTTGGATCGCGTCACGGGAACGCTTTAAAACTTTCGCTATTTCGGTTGAGCCTTTGCCCTGTTGCAGCATCAATCGAATGACATCCTCTTCGGATTTCGTGATGCCCTTGCCACGCCTGCGCATTAATCTGCTCTTTTTTGTTGAGTTTTTTTGGAAAATATATACATAGGAAAACGTAGGGCTGACCTACGCGCCTGCCGCCCGATCCTGCCCCCTTGGTTGATCATAGGGTGGATGTGGTAGGTTTGCGAAAGTGTAGGAATGCACTGTTGCAGGCGTCAGCCCTACCCTTAAATCTCTAAAAAAGTGAATAAAATCA
>JBCCGP010000089.1:0-9615 GCA_039029215.1 Pseudomonadota bacterium
ACCCCATCGAATTTCCGTTGCGGTCAAGGGCGGCATTTAATTCGTCGATATCCACCTCATCGCGCCCGATTTCTTTTTCACGGTAAGCTTGCTCGGATTTCAACTTCGGTTTTAAATCGTGGACAGACCGTTTGCGCCCGCGCTTTATCCAAGCTTCCAAAAAAATCGCAACGCCCAAAAGCCCGACAGGGATCGCGATCAACCACCACAGGCTCATTGCGGCACCTTGGTCGTCAATTGCAGCGCGTGAAGCTCTGCGTTTGCGCCATCCATCTTCCCCTTCATGGCCGCGTAGACCAGTTGATGCTGCTTGACGCGCGACAGGCCAGAAAATTGCGGCGAGGTGATTTCTGCGGCCATATGCACGCCATCGTCGCCGGAGACTGTGATCTCCGCCTCTGGAAAGTTTTCTTTTAAGAGTGCTGCAATTTCATCTTTATGCATTGGCATGACTGGACCCTTTCTTCAGATTTAGAGGATAGGTCGGTTTGGTGTTGGCTTCAAGCTTTGCAGAGGCTTAAGAAACTCTAAATATCAAAATTAGAAAATGCATTTTCTAATTTTGATATTAACCAGCGTTTAACCAAGATTTTTGAAACGACTTTCCGATTACGCAACAGCCTGGGGCAGGGCGGTCTCATAGACAGCGCGCAATTCTTCAAGCGAAACGGTCACATCACCTAATTTCAAATCGTGTCCCTGCACCGCCCCAATAACCATTGCTGGAACCTTGGCTTTTGCAAGAACCGCATCGGGATCAGCGGTAGACAGAATATACCTCGCTTGATCTTCCCCAAACCACCATCCGATGTCTCCGGCTTCATGGACCTCCAACCCGCAATCACCTGCCAAGGCCATCTCGGCCAAGGCAACCGCCAAACCCCCATCGGAGACATCATGCGCAGCTGTGATCAGATCACTTGCATTCATCTGCATTACAAAGTCACCCGCTTCGCGTTCTGCATACAAATCAACGGCGGGGGCATCGCCCTCTTCGCGGTCAAACATTTCCTTTAACAAGGCGGATTGCCCTAAATGCCCCTTGGTTTCGCCGACTAAGACAAGTGTTTCACCTGCTTTCGGCGCGGTCTCCAACATTTCATTCGTACTGCGCAATAAACCAACCGCACCAATTGTCGGTGTCGGAAGGATCGCCTGGCCATCCGTTTCATTATAGAGGCTGACATTGCCAGAGACGATGGGCATGTCTAGCGCATCAACGGCTGCGCCAATGCCTTTGATACATCCAACAAATTGCCCCATAATCTCTGGTTTTTCAGGATTGCCGAAATTAAGATTATCGGTCGTTGCCAAGGGTTTGGCGCCCGTTGCAACCAGATTGCGGTACGCCTCTGCCACAGCTTGCTTGCCACCTTCAAACGGATTGGCCTTGCAATAGCGTGGCGTGACGTCAGAGGTAAACGCAACCGCCTTATCCGTGCCATGCACGCGCACCACGCCTGCATCCATGCAGGGCCGTTTGATTGTATCGGCCATGACCATGTGGTCATATTGCTCATACACCCAGCGTTTTGAGCCATAATTAACCGACCCCAACAGGGCGAAAAGCCCGTCTTTTACATCTACTTCTGGCGCGTTTGCGAGCGGCGTTACGGCCGGTGTCTCTACCCACGGGCGATCATATTCAGGTGCGGTTCCAGACAGCGCTTTTAACGGCAGATCGGCCTTTACCTCGCCATGATGCATAATAAGGAAGCGATCTTCGGCGATCGTCTCGCCCACAATCGCAAAATCCAAATCCCATTTGTCGAATACGGCCTTGGCCTCAGCTTCCTTTTCGGGCCGCAGAACCATCAACATGCGTTCTTGAGACTCAGACAACATCATCTCATACGCTGTCATATTCTCTTCACGCACGGGCACAAGTTCCAGATCAAGCCGCACGCCCAAATTGCCTTTGTCGCCCATCTCGACGGCGGAACAGGTCAGCCCTGCCGCGCCCATATCTTGGATCGAAATCACTGCACCCGTTGCCATCAATTCCAGCGTTGCTTCCATCAAGCGTTTTTCGGTGAAAGGATCGCCCACTTGAACGGTCGGGCGCTTTTCTTCAATGCTTTCATCAAACTCCGCAGATGCCATGGTTGCCCCGCCAACCCCATCGCGCCCGGTCTTCGCACCCAGATAGACCACGGGCATACCCACACCACTGGCGGCGGAATAGAAAATCGCATCCGCATCCGCCAATCCAGCAGCAAAAGCGTTCACCAAGCAATTGCCATTATACGCTTCGTGAAACCGCACCTCGCCGCCCACGGTGGGCACGCCAAAGCAGTTGCCATATCCGCCAATCCCCTCAACCACACCATTGATCAGGCTTTTTGTCTTCGGGTGATCAAGCGCGCCAAACGACAGGCTGTTCATCGCCGCAATCGGCCGCGCCCCCATGGTAAATACGTCGCGCAAAATGCCGCCGACACCGGTTGCCGCCCCCTGATAAGGTTCGATGTAAGAGGGGTGATTGTGGCTTTCCATTTTGAAGATAATCGCCTGATTGTCGCCAATATCGACAACACCCGCATTTTCGCCCGGTCCGCAAATCACTTGCGGTCCGTCTGTTGGCAAGGTCCGCAACCACTTTTTTGAGGATTTATAAGAACAATGCTCGTTCCACATGGCCGAGAAAATGCCCAGTTCCGTGAAGCTGGGCGTGCGTCCAATCAGGTTTAAAATAAGATCATATTCATCAGGTTTCAAACCATGGCTGGCAATCAAATCTTCGGTGATTTCAGGCTCTTTGGACATATTGCGCGGCTTCCCTGGGGTGTTTTCAGCCTTTTAGTTTCAATGTTTGAAAAGTGAAAGCTGCTTTGCACGCGGGTAGATAAAAAAAGGCCGAGCAAAAGCTCGGCCAAAGTCCAACAGGGAGGTGAAGAAAGAAGGAGAAAGACTCAACTTCTTGCTTCATCTCTGGAAATATAACCCGAACTTCTTAACAACAAGTAATGAAACTGCATAACCGCTATGCAAAAACGGCATGGCGTTGCTTAAGATTATAGCAAAAGGACTTTCGCTTTAAATCACTTCGCTCGATATTTTCTCACTTTTGTAGCTTTTGATCTCATCAAGCACGAAATCACGGAAGGCTTGCACGCGCTTGGAATGGCGCAATTCTTCTGGGAAAGCCAAGAAAACGGGTATTGTTTGGCTTTGCTCTTCGGGCAGAACCCGGATCAAATCGGGCACTTCAACAGCGGTATAATCTGGCAAAACCCCGATCCCCACGCCATGACGCACCGCTTGCAGCACGCCATAATAGCTGGTCACGGTTAAATGCGAGCGATGTTCGCTGTCTAACAAGGGCTTAAACCACGCCAAACTCTCGCTGACTTGGCGGGCATTCACGCTTTGGGTGATCAATCGATGTGTCGCAAGATCATCGAAACTTTGTGGCACGCCGTGGCTGTCCAAATAATCTTGGGTCGCAAACAGCCGCATATTCACATCCATCAAACGTCTGCGCACCAAATCTGCTTGGCTTGGCTCTTTCATCCGAATGGCAACGTCAGCCTCGCGCATCGGCAGGTCCAGCACGCGTTCTTCCAAGATTAAATCGATCTTTAGATCGGGGTATAGCGCATATAACCGCCCAATGCGCGGGACAAGCCACAGCGTGCCAAAACCCGTCGTCGTCGTCACGCGCAGCTCGCCGAAAACCTCATCTTCGCTATCGCGTATCCGCGCCTCTGCCGCATCTAGGCGTTTCGACATGGATTTGGTCGCATCATACAGCAATTCGCCTTGTTCGGTCAGGATCAGGCCGCGTGCATGGCGATGAAACAGCGTTGTGTTTAAGCTTTCTTCAAGTGCGCGGATTTGGCGGCTGACGGCCGATTGTGACAAATGCAGCGTATCACCTGCATGGGTCAGGCTGCCGATATCGGCGACGGCATGAAAAATCCGCAGCTTATCCCAATCCATGACATTCTCCGAAAGCTATGTGCAAAACGCATAGCATAGCTTGCGTCTGGCTCAAGCCTAGAATGCAAAACCTTAGTTAAAAGGGGCTCAGGTCACCCTTTTGCAACAAAATAGCGCGTTGCTGCATCGCCTTCTTGGGTCTCGACCAAGCGGTGCCCTTGCTCGTTACAAAAATGGGGCACATCAATCACAGCGGCTGGATCAGTTGCGACAAGGCAGGCGACTTGCCCTTGGCCCAGCGGCTTCATCGCTTTTTGCAATTTTAAAACGGGCAGCGGGCATAAAAGCCCGCTTGCATCAATTGTCACAGCAGCATCCATCCCCCGCCCTTAGGCTTGAATGTTTCAAAAGTCCACGCATCTGTGAGAGGAGTTTTGATGTACGCACGGATTTCTTCTGATAGTGGATAGTGGGAAAGAGGGCCATTATGTTTGGAATCGACATTTTTGATGCAAGTCTGATGACAGCGATGATGCTGGCCCTGTTTGCGGGCGTGCTGAGCTTTCTAAGCCCTTGCGTGTTGCCCATTGTGCCGCCCTATATTGCCTATATGGGTGGTCTTTCGATGAAGGATATGACCGCAGGTGATCTGAAACAGGGTCAGCGCAAGGCGATTTTGGCGGCTGTTTTCTTTGCGCTGGGACTTTCGACTGTCTTTGTTCTGTTGGGTGCAGCAGCGTCCGCCTTGGGGCAGTTCTTTTTAACAAATCAACGACTTTTTGCACAAATTGCGGGCGTGGTTATCCTTATTTTCGGTCTGCATTTTATGGGAGTTTTCAAAATCGGGCTGCTTTACCGCGAAGCCCGCTTTGATGCGCGCAGCCAAAAAGGATCTCTGGGAGGCTCTTATATCATGGGCCTCGCTTTTGCTTTTGGGTGGACGCCCTGCATCGGTCCAATTTTAGGGGCGATTTTGGCGCTGTCGGCACAGGAAGAAAGTGTCGCGCGCGGCACGGTGCTGATGACGACTTATGCAATTGGCCTTGGGATACCTTTCATTCTTGTTTCGATGTTCATTCAACGCTCGATGGGTCTGATCAATCGGTTCAAGAAACATATGGGCAAGATTGAATTTGGCATGGGGTTGCTGCTTGTAGTCATTGGTATTGCGATGTTTACAGGTGCGTTTGAGGCGTTTTCGCTTTGGATTTTGGAGCAATTTCCCGCTCTTGCACAAATCGGTTAACTCTTTATCTCTAAGCCCAAGGGGCAAAGAGTAGAGAGCTTCATGGCCAAATCGGAACAATCCGTCAAAAAGCGCAAAGTCTTTTATTTTCCGGGCTATGATCCCAAACCGCCGCGGCGCTACCGTGAAATTTATCGCGCAGAAGCCCAAAAACAGGGCGATATTTCGGGCTATCAGATCGGTATTTCCGCGCAAAAAACCGAAAAAGGCCGCTATGCGTGGAATGTAGATGCGCAATTTGGGCGCCAAAAGGTTCATACCGACTACGAATTCATGACATGGACGGATATCGTGAAGGACTCGATGGAAGGCTCGATCCTGAAATCCTATTGGGTGTTTTTGCGTACAGGCTGGCGGTATTTCTTCTCTGGCGCGTGGGGGGCCTATCGTCGCCTTGGCCGTCCGCCATTTATTGTGACGCTTTACCCGTTTCTGATCCTTGGCGCGCAATTGGTCATCGCTTTGATTGCGTGGGCCCTCTGCGGTGTGCTTCTTGGTCTATTTGCACCCAAATGGATTGGCTGGCTTTTGGGTGCGGTCGCTTTTGTGCTGACACTTCGCTATTTCAAAAGCATCGATCACCGCGTCTATGCACATTACTTGATGTATGATTATGGCTATGCCGTAAGTGCAGGTGGCGAATACCCAGCGGAGCTGGTTGAAAGGCTGAAGGTTTTCACGCAACAAATCATTGATGCCAGCCAAGAAGATTATGATGAAATCCTTATCGTCGGGCATAGCTCTGGCGCAAATGTTGGAATTTCTGCATTGGCAGAAGCGTTGCGAAACAAAGACTTAGGCAGCAAAGCTCAGATAAGTTTGCTTACTTTGGGCCATGTTGTGCCCTTAATCAGCTATCTGCCCAAAGCTTGGGAAATCCGGCGCGATATGCAATATCTTTCCGCCCATGATGGCATTGCTTGGATCGACTTTACCGCGCCCACAGACGCGGTGTGTTTTGCCTTTGTCGATCCGGTCGCGACCACGGGCGTGGAACCGAAAAATCGATTATGGCCGATCATGCTGTCTGCCCAGTTCAAAGCCTCTATTGCGCCGGAACGGTTCGAGGCGCTGCGCAAAAAATATTTTCAAATCCACATTCAATATCTTTGCGCTTTTGAGATGCCGAAGCATTACGAGTATTTTTTGTTGACGGCTGGTCCCACAACCCTTGGTCAGCGTTACGCGGGCTACGATCATACACCGCAGCGTATTTATGAGCGTCATTCGCCGCATTGGAATACCGCGCCGTGAGCGCAGACAGGTTCATTCCCCCCAAACCGCGTGCGCGGGATGAACATAAATTATCGTGGCGCGAATATGCGCGGCGCTTTCGCCATGACATCTTTCTGGCCCAACCCAAACGGCTGTATCACGCCTGGATGGCAGAGATGCGCTTGCCGTTTTTTAAATCTTTTTTGGTCAACGATCCCGAATTGGTGCGCGAGGTTTTGAACAAACGCCCCGATGATTTTCCCAAATCAGAGCTTATCAACGCCTCGTTGCGCAACTTGCTGGGCCATTCCGTCTTTGTGACCAATGGTGATCTTTGGAAGTTCCAGCGCCGTATCATTGATCCCGCTTTCGAGGGTGGGAAAGTTCGCGACAATTTTGAACCCATTCGCGATGTCGCACAGGAGGCTGTGGAGCGGATCAAATCCTATGACCTAGATCAGCCGGTTGAGTTCGAGCGCGAGGCCTCGCTGATCGCCGCTGACATCATCTTTCGCACGTTATTTTCGATCCCGATCACCGATAGGGTTGCCGCTGAAACTTATGAAGCGTTTCGCGACTATCAGCGGACACAGCCGATTTTAAATCTAACCTCTGTTCTGCGCCTACCGAAACTGACGCCATTTCTGCAATCGCGTGCCAATAAACGCGCTGCCAAGAAAGTGCGCGCACATCTGGAACGCCTTGTTGCGGATCGCGCAAAGCTGATCGCAGCAGGCAAGGCGCCCGATGATTTGGCCACAAAGATCATGCAACTGCCCGATCCTGAAACAGGCAGATGTTTCAGCCCGTCAGAGATGGTAGATCAGGTTGCGATTTTCTTTCTTGCAGGTCACGAGACATCTGCCAGCGCGCTCGCTTGGGCGCTTTATCTGTTGGCAAATGATGATACTGCACAGGCGCGCGTGCGCTCAGAAGCGGTCGCGCTTAAAAACTTCAATTTTGCCGCACTTTCTAAACTTGCTTTCACCCGCGATGTGTTTCGCGAAACGTTGCGCCTCTATGCGCCTGTGCCGATGATGGTGCGCGAGGCGACCAAACGTGAAACCTTCCGCAATCGCACCGTTCCCAAGGGTTCCCAAATTGTGCTTTCCTCTTTCTATCTGGGGCGCCATGAGCGGGTTTGGGACAATCCCGATCAGTTTGATCCAGACAGATGGCAGAACGCGAAAACCAAACAGGCCCAACGTGACGGCTATATGCCGTTTTCTGCGGGCGCTCGGGTTTGCCCCGGCGCGGGATTTGCAATGATTGAAGGCGTAGTGTTGCTCAAAACACTGATCGAAGCGTTTGAGATCATACCAACAGACAAACAGCCCTTACCTGTGGCCCATCTGACCCTTAGGGCAGAGGAGGGGATTTACGTGAGGTTAAAAACGCGGGATGCGTGACCAGATAATCCAGGACATACACGCGAATAGCGCCTGCCAAACCTGATTTTCCAGCGCGCGCGGCATCGATTTCAGACGCCAGTTGATTCTGCGCCTTCCCCTCTGCCTTGGCGATGGCACAAAACATATCCCAAAAATCAGGCTCTAAAGACACCGATGTGCGATGTCCGTTTAAGGTCAGTGAGTATTTTTTTGGCGGCGCATAATCCTGCATAGGTCAGGTGTGCAGGCCAAGGGGCCAATTGTCCAGATGGATCAGCTGGCCAAACGCTCAGAAACCTGATCGAAAATCTTTTCTAGCTCTGCCATATCCGGCAGAGATTTCACCGTCGTGCCCTTTGGCACGAGCTGCTCTTGGCAAAGCAAAAGAAGCGGCGCTTCGCGTCTTTCAAGCTTGATCACCTCCGCTGCCGAACCCGTATTTGGTGAAAAGCCAATATATTTGTTCATAACGACACCCCTGACCGCAAAAACTTCCTATTTTCTCTATGTGTGTACAAAGAAGGGCAAAACAAGGCCAAAACTCGAAATTTTAAGGGCTTTTATAGATTAGACCTCAACTTTTGGTGAGATACATCTCATTTCGGGCCTCTATTTCTTCGATTTTCGTGCGAATACGTTCAAATGGACCTTTTAACGCGGTATTTTCTGGCAAATCGAACGGATCAATCCAGTCGGTCTTGGCAGCGTTCTCGTCCCAGTTCGGACCTTCGATTGTCTGATCTGGCGTTAATTGCAGCGGCTGCGCTGCTGAAACACGGTCTGCTTTGGCCAAGGCGACAGCTTCAAAGGCATCAATCACTTTGTTCATATCTTTGCTCCTCTTTTACCCACGCCATGCGTTTAAAAAGAGAAGCGTAAAGAATTTAGAAAAACAAAGGGCGAGAATGTGACATCTCGCCCAAATTTTATTCAACTTGTTCGGCTTGAATAGGCTTATTTCGGCCCAATCATATCTTTGGGTTGCACCACACGGTCGAATGTTTCTTCGTCAACAAAGCCCAAATTGATCGCTTCTTCTTTCAGCGTCGTGCGGTTTTTATGCGCGGTTTTGGCGACTTTGGTGGCGTTGTCATAGCCAATCTCTGGCGCCAGTGCGGTCACGAGCATCAAGCTTTCCCACATTAGTTTCGAAATCCGATCCTCATCGGCCTCAATCCCCACCACGCAGTTATCAGTAAAGGCCACCGCCGCATCCCCCAGCAATTGCACAGATTGCAGCACATTATAGGCCATCATGGGTTTATAGACATTCAATTCAAAATGCCCTTGAGAGCCTGCAAAACCAACAGCCGCATCATTGCCCATGACATGGGCGCAGACTTGGGTCAGCGCCTCACATTGTGTCGGGTTCACTTTGCCGGGCATGATCGAAGACCCGGGCTCATTTTCGGGCAACATCAATTCGCCCAACCCACAACGCGGGCCAGAGCCGAGCAGGCGGATGTCATTGGCGATTTTGAACAGGCTTGCCGTGACGGTTTTCAGGGCACCGGACATTTCAACCATGGCATCATGTGCCGCCAATGCTTCGAATTTATTGGGTGCGGTGACAAATGGCAGGTTTGTGATCTTGGCCATGTGAGCGGCAACCTTCTCATCCCAACCTTTGGATGTGTTCAGTCCCGTGCCGACCGCCGTGCCGCCTTGAGCCAGCGCATAGATATTTGGCAACGCGGCTTTGACACGTTTGATCCCCTGTTCCACCTGATATGCGTAACCACCAAATTCCTGTCCAAGCGTCAGTGGGGTCGCGTCTTGGGTATGGGTGCGGCCAATTTTGATGATATCTGTGAAGGCTTTTGCCTTTGCGTCGAGTGCCGTATGCAGCTTTTCCAGCCCCGGGATCAGCACATCATGCAC
>JBCCGP010000090.1:0-9471 GCA_039029215.1 Pseudomonadota bacterium
ATCAACGAACAAGGCGTGCAGCTGCGCGAGTTCAATGATGATGTTTATGCAAGCTTCGGTGAAGCGGCAGCAGAAGTGATCGAAGAAGCACGCGATCATTCTGATCTGTCTAAGCGTATCTTTGACAGCCACTTGAAAGCACGTTCAGAAATCGGGTCTTGGACTGCGTTGTCTGATACGGCTTACGTTCAGAAGCGTAACAACGTGATCAACGGCTAATCACTGATAATATTTAAACCGCGCCCAACTGGGCGCGGTTTTCACGTTGAGGGAGGTGAAGCGGATGGCTTCGACAACAGCCCAAGGAAATGTTGGGTTCTTTTCAAATTCATTGCTTTTGCGAACCATTGGTTGGGCCAATCTTTGGCTCATGTTCGCATTCCTTCTCAATAATATTCTGACCTTTTGGGTGGGCCTGCCGGGCGCATCCCTGTCGGGGGGTGCGCTTGGAATTCTACAATGGGCGCTTTATCCGGCGGCAATTCTGGTTGCGATATTTTGGACACGCAAAAATAGTGATATTTCGTTGCGCGAGGACAGCAACGCGATCTCGGATATGAACACCTATTTCATTCGCGCGTGTTTCTGGGCGGTTTTGCTTGTTGGTGTCGTCGATGCGGTGATTTCGTTTATGCGGATCGAGGAATTGCTGCCCTTGGTCTTTGGCGAGGAGCTTGCAAATAACTTGGGCAAATCACGCTTCCGTGGACCTTTTGTGCATTTCCCGCTGATTATTCTTGGTTTCGTCATCGCTGCGCGCACCCGCACGCTCGGCTTCCATTGGTTGGCGTTGCTGATCGTGATTGCGGAACTTCTGATCGTGCTTTTCCGCTTTGTCTTTTCTTACGAACAAGCCTTCATGGCTGATCTTGTACGGTATTGGTATGGCGCTTTATTCCTTTTTGCTTCCGCGTATACGTTGCTGGAAGAAGGCCATGTGCGTGTCGATATCTTGTTTGCGAATATGCAGGACCGCGCCAAAGGCATCGTGAATGCCATCGGCTCGTTCTTTATGGGCCTTCCGCTGTGTTGGTCGATCCTGTTGGTGGGGATGGGGCAAAAAACCTCGATCATCAACAGCCCGATTTTGAACTTCGAGACAACACAAGCAGGCTTCGGTCTTTATCTAAAATACCAAATGGCCGCGTTCTTGGGCATCTTTGCGATCTCGATGATGATCCAATTTACCAGCTATTTTATGGCGGCCATGGCCGATATTCGCGGCGAGAAGGGTAAATATATCCCAACCGCACCCGGGGGACATTAATTATGGAACTGTTTTTCCTTCTTATCTTAATGGTTTTAATGGCAGGCGCTTTGGCGTCTGGCTATCCGGTTGCCTTTGCTTTGCCCGGTGCATCCATCATCACGCTTGCCTTGGCGGGCGTCTCTGGCTGGATGTTTGCAGGCGATGCGGGCGCCTATTTCTCGCAAGGGGATGCATGGACATGGGTCAGTGCTGGCGTGGCCAACCTCAGGGGGCTCTATTGGGAACCTGAAAGGGATACGCTGATCGCCATCCCGCTCTTTATTTTCATGGGCATTATGCTTCAGCGTTCAAAAATCGCTGAGGACCTCTTAATCACCATGGCCAATCTCTTTGGTCCCGTGCGCGGGGGCCTTGGGATCTCGGTTGTCTTTGTGGGTGCCCTGTTGGCGGCCACCACAGGGATCGTGGGGGCGACCGTTGTGGCAATGGGTCTGATCTCGCTGCCTGCGATGCTACGAAACAATTATTCGCAACCGCTGGCCACAGGCACAATCGCCGCCTCTGGCACATTGGGACAAATCATTCCGCCCTCGATTGTATTGATCATCTTGGCGGACCAGCTGGCCTCTGCTGCCGACCAAGGCAACTCGATCCGCAAGGCGTTGCACAAGGAAAACACGGGCGAGCTGTCCATGCCATCTGGCTTCGATGTGGTCTCCACCTCTGCGGGTGAGATGTTTTTGGGCGCGTTTTTACCGGGTCTGGTTCTGGTGGGGCTTTATATGGTCTTCATTCTGGCTTGGGCATTTTTCCGACCATCGGTTGCACCAGCGGTGCCTTACGAGGGCAAATATGACCGCGCCTTTGCAATCAAAGTCTTCATCTCGCTTGTCCCGCCATTGCTGCTGATCTTCTTAGTGCTCGGCTCGATCATGGCGGGTATCGCCACAGTGAACCAAGCGGGCGCCATCGGCGCCGCAGGTGCGTTGATCATGGCAGGCTACCGTTTGACCGAAGGGCGCAAGGACAGTTTTTATCCCGCAATTTTGGCCGTCGTCAGTCTTGTCATACTGGGGTTTGTCCTGTCCAATTTTGATACGAATATCAAAAATGTTAACACACGCTCTGACGTTATTGGCGTTATCTTGGCGATCATCGCCTCGATCGGTGTGATCATTGCGCTGATTTGGTCCGGTATTCGCGCCTTGAAAATCGAAAACACGCTGAACGGGGTGATGATCGAAACGGCCAAAGCAACCTCGCTAGTCTTCATTATCCTTCTAGGTGCCGCAATCTTAACGGCGGCCTTCCGTGCCTTTGGCGGGGAACATCTTGTGCGCGAATTCTTAGATGGGTTGCCGGGTGGGTTTTGGACCAAGTTTATCATCGTGATGGCAGTGATCTTTATCCTTGGCTTTTTCCTCGATTTTATCGAAATTGCCGTGGTTGTGGTGCCCATCGTGGCCCCAATCCTGCTGGCAGATCCACAGGCCAATGTCACGGCTGTCTGGCTGGGCGTGATGATCGGCCTGAATATCCAGACCAGTTTCCTTACTCCGCCCTTTGGCTTTGCGTTGTTCTATTTGCGTGGGGTGGCGCCAAAAGTGGTCAAGACGCTGAACATGTACAAAGGTGTGGTGCCGTTTATCGCCTTGCAAATTCTGGCGATGGTGATTGTCGCGAATTACCCCAGTTTGGTGAATTACTTGCCAAACCGTGTTGCGCTGACGTCGGAAAATGCCCCGCCCCCGCGCAATCCAAAACTGGCTTATTGTGTGAACCAATATTTGGTCGACGAACTTGCGGTTAACCGTGGCACACTGATCTCTTCTGCTGAAACCGCAGCTGCGGTGGATTATGCCGCACTGCCCGAAGATTTGGCGAAATCCTTGGGCCAAAGCTTCGCACAAGTCGACGTTGCAATTGGCAATCTTGATGAAGCCCAAGAAACCACGGCAGAGCTTGCAGCCGCAGCCGAAAGCTTTGCACCGATCCATAAATCTGTGCGGGCGTTAGAACGTGACGCACGCCGGCTGACACGCGAGATTGAGGAACATCCAGATGAGGATCATGCCGATACGATCGCTGAGCGTGATGCCTTGCTTGCGCAAATTCCAGGCGATTGGGACGAAAAATTGAAAGCCTTCCGCGATCTTCAAATGGCAGAGACGAAAGCCTATTCCGTTTACAAGAACGCTGCCTCAAGTGCTTATGCACCTGTCAAAGAGGTGAATGATATCTTGGCCACGAACGAGGCTTTCCTTGCCTTGGAAGAGGATATCGCAGGTGTCAAAGACCGTGTGCTCGAGGGCGAGAAATTGGCGATGGTTGAGATGCTCGAAGCACTTGGCAGTCGCTTCGATGCTGTGGTTGGCGCCTCTGACGTGAAAAGCGATATTTCCAAAGCGCGGCGCGAATTGAAGAAAGATGCGCCCGATATGGCAAAGATCACAGATGCATTGGATGCTGCGGTTGACGAGTATCAGTCGCAAAAAGACTGGCGTGTATCCAGCGCGCCACTTTTGGCCGATTTGCAAAACTACGAAGATGGCATGCGCGCGACATTGGGCATTAACGAGCAGCAACGGATCAGCCGTGAACAAGCCTTGTTTGTGGCAGGTTGTCAGGCCAACCACCGTGATGTCGGGTTGAATTTCTAAAACAAACGGCAAAAGCAGCGATGCTGCTTTTGAAGATTTTGGTGCCCACCCACCCGCCCTAATTGGGGCGGGTGGGTGGGCGTATAGAAATTGATTTTCGCATCGCGAAAATCAGCGCTATATACTGTGCTATGACCACCCAGATTTTTGAAAACAGCTATGCTAAGCTGCCCGCGCATTTCTTCACCCGCCAATCTGCCGAGGCTGCGCGTGCGCCAGACGTGATTGCAACAAACGCCGCACTTGCCGATTTCCTAAACTTCCCAGATGGATATTTAGAAAGTGCCGCAGGCCGCGATATGATCTCGGGCACGGCCTTTGATCCATCGGCTAAACCGCTGGCCCAAGTTTATGCCGGCCATCAATTCGGCGGCTTTTCCCCCCAGCTGGGCGATGGCCGCGCGCTGTTGATTGGCGAGGTGATGGCCAAAGACGACATGCGCTATGATGTGCAACTCAAAGGGTCTGGCCAAACACCCTATTCGCGAAGTGGCGATGGTTTGGCCGCACTTGGCCCTGTGATCCGCGAATATGTGATGTCCGAGGCGATGCACGCCCTTGGCGTGCCTACGACCCGTGCTTTAGCGGCCATTCGCACCGGAAGTCCGGTCTACCGCGAAGGTGCGGAACAGGGCGCCATGTTGACCCGTGTTGCACTTAGCCATATCCGCATTGGCACTTTCCAATTTTTTGCGGCACGCAATGACACGGACGCAATTGCAGAGCTGGCGGATTATGCCATGGATCGCCATTATCCAGATGCAAAATCGACCGATACACCGATCCGGTCCTTCTTTGAATGCGTCTGCCTTGCACAGGCAGAGCTGATTGCCCATTGGATGGCACTTGGCTTCATCCATGGTGTGATGAATACCGATAATATGGCCATTTCTGGTCAAACGATAGATTATGGCCCCTGCGCATTCATGGACCATTTTCATGCGATGAAGGTCTTTAGCTCTATCGATACGGGTGGGCGCTATGCTTGGGCGCGTCAGCCGCAGATTGGACATTGGAACCTGTTGCGTTTCGCCGAAACACTGATCCCGATCTGGGACAGCGGCGAGGAACATGCCGTCGCTGAAATAGAAGACAGCATTGCGCTATATTCAGAATGTGTAAATGCACGCATGGCATTGCGCTTTGCCGACAAGCTTGGTTTGCCCGCGTATGCAGATATAGATACAGACAGTTTTATTCAAAACACCCTTGGCATGATGCAAGCCGAGGGCCTTGATTTCACGCGGTTTTTTGCCTCACTTCGTGAAGACGGGGATCACTTGCGGGATTGGGTGGGCACCGAGGCGACGGACGCATGGTTGGCGGATTGGCAAAAGCGCGTGTCGAAAGAAGATCGCGAGGCCTCACAGACCGCGCGCGCGCAAAATTCACCGATCTACATTCCACGCAATCATCAGGTTGCAAACGCCATTGCCAATGCAGAGGCCGGCGCAGATCAAGTGTTCCATGATCTTTTAGCGGTGTTGCAAAACCCTTATGAACGTCAAGACGGTAAAGAACACTACGAAGCCGCGCCGAAACCCGACGAAGAAGTCACGCAAACCTTCTGCGGGACCTGATTATTGGTTACACTGGCGATATTGAATACGCCGCACAGATCCGGTTTTTGAACGCATCAGCAGCGTCTCGGTTTCCATGAATTCGCCATCCCGCGCGGCACCGCGCAGAATTGAACCATCCGTGACACCTGTGGCGGCAAAAATCACATCCTCACGCACCATCTCGTCGCGGGTATAGATGCGATCTAAATCCGTGATGCCTGCCTTGGCGGCACGGGATTTTTCATCTTCATTGCGGAAGGTCAAACGCCCCCACATCTGACCACCCATACATTTCAGTGCCGCAGCGGCCAAAACACCCTCTGGCGCACCGCCCAGACCCATATACATATCAATGCCTGTTTTTGCGGCTTCGGCGGTATGCATAACACCCGCAACATCGCCATCTGTGATCAAGCGGATCGAGGCATTCGTTGACCGGATTTGCGCGATCGCATCTTCGTGGCGTGGCCGATCCAAAACGCAAACTGTGATCTGTTTTGTGTCGCAGCCTTTCGCCGCGGCCAGCGCTTCAACGCGCTCTTTCGGGCTCATGGCAAGGGATACAACATCGGTCTTGAACCCCGGGCCAATGGCCAATTTGTCCATATAGACATCAGGTGCATGTAACATCGACCCGCGCGGTCCCATCGCAATAACGGTCAGCGCATTTGGCATATCTTTTGCGGTCAGCGTTGTGCCCTCCAGCGGATCAAGTGCGATATCAACCGCTTCACCACAACCTGCACCAACTTCCTCGCCGATATAGAGCATCGGCGCTTCATCGCGTTCGCCTTCGCCAATTACAACAACACCTGCAATATCAAGCATATTTAATTGTTCGCGCATCGCAGTCACGGCGGCTTGGTCAGCGGCTTTCTCGTCGCCCCGTCCGATCCACTTTGCGGATGCAATGGCCGCTGCCTCTGACACGCGGGCCAAGCCCAATGACAACAGGCGATCTTGGAATTCTCTTTCTTGGGCCACTTAGCGTCCTTTCTATGCCTGCTCGATCCGCAGAATAACCGGGGCAGCAAGCGTTGTGCCGCTGCTTTCAATTTCATTGATCGCGATATTCAGTGTCTCGCGATCCACTTCGTGGGTCACAATCAAAGCGCTTGCCACTTGGTCCTGAACCGGTTCTTGGCGCAGGCGCTCGATAGATATCCCGCGCTGTCCTAAAATATCGGAAACACGCGCGAAAATACCGGCCTCATCTTTCAGCGACAATCGAATGTAGAACCGATGCGGGACATTGGCTTGGCTCGAGGTTGCAAGTTTCAACGTCTCCGCGGGTTGTCCAAAGACTGGCAATTTCAAACCGCGCGCGATATCCATCACATCGCCCATAACCGCGCTCGCCGTTGGGCCTTCGCCCGCACCTGGCCCGCGCAAGACGATTTGTTCAACGCTGTCACCCTCAATCACAACCATATTTGTGCCGCCCTCAAGTGCCGCAAGGGGCGAGGATTGCGGAACCAAAGAGGGACGCATTGATTGGCTTAGGCCCTCATCCGTCATCTGGGCCACACCTAACAGTTTGATCCGATATCCCATTTCGTTTGCAGCACGAATATCTTCGATTGTGATCTGGCCAATCCCTTCCAATGTGGCCGCCCCAAAATCGACTTGTGTTCCAAACGCAATTGCGGACAGCAAAACCAGCTTATGGGCTGCATCAATCCCACCCACATCCAGATTTGGATCGGCCTCCAGATAGCCAAGCGCGTCTGCCTCGGCAAAAACCTCGTCATACGGCAGTCCTGCATTTTCCATCCGCGTCAGGATGTAATTGCAGGTCCCGTTCATCACGCCCATGACGCGATTGATTTTATTGCCCGCCAACCCTTCGGTCAGGGCTTTGATCACCGGAATACCACCCGCAACAGCCGCTTCAAAACGCAGGTTCACATCACTGGCCTCCGCCGCCTTTGCCAGCGCATGCCCATGGATCGCCAACAATGCTTTATTGGCTGTCACCACATCTTTGCCCGCTGCAATTGCGGCCTCAACGGCGGCTTTCGCCGGGCCATCCTCGCCGCCAATCAACTCGACAAACACATCCACATCATCGCGCTTTGCCAACGCAACCGGATCATCTTCCCAGGCATATTCATCTAAAGAAACGCCCCGATCTTTGGACTTAGATCGTGCGCTGACGGCGGAAATTTCAATTGCTTTTCCGCTTCGCGCCTGAAGCATCGCGCCGTGGTTTTGGACAATCTTGATCACACCTGTGCCAACGGTGCCGAGCCCCGCGATCCCAAGCCGAATTCTATCTTCCATTGACCGTTACCCTTGGCGATTTCGCGTGTTGATTAGCCAATCTCCGGGCGAAGTACAAATACATAAACCAAGATTGGTCTTGTGGAGACAAAGCGATTTCGTTTTAAACATTTACAATTGGAAAAGGGCTTAATTTTGTGAAAATCGCTGTTGCAGGACTTGGCTATGTGGGGCTTTCGAATGCTGTCATGCTTGCGCAACATCATGATGTGATTGCGTATGATATTGATGAAGCCAGAGTCGCTGCGATTAATGAGCGCAAAGCACCGTTTCAAGATGTAGAAATCAGCGCATTTTTGGCGGAAAAATCGCTTTTGCTCAAAGCGACAACGGTATCGGCAGAGGCGTTTGAGGATGCCGATTTTGCTCTTATCGCAACGCCGACGAATTTTGAGGAAGATTTGAATGCTTTTGCGACTGACACCGTGGAAACTGTTATTGCAGAGGCGCTTAAACGCTCGGAACATTCGACAATCATCGTCAAATCGACGGTGCCTGTTGGCTTTACCAAAAGGATGCAGCAAGAATTTGATACAGACCGTATTTTATTCTGTCCTGAATTTTTGCGCGAAGGCAAAGCGCTTTATGACAGTTTGAACCCCTCTCGAATTATCATTGGGGATCGGTGTGAAAACGCAGAGGTTTTTGCCCGGTTGCTTACAGAAGCAGCACAGAAACAAAATATAGACACTCTCTATATGTCCTCTGGCGAGGCGGAGGCGGTGAAGCTGTTTTCCAACTCTTATCTTGCGATGCGTGTGGCGTTTTTTAACGAGTTGGACAGCTATGCGTTGAGCAACGGATTGGATGCCAAAAAGATTATTGAGGGTATCGGGTATGATCCCCGGATTGGCGATCATCATAACAATCCGTCCTTCGGCTATGGCGGCTATTGCTTGCCCAAGGACGCGCGGCAGCTTTTGTCGAATTTCGATTTTGTGCCGCAATCGCTGATCTCGGCGATTGTGCAGGCCAATGAGACACGCAAGAGGTTCATCACTGACCAAGTGCTGGCGCGCAAACCTGCGGTGGTGGGGATCTATAAGCTTGCGATGAAAGCGGGGTCCGATAATTTCCGCGAGGCAGCGGTGCTCGATGTGATGACCCAGCTGGCGGCAGCGGGGGTTGAGTTGGTGATTTATGAGCCGCATTTGGAGGCAGAGGGCTTTGAAGGGCACCGTGTGATGAAGGAGATCGCGGCGTTCAAAGATGCCGCTGATCTGGTGCTGGCCAACCGATATGAGGCGGCCTTGGACGGGTTGGGGGAGCGGTTGATCTGTCGGGATATATTTGGACGGGATTGAGGTTTTGGGTGAAATGCCCTAGCTAGGGCATTGGGTTAAGTGTTTGATTATGATGAATAATCTGGAAAAATTTCTGATTTTTTGTTGGATAAATATCCGGAGTGACAGGGCGTTTTCACATATCAGAGCTCGGGCTTAGGCGTCGATTTTTTGAATTTTTATTGACTCTTGGAAATGGCGTTCCGTTGGAGGTAGTGCGCCATAAATGCGCATCCTACGGGGCGGCTGGTGGAGATATCAGAGATCCCGGATCAAGTCCGGGATGACAGAGCGCTCATGCGGTGGGGTGTGTGCGTGGCACATATTGCTGTGCTAAGGATGGCGCCGGTGCGCAATAAATGCGCACCCTACAGGCTTTGTGCGTGCAGGCTTGCAATGGTGACAGAAGCGATTGTTTTATGGGGGTAGGGTGCGCATTTATTGCGCACCATGACCGGATCGCTCACAACAAC
>JBCCGP010000091.1:0-9377 GCA_039029215.1 Pseudomonadota bacterium
CGTGAAAACAGATAGTCCCCAACAAGCACTGAACTTTGATTGTCCCAAAGTAGATTTGCGGTCGGGCGTCCGCGGCGTTGATTGCTTTCATCGACGACATCATCATGCAAAAGCGTCGCGGTATGGATAAATTCCACGGTTGCCGCCAGATGCACTTGATAGGGGCCCGAATAGTCACAGATTTTTGCAGCTGCCAGTGTAAGCATCGGGCGCAAACGTTTCCCACCCGCGCCGATAAGATGCGCTGTTACTTCTGGGATGCGCGGTGCATGTTCGGATTTCATGCGTTCCGCGATCAGCGCATTTACCTTGTCGAGGTCGTCGATAAGAAGATCGCGCAATCGGTCTTGTGGCTTTTGCACTGACATTGACGTGAACTCCTTGGCGCTTCTTTTGGCTCGACAAATGGTGGGGCGGTTGGCACATTTGTTTCATGAAAGAACTTCTGCGCACCAATGATCCGACAGAGGTCACCTTTGCCACCGCACTTCTCAAGGCCGAGGGTATAGAGCCGTTTATTATGGACGTCCATATGAGTACGTTCCAAGGATCGGTGGGCATTTTGCCGCGCCGCATCATGGTGCGGTCAGATCAACATTTTCGGGCCTGCGCCATTCTTCGCGATAACGAGATCGACCCCTCTGGATGAGTGAACTCTCGCTTACTCATGACGCTTTTTTAGGGGGGCGTTTGACACTTGCCCAACCAAAATCAGGATATCGCGCCGCGACAGATCCAGTTTTGCTTGCGGCCGCCATTCCTGCGAAAGATAGCGATCAGGTTCTTGATGTTGGATGTGGGGTTGGGACTGCGGCGCTATGTTTGGGCGTGCGTGTTGATGTCGAATTGGTTGGTCTTGAACTTAGTCATGAATATGCAGCCCTTGGCCGCCAAAATTCTTATGCCAATGGCATCATGTTCCAAGTGATAGAGGGCGACCTGTTCGATATGCCGAGTGATCTGCGCACGCAGGAATTCGATCATGTCATGACCAACCCGCCGTTTTATGATGCGGGGAAGGGCAGTGATCCTGACAATGCGTTGAAAGCCGATGCGCATGTGATGGGGCAACCGTTATCTGAATGGATCGCCGCGTGCCTACGCCGGGTTAAATCTGGCGGAACGTTCACGATCATTATGCGCGCTGAGAAGCTTGATGAAATCCTTGCTGCAACGCGCACGAAACTGGGGGCAATCCAAGCCTTGCCCATCGCACCCAGGGCGGGTGCACCCGCAAAACGGGTTATTGTTCAAGGGATCAAGGGGCGCCAAACCCCGATGAAACTTCTGGCACCATTGATTATGCATCAAGGCACGCAACATGAAAAAGATGGCGACAGTTACACCAAAGAGGCACGCAGCATATTAAGAGAAGGCAGCGCTATCAGGACGATGACCACCTAGTTCTGCGCATTTTGCTAAAAATTTTGAAAATTGCGTGACAGAATTAAAGAAATCGGTTTTACTTTTCAGTAATCTCTATCTGGAACTTTAAGCGAGGAGTTCACGACCACAATTTTCAAACTTCAGTCAAATCAAAACGGAGGATATCTATGAGTGTTGATGCACATGTGACGGAACTAAGACGCAAACATGCGGAAATTTCTGAACAGGTCGAGCGACTGGAACATACCCCATCCGCCAACAGTCTGGATGTTACAAAATTGAAACGAGAGAAATTAAGGATCAAAGACGCAATCGAGCAACTCGATAGTTAGTTCAACATCGCCTTTATTTAGGCTTGATCAAACAATAGGACTAATTGGTGGTGCCGCTACGATAAAGCGGTGCCGTCCATTCGGGAATGATTTGGGGCAACCCAACGTGATACCCTTGAATAGCTTCAATCCCCATATTTTGTAGAAATTCGAGTTCTTCTTGGGTTTCGACCTGTTCAGCCACGGCAAACATGTCGAAATGTTTGGCGATGCCCAGCAATGCGGCTGACAAAACTTGATTATCTGCATCTTCTTGAATCTTACGAATAAACTGACCGTCGATTTTCACGATATCAAATTGAAATTCTTTGAAAAAGCGAAACGCGGTATACCCTGCACCGAAATCATCCAATGCAAATGATATGCCATAGCGTTGCAAGTCGGTCATAAAACTGGCCACCAATTCGGGCACCGTCATCGCGCTTTCTTCTGTGATTTCTAGAATCAAGCGCTGGGCGACGGTTTCATCTTCTTCCATACCCTTGCGCAATGTGTTCAGCCATGCAGGATAGCCAATAGATCGTGCGGACATATTAATTGCCAATCGCAAAGTTGGTTCGGATTTCAGTGCTTGCAATCCCAGTTTCAACGCGTGGCAATCCAGAATGCGCCCCAATTCCATAGTCTCGACAATTGGGATGAATTCTTTGGCCTCAATCACCTCCTGAAATTGATCCAATACGCGGATCAAACCCTCGTAATAGGCGGGTTTGTCTGGGTTGTTGGCATAAACAATTGGCTGATAGGCGAGCATGACATGTCGGTTGTTAATGGCGCGCCGCACTGTTTCGATAATCGGTTCATTGCGAACCGTGGCGGCATAATCAACTGGGTTGTCGGGTGCCGGTGGAATTTCAAAGAGCTCGTTGCCTACCATAAATATTGTCCCTAGTGCGATATGGGCCCAAGCTAGGGCGGAGTCTTGAATTTCAAGTTAATTGTTCTCATTTTGTTCAAATTTGATATTTTGGCTCACGGGAGGATGCTCTGATGACAAAACGGTGCGATTGGTGCGGGCATGATCCGATCTATCAGGCTTATCACGACACTGAATGGGGCGTGCCGGAATGGGATGGGCGCGCCTTATGGGAAAAGCTGGTTTTAGATGGATTTCAGGCCGGGTTGAGCTGGATTACGATCCTTAAGAAGCGTGAGGCATTTCGTGACGCCTTTGCTGGTTTTGATCCTGAACGCGTTGCTGCCTTTACAGAGGCAGATATTGAACGGTTACTTTCTGATCCCGGAATTGTGCGCCATCGTGGTAAGATACAAAGCGCCATTAGCGGTGCACAGATATTCCTTGAAATGGGCGGGGCTGATGCGTTTTCTACATATTGCTGGGATTGGGTGGAAGGACGACCGATCCAAAACCGGTGGAAGACAAAGGATGATGTGCCCGCATTCACACCGCTTTCGACGGCATTTTCTAAAGACCTAAAAAACCGCGGCTTCAATTTTTGCGGGCCGACGATTGTTTATGCATGGATGCAAGCAACCGGCATGGTCAATGATCATCAAACGGATTGCCACCGTCATGCGGCTTGTGCGGACTTGGGAAAGCAAAGCTATAGCGAAAGCAGATAAGCAGCGATTGCCTCCAAATCACTATCTGGCAAAAGCGCCATATTTTCCTGAACAGAAACCATAGAGCCGCCAACCACATCAAAATCTGGCGTAAATCCTGTCTGAAGATATTCGACAATTTCCGCGGCTGCCCATCCCAAACCCGCAGGTGTAATATCAGGTATCGTGCCGCGCCCGTCTGGGTTAGGCCCGCCTTTTAGCCATGCGGATCGTTTTGGGCCGCCTAGGGCATTACGTGCCGTGTGGCATTCGCCGCAATGCCCCAACGCTTCGACCAAATATTGGCCTTTTTGCAAAACAGGATCATCTGTTTGCGGGGTCACATAATCTGATCGCATAAACAACAGTTTCCATCCCCCCAACGACCGGCGGATATTGAATGGAAAACTGACACCGTGGGGTGCTGATGGCACATCGCTTTTGGGCAATGTTTGCATGAAGGCAAAAAGATCAACGATATCTTGCGGTGCCATATTTTGGTAAGAGGTATAAGGAAACGCCGGATAATAATGTTTCCCACTGGGCGATGTGCCTTTCATCAAAGCGGTTGCAAATGTGACAACGTCCCAATCTGCAATACCTTGGCTACTTGGCGAAATATTCGGTGCGATGAAGGTTCCGAAATCTGTATTAAAATGCACACCACCGGTCAGTATCAGCTTGGCTTCTGGCGTCGCATCAGCAGCAGCATGGCAGGAGGCGCACCCAGATGCATGAAAGATTTGTTCGCCCGCGTCAGCGTTTGCGACTAGATTTACATAGTCATCTGGATTTTCAAATTTCGGTGCGGTCAAAATCCATGCAAGTGCTACACCGCATGCCGCAAACAAAACCAAACCAAACGCAAGTTTCCGCATATGCACCGTTCCTTTATATCACGCAAATTTGTCTGTGCTATCGGCTTTAGTTTAGCAGCATTCTGCAATAGAGTGGAAAAAAATTGATAGGTTGGCGATGCGACATTTCCTTTTGATGACAATCCTTGCGGCAGGCGTCGCCTTGCCTGCGACCGCTCAAGAAAGCGATGCGCGGATCAAAGAACTGGCTCTTGAAGCGATTTTGGAAAACCCAGAGATCATCGCCGAGGCCATTCAAATTTTGCAAGACCGTCAGCGTGAAGAAGAACAGAATAATGCAGAAGTTGTGTTTCAGCAAAATAAGGAGGTTTTCTTAAGTGCTGATAATGCGCCGATCTTGGGCAATCCAGAGGGCGAGATTACGATTGTAGAGTTCTTTGATTATAATTGTTCCTATTGTCGCCGCGCCTTCGAAGCTGTGCGCGAAATCATAGATGAAAATTCAAATGTCCGCGTGGTGATGCGGGAATTCCCGATCTTGGGTGAAGGTTCGGATTACGCGGCCCGTGTTTCCTTGGCCGCGATGAAACAAGGGAAATATGCAGAATTTCATTGGGCCTTGATGGACGATTCCATCGCCGCCTATTCGATCAAAGAAGATGGTGTGATGAAAGTTGCGCGCGATGTTGGAATGGATATGGAGCAGCTCAAGGCGGATATGTCTGATCCGTCCATCGACGAACATATCAATGCAACGCGTGAATTGGCCCAAGCGGTTGGCTTTAATGGAACGCCTGCCTTTATTATCGCGGACCGTTTGGTCCCAGGATTTGTCGATAAAGATGTGATCAATCAAATCATCGCAGAGGCCGAAAAAGGCTAGCCCTTGTCAGTATCGCCTGAACCTTCTAAAGATGGGCGTCGAGTTTAAAAGGAAGTCGAAAATATGGCACGCTCTAATCCCGTTCAGTTTATGCAACAGGTGCGCGCAGAGATCGCCAAGGTTGTATGGCCAACGCGGCGTGAAACAACCGTCACAACGATCATGGTGGCGATTATGGCAACTTTGGTTGCGATTTTCTTTTTGCTTGTCGATCAGATCGTCAAGTTTGGGTTGGAGATGATCCTGTCAATCGGTTGAGGTTTTATATCCTTTAAACTGCTATGAAATT
Source organism: Pseudomonadota bacterium (assembly GCA_039029215.1). GTDB lineage: Bacteria > Pseudomonadota > Alphaproteobacteria > Rhodobacterales > Rhodobacteraceae > Amylibacter. The sequence goes on from JBCCGP010000091.1 coordinate 5,272, forward strand.
GCGCCTGCCCGCATTCGCGTGCAGGCATTATTTTTATCCCCGCCCACCCGCCCCAATTTCGCTGCCGATGGGTAAGTTCTGTCTTGTCTTAAATTTCAAAACCCTCTATTGAGCGGTCATTCCCAAAATGCGAAAGCGATCAAAGAGGCAAGTGCCTCACGCCTCGTAATACGGGCAGCGCTTAAAGAGGATCGTGATTAAAATGGCGAAACGTTGGTATTCCGTTGCAGTTCTTTCGAATTTTGAAAAACGCGTGGCAGAGCAGATCCGTGAATCGATTGAGCAAGCGGGCATGCAAGACGAGATTGAAGAGGTTCTTGTACCGACCGAGGAAGTGGTCGAAGTCCGCAAAGGCAAAAAGGTCAATACCGAGCGCCGTTTCATGCCGGGTTATGTTCTGATCCGCATGGAGATGAGCGAGAAGGGCTATCACCTTGTGAACAACACAAACCGCGTCACTGGCTTCTTGGGCCAACCTGGCAAGCCAAGCCCGATGCGCGATAGCGAAGTCAATGCGATCATAAACCGCGTCGAAGAAGGTGCGGAACATCCGCGCAACTTGATTGTCTACGAAGTGGGTGAAACGGTGAATGTAACCGATGGTCCGTTTGAAGGATTCTCGGGCACCGTTGAGGACGTAGATGCGGAAAACTCACGCCTGAAAGTGACCGTGTCGATCTTTGGCCGGGCGACGCCTGTGGAATTGGAATATACGCAGGTGCATAAGCAGAGCTGATTTGTTTGGTTCACACCTCCGTTGACGGTACGAAATTATTTCACGCGCCCAGTATAGCACTTGGGCGCGTTTGTATTATTAAGCGAGCGTTCGGTGCTCTTTCCTATATTTTCATGGGCAGTTGTCTTTGTCTTAGGTTGCGCGCGCTGCGTTAAGATTAACGCGATTTTCAATAAAAATGAGATTTTCGCCACGTCGGTAAAGCGTCGGTTTTACGTCGGTATCGCGTCGGTGTGGATAAAATGAGGCGAAGGTTAACGATGGCGATGGGTTCGGCTGCAAACGGGCATTAATAGTCTTGGACGAGCAGGGTATTGGTGATGAGTATTCGTTGAATGGATGGGCCTTTGGCGAAGATGCTGAAACGAGTTCAGCATGACAAGCGTTATAGCTTCGTCATCCTGAACTTGTTTCAGGATCTCTACCAAAAGAGATCAAGAGTAGATCATGCCATTCGGGATTTGACCTTTCGATAAGATTTATTTTCCATTGCCTATGCCAATTTTTCAAGCGTTTCTCTGTTTCAATAGCTGCAAAAACGGTTGGGAATTCCTCGAACCAGACCAGTCGGCGCAGTTTGTATTTGCGCGTAAATTTTGAGCCTAAGCCCAACTTATGCTCCCATGCGCGACGTTCAATATTATTGGTAACTCCAATATAGAGCGTGCCGTGCCGTTTGTTTGTAACGATATAGGTGTAGAACTGATTTCTCATTTGCTTTTTACCGTTAGGTAGTTGGATTTTCGTATCCAAATTATGAAGAAATCGTTGCTGCGAGATGCTGAAACAAGTTCAGCATGACGGAACATCACGGTCTAACGATCGCTGTGAATAAGTAACCAGCGCCACTTGCAATCCTTCCAGACCCATCGTAAAGCGTGGCCTTGTTCAACAGAACACTCTTTGTGGGAGGTGCGGGTCACGCTTGATCCAAACTGCACCACAACCAACAGCGCTAAGGGAAGCGTCCCTTGGCTGGATCAAAAGGAGGCCATCTTATGGCTAAAAAACTTGCTGGCACAATGAAGCTGCAGATCCCTGCAGGTCAGGCCAACCCATCCCCACCCGTGGGCCCAGCATTGGGTCAACGCGGGATCAATATCATGGAATTCTGTAAAGCGTTTAACGCCAAAACACAGGATATGGAGCAAGGCGCGCCTTGCCCGACCGTGATCTCTTACTATGTCGATAAATCTTTCGACATGGATATCAAAACCCCGCCTGCGTCTTACTATCTTAAGAAAGCCGCAAAGGTGAAATCTGGTGCAAACACGCCAAGCCGCGAAACCGTTGGCACAGTCACGCGCAAACAGGTTGAAGAAATTGCAGAAGCGAAGATGAAAGATCTGTCTGCGATTGATCTTGATGGCGCATGCAAAATCATCGAGGGCTCTGCGCGCTCGATGGGCATCAAGGTGGAGGGTTAAGCAATGGCAAAACTTGGAAAAAGAACAAAAACTGCCCGCGAAGCTTTCGTTGGCAAACAAGACGTCACTGTCGAGGAAGCTGTTGCCTTGGTCAAAGCCAATGCGAGTGCAAAATTTGATGAAACGATCGATATCGCAGTCAACCTTGGCGTTGACCCGCGTCACGCAGATCAAATGGTCCGCGGTGTGGTGGCCCTGCCAAATGGCACAGGAAAATCCATGCGCGTTGCGGTTTTTGCGCGTGACGACAAAGCCGAAGAAGCCAAAGCGGCGGGCGCCGATATTGTTGGTGCAGAGGATTTGATGGAAACCGTTCAGGGCGGCACAATCGAATTTGATCGCTGTATTGCAACCCCTGATATGATGCCAATCGTTGGACGTCTGGGTAAAGTCCTTGGTCCGCGTAACCTGATGCCAAACCCGAAGGTTGGGACGGTAACAACGGATGTGAAAGCAGCCGTGGAAGCAGCCAAAGGCGGCGAAGTGCAGTTCAAAGTTGAAAAAGCAGGCGTTGTGCATGCGGGTGTTGGCAAAGCGTCTTTCGACGAAGCCAAGCTGGTTGAGAATGTGAAAGCGTTTGTGGCAGCTGTTATGAAGGCAAAGCCAGAAGGTGCCAAAGGGTCTTACATGAAAAAGATCGCGCTTTCGTCCACAATGGGTCCAGGTGTGACCATTGATGTGGATGCGGCGGCAAGCCAGTAGGGTTTAAAACTCAGAAATTTTGAAAGGGCGGCCTTTTGGCCGCCTTTTTTTGTTTTAAGCGGGCTTGGTCTATGCACAGCCCGTTTTATACAGCTTTTCCAATGTAGAAATTACGACTCATTTCCATTTGATTCTAAGCCGATTCTGAATTTGTTGCCCCGCATCCCAGCCGATCCGACTCGGAATCACGCAAAACACTGGAAATTTGGGATTTATGGTGCTAACAAGACCATCCGACACGGCTTAAAATCAGGTTTAGCAGGTCGTGGTGGCAGAATAACGGGGATGCCCCGCAGAAAATCGAAAAAAAGTGGAAATTTTATAAAAAAACCACTTGCGGAGTTCTGATGGTAGGCATACATACCCCCTCACCGAAGTGGCACAGCGTGATGAACGTCGGGCCAACGCGGTAACAAACGAGACATCGAGCGGCGGGCGCGCCCAGAAACTTCAGGGCGCTACGGTCAGTTTTTGTGTCTCAGCTCTTTGAAATTGATAGTATCTGAAGAGATATGTGGGCAGATCGGTCGTTATCGACGTGACTACTTCTCGCATATCAACGTCTCTAGGACTTCGGTTCGATGATGAGATGTCAGCTTCACTGTTTGTATGGCTTTCGGTTATCTTTGATAACCAAGCACAACAAACAGAGACGGATCCCACCTACCAGGGTGGGATACAGTATGTGCAGAGGTTCGAACGTTAAGGATAAGCAAGTAATTGCTTTTCAACTTGAGAGTTTGATCCTGGCTCAGAACGAACGCTGGCGGCAGGCCTAACACATGCAAGTCGAGCGCACCTTCGGGTGAGCGGCGGACGGGTTAGTAACGCGTGGGAACCTACCTAGTACTAAGGAATAGCCTTTGGAAACGAAGAGTAATACCTTATACGCCCTTCGGGGGAAAGATTTATCGGTATTAGATGGGCCCGCGTTTGATTAGATAGTTGGTGGGGTAACGGCCTACCAAGTCTACGATCAATAGCTGGTTTGAGAGGATGATCAGCAACACTGGGACTGAGACACGGCCCAGACTCCTACGGGAGGCAGCAGTGGGGAATCTTGGACAATGGGCGCAAGCCTGATCCAGCCATGCCGCGTGAGTGAAGAAGGCCCTAGGGTCGTAAAACTCTTTCAACTGTGAAGATAATGACGGTAGCAGTAGAAGAAACCCCGGCTAACTCCGTGCCAGCAGCCGCGGTAATACGGAGGGGGTTAGCGTTGTTCGGAATTACTGGGCGTA
>JBCCGP010000092.1:0-8819 GCA_039029215.1 Pseudomonadota bacterium
ATCAGCCCCACAAGTCAGTCCAGCACGGTCCAAAGCGGGGCCGTTAAGCGCACCCGCCTCGCCCGCCGAACAAGCGATGGCCGAACTGCGCAAACATGTCGAAGCCAATACCGATGATGTCGGCACTAATTTTGCAACCGAGGCGCGCAAGATCGCAGATGGTGATGCGCCAGATCGTGCCATTCGGGGCGAAGCAAAGCTTGATGAAGCCAAGGCACTGATTGAAGATGGCATTCCCGTCGCGCCACTGCCATGGTCGAAGAAGGCGCGGAATTAGCGCATCACTCTCCTGATTGCTGACGCGTTTTGGCACAAAGCGCATTTAAAGTGCGGAGTCATAAACTGATTTCAAAGACGCTCACCCGCACCACACCCCAATCCAAAAAAACACCTTATAATATTTACCACCCCAAAATGTCGGTTTCCTTGCAGTCCGAATCCACGCCGCAAGGGAAACACAACTGAACGCAATCAAGGATACCGCATGCGCTACAACGCTTTTCAAATCCTCAAACAGGGGCTGACCGGCAATTCAGGCTGGACCCCAGTTTGGCGCGAACCTGAGCCGAAGAAAGAATATGATATCGTGATCGTCGGCGGCGGCGGGCATGGGCTGTCGACCGCACATTACCTGTCCAAGCATTTCGGGCAAAAGAATATTGCGGTTCTGGAAAAAGGCTGGCTTGGCTCTGGCAATATCGGACGGAACACGACCATTGTGCGCTCGAACTATAACCTGCCGGGCAACCAACCTTTCTATGAACTCTCGCTCCAACTGTGGGAAGGGTTGGAACAAGACGTCAATTACAACGCGATGATGTCACAGCGCGGCATCCTTAACCTAAGCCACTCTGATGGACAGCGTGACGCTTATGCGCGACGCGGCAATTCGATGCTGATGTCGGGTGCCGATGCGGTGCTGCTGGATCGCGAGGGCGTGCGCAAAATGTGCCCCTATCTAAATTTCGACAATGAGCGCTTTCCGATCAATGGCGGGCTGTGGCAGCCGCGTGCCGGGACCGCGCGGCACGATGCAGTGGCTTGGGGCTATGCACGATCCGCCGACCAGCATGGTGTCGATATTATCCAAAATTGCGAAGTCACAGGGTTTCATATCAAAGACGGCAAATGCACGGGCGTCGACACCGCGCGGGGCCCAATCAAGGCGAAAAAGATCGCGGTCTGTGTCGCCGGAAATTCCAGCCGCGTGATGTCCAAGGCCGGCATGCGCCTGCCGATCGAGGCGCATGTGTTGCAGGCCTTTGTTTCCGAAGGTCTCAAACCGGTCCTGCCCGGTGTGATCACCTATGGCGCTGGTCACTTCTATGTCAGCCAATCGGACAAAGGCGGGCTGGTCTTTGGCGGTGATATCGATGCCTATAACACATACGCCCAACGCGGGAACTTGCCCGTGGTTGAAGATGTCTGCGCCGGCGGGATGAGCATCATGCCCATGATCGGTCGCGCGCGTCTGTTGCGCATGTGGGGGGGCGTGATGGATATGTCCATGGACGGCTCTCCCTTTATCGACAAGACCCATATTGACGGGCTCTATTTCAATGGCGGTTGGTGCTATGGCGGGTTCAAGGCCACACCTGCATCGGGCTATTGCTATGCCCATTTGCTGGCCAAGGATGAACCCCATGAAACCGCGACAGAGCTGCGTTTGGATCGGTTCAAACGCGGGAATATGATCGATGAAAAAGGTGTCGGCGCGCAGCCGAACCTGCATTAGAGGGAAGCGAGAGACATGATTATCAACCACCCTCTATTGGGCCCACGCGATGCCGCAGAATTTGTTTATCTGGGTGATGCCAGCCTGATCGAACGCCCCGATGGCATGGCCGCAAATTCAGATCAGAAAATGTATGAATATGTTTATGAACGTGATGATCCAGCGGGCTGGCACCGCGAATTATGGTATCACGAACAAGGGGATCGTTCTTGGTTGGTGGTCACGCGCAACACGCTGACACACGAGATTAAATCGGTAGAGCTTGCCCGCGATGTTGCCCGTAAGAAAGGGAGGGGCGCAAAATGACCCGTCTCGAAACCGGATTAATTAACCGCGATAACCCGTTGAATTTCCAATGGAATGGAAAAACATATCAAGGCTATGAAGGGGACACACTTGCCTCTGCCCTTTTGGCAAATGGCGAACGTTTGGTCGCGCGCAGCTTCAAATATCACCGCCCGCGCGGGGTCTTCAGCGCCGGGTCAGAGGAACCAAGCGCCTTGGTGCAGTTGCGCAAAGGCGCGCATCAAGAACCCAATACACGCGCCACTGCGGCAGAGCTGTTTGAGGGGTTAGAGGCAACCAGCCAAAACCATCGCGGCTCGGTAAAATGGGATTTGATGTCTGTCACGGACCTATTTGCCCCATTCTTGGGTGCAGGGTTTTATTACAAAACCTTCATGTGGCCCAAAAGCTTTTGGGAAAAGATCTATGAACCGGTCATCCGGTCGAGTGCAGGACTTGGCCGCCTGTCGATGGAAGAAGATCCAGATACCTATGACAAGGGGTTCTTGCATTGTGATCTGTTGATCATCGGCGCGGGTCCAAGTGGTTTGGCCGCCGCCCTTGCTGCGGGCAAGGCGGGCGCAGATGTCATTTTGATGGACGAGGATTTCCGCATGGGCGGGCGTCTGTTGGGCGAGGCGCATGAGATCGACGGTATGGCGGCGGTTGATTGGGTTGAAGCCGCGCTAAGCACATTGAGCAAGATGAAGAATGTGCGGCTGTACACGCGCACGACCGTTTTTGGCGCCTATGACCACGGCATCTATGGCGCGTTAGAGCGGAAGACGGATCACCTGCCCACCTCAGATGGCAAACCGCGCCAAGTCCTATGGCGCATCTATTCCAAACGTGCGCTTCTGTGTGGGGGGGCCACCGAACGCGCCATTGCCTTTCCGAATAATGATCGCCCCGGCGTGATGCTGGCAGGTGCTGTGCGCGCCTATGCAAACCGCTACGGCGTTGCCTGTGGCAAGGCGATTTCGATCCTGACAAATAATGACAGTGGCTGGCAGGCGGCGGAAGATATTGCAGCTTCGGGCGGCAATATTGTCGCTGTGATTGATACACGCGACAAAGCGCCCCGTGCAAATGTGCCCGGTGCAATGATTGTAACCGGCGCACATGTGATCAACACAAGCGGGCGTCAAGGCTTGCACCGGATAGAATTGTCGAATGGTCAGACCATCAACACCGATTGTTTGGGCGTAGCGGGCGGTTGGTCGCCCAATGTGCATCTGACATGCCATCAGCGCGGACGTCCGGTTTGGAATGAAAAAATCGCCGGCTTCGTTCCAGGTGGCGAGATGCCAGTGGGTATGAGCGTGGCAGGTGCCGCAAATGGGTCGATGACCTTGGCCGCAGCGATGAAAGCAGGCGATGCAGAGGCCAAGAAGATTGTCAAAGCCCTTGGGATGAAAACGCCAGCGACGAAATTGCCAGCTGCAAAGGACGAAAAATTTGCGATCACACCATTTTGGCATGCGCCGGGCAAAGGCGCGCGGGCGTGGATCGATTTGCAAAACGATGTCACCGCCAAAGACATCAAAATGTCCCAGAAAGAGGGCTTTCATGCCGTCGAACATCTGAAGCGCTACACAACACTTGGCATGGCCACAGATCAGGGCAAAACATCCAATGTTCTGGGTCTGGCGGTGATGGCGGAAGCCACGGGCAAGTCTATCCCCGAAACCGGCACCACAATTTTCCGTCCCCCCTACTCCCCAGTTCCAATCGGCGCATTTGGCGGGCGCGAGCGGGGCATGGAATTTCATCCAACGCGGCTGACGCCCTCAAATGCTTGGGCAGAGGAACAAGGCGCAGTTTTTGTCGAGGTCGGCAATTGGATGCGTGCTCAATGGTTCCCACGCGCGGGCGAGACAACATGGCGCGAAAGCGTCGACCGCGAAGCCTTGGCCGTGCGCGCCTCGGTCGGGATTTGCGATGTCTCCACGCTTGGTAAGATCGAGATCAAAGGCAAAGATGCCGCCACCTTCCTGAACCGCATTTATTCCAATGCATTTGCAAAACTCAAACTGGGCGCCACGCGCTACGGCCTAATGCTGCGCGAGGACGGGATTTGTTATGATGACGGCACCACGGCGCATCTGAACGAAAATCATTTTGTAATGACAACAACAACGGCCAATGCCGTGCTTGTTTACCGCCAAATGGAATTCGCACGCCAATGTCTGTGGCCCGATCTGGATGTGCATATGATGTCGACAACGGACGCTTGGGCACAATTCGCCGTTGCCGGCCCCAACAGCCGCGCCTTGTTGCAAAAGCTGATTGATACTGATCTGTCCAATGACGCATTCCCCTTCATGGCCGCGCGCGAGGTCAACGTGGCAGGCGTCCCGGGCCGTCTGTTCCGCATCTCCTTCTCGGGCGAACTCGCCTTCGAGGTGGCCGTGCCCACGCGTTACGGCGATGCGCTGGTGCGCGCGTTGATGGAGGCCGGCAAGGAATTTGATGTGACACCTTATGGCACCGAGGCGCTTGGCGTGCTGCGGATCGAAAAGGGTCACGTCACCGGTAACGAGTTGACCGGTCAGACAACCGCGCTGAATATCGGGCTTGGTATGATGACATCCGACAAGAAGGACTATATCGGCTCTGTCATGCGTAAACGCGAGATGATGATGGCCGACGATCAAATTCATCTGGTCGGTGTGCTGCCCGTTGATCCGCAAGAGCAGCCCATGGCGGGCTCGCATTTCGTGACCGAAGGGACGGCGCCAACAACCGAAAATGACGAAGGTTGGGTGACCTCGAGCTGTTATTCGCCGACGTTTGACTCCTATGTCTCGCTTGGGTTCTTAAAACGCGGGCGCGACCGACATGGCGAGATGATCCGCGCTTGGGACGGGCTGCGCGGGCGCGATGTGCTGTGCAAGGTCATCTCGAACCATATGTATGATCCAGAAGGAGGGCGGCAACGTGGATAAGCTTCTTGCAAAACCGCTGCTGGGCGGTCTGAAAAAAGAGATTGGCGGCACAGTGCTCTCGGAGGTCACAAATACAACGCTTCTGGCGCTGGCGCTGCCAAATGGCAAAGAGGCGGCAGCGAAAACCGCGATCAAAACCCATTTCGGGGCGACCTATCCCACACCTACAAAATCAAGCCAATCGAAAGATAAGAAAATCCGGCTGGTCTCGACGCAAGCCGATCAGGCCTTCGCAATTATTGAGGGGCGTGTGAAATCGACAAAGACGCTAGGCGCAAAGACCTACATCACTGATATCACTGATGGCTGGATCCAATTGCGCTTGTCAGGGCCTAAAGCTGCAGAAGCTTTGGAACGTTTGTCGAAAGTGGATCTGCGCATGCCGATCGGCGGAACAGCGCGGACCGATTTGGAACATATGGGCGCGGTGATTGTTAAAGAGGCTGCTGATCAGTTTTTGCTTCTGTCCATGAGCTCAAGCGCGAAAAGCTTCGCGCATGCGCTGGACGTGTCGCTGGAGAATGTATCCTAGATTTTGAAAGGGATCGCATATACGATCCCTTATGCCTATATGCCCGCCCACCCAGTTTGGGGTGGGTGGGCGGGTCCCAAAAAAGCAGGCGCGCAAGCGCCTTCATTTTCACTCTTCCAAAAGCAACCGAAATAGACTTCACTTGCATATATGAGTGACACCCCCCAAAGCCGCTTTGAAAAGCAATGGCATTATCGGCCAGAAACACCGATTTCGACCTCACCACTGTTCCAATGGCCGCCGCATCCCACAGCTATTTTGAGATGGTTTGCAAACCGATGGCTCACCTTCGGCGAAAATCTGATCCTTGTGGCGCTGGCAACATTAACATGGTGGTATTTTCACCCCTCACTCGAGACCACAAAGACCTTGGACTTCAACTGGATCGCGGGAATGTTCCTGCGCAATGCTGCCCTGATCACAGCCGTGGCAGGCGGCCTGCATCTTTTGCTGCATGTGAAACGCAGTCAAAAAGATCAGCTTAAATTCGACCCGCGTGACATCCGTCACAAGGGCCGGGTCTTCACCTTCAAAAACCAAACCCATGACAATATGTTTTGGACACTCACCAGCGGCGTCTTTTTCTGGACAGGTTTTGAGGTGGTGATGTTCTGGGGCATGGCAAATGGATATGTTCCAATCCTATGGTGGGCCGAAAACCCGGTTTGGCTTATCGCGATGTTTCTGCTGACACCGCTTTGGATTTCCTTCCATTTCTATTGGATCCATCGCGCGTTGCATTGGTCCCCGCTTTATAAGATCGCCCACAAGCTCCACCATCGGAACACCAATATTGGGCCATGGTCGGGCCTGTCGATGCATCCGATTGAACATCTGATGTTTTTCAGCTCTGTTTTGCTCCATTGGATGATCGCGGCCCATCCAGTACTCATCCTGTTTCATATGCAGCATCAGGCGCTGACAGCCGCGACAAGCCATGCGGGTTTTGATGCGCTTCTGATCAAAGATAAACGCAGTCTGGAACTGGGCAACTTTCACCACCAAATGCATCATCGCTATTTTGAATGTAACTATGGCTCGCTCGAGGTCCCGTGGGACAAGGTCTTTGGCTCTTACCATGACGGGTCAGAGGCATCCCACCAAACATTCCTGACGCGCCGAAAGGCACTGATGGATCAGGCGCAAAAAACGATCCATTCGTAGTCTGTTTTCTACCAAATGATTTGACAGTTCGTGGTCAAGAAAACCGGTTTTCCAGTAAACCCATAAACAAGTTTCCTTGTTTTCCGGTTTACAGGTTTTTTGCGCCTCGGATTTCTATCAAATGCGGCAAACGAGCGCGCTCGTCATCTATCTCCGCGCAAGAATCTATGCGCTTTCACACACGCGCCAAAACCGGCACAAACCTAGGCCCGCTGTTTCTCCTTGATCATTTCCACCGCCTTCTCCGCAATCATGATCGTAGGCGCATTTGTATTGCCTGATATCAGCCGCGGCATGACGGAGGCATCAATAACCCGCAGCCCATCCATACCATGAACACGCAACTCTGGGTCCACGACCGCCATCTCGTCACGACCCATCTTACATGTGCCCACGGGATGATAAATCGTCTCGGCCTTGGCGCGAATATATCTGTCCCAATCTGCATCTGTTTTGATCTTATCTGCGCCAAACATGAGCGCACCGCGATAGGGTTTCAGCGCAGGCGCCTCTAAAATATCGCGCATCATTTTTGCCCCTTTGATCATCACATCCAGATCATTTGGGTTGGATAGATAATTAGGATCAATCAAGGGATCGGCCATTGGATCGGCACTTTGAAGTGTGACATGGCCGCGGCTTTCGGGCCGCAACTGGCACATATGACAGGTAAACCCATGACCAAGCTTCAGGTTTCTAGCATGGTCATTTCCAAGCGCGATCAGGAAATGCAATTGAATGTCAGGACGATGAAGCGCTGGATCGGTTTTTAGAAACGCCGCCCCTTCGGAGATGGGCGAGGCCGCCATCGAAACGCCGTTTTTGCGCCACCGCAAAATCTCGCGTAGAACATGCGCGCCACCCTGCAAACTTAGCCCAAAATTATTCCGATCTTTGGTGCGATAAATCAGAGTCAAATCCAAATGATCTTGCAAATTCTGCCCCACGCCTGGCAGTTCATGCACCATATCAATCCCATGGGGCATGATATCTTCGGCACGTCCAATGCCTGAAAGTTGCAAAAGTTGCGGGGATTGGATCGCGCCAGAGCATAACAAAACCTCGCGCCGCGCTTCAATGCACCGTGTCTCGCGGCGCTGGCGCAGCACTACACCGGTCGCGCGCTTGCCATCGCATAAAATACGCTCTGCGCGGGCATGGGTCAGCACCGTCAAATTCGGACGCGACAGATGCGGCACAAGATAGGCAAGCGCGGCAGAGGCCCGTACACCATTTCGCTGCGCATCATGAAATTGTGTGACCTGATATAGGCCCACGCCATGATTGTTACCTGTGTTAAAGTCAGCCCGATGCGGGTGCTGCATTTCTAGGCCCGCTTGAACGAAGGCTTCTGTCATCGGGCGCACCTCTTTTTGGTCGCTGACATGTAACGGACCATCCGTGCCGTGCATGTCGTCGGCAAATGCGGCATTATTTTCCGCGCGTTTAAAATAGGGCAGCACCGCGTCCCAATCCCAGCCATCGCAGCCCAGATCGGCCCAACCGTCATAATCTTGGCGCTGCCCGCGAATATACAGCATCGCATTAATCGCGCTCGACCCTCCTAACGCCTTTCCACGCGGCTGATAAGCGCGCCGCCCGTTCAGGCCTTTTTGCGGCACGGTATGAAAGCCCCAATTGCTGATTTTCGGTTTTCCACGCACAAGCGGCACAACCGCCATTGGCATGCGGATCAAAGGATGATTGCCGCCGCCACCTGCCTCGATCAGACAGACAGTGGTCTTGGGGTCTTCGCTCAGCCGCGCGGCCAGAACACAACCTGCAGATCCACCGCCCACAATCACATAATCAAAGATCAAAGCCACGCTCCTAAGTGCACCTAAGCATCTCACTCAAGCTGTAACTTTACAAGAGGCGGAGACCTAGGCGCCAAACCATAAGATTCAAAAAATTGTATTATTTCAAAGGGATAGGTTTCTGTCCAACCTTGGACAGATTATCTTTGATCGTAATAAAGGCCCACCACATGCTCGGCCTCTGCAAAGAACAGCCAGCGCAAAACCAAGACGCCCGCAATATGGCTGATCACCACCGGCACCGCCATCGCATGACTGATCGAAATCATCAACAGCACCGCAGGCAAGACGAAGGCCAACACAAATCCAATCACCCGAAGCTTCATCGCATGCTTGCG
>JBCCGP010000093.1:0-8771 GCA_039029215.1 Pseudomonadota bacterium
CGAAGTCCCGCTTCGTCATCGATCTTATCTTGGATACTGTTTTGCACAAATATCAGGATAACAAAGATGGCCAGCGAACCTTGCACTGCAAAGTAGTAACCAAGCGGGAAGCCAAGGAACGACATCGTGTTCAAGGCACCCGCAAACCAATGGACGACAAACGAGAAAATTGCCCAGATAATCAATACCCAGATCGTTAGATTTCTCGTCTTCTCCCAATGGCGAGCACGTATTTCGGATTTTTTATCCGCCATAGTCCCCTCCCTTTAGAGTTTTGTTTTGTGTACACAGCAACGCCCCTCCGGCGTTACCTAACGTCACAGTATCGTGAATTGCTTCACATCGCAACAATTTATGGGCTTGTTTTCTGATCGTATCTGCTCGAAATATGAACAAAAAAATCGGTGAATTTATGCTTCAATCGGCGGTTGATAACTTTCTGGTAAAACCCGTCAAAGCCTTTTTTATGCGGCTTAAAAGTGAACCTTTTGCCTCGCCCGATGATTTGGCTGAATTTTGTCAAACGCGCGCCTCGCATGTCGCGCAGGTTACGCTGTTTGGTTACTTGAAGACCAGAATGGGAACAAAACATCGGGTTTTGTTCGAAGATGAGGTTTTTTCACCAGCGATTCAAGATGCGGCGGCACGATTGTTTTCAACCTGTTTGGCGGATATTTTACTTTATTCTGTCGCGCGTCTGGTGCGCGACGGTCAACTAGATGGAAAAACGGCGAAAGCCTTTACGCTGCAGGTTTACGAGCAGCGGTTGAACGACGGCTTGGCGGATTATCCGCGCAAAGAAATTTCGGACGCCGTGATCAAAGATGGCGTATCGCGTATCAAGGGGCGTGTTAAAATCGCGAAATGGCCCGATTTGATGGATATCTACAAGACATTTCGTCCCTCCGAGGTCGACATCGTTCGATTCGCACCTGTGTCCGAAGAATTCAAAGAGCAGGATAAAATCATCGTTGGAAACTCTGTGCGTCTGAAGTGGAACGACGTGCGCGCGCAATTGGTCAAACGCCTTGATGCGCCCCGGCTTGCTGCCATGATCGCGCGCGGATGAGCTTTGGCCGCGCAGCCGGTGGTATATCAGCCGGTCGGCTTGGCTCACTTGATGCAATTATTCTTGATACAGAGACCACAGGTCTAAATGTCCAAAAAGATCGCTTGATTGAAATCGGTGCTGTTCGTCTGACGTCGGGATCACTTGATCAAGAGGATATTTTTCAGACACTGATTAAATCAGATATCCCAATACCTGCTCAATCAAGCAAAATTCATGGTCTTCAGGATAAAGATCTTGTCGATGCACCAGTGTTTGAAACTGCGTTGACCGATTTTGCAAACTGGGCGCAGGATGCTTTGTGGATCGGATTCTCAATCGATTTTGACGTCGCCGTTTTTGAGGCAGAACACAAACGCCGAGATATACAATTCGGTGCGCCGCGTATCTTGGACGTTCAAGAGCTGGTTGAATTCCTGCGTCCAAACTTGCCCGACTATGCGTTAGAAACCATTGCAGGTTGGTTGGGTGTTGCCGCCACGGATCGCCACCGTGCACTTGCGGATGCGCAGATTACCGGCGCGGTTTTCTTAAAACTTATCCCACTTTTAGAAGCGAAAGGTATTCGATCCCTTGCACAAGCGGAACGCATCTCGGATCGGCAAACGGGCCCTGCGATATATAAATCTGAACCAAAGCGCCAAATTGACAGCTTTGCTTATCGCCATAACGTGGCCGAGGTGATGACCAGCCCCGCTTGGGTTGCCCCACCAAATGCGCGTCTTGAAACCATTGTTCCTAAAATGGTCTCGAAAGGCTACAGCTCTGTCTTTGTCAAAGATGGCACAACATATGGAATTGCCACCCAAAATGCGATTTTGGATCAGATTGCAAACCATGTAGGCGACTGGCGGCAGTTGCGATTAGCTTCGGCGACAGAATTTCCACTTCCGCTGATCGCACAGGATGAAATGTTGTACCGCGCGATTGATCATTTTGGTCCAGACGCCAAACGGCATGTCGGTGTGATTGATGAAACAGGTGCCTTGGTGGGTGCGGTTTCGGCCAAAGACTTGATTGGGCAACGCGCGCTGGATGATATTTCTTTCGATCGCGACATCCGAACCGCTGGATCGCGCGAAGAATTGGGAACAGTTTGGCCGAATTTGATAGAGGTCACGCGCGCTTTGCTGGGCGAAAATGTCGAGCCGCGGCGGGTTGCACATTTCATATCGCGCGAGCTTCAAGCCCTGACAGGCCGCGCCTGCGAGTTGGCCGAGATGGAAATGCAGGCAGAGGGGAAGGGCAAACCACCCGTTGCCTATGCGATGATGGTTCTAGGCTCTGGTGGGCGTGGGGAATCGATGCTGGCGATGGATCAGGATAATGCGATTATTTTCAAGGGCAGTGCGAAGGATGTTGAGAATGACGTATATTTTCAGCAGTTTGGCCAGAAGGTCGCGGATATTCTCGATGCCGTTGGTGTGCAGTATTGCAAGGGCGGGATTATGGGCGCGAATGCGGACTGGCGGCGCACTGATACTGCATGGGCAACCGAAACCCATGATTGGATAAGCCGTTCCCAGCCCGAAGATATCCTACATTGCGATATCTTTTTTGATGCGCTGGGTGTGCATGGCGCGGTGGACATGGTCGCAACCCTTCAATCAGAAGCCTTAGCGCAAGCAAAATCTGCACGACGGTTTTTACAAGCGATGGCGATGAATGCCGCCAAGTTTAAGGCGCCCTTGGGACTTTTCAATCGCTTGCGGACTGATGAGGGGCGCGTTGATCTGAAATCCGGGGGGATAATGCCGATTTTTTCTGCGGCCCGCGTTTTGGCGTTGCAACATGGCGTGTCTGCACGCGCGACACCTGAACGCCTAAAAGGCGCGCATGAAGAAGGTGGCCTGGATGCGCATCATGTAGAGAATTTGGATGCCGCCTATAAAATCTTCATCAAACGCATTTTGACCCAACAATTAGAAGATCTGCGCGCCGGTTTGCCGCTGTCAAATTCGGTCGCTTCACGCAGCTTAACCGATGCAGATCAAAACGAATTGATCTGGGCGCTTAAGCAAAGCAGCGAAATTCCCTCTTTGTTGGGTGTTCCACAACAATAACCCCGCCGACTGCCTTAAAAACCAGCAATCACTTCAGCATAACCTGTGGAAATCCCGCAAATTGCTTATTTCCGAAAGATTTTTCTTTACACAATGATCAAATCAGCACACCATATCTAGTAAGGGGAACGTCATAATCCCCGAAGTTTAGAGCTCCCCGCAGAATATAGAGGGGGCCGATACAGGGAAGAGCAGATGCCACAAACCGATATTCTTATCGAAAATACGGACATTCACCCCATCGACATCGTTGAAAACTTGGCCGAAACCCGTGACTGGGATTTTGACCGCATTGCCGATGATCAAATTGCCATGGTCGTTGAAGGCTCTTGGCGTAGTTATTCTGTGACGCTTGCTTGGTCGCAATTTGACGAATGTTTGCGGATGATTTGCAGTTTTGAGATGGAACCACCAAAGGATCGGGTGGGCAAGCTTTATCATGTCTTGAACTTGGTCAATGATCGGTGTTGGACGGGTGGCTTTTCACTTTGGGATGCACAAAAGCTGATGGTTTATCGCTATGGGTTGGTGTGCACAGGCGGCGTTGTTGCAAGTGCTGAGCAGATTGATCAAATGATGCATCGCGCGGTCTCTGCATGCGAGCAGTTTTATCCCGCCTTTCAGCTGGCCTGCTGGGGCAGCGAGAGCGCAGAGCGCTGTTTGGATGTGGCGATATCGGAAGCTTACGGGCGGGCGTAGCGCCTCAAAAAACTCTTTTTTAATGTGCCAGAAAACCTGAAAACAGGTAAACAAGAAAACTTGTTTACCTGTTTTGCAATTTGGGCCAAAAATCTTGCCTTGAATGCTTCCAAATTCCAAGCTGTAAGGAAAATGCAATGTCCGAAATCACCTTCGATGATTTTTTAAAAGTCGACATCCGCCTTGGCAAAATCACCCGCGCTGAACCGTTTCCAGAGGCCCGAAAACCAGCCATTAAGCTTTGGGTTGATTTCGGGGGCGACATTGGCCAGAAAAAATCCTCTGCCCAAATCACAAAACATTATACCCCCGAGAGTCTGATCGGCAAACAGGTCATGGCAGTTGTCAATTTCCCCCGGCGCCAGATTGGTCCCGTCATGTCCGAAATCCTTGTGCTTGGCGTACCGGATCAAGAAGGCGAGGTTGTTTTGCTTGGCCCCGATCAAGATGTACCGGTGGGGGGGCGGCTCTTTTAAATTTTTGAGACCATTTCATCACCATGCGACAAAATCCTGTCGCAAAATGCGTGCATCCAAATCCGTCACTCGCTATGGTCTGCGGGAAGGAAGATCTTCTCATGCATAAAGAACCTGTTTTAGATACCTCGCCAAAGGTCTCTGACGAAATTCGTAAAACCACATGTTACATGTGCGCCTGTCGGTGTGGGATCAATGTGCATATGAAAGATGGCGAAGTGGCCTATATCGAGGGCAATCGCGATCATCCGGTCAATAAGGGCGTGCTATGCGCCAAAGGCTCTGCTGGGATCATGCAAGTAAACGCGCCCTCCAGATTGCGTGCGCCTCTCAAGCGTGTCGGCCCGCGTGGATCGGGCGAATTTGAGGAGATCAGCTGGGACGAAGCCTTGGAGATCGCCGCCGATCGCCTGTTGATGATCCGGCGCAATGATCCATCGAAACTCGCGTTTTTCACCGGCCGCGATCAAAGCCAAAGCTTTACCAGCTTTTGGGCGCAAAATTTTGGTACACCGAATTATGCCGCCCATGGCGGTTTCTGTTCGGTCAATATGGCGGCGGCTGGCATCTATACGATGGGCGGGGCGTTTTGGGAATTTGGCCAACCTGATTGGGATCGTACAAAGATGTTTATGATCTTTGGCGTGGCCGAGGATCATGACAGCAACCCCATAAAAATAGGGCTTGGAAAGCTTAAGGCCCGCGGTGCAAAGGTTGTGGGCGTCAATCCGATCCGCACGGGCTATAACGCGATTGCCGATGAATGGGTGGGCATCACGCCGGGCACAGACGGCCTGTTTATCACCGCACTGATCCATGAACTGATGAAGGCTGGCAAGATCGATCTGCATTATTTGGCGCAATATACAAATGCACCAGTCCTGATTGATGGTGATCCAAAGTCGGACACTTATGGGCTATTTTTGCGCGACAAGGCGGGCAAGGAATTGGTCATTGACCGCAAAACCGGAAAGCCCGCACCGTTTGATAAAAAAGGCGTCCGGCCTGATCTGAACGGTCAAATCCGCAAGGCAGGCATCAGCCATGTCACCGTATTCCACAAAATGGCAGAACTTTATTTGGATCCCAAAAACTCTGCCGATGCAGTGACCGAGCACTGCGGGATCCCTGCCGAACAGATCAAACGTCTCGCCGCAGAATTGGCCATCACAGCATTCGAAGAAGAAATTCGGCTGAAACAAAAATGGACTGATTTTCGGGGTGAGACGCATGACGAAATGATCGGGCGTCCGGTCTCTTTCCACGCGATGCGTGGGATTTCGGCCCATGCGAACGGTTTCCAAACCTGTCGTTTATTGCATGTTTTGCAAATCATCTTGGGCTCGGTCGAGGTGCCGGGTGGTTTCCGCTTCAAACCACCTTACCCAAAACCGATCGAGGCGCATCCAAAACCCCATTGTAAGGTCACACCTGACACACCTCTTGATGGTCCGCATCTGGGTTTTACCCGCGGGCCAGAGGATTTGGCGCTCTGCGCAGATGGGTCGCCTGCACGGATCGACAAGGCGTTCACTTGGGAAAACCCAATGTCCTCCCATGGGCTGATGCATATGGTGATCTCCAACGCCTATGCCGGTGATCCCTATAAGATCGACACTTTGTTTTTCTATATGGCGAATATGAGCTGGAATAGCTCAATGAATACCAAAGCCGTGATCGACATGCTGACCGATACAGATGAGACAGGTGAATATGTGATCCCGAATATCATTTATTCAGATGCCTATAGTTCAGAAATGGTAGCTTATGCCGATTTGGTTCTGCCCGATACCACCTATCTGGAGCGCCATGATTGTATCAGCCTGCTCGACCGTCCGATTTGCGAGGCAGAAGCAGCAGCCGACGCGATCCGCTGGCCCGTGATTGAACCCGATCGCGAGGTGCGCGGCTTCCAAACGGTGCTGATACAGCTTGCCAATAAAATGGGGCTCCCCGGTTTTACCAGCGAGGATGGCAGCGCGAAATATCAGGATTACGCCGATTATATCGTCAATCACGAACGCAAGCCGGGTATAGGGCCCTTAGCGGGTTTTCGTGGCAATGGGGACCAAGCGGGTAGGGGCGCGCCCAATCCTGACCAGCTAAACAAATATATCGAAAATGGCGGATTCTTCCTGTCACATATTCCAGATGAGGCGCAGTATTATAAGCCGTGGAACAATGCCTATCAGGATTGGGCGGTGGATATGGGCATTTTCGATGCGCCCGCGCCCTATTTGTTCCAATTGTATTCAGAGCCAATGCGGAAGTTCCAGCTTGCCGCCGAAGGTGTCGGCGAACGCCAACCCCCCGAGCATCTGCGCGATCAAGTTCGCGAACGGATGCAGCCGCTGCCGATTTGGTATGGGTCGACGGACGAGATTTATCCCATCCATGCGCTTACCCAGCGACCGATGGCGATGTATCATTCATGGGGCACGCAAAATGCGTGGCTGCGCCAAATTCACGGCCGCAATCCACTTTATTTGCCGACCAAGATTTGGGAAGAAAAAGGGTTTAGCGAGGGCGATTGGGCCCGTGTCACCTCACCCCATGGCGAGATTGTGGTGCCCGTCGCTCATCAGGCCGGATTGAACGACAACACGGTTTGGACGTGGAACGCCATCGGCAAACGCAAAGGTGCATGGGCTTTGGCCGAAGATGCGCCAGAAGCGACAAAAGGGTTTTTGCTTAACCACCTGATCCACGAGCTTTTGCCGCCCAAGGGCGACGGGTTGCGCTGGGCGAATTCTGATCCAATCACCGGACAAGCGGCCTGGTTTGATCTGAAAGTGTCGATAGAGCGTGTGGACCCTCAAGATCAGGTTGGACCCGAATTTGATGCGATCCAAAGCCCGGTTGGACAGGGACCAAAAGACCTTGCTTGGAAGGTGGGCGCATGACCAGTTTGCCACAACCCTCAGAGGTCAAGCTTGGCCTTGTCATTGATTTGGACACATGTGTGGGCTGTCATGCTTGTGTTGTTGCGTGCAAAGGGTGGAACACCGAAAACTATGGTGTGCCTTTGTCCGACCAAGACGCCTATGGCGCAGAACCTTCGGGCAGCTTTCTAAACAGGGTCCATGCCTATGAGGCGCAGCCCATGGACGGTGGTGCCGCGCAGACCGTGCATTTCCCCAAAAGCTGTTTGCATTGCGAAGATGCGCCTTGTGTGACCGTCTGTCCAACGGGGGCGAGTTTCAAACGCGCCGAAGATGGTATTGTTCTGGTCAATGAAGATGATTGCATGGGCTGCGGGCTGTGCGCTTGGGCCTGTCCCTACGGCGCGCGCGAGCTTGATAAAGCGGCGGGCGTGATGAAAAAATGTACGCTATGTGTGGATCGCATCTATAATGAAAACCTGCCAGAAGAGGATCGCGTGCCAGCCTGCGTGCGGACCTGCCCGGCAGGCGCGCGGCATTTTGGGGATTTGGGGGATGAAGAGTCGGATGTTTCGAAACTGGTTGCAGAACGCGATGGTATGGCGCTGATGCCAGAGCTTGGCACGAAGCCTGTCAATAAATACCTGCCGCCCCGCCCAAAGGATCAGGCGCGCGAGATTGATTTGTTGGCGCCACTTTTGGAACCTGTCTCTGAGACGCCGACGGGTTTCTTGAACTGGCTTGATAAAGTGTTGGAGAAAGTCTGATGCATCCCGCACCTTCGGTTATTATCTTCACCGTGTTTTCCGGCCTTGGGTTTGGCATGCTTGCGTTTCTTGCGATGGGCTTTCCGGATGTCTACGGCCTTAGCGCTTTTGTCTTCTTTGCGATTGGCTATGCCTGCGCTGTGGGGGGATTGATTTCGTCGACCTTCCATCTTGGCAATCCCAAAAACGCGATCAAAGCTTTTAGCCAATGGCGGTCGAGCTGGCTCTCGCGCGAAGGGATCTGTGCTGTCGCAGCGTTATGCGTGACCGGGCTTTATGCGATTGGAAAAATCTTCTTCTCTGTTGATCTTGCGCCTTTGGGTTGGTTGGCGGCCGCGCTTTGTATCGTGACGGTTTTTACGACCTCGATGATCTATGCGCAGCTTGCGACCATTCCGCGCTGGAACCATTGGAATACGCCATTTCTTTTGCTGTCCTTGTCGCTTGCCGGTGGGGCCTTGATGACGGGTCAAATCAGAATAGCGATGATTGGATTTGCCGTTGCGGCCATTGCTCAGATTTTGGCTTGGGTCATGGGTGACAAGCGCTTTGCGGCGCGGGGATCGACGATCGAGACGGCGACCGGGTTGGGCCGGATTGGTGCTGTGCGTCAGTTTGAACCGCCGCATACGGGCACAAATTATTTGCTCAGCGAGATGGTTCATGTCGTTGGACGCAAGCATGCGATGAAGCTTCGGGTGATTGGATTTGTGTTGGCCTTCGTCTTGCCTGCGGTGCTGTTGATGATTTCGATCAGTCATGCGATGGCGGTGCCGGTGGTGATCAGCCATATTGCGGGCGTCTTGGTTTTGCGC
>JBCCGP010000094.1:0-8755 GCA_039029215.1 Pseudomonadota bacterium
AACGAAATTCCACCAAATATAGCGGCTTTCATTCATGGTTGCCCCGCCCAGCAACATCAGACGCGCGCCCATGGGGCCAGATTTTACGGCGACCGGATCACCAGGGCGGAAGATCATCATCTGTCCCGCTTCAAAAGTTTGTCCGGCAATTTCTATGCTGCCTTCGGTCACATAAATGCCGCGATCCTCATGCTCATCGGGCAAGGGAACGGTTTTATGCGCCGCCAAAACAACATCCAGATAGAAGGTTTCAGACTGTAGAGTGACCGGACTTTTCTCGCCAAAGGCAGTGCCAAGGATCAGACGCGCTGTAACGCCATCCTCTTCGATAACGGGCAAGGCAGCCTCTTTGTGATGTTCAAATGCGGGGGCCATCTCCTCTTTGTCTTCGGGCAATGCGATCCAGGTTTGAATGCCAAAAAGGCTATGACGGCCAGCGCGGGTCTCCGGGCTGGTACGTTCTGAATGGGTGACACCGCGGCCTGCGACCATCCAATTGACCTCGCCGGGATAGATCATTTGATGGGTTCCGATACTGTCACGATGCTCAAATTCGCCCTGATAAAGATATGTGACGGTTCCAAGCCCGATATGCGGATGCGGGCGCACATCAATTCCACCATCTGTGATGAATTCCGCAGGGCCCATTTGATCAAAGAAAATAAACGGCCCGACCATTTGACGTTTGGGTGCGGGCAGGGCACGGCGCACCTCAAACCCGCCAAGGTCGCGCGCACGCGGGATGACCAGTGTGTCAAGCGCATCTAAGCCCGTCGACGGGCAGGTTGGATTATGGGTCGGGTTCCAGCTCATATCTCTGTCCTATTGCAATACATTTTTCAGGGTGTCGCGGTGGCGTGCCATATAGCCGTTCAAAAATGGGCAAAGCGGCATGATTTTTTGTCCCTTTTTGCGGGCATCTTCGATCAAACGTTGCGCCAATTGATCGGCCACACCCTGACCACGCATATGATCAGGCACATAGGTATGATCGACAATGATCAGACTGGACGAGGCTTTGGAAAACGTCATTTCCGCCTCCTCCGATCCACCAGCCATCGACAAGCTATAGCGGCCTTTGGTATCCGTCTCTGAATAGTCTATCGCAGTATCATTGGGCATTTTGGCATCCGTTGCAGCTTACTCGTATTAAAGTAGCTGAATTATTGGTTCTGCCAAGAAAACAAAGAGAAACGAATTGTCTGCAAATTGCGAACAATTAGATAAGAGAAAAACGCCGCTGACCTCCATCAACGGCACTTGGGATCACTTTGGCAAGATCACGCCTCTTCGAGCAATCCCGCCTCAGCTGCCAGTTCGCGCATCCGCTGTTGCAGCTTTTCAAATGCGCGCACTTCGATCTGGCGAATGCGCTCGCGGCTGACATTATACTCGCCCGACAGTTCTTCCAGCGTGATCGCTTTGGATTGAAGCCGACGTTTTGCCAAAATATCCTGCTCGCGCTCATTCAAGACATCCATCGCCTCATACATCATATCGCGGCGTTTTTGGAATTCTTCGGAACGTTCATAGTCACGCGCTTGGTTGGCATCTTCATCTTCCAACCAATCTTGCCATTCCGCAGAGCCATCTTCGCCATCGCCGATTTGTGCGTTCAGGCTGGCGTCACCACCGGCCATACGGCGGTTCATCGAGATGACTTCATCTTCGGTCACATTCAAATCATGCGCGATTTGCTTGACGTTTTCAGGCCGCAAATCGCCCTCTTCCAAAGCACCAATTTTATTTTTGGCTTTGCGCAGATTGAAAAACAGTTTTTTCTGCGCCGACGTCGTCCCGATTTTCACCAGCGACCAAGAGCGTAGAATAAATTCCTGAATAGAAGCACGGATCCACCACATCGCATATGTAGACAAGCGAAACCCTTTTTCTGGGTCAAAACGTTTCACCGCTTGCATCAAACCCACATTGGCTTCTGAAACGATCTCTGCCGTGGGCAAACCGTAGCCGCGATAGCCCATCGCAATTTTGGCGGCCAAGCGCAGATGCGAGGTGATCAGCTTATGCGCCGCAGACGTATCCTGATGTTCCACCCAGGATTTGGCCAAAATATACTCTTCTTCCTGTTCAAGCATCGGGAAGGTCCGGATCTCTTGCAGATAAGAGGAAAGCCCTTGTTCGGGGCTGGGCGTTGGCAGATTTGCGTAGTTCACGGGGGTCCTTTCGCGTTGTGAAACTTACTCAATATATAAGTAGTTATAAGTAATTTTTAAGAGTTCACGCTTGAATTCCCACGGTGATGACGAATTTCGATAAAATTCATATTTATCAGTATTTTAGAGTATTTCTTGCCTTATTTCTAGGCAAAATTACGCAACGTCGTAAGAAGCTGCTGCATATCTTCGGGCATGGTTTGTTCAAAGAAAAGCGGCGCGTTTGTGATCGGATGGTCGAACCCCAAAACAGCCGCATGCAGGGCCTGACGCGGGAAATTCAACGCGAAGTCCTGCGCGATATCACTGGGCAGGCTGCGCCGTTTTCCGTAAACGGGATCACCGATTAACCCATGACCAATATAAGAGGCATGAAGCCGGATTTGATGTGTGCGGCCGGTCTGAAGCTGGCATTCGCATAATGCGGCGATGCCCAAAGGTTCGATAACTTTCAGACGCGTAATCGCGTGTCGGCCTGTCGCTTCGGTTACGGTCATACGTTTGCGGTCGGTTTTGTGCCGTTCCATATGGGTCGCGATGCGAATGACCCCACCATCTTCAAACCCAACCCCGCGCAACCCACGCAAACGGGGATCGGCGCGATCCGGCACGGCCTTTGTTATCGCAATATATCGTCTTGTGATCGAATGATCTTTGAACTGACGTGCAAGTCCTTGATGGGCGGCATCTGATTTTGCGATGACCAATAGGCCACTGGTGTCTTTATCAATCCGATGCACAATGCCTGGGCGCCGCTCCCCACCGATCCCCGACAGGCTGTCGCCGAAATGATGCAAGAGTGCATTGACCAATGTCCCTGTTTCAGAACCCGGGGCAGGGTGGGTCACCATGCCGGCGGGTTTGTTCACCACGATCAGGCCGTCATCCTCAAAAACAATGTCGAGGGGAATGTCTTCGGCCTGCGCATCTTCATAGTCGCGCAAAGCGGGCAGGGTAACACGGTAGATGTCGCCTGTTTTTGCTTTATGTTTTGGATGTTTGACGGGCGCATCGTCGTGCATCACCGCGCCCTCTTCGATCAGTTTCACAAGGCGCGAACGGGACAAAGAAACTTCTTCTGGCACAAATTGGGCCAAAGCTTTATCAAAGCGCGGGGCGGGGTTCTCGCCGATGACTATTGTGATGATTTGATCGCCCATGACTGAAACGCCCGAAATTTCTGAACCTGCACATCTAAAGCTGCTGCGCCGCTTGGTTGTTGTGCTTATGATCGTGATGATTTTGGGGTTTGTAACCATTGTTGGGCTTTTTGTCATGCGCCTTGGTGGGGCAGAGGTCGGTTTGTCCGAAATTACCTTGCCCGATGGTGTGAAAGCGCTGACCTATACGCGCGGCGCGGATTGGTACGCGGTGGTTGGCGATGACAATGTGATCCGGATTTATAATTTGGATCAGACATTGCGTCAGGAAATCCAGATCACAGAAGAGTAGGGTTTTGGGCCGGTTTTGAGAGCTGGTGCTTTTGGGATTTGGTTGGGCATTTGGAGCATTCAGAAAGAGGGCCTCAAAATGAGAAAATGCATTTTCTCATTTTCATTTTTACAGAAATTTAACGTTTAAATCGGCTTTGCCAAATCAGCGATGATCAGGATACGCGCCAACTCAAAGCTAAAAAGCACGCCCTTTAATCCTCAAATAAACAAACAAATTCACCTTCAAAACTATGTCACCTTACATGAAAAAAAACCAGAAAACCAGTATACCCATAAACAAGTTTCCTTGTTTGCCTGTTTTCGCAATTCCGCATCTACCAAGCCGACAAAACACGCACCGTCTCGCAAATCGTAAATCAGCGCGCAAATGCTTGCACCCACCCTTTGCGCAGATCATATTACGCCTTATGAGTCTGCCCCCCGGTTTCCTTGACGAGCTGCGCAATCGTCTGAGCCTTGCCCAAGTGGCGGGTCGCAAGGTGATTTGGGATACCAAGAAGACCAATCAGGCCAAGGGCGACTATTGGGCGCCATGCCCGTTTCATCAGGAAAAAACACCCAGTTTCCACGTCGATGATCGCAAAGGCTATTATTATTGCTTTGGCTGTCAGGAGAAAGGCGACATGATCGGCTTTGTGATGGGCACCGAGAATGTCAATTTCATCGAGGCGGTGGAGATTCTGGCAGGCGAGGCGGGATTGCAAATGCCCGCCCGTGATCCGCGCGCTCAAGAAAAGATCGACCGCAATAAAGAACTGACTGATATTATGGAACAAGCGGTTCAATTTTTTAAACTGCAATATAATACTCAGGCTGCCAGCGCTGCGCGGGACTATATTCGTGGCCGTGGCCTGCCGCCCAAAACGCAAGAAACTTTTGAGATTGGTTTCGCGCCAGCGCAACGGGATGCGCTTTATCAACATCTGCGCGGCAAAGGTGTTGCAGAAGAAAAAATCGTGCTTGCTGGACTTGCGGGCAAACCCGATGACGGGCGCAGCCCTTACGATCGTTTTCGAAACCGCATCATTTTCCCGATCCGCGATGCGCGTGGGCGCTGCATCGCTTTTGGCGGGCGTGCGATGGATCCCAATGACAATGCGAAATATCTCAATTCGCCAGAGACGCCCCTGTTTGACAAAGGACGCTCGCTTTACAACCTCGGCCCCGCGCGCGAGGCGGCAGGCAAGGCCGATCAACTAATCGTGGCAGAGGGGTATATGGATGTCATCGCCCTTGCGCAATTCGGCTTCGCGCAAGCCGTGGCCCCACTTGGCACAGCAATCACAGAAAACCAACTTCAGATGCTTTGGCGTGTGCATCCCGAACCGATCATCGCACTTGATGGCGATACCGCCGGGCTGCGCGCCGCGATGCGGTTGATCGATTTGGCGCTTCCCTTGTTAGAGGCGGGAAAATCGCTGCGCTTTTGCCTAATGCCGCAGGGCCAAGACCCAGATGATTTTCTCAAAGCCAATGGGCGCGAGGCGATGGCGGAACTGCTGGGCGGTGCTGCGCCGATGGTCAATCTACTGTGGCGCCGCGAAACCGAAGGCAAATCGCTCGACAGCCCCGAACGCCGCGCCACTCTCGACAAAGCCCTGCGCGAGGCGATTTTCAAAATCAAAGACAAATCCATCCGCAGCCATTATGGATCTGCAATTGCAGAGCTACGCCGGCAGCTGTTCCAACCAAACACCCAAGCCCCAAAGGGTGGTTATCAACCACGCCTCAGCCTTGGTCCCGCAGGTGCACATGCCGATACCAAATCCTCAGCACTCGCCCAAGCCGATACCGCCGCAGATCGCCTGCGCGAACAAGTGATCCTAACGGCGGCCTTGCGCCTGCCCCAAGCGGTGCGCACGCACTTAACCCAATTCGAAAAACTCGAATTCCAAAACGCGGATTTGCAAAAAAGTCTCAACACCCTCTTGGATCATCTTGAAACCGCATTAGATACCGATAATCCAACAGACTATCTGGATCAAAAAATGGCATCCATCCTTGGCACCTCGCCGCTCAAAACGCTTTCTAAAACCCGCGCCATCGCTGCGCATCCTTACCTACAACCGGGCAGCGATCCGACATTAACAGAGCGCACACTGGCCGAGGAATTGTCTAAACTCTCTGCCTTACGTGGTGCGCGGACAGAAATTGCGGACGCGGTGGAAGATATGGAAGGCTTGGTTGATGAAGGGCTGACATGGCGGTTGGGCGAGGCTGCAAAAGCGCGCAGCAAAGCCTTGCGCGCGATAGAGGATGACGAGGAGATGCAGGACAGTGCAGATGAAGGCCTAGCCGATCATTTGCAGCACTTGATCGACAGTGAAGTTTGGAAAAAGAACAAAGGTTAAGCGCGCGAATCGAGATCAAAATTTTAGGATTTCGCCGTAAACCCATTGCGAATCACCGAATCAATGTGTTGATTCGGCTCATCGGGACAAGTGATTCGAGAATCAGGGCCCAATCGCCCCAAGTTTAGGAGCCACCATCATGGCAAAAGACGACACGCCTCAGAACGCAGACGCCAAAGAGGGTATGGGCGATATGTCCCAAGAAGCGGTCAAAAAGATGATCGCCGAGGCGCGCGAGCGGGGCTACATCACCTATGACGAGTTAAATGACGTCCTACCGCCTGATCAAGTCAGCTCTGAGCAAATCGAAGATGTGATGGCGATGCTCTCGGAGATGGGCATCAATATTATCGAGGCCGACGAGGTCGATGATGAAGAAAACAAAGGCGAGGTCGCGGTTGTCGATACAGGCACCAAAGAGGTTGCCGTTGCCGCTACGGGTCAAGAAAAGCTCGACCGTACCGATGATCCGGTGCGCATGTATTTGCGCGAAATGGGCTCTGTTGAACTGCTCAGCCGCGAGGGCGAAATTGCGATTGCCAAACGGATCGAGGCTGGCCGCAAAACCATGATCGAAGGTTTGTGCGAAAGCCCGCTAACCTTCCAAGCGATCACCATTTGGCGCGACGAATTGTTGGACGAAGAAATCCTGCTGCGCGACGTGATTGATTTGGAAACCACATTCTCTGGCACGATGGACAATGATGTCGAAGAGAACATCATCGACACAGGCGGCGTGACCTCCGCCCGTCCCCCGCAACCGAATGAGGAAGAGCTGGATGCCGACGGCAATCCCCTGTCCAATGACGAAGACGAGGATGATGACGAGGATGAAGCAGCCAACCTATCGCTTGCCGCGATGGAGGAGACGCTCAAGCCCGAAGTCCTCGACACACTAAAGAAAATCGCGCGCAACTGGAACAAACTGTCTGCGATGCAAGATGAACGCATCTCGGCCACCATCAACGATGATGGCAGCTTCACCGATAAAAACGAAAAATCCTACCAACGTCTGCGCAAGACATTGGTCGAGCAAGTCAACAGCCTGCACCTCCATAACAACCGGATCGAGGCGCTGATTGACCAGCTTTACGGCATCAACCGCCGGATCATGCAGATCGACAGCGGCATGGTCAAACTGGCCGACCAATCGCGCATCAACCGCCGCGAATTCATCGACAAATATCGCGGTGCAGAACTGGACCCGATGTGGCTCGACGAGATCGCAAAGGAAGAGGGTCGCGGCTGGAAAACCTTCATTGAAAAGCACAAGGGCAAGGCCGAAGACCTGCGCGCCGATATGGCGCAAGTCGGTCAATATGTGGGCGTCGATATCTCCGAATTCCGCCGCATCGTGAACCAAGTGCAAAAGGGCGAAAAAGAAGCCCGCATCGCGAAAAAAGAAATGGTCGAGGCGAACCTGCGTCTGGTGATTTCTATTGCCAAGAAATACACAAATCGCGGCCTGCAATTCCTTGATCTGATCCAAGAGGGGAATATCGGCCTGATGAAAGCGGTCGATAAATTCGAATACCGCCGCGGCTATAAATTCAGCACCTATGCGACATGGTGGATCCGTCAGGCGATCACACGTTCCATCGCCGATCAAGCCCGCACGATCCGTATTCCGGTCCATATGATCGAAACGATCAACAAACTCGTGCGCACGGGCCGTCAGATGCTGCACGAAATCGGCCGCGAGCCGACGCCAGAGGAATTGGCAGCAAAACTGCAAATGCCTTTGGAAAAAGTCCGCAAGGTTATGAAAATCGCCAAAGAGCCGATTTCCTTGGAGACACCGATTGGCGATGAAGAGGACAGCCAGCTTGGCGATTTCATCGAAGACAAAAACGCGATCCTGCCTTTGGACAATGCGATCCAAGGGAATTTGAAGGAAACAACAACGCGCGTGCTCGCCTCGCTGACCCCCCGCGAAGAACGCGTGCTGCGCATGCGCTTTGGGATTGGGATGAATACGGACCACACTTTGGAAGAGGTTGGTCAACAGTTCAGCGTGACGCGGGAGCGTATCCGTCAGATCGAAGCGAAAGCTCTGCGGAAGTTGAAGCATCCCTCACGGAGTAGGAAGTTGCGGAGTTTCTTGGATCAGTGACGGGAATTTTCAATCAAGATGATTGGAAAGATAGGGTAGATTGGCCTCTTTTTCAAAATGGTGCGATCTCTTTGTTCTTTAGAAAGTCTATCTTTGATCAGACTATTGGCGCTCTTAAAGACCTTGATTACAATTTCGTGGATCTGGACTGCAGTTCCGAAGCTTCTTTTCTATCGACAATTTCACGGGGATTCCTTTGGGAAGAACAATTTGGCTATGAGTTGGAGGAACCCAATCTTGATGCAATAAATGATGGCCTTAGATCGCCTCCTTTTGGTCCTTCCAACAAGCTTGCTATTTGCGCAAGAGATTTTGAAAAGATGGTAAAAGCGAATGAAACGCTGGCTTTGGCTTTTTTGGATATCTTAGAAAACCAAAGTCGTAACAACTTACTGTTCGGTCAGGTTTTGTTAGGAATAATTCAGACAAATGACCCGCGTTTTCAAACGGGACTGTTGGGCGGTCGGCCTGCAATGTTTAATTTGAAAGAATGGCTGGATGTAAATCGGGGCATTGAGCAATCGTAGCAACTGTCTTTGTTGTCACGTTTTTTGTGATTTATAGTTTTCCTTATTTTTGAGCATTTGATTGAGGATTGTAAGGAGTTTTCGGGCTGTTGCGATGATGGCGACTTTTGTGGGTTTGCCTGCCTTAGCGAGGCGC
>JBCCGP010000095.1:0-8678 GCA_039029215.1 Pseudomonadota bacterium
GCGCCTCGCTAAGGCAGGCAAACCCACAAAAGTCGCCATCATCGCAACAGCCCGAAAACTCCTTACAATCCTCAATCAAATGCTCAAAAATAAGGAAAACTATAAATCACAAAAAACGTGACAACAAAGACAGTTGCTACGGGTTCTAAAACATTGCGTTTGCGAGTATCATGATCACCACAGCGATGATCCAATAGCCTGCATTGATGTTGCGCGCTGTTGTGTTTTGCTTGGCAAATGCGCTGCCGGACCATGCAAGAACGATGAACCCCAATGTGACCAAAATGACGGTTAGAAGTTTGTCGTTGGCCGCCATGAGGCTGACGAACCAGCTGATCAAGAAAAGGCCAATGAATTGCGCCGCCATTGCATCGATGGGCATATTGTCAGCCGAGTTGATCGTGACATTTGAGCCATCGGCCCATTTTTGTCCCATCAGCTTGGGTGAGTACCAGGCCCAACCTGCGATAAAAGCCGCGACCGTGCCCACGATCACGGCGAGCCAATTGACGCCTGTTGTGATTTCCATCATGTTTTGTCCCCTTTTGATGAATTGACGCGATGTTGGGCGCTTTATGTGTGTCCTGTCAAGCGCGTTGGTGCTGCGTTGGTGGAGCGAAGCTCTAATGGGACTTGATTGGAAAACCCTTACAGCCCCGCGCGGGGCGTCAAGAGGTTTTGAAAATCCTGTCGATGGTGTGTCGGTATCACGTCGGTATTTGGTTGGTATCGCGTCGGTGGGCCGAAAGGTTAAGATTTGGGGCCCAGATATGAGCGCGAAGTTAACAACCCGCGCTTGGTGTCGGAAATGGATGGGGAAGTGTTAACATGGTCGGATTTGGGGTTAAGGAAGGGTTGATTGGGTGGTATCGGAGATCCCGGATCAAGTCCGGGATGACAGTCCAGTTGACCTAGCGGGAATAGTGCGGCGAAGCCGCCCGGCCAGCGCCTGCCCGTCCGGCGGGGAGGCGCTTTGGGTGTTGGTGGTCTGCTGGAAGTTCTGCACTGGATAAAGTGAACGAGCAAACGAAAAAACCCTCCGAAGAGCGTGCGCTACCACATATGCAATAGCAACAATTTGAAGCTGATTAGCAAATTTGGTTCGTATCCAAGAAAGATTATTAATGAGGCGCGACTAAAAATTCACGCTAAGTCAATCAATTAACTAACTCGTCCCAATCCGTCTCTCTCAATAAGCGTTCTAGGATTCAATGATCCATCTCTCTTGAGTTTGCAAAGACTAATAACGAATTCAAATGATTCGGAGTTTAAAAAACCCTTACCTTTGCTCCATTTAGTCAATACTTCAAAATCGGCACCAGGAACTCTTGCCAACTCCTCTATAGTGAGGCCAAGAAACTTTCGTAAGAAAGTAAATTCACTATCCCCACGACGATCGCTAGAAGATATCACATGATCTAAAATTTGATCAAATAATCCTTCTAAGTTACTGAAATAGAACCAATCTTTGTACGAACCACCAGATTCTTCAACAATGCCACCTTTGATGTACACGTAGTCCAATCCACAAAATGGAAAGTGGTATACATCTGATCCGCCGCATTCTACCAAAATAGAACCCACCGGTAGTTCTTGTTCCGACAATCGATCAAGCATCAGCCCAATATTCCATAATGTTTTTGTCCCCTACTCGAATACAATACATTCTTCACCTAAAAAAGCACTAAATTTCCAGTTCGTTTATCGTAGATCTTCGCAGAAGGGTCTATGACTTTTATCAATATAAACAACTACTGAATAAGATGCAGCATCGCCGTGCGGTGGTTTAATCTCCACTCTGAATTGCCAGCGTTCAGGCGTAACTTCCCATGTAACTGGCCTACCATTTTTTATTCCTTCTACAACTTCGAGCGTGTTCAAACCACAGTCTTGAATACGATACAAAACTCGTTCGTAGACACGAACCTTTTGTTGTTCAATCTCAAAAATGTGATTGAGAAATTCGAGCATCTCCGCCTCTGTGTAATCTCGGCTTTGGAATGGTTCTCCTGGCTCGTGTAAACTTAAAGACAATTTTTTAACCCCAATTTTTCGACGCTGATATTAGTAATTTAAGCTTCAGACAACTAAAATAAGTTATCCCCAAAACCCCTCAAACTCCCGCCATTCCCCTTTGCTCATCCCCGAACTCTCCTGCGTGACCTCTTCACCCGCCAACATGCGCCGCAGACAGTCCAACCCTTTGTCCGAGATATTCGCCCCACCCAAACGGTAATCCTCAAACGCGCCATAGGCGGCGGGCACCCAGTCCTTCACGATCTCGCACATTTTTTCGGCATAGACGCGGATTTCGTATTGGGCGTGTGAATCTGCGCGGAGGCGGAGGAAGTGGAACAGATTATGCAGATCGACCTTCCAATACCATTGGGTATAGACATTGGCGGGCAGGTTCATGCGGGCCAGTTCGCGGGCGAGACCCTGTTGGCCGTCATCCGAGATCATTTGCTCGTAATGGTCATAGGCCGTCTCTGAGTCGCCTTTGAGGTATTCGAGGACGCGTTGCGCCTCGTCCCCCGAAAGCGCCTCTCCCCTGCCCTGATTATTGATCACCGATTGCGCGGCCAAATGTTCCGGCGCGGGGATGTAGAATTCGCGGTCCAAGATCGAATAGCGCGCGGAATATTCGTTCACATTCGCCGTGCGGTGGCGGATCCATTGGCGGGCGACAAAGACGGGCAGTTTGACGTGGAATTTCACCTCGCACATTTCAAACGGCGTTGAATGCCAGTGGCGCATCAGATATCGGATCAGCCCCTCGTCATTTTGCACAGCCTTGGTGCCCTTGCCGTAGCTGACCCGCGCGGCCTGTGTGATCGCGGCGTCATTGCCCATATAGTCGATGACGCGGATCAGACCGTGGTCGAGCACCTGATGGGCGACATAAAGGTGGTTTTCCATGCCTTCGGATATCGCACGCAAAGTGCTGCCCGATTGGCTGCGGAGTTCGTCGATTTCGGCCTGCTGCTCTGCCGTGAGTGGCATGGTTGTCCCCTGCTTTATTTTCTTGAGTCGCGCACCACTATATCTAGTTGACGAGAATTTGAAACCGCAAGATGCAGGGTTTCTTGCGTGAGATGCGATTTTCGGGCTTACTGCCGTCATGCGGTTTCTGTTGATCAGTGTTTTTGTGGTTTGGGCAAGTGTTGCGCAGGCGGCGTGCCGGCATGCTTTGGTGCTGGCATTAGATATCTCTGGGTCGGTGGATGAGGAGGAATATCAGCTGCAATTGAACGGAATTGCGGCTGCCTTGGTCGATGAAGAAATCCAAGATTTGATTTTGCAATTCCCGCAGGCGCCGATTGAGTTGGCGATTTTTGAGTGGAATGCACCGGGGCGCCAGCAGCTGTTGCTGGATTGGACGGTGTTGGACAGTGAAGAAACCTTGCTGCAGATTGCCGAGAATTTCGTGAAACGCCCAAATTTCGGCGGTAAGCGGACAACGGCGCTGGGTGATGCGATCCTGTTTTCCAAAACCCTCATGGATGAGCGGCCAAATTGCGCGCGCAAAACGGTGGATATATCGGGCGATGGGCGCAATAATTCTGGGCCACGACCTTGGGAAATTTATGCCGAGTTTGATTTGAACGACATCACGGTCAATGCATTGGCGATCGGACAACCCTTTGTGTCGCTGCGCGGTACAGTGCGGCAATCGCCCTATAGCGCGGAAGCTTTGCAGCGCTATTTCATCCGCGAGGTGATCCACGGGCCTGATGCTTTTGCGGAGCTAGCGTTGGGGTATCAAGACTACGCGCGGGCCATAAAGCGCAAGCTGATCCGGGAATTGTCGCCCATTCACCTCAGCCGTCTGCCCTATGAGCATTTGCGGTTGCGTTTGGCGGGTTTGGGAAATTGAGGGGCTGATTTTTGGTGGAAAAGGCGGTGGTTTCGGGCGCGTTATCTTCTTAAAATTTGGTGAATGATTCCTCCAATAAACCGGAAGAGTTGCGTGACATTAACTGTTTTGCAAAAAAATATCAGGGCCAAATGGCCGGCTAATTTGCGCGCATTCGCCTAATTTCAGATATCGAAACTCATCTCTGCACAAGCCATGTTCGCAAGGCCCAAATCGGGTGACAGTCCCGCTGGTGCGGGCTATAGGAACAGACGTGACCAGAACACCCATATATCGCCAATTCCGACGCGCCCTTTTGTTTGGCGTGATTGTCTTGATGGGCTATTGCGTTGTTTTTGGGGGTATATTTTATGATCTGATGTCCGGTGTTATTCCCCGCGTTGGGGATGATTTTTCGGTATTTTGGCAGGCGTTACATGTTGCAAAAACCGATGGCATTGCCATGATTTATGACAACACCCATCTCTCCGCGCTTTACGCTGAACGGTTTGGCGGCAAGCCAGAGGGTGTCTTTGCCGCCGAAAGTCCATTTTACTATCTGATGAGCCGACATTTGGGCAATATGTCCTATGCATGGGCGCTGTTGTTTTTTGTTGGGCTCAATCTTTATGCTTGGGCGATTGCCATTCGTCTTGTCTGGCCGCAATTGCATATGCGCGGGTTTATTTTGGCCTTTGCCTCTGCTTACATGTTTTTCACGCTTAGCTTTGGCCAAAATGGCGGACTTATTGCTGTTTTGCTGGTCGGTGGATTTTTAGCGCAGCATAAAAATCTGTCGCGCCTGTCAGGGATATTGGCAAGCCTGTTGCTGATCGCACCGGGGTTTTTATCAGCCTTTGTACTGCTTTACGCGGTGAAACGTGATTTTCGGGCGATTAGCACCTTTGTCATCGTCTGTGCCATTTGGTTTTGTGTCACAGGCTGGTTTGCTGGATTTGAGGTCTGGGCCACCTATTGGCATGCGCAAAGTGACTATATTCGTTATTTGGGATCTTCTGAAAGCTATGCGTTTTTTGGATCGCTTCTAACGACGGGTGCGGGCTTTGGCTTAAGCACATATATTCTTGTCATTTTGCATCTGTTATCGGTCCTGCTGGCGGTTGGCATTTATCTTTCTGTTCAAAGAGCACAGCAATTTTCGCTAGACTTCGTTGCGTTTCTTTTGGCCGCAATGTTGATGAACCCGTATCTTGCGCATTATAACATGGCGGCACTCACGATCGCGGCGATTATGCTGATGCGTTTGTTGCCCAGAAAACGCCGCACGGTTTGGCGGTTCGCTATTTTGTTCTTTTGGTTGGCCCCTGTGGTCGCGGCGGCCACTTTCAATTCTATCGGCATTCCGATCTATGGGTTTGCAGTGTTGGCGCTTGTTGCCTGCCTTTTGGTGGTCTTATGGGAGCGGTCACACCAAACACGCTGAAACCGCTTCTGCCAGACGGTTTTTGGTGATGGGTTTCGCCAGACATGTCGCGAAACCAGCGTCATTATAGGCTTTCAATTCCCGTTCAAGCGTATTTGCGGTGATCGCAAGCGCAACGGCAGGCGGGCGATTTTGATCGGTTTCAAACATGCGGATCGCTTCAAGCGCCTCAAGGCCTGTTTTGTTGGGCATTTGGATATCAAGCAAAAGCAGATCATATTCTTTTTCTTGATACGCGGTGACGGCCTGTTGACCATCCTCGACAATATCCGCGGTTCCCCCCAAACCCTTGACCAATTTGTCCATCACCAAACGATTGGTGCGATTGTCGTCTGCCACCAAAATGTTCAGGTTTTGAAACATGTCTGAGCGGGATGTTGGCTTTTTCATTGCCCTTGATTTGCGCACAGCCCTTGCACGGCGCTGCTTTTCCTTGATGCTGTGCAAAAATCCTTCGAACTCGCCAATATCCTTGTGGTCCGTCCTGTCAGACAGCGCAATCATCTCGCTTACCAGAATATTGAGGTCTTCGGCGCTTTCGATGATCCCCTCTGTCACAGTAATGTCAGGCCTTGGGTTTTCTTTCAAACCATCGGTCAAACCGATCAAACCATTTAACGGCGTGCGCAATTCATGTGAAAAATGATGCAAAAACCGAGATTTCGCATCATCGGCTTTGATCGCTTTTTGCGCCAAATCATCTGCATGGTCCTTTGAGGCTTTCAGTTCTTTGTAAATCTCTTTCTGGCGATGAAAGATTTTCGAAATCAGCAATTTCCAAACCAAAAAATATATCAACGCCTGAACCGGGATAAGAACCCACGCCAGATTGACCACCAAAGTTTCGACAAACCGAAGTTGTCCATGACGTTTTTCAAGCGCCTGATAGGCCGTCGAAATTGCGCCCGCCCTTAGGCGACCCTTCAAGGCCGCAGCGTGCCGAACGATTTCGGTCTGATTTTGCGCGGCAAGCAGGGCGCCCACAGCATGCTTTATGTTAAATATCTGGTTCTCAATCCCAGCTTTCAAATTTTGAAAATCGGCATCATTCGTTGCGAACACGCCGCCCAATTGAACACCGGAAATGTCTTGAGACAAATCCGACAATCTGTCGGTTGCCTCTTGAATTGGTGTTTTGAGCACGACAAAATTTTCAAGCTGCCCCGAAATCTCGGCCGATGCCGTCAAATTATGAAGATGCTGTATCTCTGATTGCAGAGATTTCAGAAGCGCCCGGCGTTCCTGAAAATTAACTTCGGTGCGAAACATCGCGCTAGAGGCAAATATCAGCCCCGCGAAAAACAAAATCAGCACTGATGCAACAAAAAGATAGGCTTTGAGCATTTCGCAATCCCTGAAAGCCACCCGATTATCAAGGAAGGTTTAACAAGACCCAAATAGGTAAAATCCAGTGTACCCTAAACGCTGCGACACCCAATTGTGATTTCCAGCGACGCTAGACGCATGTCACACTCGGCTCAATGCGTGTCATTTTCTTCATATGTGTGCTTTTGCTGACAAGCCAGGCGGTCGCGCAATGTCGACATGCACTGATCTTAGCGATTGATATTTCAGCCTCTGTCACGTGGAAAGAATATCGCATGCAACAACGCAGTTTGGCCGCAGCCTTGCGCGATCCAGACGTTGTGGATTTGATCCTGTCTGATCCAGACCAACCGATCTCTATCTTGGCCTTTGAATGGGCCGGCAATCAAAGCCAAACCTTGTCGTCAGATTGGATTGAGTTGTCTGATGTATCACAGATCGAGCTGTTGGCGCAGCGGATAGAGAATTTCACCAATGATCGCAGCACCTATCGCACCGCAATTGGTCAGGCATTGCAATTTTCAAAATTTCAGTTTGAGCGCGGACCCGATTGCGCGCGCCGCACGATCGATGTGTCCACAGATGGAAAGAATAATGTCGTTCCCAAACCAGATGCGGTGTATTTGGCAGGCGGGTTTGAGGATATTGTCGTGAATACCCTGTCAATTGGCGAAGAAAATGTCGTCCCGGGCGCGGAAGTAAAAAATCGTAATCTTTTGGCCTATCACCGGCGCTTTGTGAACCATGGTATTGGATCCTTTACCATTCAAGCAGAAGGGTTTTCAGATTACCAACGCGCCATGAAGCGCAAATTGATCCGGGAGTTATCGCCGCTAGCGCTGAGTCAATTGGATTACGGTTGGTACCCACTGCGTTAAATTCCAGCCCTTTTCAGGACAACCAAAGTTTTATAAACGAAACCGATAAATAAGGATCATTTCAAATGAAAGTATTGTTCAGTCTTTTCGTCGCACTTCTCATTTGCGCAACACCGGCATTCGCCAACTGGAAATCTTATGATTTATCAAAAATACCAAAGGGTACGAAGGTAAAATACCTAAGCCATCTTGGCAATATTGAGATCACACATCTCGGGCCTAAATCGGACGGATTTGCCTATAAACTGACGCGAGACAATTCAGAGAATGCTGCGATCACCGTCCGCTCTTGGTCTGATGCTGCGGGCAATACGATCCGCGCCAAAGTAAATGGTGAGACGACTATAATATCCCCGCATGATTGCTCTATGACCTTTGGGATATGCGAATATTCAGAGAAGCGCGGACAGAAACCGGTGAAACGCTATATCTCAAATGCCACGCTCAAGGCAGATCGACGTGTTTTTGAAATTCACGAGATCGTTGAAGGAAAGAAAGTTCTCTATCGCGCTGGTTGGGTGAAAATTGACGAATTTGGGTACACAATCGAACGCGCGGACAAATTCTATTTTAATGGTGATGTCGTGAATGGCTGGTTGAGAAGAAAATGAACCCGCGGCGTTTCCCTCTTTAAAATCGAAGGGAAAGAGCCTATATCTAAAGTGTTCCCTCGTTGGAACTATGGCGATAAACGCGCATGTAATAAGCGGTTCGGACCCGGGGGCGGTACCCGGCGGCTCCACCACAAGGGCACCCCAAAGGTGCTTTTCTGATGGGGCCGAAATAGTATCGACGGACGTCTAAAGATGTTAGCTTTTGCTCGGCAGACTGCCACCGTTATCGGCGTAATTTGTACAATTGCAAACGACAATCGTGCACCAGTTGCTCTAGCTGCGTAAGCAGTTCGAAAGACTGAACTTTAAGCCCTAGCGCCTATGCCGCGCTAGGCGGGGTCCGCAGGCACCTGGCAACAGAAGCCTGCACTTTCTTTAAAATGTTTGACCCGGTATTGTCGCGATCCAAAAATCCGTGACCGGATTTTTGCGCCTGATATGTGCCGATTTTTTGCACTTGTCTTGACGCCAAAAACTGCGTGGCTGTTTTTGGCGCCGCTTTCGCCGCGCTAGGCGGGGTCCGCAGGCACCTGGCAACAGAAGCCTGCACTTTCTTTTTA
>JBCCGP010000096.1:0-8573 GCA_039029215.1 Pseudomonadota bacterium
ACAGTGCGGAAAGGTAATACAGCATTCTAACCCCCTTGCGCTTTTTGGTTCAGCGCATCAACTATTGGGCCCATCTTTGCCCCCAAACTGCCTTTGATCATCACCACATCCCCGTTGCGCAGCATATGATCAAGCTCTGCGATTAACTCGTCAGAGCTGCTATACCAATTCCCGCGCTTGTCATAGGGCAAAGCGTCATAAAGATGGTGCATACGTGGCCCAACACAGTGAACAAGATCCAGCGCGGGCAGCGATTTATGATCCGCCAAGCCAGCATGCAACGCGGCCTCTTCTGGACCAAGTTCCAACATATCACCCAACATTGCAATCCGCCGCCCGCGCGGATCGGCTGGTGTGCTGGACGCCAAAACCGCCATCGCGGCACCAACAGATGTCGGGTTAGCGTTATAACTTTCATCAATCACTTCAATCGACTTCCCACCAAGTTTCAATACGCTGCGCGCACCACGGCCCGCTGGTGCTGTCCAATCGGCCAAGTTCATCATCGCTCGGCTCATCTCCATCCCCACCGCCTCGGCTGCTGCTAAGACTGCCAAAGCATTTTGCGCAAAATGTGCACCTGCTGCTTGGAATTTGAATATGATTTCCGTGCCATGAGCCTCAGCCAAACAGGATGTTACAGCACCGTTTGACTGAACGCGTGCCAGTTGAAAGTCAGCATCTTCATGCATCCCAAAAGTAATCGTTTTGAACGGTTTAGCGGCCTTTGCAACAATATCCACAGTCTCAAAATCAGCATTGAAAACCGCACTACCATCCATGCGCAATCCACCGAAAATGGCCGCCTTTTCCCGCGCGATCCCTTGTACATTCTCAAACGCTTCGGCATGCACCGCCGCCACGGTGGTCACAATCGCCACATCCAAATCAGCCATTTTCGCAAGCGGCGCAATCTCACCCGGCGCATTCATCCCGATTTCAATAATCGCAATCTCTGTCTCGGCTGGCATCCGTGCAAGCGTCAGGGGAACACCCCAATGATTGTTAAAACTTTTGACCGCCGCATGGGTTTTGTAATTTGGATCAAACACCGTGCGCAGCATTTCTTTGGTCGAGGTTTTCCCGACAGAACCCGTGACCCCAATCACTTTCGCGGCCGCGCGTGCCCGCGCAAAACGCCCCATATCTTCCAGCGCGCGCAAAACATCTTCAACAATCAACAACGGCGCATCCTTGGAAACGCCCTCTGGGATGCGCGACACCAACGCGGCACCCGCCCCTTTCTTCAACGCATCCGCTACAAAATCATGGCCATCTCGCTGATCTTTCAGCGCTACAAACATCTCGCCGGCCGCAATGCTGCGCGTATCAATCGACAGACCTGTCACCTGCCAATCGCCCACTGCCTTGCCGCCGGTAGCAATTGCAGCTTCTGCGGCTGTCCACAAAACACTCATGCGCCCAACCCGTCCAACGCATTCACCGCGATGCTGGCCTGCTCGGCATCATCAAAGGGCAAGATTTGATCGCCAATATCCTGACCCGTCTCGTGACCCTTACCCGCGATCAGCAATGTATCCCCCGGCTGTAACGCATCAACGGCGCGCAAAATCGCCTCGGCCCGATCCCCGATTTCGCTGACTTCTGCAGGTCCCGTCGCCCCCTCCAAGACCGCCGCGCGAATAAGCGCGGGTTCCTCAGTGCGCGGATTGTCATCTGTCACAAATACCACATCGGCAAAATCGCTTGCCGCTTTGCCCATCAAAGGTCGTTTCATGGGATCCCGATCGCCTCCCGCGCCCAGCACGCATAACAGCCGACCCATCACATGTGGGCGAATTGCTTTCAGTGCCGTTTCAACCGCATCCGGCGTATGGGCATAATCCACAAACACAGCCGCGCCATTGGCGCGAGTTGCCGCCAATTGCATGCGCCCGCGCACGGTGCGCAGCTCTGCAAATGTATCAAACACCGCACGCGGCGTAGCGCCACAGGCAATCACAAGGGCTGCCGCTTGCAAGACATTCATCGCCTGAAACCCGCCAATCAATTCAAGGCGCGCGGTTCCAACCTCGCCCTTCCAAGAATAGCGAATATCCTGCCCCGTTGCATCAAAGCGTGCATTCAACAGCGACAGATCGGCCTCGCGCCCAACCGTGATCACATCCTGTCCACGCGTTTTAGCCACCTCCAAAACCTCTGCCACTTTTGGATCATCGATATTCAAAACGGCGGAACCTTCGGGCGGTAAAACGCGATTGAACAATCCCACTTTCGCGTCAAAATAATCCGCGAAACTTTCGTGATAATCCAAATGATCCTGCGTGAAATTCGTAAACGCTGCTGCGGTCAAATACACGCCATCCAACCGATGTTGTGCCAAACCATGGCTCGATGCTTCCATTGCCGCATGGCTGACCCTTTGCGCTTTCAAATCGGCAAGAAGTCTATGCAAGGTAATCGGTTCAGGTGTTGTATGAGATAACGGCGCGCTGACCGTCCCTTCCACGCCGGCCGTTCCAAAGTTCACCGCAGATTTCCCCAACGCCTCCCAAATTTGACGCGCAAAATTGGCCACACTGGTTTTCCCATTTGTGCCCGTGACCGCAACCATATGCTCTGGCTGCGCACCATAATATCGCGCCGCCGCAAGTGCCAAGGCGCGGCGCGGATTTTCATCCACAATGACCGGACAATCGCCAAGCTTCTCGCCTACAATCCGCAACCCCTCAGCATCTGTTAAAATCACCGCCGCATCCATGCGCACCGCAAACTCGATAAAATCACCACCATGGCGGTTCACGCCGGGAAGTGCGGCAAACAGATGGCCAGGCTCGACCAAGCGGCTGTCAACGGAAAGTCCAGTAATTTCGGGGTCGCTACCATCTGTGGGCGTTAGGCCAAGCGCGCTTAGATTTTTTATCTCGCCCATCAGATCACGTGATTAGTTGCTCGTCTGGATGTATTCGGTTTTGCCATCGCGCGCAATGGGACGCAGCCCCAAAATCGGCGCAACCCGGGTAATAATTTCGCCCGCAACGGGGGCCGCGGTCCATCCTGCCGTGCGGCGCTCTTTGCCCAGCGCTTGGATTTTCGGCTCGTCCAACGAGACGACCAAGACATAGCGCGGATCAGAGGCTGGGAAGATCGACGCAAAGGTTGAAATCACAGCATCTTCTTTATACCCGCCCCGCACTGCTTTTTCGGCTGTTCCAGTTTTTCCAGCCACGTCATAGCCGGCCACCTCTGCCATTGTGGCCGTGCCTTCTTCGTCCCCGACCACGCGGCGCAGCATCCGCACCAATTCTTGGGCAACAGTTTCAGACATCACCCGATCGCCTAGGCTTTCGGTGATATCTAAACGCCGCAAGGTCGGCACAACTTTGCGCCCACCATTTGCGATCATCGCATAGGCGGTTGCCAGATGCAGCGGGCTTGCCGACAGACCATGCCCATAAGAAATTGTAATCGTATTAATCTCGCGCCACGGATCTGGGCGCTGCGGCTTTGCGGTGGGCCCTTCGACCAACTCAATCTCTGTGGGTTCAAAGAACCCAAGGTCCTTCAAAATCCGCCGCTGCGCAGTTGTACCAGCCTGAACCGCCAGACGCGCCGTCCCCGTATTCGAGGATTTCATAATCACATCTTCAACGGTCAGGCTCGGCCCATTATCATGGAAATCTTCGATTTTAAATTTGCCAACTTTCATCGGCGTTGTTGTATTGACCTCAGAAGCCCGCGTGACCAAACCCTTCTCAAGAGCCGATCCAACAGCAAAGATTTTAAATGTGGACCCAAGCTCGTAAAGCCCCTGCACCGCACGATTGAACAGCGGATCATCACCACGATCGCCTTGGGTCAGCGGGCGCGGGCGTTTGTTGGGATCAAAATCAGGCAGGCTGGCCATGGCCATGATCTCGCCCGAATGCACATCCATCATAATTGCGGACGCTCCTTTGGAGTTCATGAAAATCATGCCGTCTTCCAGCACGTCTTCCAAAACTGCCTGAGCGGACAGATCAATCGACAATTGCAACGGCGCACCTTCATGTGCGGGATTGCGCAGATAATCGTCAAAATACGCTTCAACACCGGCCACACCCACAACCTCTGCCGCGCGCGTGCCTTCCTCGCCAAACCGCGTCCCGCCCAGAATATGCGCGGCCAATTTGCCATTGGGGAATATCCGCATCTCGCGATTGGCAAACAGCAAGCCCGGCTCGCCCAGATCATGCACGCGCTGCGCCTGTTCAGGGCTGATCGATTTTTTCACCCAAATGAACTTGCGCTTCCCACCGATGAAATCTTTGGTGATCCGCTTTGGATCCAAATCGGGGAAGATTTTAACAATTTCCTTGGCCGCGCGTTCGGGATCAATCATCAACGGTGGCTGTGCATAAAGCGCCCGCGTTGGAAAATTCGTCGCCAGTATATTGCCAGACCGATCGATGATATCCGCGCGATTATTCACAATCTTGGTCGCTTGGGTGATCACCTGATCATCGTCCACGCCGCTGGTTGCAACCATGCCCATCTTCACCGCAACAGCCCCAAAACCAATCACAAAACACAAGGCCAAAACCAACAATCGGTTTTCTGCCTTCACCCGTTCTTTGCGCGCCAATTGTCGATTGCGTTTCGCGCGCTGCTTTGCCTCGATCAGCGAAATATCATCGCCATGGGCACGCGCATTTGCGACTTGTGCAAGGGGAAGAAGCGGCTCGCGCCTCATTGCGCTTCACCTTCCGTATTGCCAACTTTCACCGGCTCTTGGTCCTCAAAAAGCGCGGGCAGATTGTCGTAGCGACGCGGTTCGGGCAGCGCATCAAGCTCTGCAAAATGTTTTGAGGACAGCGGCACCAACCGCAAGCTCTCAAAATTCATATCCGCCAAATCGCGCAGCCGTTCCGGGCGGTTCAAATACGCCCATTCGGCATTTAATTCTGACAGCGCGGCGCGTTCTTCTGCGATTTGCGTATTCAGATTTTTCACCCGCAAATTACTCGCCTGCGTTGTGTAATTCTCCGTATAGGCCCAATAGGCCACGCCCAAAACCAACGCCAAACTCAGAAGA
Organism: Pseudomonadota bacterium; assembly: GCA_039029215.1. Classification (GTDB taxonomy): domain Bacteria; phylum Pseudomonadota; class Alphaproteobacteria; order Rhodobacterales; family Rhodobacteraceae; genus Amylibacter. The sequence goes on from JBCCGP010000096.1 coordinate 5,036, forward strand.
TAGAAAATATACCGCATCAGATCATGCCTCCTAAATCGAGTTTTGGTAGCCCCCAATCATAAGGTGCCGCCGCACCTGCGGGAACGGCCGTCCGTCGCCCAATGCGCAATTTCGCACTGCGCGCGCGGGGGTTTTCGGCCACCTCTGCCGGACTGGGTGCAATCGCCTTGCGGCTGATCATCTCAAACTGCGCCTCGGGCGCATCTGTTTGTGGCGCGTAGCGATTGGCCCGCGCAGCCCCGCCAGACCGCGCTTGAAAAAACCGTTTCACAATCCGGTCTTCCAAGGAATGAAACGTCACCACCGCCAAAACACCGCCTGCGGCCAAGGCACGTTCTGCCGCCATCAACCCCTGCACCAACTGGCCCAGCTCATCATTCACCGCGATGCGCAAGGCTTGAAAGCTACGCGTCGCAGGATGCGGTTGCCCGGGTTTTGGGCGTGGCAGCGCGGATGTGATCACCTCTGCCAATTCCAACGTGGTCTCAAATGGCCGCGCCGCAACGATCTTCTTTGCAATCCGGCGCGAGGCACGCTCTTCGCCAAATTGATACAACACATCCGCCAAATCCGCCTCGCGCAAACGGTTCACCAAATCCGCTGCCGATAGGCCCGATTGTCCCATCCGCATATCCAACGGCCCATCCGCCATGAAGCTAAAGCCGCGTTCAGCCTGATCCAACTGCATCGAGGACACGCCAATATCCAAAACCACGCCATCGACGGGACCGCGCCCGCCCACCAAATCATCCAAATCCCCAAAACGCCCTTCGATCAGCTCCAACTTGCCCGCGAATTCGGACGACCAGACGCGCGCCATCTCAAACACCATCGGGTCCTGATCAATCCCGATGACGCGCGCCGCACCAGCCGCCAGCAAAGCGCGCGTATAGCCGCCTGCCCCAAAGGTGCCATCAATCCATACGCCTTTGATCGGCGCGGCATGGGTCAGGATGGGGTCGATCAATACTGGGATATGTGGTGTGCTCATATCGAACATGCCCCCATCATCCCTTAATCCAATCGTTTCTTCGGAAGACGGCGCAGCGGATCGACGCTTGCATCAAGCTGATCGCTTGGGCGGGTGCGGTTTTCATAATCCTCTTTGCGCCAAATCTGAAAGGTGGAGCCGTAAGCGATGAAATACGCCTCGCCCGACAACCCGATCTTCTCACGCTGCCGCTCTGGGATCACCAAGCGACCACTGTCATCAATATTCATCAGCAGCGAAAACCCATTGAAAAACTCTTCCAGATCGCGCCGCTCTGGGCTGTCTTCGTCCAGCTCTTCAATGCGCGCATCAATCGCATCCGCGCCCTCAATTGTGTAACACTCAAAAAAGCTGCGGCGCGCGTCACCGTAAACCAACACGAAATTCGCTTGCTTGCTTTCCGGCCAATCGGGATCGCCTGCCTCGATCACACGGCGAAAGGCAGCAGGGATAGACACCCTGCCCTTTTCGTCCAGTTTCTGAACGAACTCTCCTCTGAACCGTCGTGCCACGTTCCGCGACCCTCATGTTGATGGGGAACCTGCCCCTTGAATTTGGAACGGCGGAGGAGCTGCTGCCACTGCTCTCTCCGCCGTCTGTCCCAATTTGGACTGTCCGGTTGGTGCGGGCGCGCTCACCTTGGGGGGGTGTCTGCTCAGCTGCGCCTCGCCCGGATCTTAGTCTTGAGATGGGGGTGCCTGTATGAAGCGCCGGTTGAAGCCGGCGGCGTTCCTTGGATCTTTGCGCCCAATTGATACGCCCTGCCATCTGGGATTCTGTTTAGCTGGAGTTTTATGCCATTCAAAGGAATTTTATGCCACTAGGTGGATTTTATTGGTTTTTAATGAATTTCACGCATAATCAGGCCCTTAAAAGCACCAAAATTGCGTATCATTTTGTATATTGTTGACATTTAAACACAATATGTTGTGTTTGCAGGGCTATTCCCACAAAATGTCGTCCAGTGGCATCTGACACCATGGATTTTCCGCAAATAGCGTGAACATAAATAGAACAAAAAGGATAGCCTTCTTCCCGATCTGAAAACTTACCCAAAAAATGAGGCGAATCGTCCGAAATATCACAGTCCAAGGAAACTCGCATAAAGGTGATGGATATCACTCTACACTTCTAAGAAAGCGGTTTATATTGATCGGTAGGGGAATATTTGATTGGGTCTGCTATGTTACGTACCACAATTTTGATGATCGGCCTATTCGGGGCCAGCTTTGCCACCGCCGCACCGATCGCGACGGCCGAAAGCTTTGGCTATTCCGGCAAAGATGCACTGACATATAATCGTATGGTCGCGGGGCTTGCCTCTGCCGATTGCGGCAAACTCGGTGCCACAATCAACGGCGCGGTAAATGCCTCCTCCGACAACAACGGCGCCATCCGCCAAAACGCAGCCCGCGCGGTTGCGCGCGCGAAGGGCTGCTAAGTACAACAGCGTCCTGGCGCGGGTGCCAGATTGGTCTTTCTTGACGGGCACGTAGGGTGGGTGAAACCCACCGTCCCCTGTCACTCGCAGTTGTTCGTAAAATTGCGTCAAAGCAAAAAGAGGAGTCAGAGCCTGCTTTGCTCTTCAAACTCTTTTCCGCCGATGACAACGCCCACCTTCAGACGCGGTTGTTTACTTATTAGTGGATTTCACCCACCCTACGGTTACAGGTTTTAATGAAGTACCAATATGGAATTTTCGCCTCTTAATTCTTCGATCACCTAAAAACAAAAGCCAATACCGAGGAGATATTTAATATCATCAAAACACCATAGGGTATGGGTAAATACTTAAGAAATTTATCTAACTTTAACCTCTCCAGCCTCGTGGTGGACTCAATCTTATACTTTGATTCTAGCTTATACTTCGCCTCCAGTTTTTTTAAGCGCCAACCTCCAAGACACGAAATCAATACCAAAAGAAAGGTGCTAAAAAAATAAGTAACAAAAGCAAGTGTGAAAAAATCCATCTAATTTTCTTAAACGCAATTATCGTAATTCAAGTAATTCATTATTCCTTGTCTTTCGCTATAGGTCAAAGCAGGAAATTAGGGCGGGTGAAACCCACCATTTATGAAAATCCTTGCTATTGACGTCCATATCAATTCAACTCACGCGCGTCGATGAATTTGTCTCCCGTCCGGACGCCACCCACACTGACAAAGGGCGGCTTTGACGTAGCCACGACGCAAGGGAATTAGGTAGGGTGCGCATTCATGGCGCACCGCTTTTACGCCCAAAAGAGCAAGTGGGTTAATCCAACCATCCTCTATCACACCCAAATGGACATGAAATTGCATCAATGCAAAGGCGGATTTAGACACTACTTTGCTATTAAAACTCTTTGCCACCGATCAAAACGTCCACGTTCCGACGCGGTTTTTTTACTTTACGGTGGGTTTCACCCACCGCGTCAATCCGCGCCAAGCCCGCGAATTCGCACGTGCCACGGGGCGGCTGGCGAAAACCGACAAAGTGGATGCAGAGATTTTGGCAAATATGGGCGCAGCACTTCACCTAGAGCCCCAGAGCGCACCCTGCCCACTG
>JBCCGP010000097.1:0-8569 GCA_039029215.1 Pseudomonadota bacterium
AAGAAAATGGCTAAATTGGCTATCAATCGCGAAGCGCATGCGACCTAAGAAAGGAGCAAGCGCTACTCCAAAAAATACGAGACAGAGAGCCAGCTCTAGAACCGTTAGTTTTTCAACAGAATTAGCCCTAAATTGACATTTGGAAATTCAGTAATTTGGAGAGCTCTCCAATGCAATCATTTAAAATTTAACGGGCACGGTGAATACAACACTAGCGTGAGACAGCTCAGTCGGCGCGGTGGGAAATGGATTTGCTGATTTTATAATTCTCATCGCCGTTTGATCGATTTGCGTGTTGCCCGAGCTTTTTCGAATTTTAGCCGAGATTAATCCACCCGATCTGGCAACCCTCACCGCGATAATTGTTGTGCCCCGTTGCCTCGTTTTTGCTCTGCGTTTTTTGCGTTCAATTTGTCGCCGAATTTGTGCGCCCCACTGGCGTTCGAGAGAGGCGCGTTTTTTTGGAGAGATTTTGTTAGATGTAACTTCCTCTGTACTGCTTCCATCAAAATTTGATTGCCCTTCACCTCTTGCCTTTTGATTTATCCCTAAAGAGTCCTGTTGGGCTGGTCTTTGTTTTGATTTTTCCTCTTTAACCAGCCTTTCGGGTTTTGGTGGTTCAATGATCGCATCCAATGGCTTAGTGAATTCCAATTGGGGTTTTAACAGGCTGGGAATACTGTTGCTTTCAGAAACGTTTTGTATTTCCAAAGTCTCTGCTTGTGCAGGTATTTCTAAGCTTGGTGACTCGGTTGGGACTTCGAACGGCTTATCCCAATTTTCCAATGCCGCGATTAATTCGGCGGAAGCAGACTGAAGAGTTACCGTTGTCTCGCCATCATTACCTCCAGCTTCGCTCCCATCTTGGGCGCCGTTTAAGAAAAAGGATACATGGAAGATACCCGAAAGTATCAGCAGAGGCGTGTACAGAAAAACAACTCGCATCTTAGTTTTCCGTAATAAGGTTGACCTTAACGAAACCATTATTGCGCAAACGACTTAACACGTTTGCAAGTCTTATCGCTTCAAGTTGTGCATCGGCAAATACAGAAACCGTCGCATCTTTTGCTTCTTGCGCGTTGAGCGCCGCCCATGCCGCTTCATCACGCAGTTCGAAATATGCAACTGTGCCATCCGCGCCAAGATAGATCGATTCTTCTGTTTGCGCGTCTTGTTCAGAAGTCGCCATCGGCAATGAAATATCTATTGGACGTGGCGGTGCGATTTGCGCACTAAGCAGAAAGAAAATCAGCAAAAGAAAAACCACGTTAATCATGGGCAATATATGCTCACGCACGCGCCTTTCTTTGGGACGTGCAAATTTCATTCGACCAATACCAAATTTGAAAATTTTTCTTGAGTTATTAAATCCGCGATTGTCAAAACATCCTGAACGCTTGCCCCGTTTTTTGGGCGCAAAATGAGGGGTTGATTGGGTTGTGGTGCAAAAGCAAGTATTGCATTTGGTAATTCCTCTTGCGTGGTCAAAGTACCGTTAATGCGCAACTCAGTCGGGCGGACATCTATAACCAAAAGACGATCTGGCGGATCACCCGCGCCGCCGCCAAGCGGGAACGGTAGCGCTGCTTCCACCCCAAAACGTGACGCCAGCATAAAGAAAACTAATAGTAAAAATACCACATCAATCATAGGGGTTAGGCTGGGTCTTCGGCTTTTCTTTGACGGCGCCAATCTCATGAAAGCCTCGGCCTCCTCGTTGATCAAGCGGACGTTGTTTGGACAGTTTTGATAGCGATCGCTTCGAAATCTAGGCGCAACCGATCGGCGACTGTTTCGAACCAGGTCAATGCCGCAGATGCGGGGATCGCAACGGCCATACCCGCTGCTGTCGTCAGCAAGGCCTCCCAAATTCCGCCAGCAAGCACTGACGGGTCAGCTTGGCTGCCACTTTCTTGTAACGCTTGAAACGCCGCAATCATACCCAGAACAGTGCCTAATAAGCCAATCAGTGGTGCTATGGTCGAGATCAACTCCAATAGGCGAAATTGTGTTTGTACATCAGCAAGTTTTTCATTTGCGATCCGTGTAATTTCTGCCTCCGCCCTCTCGCCTTCCATTTGCATAGCAACCTGTTCGACTTCTTGCTGGAACTGAGATCGATAGCCTGTTTGATAGCGCCACACACCTGTGATTGTGAACTGAAGTATCTTGAATAGAATGCTCGCAAGAAGAATGACAGACAACGCAAATATCGCCCAAATCGCAGGTCCACCTTGATCTAGAAAAGTCGTCAATCTTGAGAAATCAAAAACCATGACCAGATTCCTTCTACGCTGCTAAATCAGGCTGGATAACCACCTGACCAGATTTAGATTGTTCGACGAGTATTTTCGTTTCAAAAACATGCCCCAACGCATCCTCGGTCAGCACTTGTGCAGGAGAATTGTCGTGGATTATGCGGCCTTGTTTCATCAAGATCACGCGATCCGCAAATTGTGCAGCAAGGTTTAGGTCGTGAAGAACAACCAGGACTCCAACGCCTTCGTCGCGTAATTGAGACAGGATTTTCATAAGGATGATCTGATAAGCGATATCTAAACTTGCTGTCGGCTCGTCTACAAAAAGAAAACTGTCGTGTCCCAAACGCTTATTGGCAAGAAGACGCAAAACGACGCGTGCAAAATGCGCGCGATGTCTTTGTCCGCCAGACATATCGGACACAAATTTACCTTGATGATCCAGCAATCCAAGTTGGCGCATAACTTGCATTTTAAGCTGCACCAAATCCCTTTCGGAAAGCGCAAGTGGGAGGCCCATCTCTAAAAGCTGTTCGAGTGTATAATCCGTTGATAAGGAGGGGTTTTGTTCTAAAACCACACGCATATTTACAAGCTCTGTTGCAGAAAAAACATCAATTGACTGATCCCAATAATACACATCAGAATTGCAGCCCTGATATTCGCCAGCGATCGCAGCGAGCAACGAGGTTTTTCCAGCACCGTTTGGGCCGCAAAGGGCAAGGATTTCTCCCTCTTTTAGGTACATGCTGATATGATCCAAAACGGTCTTATCACCAAGTTCAAGACAGAGATTGCGCGTCGTAATCATAGGTGGCGCACCCGAAGCAATAACCAAAAGAAGAATGGCCCACCAAGCAGTGCCGTTGCCAAGCCGATCGGCAGCTCCTGAGGCGGGATTGTGATCCGAACAGCGATATCTGCAATCAGCATAAGTGCGGCGCCCGCAATCGCTGCAATCGGCAGTACATATTTATGAACAGACCCAACCAACAGCCGGACAATATGCGGTGCAACCAATCCAATAAATCCAATCGGCCCAGCGACAGCCACACCTGCGCCGACGGCAATACTCACCAACAAGCATATCCCCATCTTGGTTCGATTGACCTCGACGCCGGCATGAAATGCTGCGCGTTCGCCCAGCTGAAACAAATCGAGTGTCCGTGCAAAACGTAATAGTAATGCTGTGCTGACTAAAATGATCGAACCAGAAGCAATAACGCTTATCCAATTACTTTTGGCCAAGCTACCCATTGTCCAAAAGGTAAGTTCACGCAGCTGTTGATCTGTTGAAAAATAAATCAGTACACCCGTCATCGCCATTGCAATCGCGCCCATTGCAACACCAACAAGGATAAGGCGAGCGACCGAAAATTGTCCGTATTTGTATGCGGCATGTAGGACGATCAAGGTCGTGGCGAAAGCGCCTGAAAAGGCGGCGATGGGTAAGACAAAAGCACGAAATTGTGGGTTTAAACCTGCGATAAAATTGTCGCCTAAAACAATCGCCGCAACAACTGCTGTTGACGCACCGGCAGTGATACCGATCAGACTAGGATCGGCCAATGGGTTTCGCAACATCCCTTGCAAGCACGCGCCACTGACCGCCAAAGAGGCGCCGACCGCAAGTGCCAAAACAGTGCGCGGCGCACGAATATTATAAAGAATTGTTTGAGTGGCGCGATCTGCCTCTCCGCTGAGGGCGGCGAATAAATCGTTGAGTGGGATCTTCACCGGACCCAAAACCAACGAGAGGCAGATCGCTAAAACCAAGGCCCCAATCAGCAAGCCCGAGACAACACCGATGCGATGGATTCGAAAACGCAAAGGAAGAGTGGTATTGTCCATGCTGACCATTTAGGTGCCTTGGTTATTCTCAAACGCAGTCATCAACGCATCAACCGCTTGGGGAAGACGCGGGCCAAACTGCAACAAAAGCTGGGCATTCATCACGACGACAGCGTCATTTTGACCTGCGGGCGTTTCGCGGATGTCTGGACGCGCCATGACCGCGTCCGTTCCGCCCAATCGCTCTGAATGAATGTCTGTCATAACGATAATATCGGGCTGCGAAGTGATGATCGCCTCTGAATTCATCGGCTTCCAACCTTCAAAGCTGGCTGCCATATTTTGGCCGCCTGCAAGCTCGATTATGTCATGTGCTGTCGTGTCACTTCCACCCACGATCGGGGCACCATCGCGAACAGAAAGAATGAAAAGCACTTTGGGTGCAATTTCTAGTTTCGCGCGACGCGCGGATAGGTCAGCCATCGCTGCTCGGTGGTGCGCTAGAAGCGTTGCTGCCTTTTCTTCTACACCAAGGAAAGCGCCGATATGGGTCAGCTTTGCCTCGTATCGTTCTGGTCCAGTCGTAGCTGGCACGGTCTCTACAGTAACGCCAGCTAATTTCAAATTCTCGATCACATTGGGTGGGCCTGAATCCTCGGCACCCAACAAAAGGTCGGGCGCAAGCGATAGAACACCTTCCGCGGCCAATCCACGCACATATCCAATTTGATCCAATTCCAAAGCTTGTTCCGGCCAAATCGATGTGCTGTCGACGCCAACGACTTTGCCGCCCTGGCCAAGCGCAAAGACGATTTCGGTGATATCTCCACCCGCAGTTACGATGCGTTCATAACTTTCCGCAAAAGCAAGCTGTGTTGAAGTCATAAAAATTGCTAATGCTGTCAGGAGCCTTTTCATGCTGGGATCTCCGCTGGTGTATCTAGAGAGGCGACAAGCTCTCGCCAAATTGGATTTTCTTCATTGCCCTCACCGCGTTCGCCGAACATCAAAAGAATATTCTCACCTTTATCGTTGAACGCTTCTACAGAGGTCACGAAACCTGTATCACTTGGTTTTTTGACGACCCAAAGATGGGCAACATGATCTTGGCGAAGATGCATATGAAATTTTTCGTCTAGGACATTTATCCAAGGACCCATCAGCTTGATATTATTGATAGGATCGGTATGGATTTGAATACAGCCAGGTGATCCGACAAAAAACATTACTGAAACACCGCGCGAAGCCGCACGTTCTAGTGCCCAAGTCATGGCTTCGGTCGGCAATTCATAAGCCCAGTCTTCACCAACCAACCGCAAAGCTTGCATGCGCCCAACATTGTAACGCTTTAATAGCCCCATGAATTGATGCACATCGGTCATTGCACCCCACTCTTGGCGCATGCTGGTTACATCAATGGCAACATCGGGCAGATCTGGTTCGGATTCTCCTTTTGCTTCAACCGATAATTTTTCGGGCGCAGGATCAACCCAATCAGCGACAAGTTTATCAAATCTCGCACGATCGGTTTTCTCGGTTGCATAGATCTTATGAACAGCAACTCCATGTTTATCGAAAAACTGAACCGAAATTCGCACACCAGAAGCAACTTCTTCTTCGATGACAAAGCCAAAAGCCCAGCGCATCATCATAACGCGCAAGTCGATTGTGCGATTTAATACCAGACCCATACCTTTACCGAGTTTGACATTATCAAATTCGCCATATCGCTCGTGCACGGCAGAGGGGTTACGTGTTAGACACATAACCTCACCCAGCCCCTGCATCCCTTCGAGGATTGGGGCGAACCCAAAATCCTCGGTGCGGCGCAATTTGCGCGCCGCCCCTGTTGTCATTTTTGCTTCGACCAGTTCAGCCTCTGAAAGCCCGAGCTTCGCCGCAGCATCGACAGCGCGCAGTCTCGGTTCTGCCTCTGTCAGCGCAACAAAGCGGTCATAGTTTTCAGTAATCGAGTGGTCGAGCATTTTAGCCTCTTAGAACGTTTTACCGATGGAGATTTTTACATTCCGACCATCAGCGACAGAGAATTGATCGGTTGTCGCACCCGTCACATAATGCGCGGCTGGCACGTAAGTTTTGTCAAAGAGGTTATCGATCCCGATGCGAATATCGGCCCCTTCCAAAGGACCAGATTGCGGCCGAATAACTGTAGCAAGGTCAACAACACCATAACCCGGAACAACTGTCCCATTTGCTTTGGCGCGTGACTTTGCGAATGTCCCAGAGATTTGGGCCACAAATGCTTCACTGAAATTATAACCCAAAGTGACTTGAACAGAGTTGTTTTGAAGGCTGTCCATGGTCGCACCAGTCGCGTCGTCACTACCCTCAATATAGGTTAAATTCGCGTTTGCGAAGAATTGCTCGAAACCATAGTTCGCCTCTAATTCTAAACCACGAATTGTAACATCCTGAAGGTTATCGAAAGATGGTGTAGGTGCATTGCCAAGTGTTCGGCCGATACGTCCGTCAATTTTGTTCTGAAAAACAGTTCCTTTGAGCGTCATCTCGTCACCAGATTGCAAAACATCAAAACCAGAAAAGCTAGCGCCAAGCTCAAGGTTCACGCCTTTTTCTGGCTGCAGGTTAAGATTGATTGCACCTGGTCCGATTGGCGGTCCGCCAAAAGCTTGCTGGAATTGGTCGTAGATTTCGTCGCCTGTAGGCAGGCGCTCGACCCGTGCGATCGATCCGAAGACATTCCAATTGTCGTTTAGACGATAAAGCGCAGCAATCTGCGGTTCAAACCCTGTGAAAGATACAGGGGACGAGGTAATTGGTGCTGTGCCAAAACCCGCAGGCGTGACCAAATCCACGGGTGTGATTTCTTTACGTTCAAGCCTTGCACCGATTGTTACATCTAAACGATCACTCACCATAAATTCGCCCAAAGCGTAGGCTTCATATGTGCGAGTGTCGTATTTTTGATGAGATGCCGACGCTGGGTCGGAAAAACGTTCTTCCTCGGACACGCCAATCCCAGCGGTCAGATAGATTGAACCGTCTCCACGAATGTCAGAGATGTTTTCAATCTTCAAAGCATTGGTGTCATAGAACCGATTTCCATCAAATGCCCCACCAAACGGAGAATTTGATAATGTCTTTTCGGTCTTGGTGTTGGACAAAATCACAGACAGGTCCAGCAACGGATTTTCTTCAGGGTTGTAACCATATGTTAGGCTGAATGTATCATCGATCGTTTCTACATCAGCGCGGTTCGCACCCCCAAAAATCTGATCAAGTGGTTGATTGTCCTCAGAATTGTACAGCCGCATGGCTGAGAATTCTAAACTGGACGGCCCAGAAAAATCGCGAGAGATTTTCAACAATCCGGTGGGAACAAGCGTGTCATTGGCGAATGTTACATTGCCGTCACCATCTTTTGTTTCCCCTAAGTCACGCAAGGTCAGGCCTGCAAGAATTTCAAAACCTTCCTGCGGACGAAATGCTAGGATTGAGGTTGAAAGCAACGTATCTGGATTACTTTCATAACCAAGTTTCTGAAAATACACGAAATTATCACCATCTTCTAAAAAGTCGCTCGCATCTTTGGTTTCCATGACGACCCCGCCGCCCATCGCCCCAGAGGAGTAGAGCGTCGACGCACCAGGACCGCGCAAAATTTCGACCGATTTCAGAAGTTCTGGATCAATAAAAACAGACCCTTGACGGTAACTTTCATAATATTTCTTTTGGCCATCAAGGACAGTATAAATAGATGTTTCGGTCGAACCCAAGCCAGTGCCAACTCCGCGAATATTGAAAGACTGCCCAAATATCGAGCTAGAACCAGCATTTGAAACACCAGGTACAGTCAGAAGAATATCAGAGAGAGAACCTGCTTGCAGATTTGCAATCGTTTCTTCATTAACGACAGAAACCGATTGCGGCACGTCGGAGGCAACTTTGTCTTGCCCTGCACCCACAACAATTGGATCGAGTTCGATTTCTATCTCTTGCGCAAACCCTGTTTGAGCAACGATTGAAGCAGCAACACTCGCTGCAAATAGGCATTTCCTCGCCATAATAACACCCTTGTCTTGTGGTCTTCGGACGCCGTGTCGACGCCCTAGATAAGTTCGGTGCGTATGGGTGGATTCGGTCTGCCTAACGCTAGATACGCAGGGCATACATTTAACTTACTAATTTAGTCAAGTATTAAATTTTCGTTCCCTCAAATCTCAACCTAAATCGCTAAAATGTGCTATTCACTTGATTTCAACTTTAAGTACTAAATGGCAAACAAATGACTGATCTGGAAAAACCTAATTTGACATTTTGAACGTCGGGTTTGTGGCCTTTGTGTGAGTTCGAAAAAACCCAAGTCGACTTTAATTCTGGGAAAGATGCCGACGTTGCACCAGCGAGGCAATCCCTCGCTGGTTAACTTGATAGCGTCGTAAAAGCAGTTAGGAAGTACCGGAATTCAAGCGTCTATTTCTCAGTGTTTTGAACCACCACAACCTTTTGCGTGTTATTCGCAGTCGCGGCCGTGACTA
>JBCCGP010000098.1:0-8417 GCA_039029215.1 Pseudomonadota bacterium
CGCGCATTTTGATCCCAAACGGTATAATGCACCCGGTGGAACCCGTGATAGCTTAGGCCTTTGACAAAATCGTGGCGTGGGGTTGGTGTTTTTTTCAGCATCTTATTTGCTAAGCTTGTTTAATTCCGCTTGCAGCGCATCGATTTGTGCCTGCAAGTTTTTCACCTGATCTGGATCAGGCTCTTTGATTGTCTCTTTGGGCTCATCTTTGGAACCCGAAAACACATCCAAGGCTTTTTGGAACATATCCATATTCTTCTGCGCCAAATTTTCGGCTTGTTTGATAAATGTATCCGCACCCTGATTGACCATATCCCCCCAGGCCGAGGCCATGCGGTTCCGTTCTTTCATAAAATGTGCCATGGATTGCGTTAGGAAATCCGGAATAAGCTGCCCATACCCATCGCCATATAATTTGATCAATTGCTTTTGGAATTCCAATGGGAACAAGAAATCTTGGGGGCGTGTTTCCTGCTCAAAGATCACCTGATTCAAGATCGAGCGGGTCAAATCCTCGCCGGTTTTTGCGTCTTCTATGACAAATTCTTCGCCCTCACGGATCATTGCAACCACATCTGTCAGCACAATATATTTGCTGGTCGTCGTGTCATACAGACGACGATTGGTATATTTCTTTATGATACGTGGTGACGCCATAGAACTCACCTACCCCAGCTAACATCAGAAATTTAAAGATTCTTTTCTGGAAGAAAAGTAAAAAATGTGCACCTGCACAAAAAAGGCCGTCCCGGGAGGATGGGACGGCCAATTGCTCGATCAGAGAACCGCTTACGCAGCAAATGCGTCTTTGTAGACTTTCTGTACGTTGTCCAAGTTGTCCTTAAGCGCTTTTTGGGACATCTCTGCCAATTCTTTGGCTTGTCCAAGATACGCTTCAGAATTCTTTGTATAAACAGCAGAAGCTGATTTGTAGAATTCCGCAACATCACCAGATTTCACCAGTGTTTTTGCATCTTCAAATGCAGCTGTGCTGTTTGAGACATAGTTGTCAAAAGCTTTCTTTGCGATCGCTTCAGCTGATTTGAAAACAGACGCGTTAAATTCGATCACGCCTTCTGCAACTTTTTCAGCCGTCTTTGTTGACTTTGTGAACATCTCTTTTGACTTCTCCAGCGTTTCTTCAGCAGCGGAAGTCATTTTTGCAGTAGCTTCTGTCGCCGCTGCCTTAAGGTTTTCAGTAGAATCCGCCATGGGAAGCTCCTTTTAATAATTCGCGCGGAAATGGCGCGACTGCGTTACAGTTTTCGATATAGGGATTTTATTGTGCATTGCAACAATTATTTTTGTGCAGCGCAAAAAAACTATTGAGCAGCGCACAAATTATGCATATTGCTTAATTTGTAAGCACCTGAGCAGAGATTCGTTCAGCAAACCTGACCTATTGAGCTCTGACGTTGCTTAATGTGTGCGCAAATTTATATGTCCGAAAAAATGGGAAGAGTTTTTCAATGTCACAAAATACCATCAAAGCAGCAGAGCTTTTGGTCAAATGCCTAGAACATGAAGGCGTAGATTACATTTTCGGCATCCCAGGCGAAGAAAATATCGGCATTATGGACGCCCTTCTGGACAGCAAAATCGAATTTATCACCACCCGCCATGAACAAGGTGCGGCCTTTATGGCCGATGTCTATGGCCGCCTGACCGGCCGTGCTGGTGTATGTATGTCAACTCTTGGTCCGGGTGCGACCAATCTTGTAACAGGTGTCGCCGATGCCAATATGGACCGCGCGCCGATTGTGGCCATCGCCGGCCAAGGCGCCACCACGCGCCTGCACAAGGAAAGCCACCAAATCCTTGACCTCGTCAATCTCTTCGACCCGATCTCAAAATATTCGGTACAGGTGCTAGAGCCAGAGATCGTGCCAGAAGTCGTTCGAAAAGCCTTTAAATATTCCCAAGCGGAAAAACCAGGTGCGGCCTTTATCGATTTTCCTGAAAATATCGCCGAAATGCATATTGACTATATGGAGCCACTGCGCGTGCAGGCCCCATCCGATCCCGTCGCCCCTGCGGGTACCGCACAGCGTGTCATCGATCTGCTCGACAAAGCCAAAAACCCTGTGATTATCGCTGGAAACGGCGTGATCCGGTATGATGCTTGTGACGAGCTTGTTGCCTTTGCAGAGGCTGCAAATGCACCTGTTGCCACAACCTTTATGGCCAAAGGCGCGCTTCCCTCTTCTCACCCTCTATCCATTGGAACCGTTGGATTAAAGGCGCATGACCTTGTCGCCTTCGGGATCGAAGAAGCAGATTTGGTCATCTGCATCGGCCTTGATATGGTCGAATACACCCCCAGCTTTTGGAACCCAAAAGCGGATGAAAAAATCGTCAGCATCGACGCCAGCCCAGCAGAAGTAGACGCGCATTTCATTGTCGAGGCAGGCATGGTCGGCGATATCAAAGACAGCCTAACGCGCCTCGCTGCCAAAGCAACAAAGCATAGCGATAACACGGTCGCGAAACTGCATGCCAAGATCAAAGAAGAGTTAAACGCCCATGCCGAAGACATGGCGTTCCCGCCAAAACCACAAAAAATCATTTGGGACATTCGCCAATGTCTGAATAACGAAGATATCCTTCTTTCAGATGTCGGCGCCCATAAAATGTGGATCGCTCGGATGTATCAAGCCGAAGCGCCCAATACCTGCATCATCTCTAACGGGTTTGCCTCCATGGGCATTGCGCTGCCCGGCGCGATTGCCGCGAAACTGATCTATCCAGACAAAAATATCTTGGCCGTCTGCGGCGATAGCGGCTTTATGATGAACAACCAAGAAATTGAAACCGCCTTGCGTCTTGGCCTCAATATCACCGTGATGATTTTTAACGACAATAAATACGGCCTAATCGAATGGCATCAGTTGCGCCATTATGGTCGCCCCAGCCATATTGATGTGACGAACCCCGATTTCGTTGCCTTTGCCGAAAGCTTCGGGGCCAAAGGATATCGCGTTGATAAAACCGAAAACCTTCAAGATGTGCTGAACGAAGCCATGAATGACGGCACAGTATCGATTATTGATTGCCCGGTTGATTATTCCGAAAATATGAAACTCACCAAACGCCTTAAAGAGCTTAAATCGCCTTTGGCCTAAGCGACAGGACTCCCTCCCATGCAAAACTTTACCTTCCAAACCACCTCTTCGATCCTTTCAGAAGTTGGCGCGACCGAAAAAATCGGCGGGCTGATGAAGGATATGGGGGTCACAAATGTCGCCTTTGTGACCGATAAAATAATTCTCGAACTTGGCCTTGCCGATGCCGCGGTTAAAAGCATCAAAGATGCGGGCCTTGGAATTCATGTGATTGATGATGTGGTCGCTGACCCGCCAGAGGCGATGATCCTAGCCGCCGTGGACGAGGCGAAGACAGCAGGCGTTGATGGTGTTGTGTCTGTGGGCGGCGGCTCATCTATGGACACCGCAAAACTGATCGCGGTTTTGGTCAATTCGGATCAAAAAATCGACGATATGTATGGGATCGGCATGGTCAAAGGTGGCCGCTTGCCAATGATCCTTGCGCCGACGACGGCAGGCACTGGGTCCGAAGTCACACCGATTTCGATTGTCACAACTGGTGCTTCTGAGAAAAAAGGCGTCGTTGCACCACAGCTTTACCCCGATTGGGCGGTTTTGGATGCCGAACTGACCGTTGGGCTACCGGCGCATGTCACAGCAGCGACCGGGATCGACGCCATGGTTCACGCGATCGAGGCCTATACAACCAAGCACAAGAAAAACATCCTGTCAGACACGCTTGCGCGTCAAGCCTTGGCGCTGCTGGGTGGGGCGATCCGCACAGCCTGCACAACGCCAGATGATCGCGCCGCACGCTCTGACATGTTATTGGGCTCTATGCTGGCGGGCATGGCATTTGCCAATGCGCCAGTCGCTGCCGTTCATGCGCTCGCCTATCCTTTGGGCGGACATTTCAAAGTGCCACATGGCCTGTCAAACGCATTGGTGCTGCCGCATGTCTTGGAATTCAACATGGCCGATGATTTGGCCCTGCAACAATATTCCGAAATCGCCCCGATTGTTTTCCCAGACCTAGTGGGCAAATCAGCAACGGATGCCTGTTCTGGCATGGTCCAAGGATTCAAAGATCTCGGGCCAGAGCTGGGCATGAAATCGACATTGCGCGAGGTAGGCGTTAACCATAATGACCTGCCGCTTTTGGCAGAGGATTCGATGAAACAAACCCGCCTTTTGGTCAACAACCCGCGCGAGGTGACATATGATGACAGTCTGGCAATTTACACGGCAGCGCTCTGATGGCTGAGAATGATTTTGAAAAAATGATGAAACTTTGGGCCTCTGGGTCCGAGGCGTTTATGAAAGCCCAGGCTGACATGGTCGAAAAATTTGGGGAATCCATCGCCCCAAAACCCAAAGACCCGTTTGAAGAAAGTATGGAGGCTTGGCAGAATTTCATTAAGTCATGGGCGCCGGGCTGGGACCCATCGCTGTTTACAAAACCCGGGTTTGGCGGATCGCGCGATGCTTACTTTGCGATGTTTGACACCAGCACATGGGCCACCCACGCGCCTGATCAGTTGCGCAGCATTTTTCAATCCATGACC
The DNA here is from genome assembly GCA_039029215.1 of Pseudomonadota bacterium. GTDB lineage: Bacteria > Pseudomonadota > Alphaproteobacteria > Rhodobacterales > Rhodobacteraceae > Amylibacter. The sequence continues at coordinate 4,610 of JBCCGP010000098.1, forward strand.
AACATCCCCAAGCTTGCGGATTTCTATAACCCCTCGCCGCAATTGGGTGCGCAATGGCAAGAGGTGTTGGATTTCCAGCAAGCCACACAAAAATTCGGCACGGTCATGCAATCTGCATGGCAGCGTGCATATGGGCGGTTCTCGCAAAAATACTCGCTCGATGATCTCAAAAGCGGCGATGTCAAAGGCGCGCTTGACGCATGGTTGAAAGCCGCGAATGAAGAACTGTTGGACATTCAATCAACCCAAGCCTTCATGGATGCCCAGCGCGCCATGATCGTGGCCACCACGCAATTGACCAAGCGCCAAGCCGAATGGGCCGAAAGCTGGGCCGAAAAACTGCAACTGCCCACCCGCACCGAAATCGATGATTTGACCAAAACAGTCTACGAATTGAAAAAAGAAATTCGTAACCTCAAGAAAGAGTTGAAGGGCACATAAAATGACCGAACAGGCCGCGGGAAAACCAGAGGATTTCACCCAAGCCTATACGCTGGCCATGGCGCATTTGATGCAAGCTGGCATTGAATCCATGCGAAGCTCCGACATTCTGGGTGCGATTGCAGATACAGATGTCGAAATCGCAGAAACCCCCGCTGACATTATCTATCAACAGGACAAGGTCACGGTCAGCCGCTATCGCCCCCTCACGGATGTCAATCCAAACATCGCGCCTGTGCTGATTGTCTATGGTCTTTTCGGACGTCAAACCATGATCGATCTGCAAGAAGATCGCTCGATGGTGCGCAACCTTCTGATGGCGGGTTTGGATGTGCATGTGCTGGATTGGGGCAATCCAACACGCGCGGATCAGTTCATCACATTGGATGATCTGATCGATATTTATCTGCGCGATGCGGTTGTCGATTTGAAGACCAGATCTGGCATGCCAATCAATCTCTTTGGGATTTGCGAGGGCGGCACGCTGTGCGCATCCCTTGCCGCCCTATCGCCCGAACTGCTCTCTAGCCTTGCCTTGGCCATCACCCCGATTGATTTTGATGGCGATCCCGACAATTATTGGCAGGGCGAAGGGTTTCTAAACCAATGGCTGCAAAATATGCGCGCCGAAGACATCACCGATTTGGTTGATACCCATGGCAACCTGCCCGGCGCCTTTTCAGGTGCGATGTTTTCCGCGCTTACGCCCATCACTTCTATGACCAAATATAACCTTGGCCTGCAGGCGCTTGCCGGCAATCGCGACAAGATTTTGAACTTCCTGCGGATGGAAAAATGGATCGCCGACAGGCCTGACCATCCGGGTGCTGCCGCCAAACAATGGTTCAACGATTTATATCGCGAAAACAAACTGATGAAGGGTGCGTTTCAGGTCGAGGGCCAAACCGTCGACCTAAAAAAGATCAAATGTCCGGTGTTGAATATCTATGCGCTGCAAGACCATATCGTGCCTGTCAGCACCTCAAAAGCGCTCAGCACCTTCATTCCCAAAAGCCGCTATAAAGAAATCGGCTTTCCCGGCGGCCATGTCGGCGTCTTCGTCAGCTCCAAAGCCCAAGGCGTCGTCGCGGGTGGATTGGTCGATTGGCTGAAATCCAATCAGAAAGAGGCATAGACATGGTCGATAAGGTCGTCTCCCTCAGCGATGCCATGGCCGTTATCAAAGATGGCGACACAATCTGTGTCTCCGGCTTTGTCGGCATCGGCACGCCCGAGGCATTGTTGCGCGGGCTGGAAGAACGCTATGACACCACCCAAACGCCACACAACCTGTCGCTTCTTTTCGCCGCCGCACCGGGCGACGGGAAAGAGGCTGGTCTTAACCGCATCGCCAAAGAGGGCTTGATCGCACGCGCCATCGGCGGGCATTGGTCCCTAGTTCCCAAGCTTGGCAAGCTTGCGGTGGACAACAAAATCGCCGCCTATAACCTGCCGCTTGGCTGTATCAGCCAGCTTTACCGCGAGATTGCAGGCGGCAAACCGGGCATGTTTTCCAAGGTCGGGCTGAACACCTTTGTCGATCCCCGCCAAATCGGGGGCGCGATCAATGACCGCTCCACCGACCGTCTTGTCGAACTCAAACAGCTTGATGGCGAAGACTGGCTTTTCTACCGATCCGTACCCATTGATGTCGCCCTGATCCGGGGCACCACGGCGGATAAATACGGCAATGTCACGATGGAACGCGAGGCGCTGACCTTGGATATGCTCGCCATCGCCCAAGCCGCCAAAAACTCCGGCGGGTTGGTGATTGTCCAGGTTGAACGGCTGGCCGCCGAAGGCTCGATGAACCCGCGCGATGTGGTTGTCGCGGGCAATTTCGTGGATTGCGTCGTCGTCGCAGATCGCGAAGATCACAAACAAACCTACGCCACACCTTATGAACATGCCTTCACCGGCCGCCTGCGCGGGGTTGTTGATGAGCTGCCAGAAATGGACTTCTCTGATCGCAAGATCATCGCACGGCGCACCGCGATGGAACTGCCGATCAACGGGGTTGTGAACCTTGGGATCGGCATGCCCGAAGGCGTCGGTGCGGTCGCCAATGAAGAAGAGATTATTGACCATATCACGCTGACGACCGAGGCAGGCGTGCTGGGCGGCGTGCCGCAATCCGGCCTTGATTTCGGCGCCGCGATTAACGCGCATTCCATCACCCAAACCGCGCAGATGTTCGATTTCTATGATGGCGGCGGCTTGGATATGGCCTGTCTTGGCATGGCAGAGGTGGATGCAAGCGGCAATGTAAATGTCAGCCGTTTCAAGGATCGGTTCGCAGGCGCAGGTGGGTTTATCAATATCAGCCAGAACGCGCGCAAGCTGGTCTTTGTCGGCACGTTCACCGCACGGGGTCTGAAAGTCTCCAGCGCAGATAAAATGCTGTCGATCGATACAGAAGGCGCGATGCGCAAATTTATCCCACAGGTCGAACAAATCACTTTTAATGGGCGCTATGCAGCCGAAAAAGGCCAGCAAGTGCTGTACGTGACCGAACGCTGCGTGTTTCGTTTGACGCTCGAAGGGCTGGAGTTGATCGAGGTTGCACCCGGCGTTGATGTCGCGCGAGATATTCTGGCCCATATGGAATTCACCCCCATCATCAACACGCCGGGGCAGATGGATGCAGCGCTGTTTTCACCCGATCTGATGGGGCTGAAAAAGCTGTTGATCAATGTAAAGATGGAGGATCGCCTGACCTTTGATGAGGCAACGAATACCGTCTTTATCAACCTTGCGGGCACGACGATTGAGACGCGTGACGACCTGGCGGAGCATGAGCGGGTGATGCATCACTTCTTTGGGGCGTTGGGGCGGAAGGTGAATATCATCTCGAATTTCGACGGCCGGGTGATCGCACCCAAAATGCGGGCGGCTTATGCGGATTTTCAGGCGGAATTGGAGCGGAAATATTTCCTAAATGCTGCGCGATATACGACGTCCGCCTTCTTGCGCCAAAAGATGGGTCAGGACTTGAAGGCCCGCGATTTGGCCCCCCATATTTTCGAAACCGCCGCGGAGGCTGCCGCCTTCATCCAAGCCGCCCAAGGCTAATGTCCAAGGTTGGACACTTAGTTAAAGTGTTGAAACAAAATGATTTTTAGAATCGCAAAATGCCCTTTCACATTTGAACTGCACCGTTTTTTGAAGCGGTCAATTGATTGAATTAACCTCTTTTTGAGCAACAAAAGGAGGTGAGCCGATGGCTTTCAAACAATTGACCTATGCACAACGCTGTCAAATTTATGCGCTTAAGAGAAGGGGATTTTCGTGTCGTAAGATCGCCCGTGACATTGGGGTGCATCACACGACGGTCAGCCGTGAGCTGCGGCGCAATACGCGAAATGGC
>JBCCGP010000099.1:0-8406 GCA_039029215.1 Pseudomonadota bacterium
ATGTGAGCCTCAAAAAAGTAAAGTCAAAGTTGACTTGTAAAATCTACTTTGGAAGCACGCATAAATCATCACACCGTTATATCGCCAATCTAATCAACGAAGAATTTTCAAGGCGAAAATATGTTTTAAAAGACTTCAAAAACAAACGTGGGAAGCGTGTTGAATATTTTGCAAAATATAAGAGTGTCATTGATGTAGATGCATGGAGCGAGCGCGAAAGCTTACGGGTCACCTTCACGAAAGTTGAATAGCTTTGCCCAACCAACCCTCGCATAGCAAGCGTGGATAAAACCCAACGCAAAAAGGTTGGTTTGATTTGCTCTCGGGATTTTCGCATCGCGAAAACCTTTCTGCACCTGCGGGCGTTTGGCCGTCGGCCAAGTCACCCTAATGTAGCGCCAGTGAAACAAGTGATGTTCGCGCTACAATCGACGTTCCTGCGATCCAACGAGAAAAATCTGCTTTTATTCCGCCCACAGGAATTTTGCTTCGCAGAACCCAGTCGGGTTAGAGCGTTTTTGCTATTCTAAAGCTACGCATGGATGGCATTGCATGTTTCAAAGTGTCGGAGAGTAGTTTACCGGGATGAGCGCCAAACCTAATAAAAACTTGCTCAATAAACGATGAATTACCCCATAAATTTTAGTGCATGGCCTCTTGAGGGTTTTTGACTTGCGCAAAAAACTCGGTTGCGACTACACGCAGTCACCCTTCGGTCAAGCCGCACTCTGGTTCAAGCAGGATCCGCGGACGCGATCCAAACTTGCCTGATTCAAGATAAATGTAAGGGTCCAATTTTTTTAAGCATTGCCTTTAATATCTCGTTATCTGGGAACTCTTCTAACGCATCTGCAAGAGCAACTTTCAGTACCGTCTTATCTTCTAACTCACCAAGAGCCTGACATCGGGTCACAATTATTTTCTGGTTTGCGATTCCGTTGTCAAAAAGTCTGTTGAGAGAATCCAAAGCGCGTTTTGGCTGGCCATCTTTCAAAAGATAGACGGCAAGTTGGTGCCCATAGTAACCGTTTATAGGGTCAAGTATCGCAGCACTCTCAGCAGCTTGAATGGCGCCATTCAAGTCACCATTTTTGAAATATGCTGTTGCAAGCGACGATTGCATAAAGCTCGATCCGGGCAATCCTTTGGTTGCCGCTTTGAGTGATGCAATGGCTTCTTCGTAGTCTTGCATGCGCATAGCTAAAAGTCCGCGTATCCCAGAATATGCTGGACGCTCTGGGGCCATCTCCCTTAGCTTATCCGTCCAGTTCCAAGCCAATTTCCAGTCTCGTTTACTGTAATACATGCGCGCGACTTGGTAACGCAGATAGTGGTTACGAGGGTTTTTTTCTGCCATCTTTATCAAAGCATCAGCCAGCGCTTCGTCGCCCTCGATATGATACTTTTCAAGAAGCAAAAACCCTTGGCAATCCAGACCTTGCGGTTCTGGATCGTTAAAATATTTTCCAGTTCGTTTTTTACTCCGTAGTTTCGCACCCGTATTTGTCCCAAACACGGGCATCAACTCTAAAAGTATTCCATCAGCTATGGTCAAACGATCAGCGGAACCAATGGTTTCATTTAACTTTTTAATAATGACAGACTTTATTTCCCGATCACCACCAACCTTGTTGTCCAATTTTCGACTTGCTCGATTGAAAATTTCAGGAAACAGAGGAACAAAATTTTCAGCTGTCAGAACACCAGCCATGAACAGCGCAGACAGAACATTTTGCACCTCCGAGCTATATCCCGCCATTTCTACCGCACGCGTAATTTCTTTTACAGCGGCAGCTTCATTCCCGATCATCCACTGGGCTAAAGAAATGCATGCGTAACTTGCAGCTAAGTTCTTTTTGTGCGGCAAAGTGTGAGAGTCCATCATGTCGCCAGTTTCGATTGCTCCGCTATAATCTCCTGACTCTACTTGGCGTTTGACCAACAGATAGTAGATATGCGCAAGCGACATTCCATTGCGAACAAATTTGGAAATAAGAGAAATGCTCTTTTCTTGTTCACCACGTTCAAAATACCAACTATCAAGATGCAAGAGCATCTGACCAATCTCTCCCTCATTTTCGAAACTGTCAGGGTCTGAGAGAACTCTGTTTTCTAAATTTACAAGCGCCTGATATCGTTGATCAGTTGTAATATCGTCCGTAACTGAAATTTTCTGGGAGCCCCCCATATCGGCAGCTGAAGATGAAAATGCCGAATGTTCTGGCGCAATAATAGGATCGCATCTAGACATGGCATAAAGTTCAACAAAATCGATAGATCCCTTATGCAATCCCTCTGCGTTGATCAGGTCCTTTGCTGTTTCGATTGAAGCATGTTTGGAAGAAAATTTCTTAATCACCTCATCTGAATCTGAGAACAAGATACACTTTCGGTCGTTTTGAGATTGTTCGACTATATGGGCATTATAATATTCATCTGGATCAACTTTATTCATCCAAGCACAATGTTTTGTTCGTTTCCCATCCGTCAAATCACCGCGTCGAATATGGTAGGCCGTCGTTTCTTTTAGAAGGTCCCTTAGGCGGGCACGCTCGGCATCCAGTTCAGGATTAAGGGGGAGCTTATCAAAGATATCGCCACATTGCTTAGCTATAGCTTTCTCTGACTCACCTTTGAAACAAGACAGGCCAAACGCTTGGTCCACCAGCAAATTTTTACCACTATTGAGAATTTTCTTTTTTAGGGCTGGCAGGGCCATCCCTTGGCAAGGCCCAACGGAGATTGACTTCTTCCGAAGCTCTTTCCAATCATCGCGATCTAAAAATCGTTGATCGACAAATTCTTTTGAAAACATAATCAGTGGGTCATTTATTTCGGCACCATCTGAACCAATTTGCGATCTGGTCCACCACATCGAAAAAGGTAACTCAAGTTCTTGCGAAATTCGGATTGCATTTACCAGCGCATTAACACGCGCGCCCAACCTATCAGGTCGATAAGCAATTATTTGTGGAGTTGTCACAGTATATGTCTATTCCAATGTGTAACCAGCAATGGCGGGCTATTGATCCAAACTCTCGTGAATATACCAATCATCAAACCGAGTGTATTCTGGGAAACGGCGTTTATATCCATTTGCCGATAGCAGGTCATAAATTTCTTGCCGTAAAGGCGTGAAATTATGCTCTACTGTAAGCATTTTTACATTACGCTTCGAAAAATCAAAAGCTTTCAGAATTTCTAGCTCTGATCCCTCGGTGTCGACGGACATATATTCTATTTCATCGGGTGCATTATATTCAGTTAACAGATCTTCCAAAGAAATTGTTTCAACATCAATTTCTTCTTTAACAATGCGTTTTCCGTTTTGCTCGTTGTGATCTTCGGGATTGATGTGCGAAAGGCGTGACATCAAACCTTTTTCGGCGCAAAGAAACTTAAATGTCTGACCGGTCGTGGAATAAACGCATTTATGACTGATTTGACAGTCTCTTTCCCGACCGAGCCGTTCATGATATTCTGGATTTGGTTCTGCAACGATACCATTCCAACCATATTTTTTCTCTAGAATGTGCGAGTTTGACATTGTAATGCCATTCGTCGCTCCGAACTCAACAAAAAAGCCGCCGTGATGGTCCCCCCCGAGCTCCCAAAGCACCCAAAGATCTTGGAACAGTTGACCTTGAGCGTCCTTTACACGCGGCAATGCGTACGAAAAAAAGTTGCCCAGAGTGCGCTCTTCTAAGGAATAGTCTTTTTTTCGCTCGGCTTTTCGTTTCATCAACAACTCAGTTAACATTGCGTTGGCACGCTTAGCTTCTTTGTGGTCGATGCCGAGTTCTCGAATTGCTTTGTTCACTCGATTTTCTTCAACCGGTTTATCGTTCATGTTTCACACTCTTTCTTCGCAATGCTAAGTATTTGGTACTTTATTCTCACAGTACCAAGAATACATTTTTTTTAATCCGTCTTCTATTGAAACCTCAGGTCGCCAGCCTAACGTTTCCAAACGCGAATTATCTACGATCTTGCGGGGTGTTCCATCTGGTTTACTGCTGTCCCAAATGATTTTGCCACCGTATCCCGTTACATTAGCAATCAAATTTGTCAAATCTTTGATCGAAATTTCTTGGCCGGATCCGGCGTTCACCATGCCCCCCTCACTGTGATGAGACATAAGATGTATGCACGCACTTGCAAGGTCATCTGCATCAATTAGTTCTCGCATTGGGCTGCCAGTTCCCCACGCCACCACTTCTGGCTTTTGCTGTTCTTTTGCTTCGTGAAAGCGTCGCATCAGTCCAGCCACCACATGGCTACTTTCAGGGTCAAAATTGTCGCCAACTCCATAGACATTTGACGGCATTACCGTAAACGCATCAAAGCCAAATTGACGTCGATATGCATCACACATCGTTTTACCAGCGATCTTAGCAATCGCATACGGTAGGTTCGTTTCTTCCAAAGGTCCAGTTAACAACGCATCTTCGGTAATGGGCTGTTGCGCCATTTTGGGGTAAATGCATGAAGATCCAAGGAACAACAGTTTTGTCGCTCCGTTTCGATAGGCTGCATCGATTACATGTGTTTGGATCAATAAGTTCTCGCGAATAAAATCGCCGCCATATGTATCATTTGCAAGAATGCCACCAACTTTGGCGGCCGCAACAAAAACAAAGTCAGGGCGTTCCTTTTCAAAGAAACTATTGACTTGATCGAAGTCGGTTAGGTCACATTCGGACCGCGTTCTTGTAACGATATTTTCGAAACCTTGAGCATTCAAAGCGCGCACCAATGCAGAGCCAACCATGCCCCGATGTCCTGCTACATAGATTTTTTTTGTAATATCGAATGTGTTACCCATGCGCAGTGACAAGCCCTTCTACCTTGGAAATTTCGATCGGTGGAATCTCGGGCAAATCTGGATTCTGCGCAACCAACAAACCATCTGCTGATGCGCTTTGTCCGACCGCATGTTCGGCTACAATACGATGGCCTGAATCGACCAAGATTTTGCGACACGCGGAGTGGCGTTTGCCATGCGTTGAAATGAATAACCAATCGATTTTACGATCCGCCAGTTGCTGACGTGCTCCATCAAGCATCTCTTCTTCATGCCCTTGAATGTCAGAATGCAAGACCGTGATCTTATCAATGCCTTTCATTTCCATGAACTCTTCCACCGAATAGCGTGGTAATTCCTTTTCAAGGCGTCGTTCTTGTATCTCTTTTTTCTTATCTGGATAGCTGCCAAAATAACCGATTGTAAAATCCCCTGTTAGCCCATTCAATTCAAAATTATCTTGCGCAACTTTCATCTGGCGGGGATGTGGTTCGATCATGAACACTTTAGCGTTGGGAATTTCTTTGGCGAACCACATGGAATAATATCCCCAATAACAACCAGGTTCGATCATGGTTGCACCCTCAGGAATATGCTTCAAAACTTCATGGAACACACGTTCTTCTTGGGGTTCATGAACCCCGCCCAGGCGTTTAATGATCTCGTTGACCCAACTGCCGTAGTAGCGTGCGTATAAAACGCGCAGTCCGTTGTGCATAATTTGAACCGCTTTTCCGTTTTCAACAAGGGTTTCGCCTGAATTTTCTACGCGCGGTAGATCCGCGCAATCTTCGCAGGCTGACGTAATCTCAATTCGTTTTTCAAGGATCGGAAGCTTCACCTCTTTAACGCCTTCTTGCCAAGGCTTTTCCATCATATCGATGTAGTATTGCTCTTTTGCCACTTCGAAAGCTCCTTACATTAACGCATTGCTTGGCATCTTATCGCGATGAGCTTCGTACCATTCCGCCGTCTTGGCAATGCCAGATTTAAGATCTACATGCGGATCATATCCCAAGGCGCGCATCTTGGTAATGTCTGGACAGCGTCGAGGCGTTCCTCCTTCAAAAGCGTCTTTAGAAACGATGTCTAACGGAAAGCCAACTGTATCTCCGGTCAGCTTTACAAGCTCCTTTATGGTGACTTCCTCTTCACTTCCAATGTGATACACTTGACGATGCTCGCCTCGTTCGCGCATCAATACAATGCCCTTTACAACATCATCAACGAATGCGAAGGCGCGGGTTTCAGAGCCATCAGATTGAATTTCGAATGTCGAATTCCCAGTCTCGCGTGCCTCTATTGCTCGGGTTAAGAACTGCGGAACGACATGCTTCCATCCCATATTGGGTCCATAAACATTGTGTGGTCGAAAACACTGAACTTTTTCAAAATGCTCTTGGGCATAATTAAATGCAATAAGTTCAGAGACGATTTTCGATCCACCATAGGAATAACGCGGATTTAAACTATTGGGTAGCATCAAGGCGACGTCTTCATTTGTTGGAACCTTGGGAGGTGTTTGATAAACCTCTGCGGAACTTGCGACGACTAAATTTGTAACACCGACATCGCGGCAGGCCTCAACCACAGCTAAGGCTCCGCGCAATCCTACATCCAAAACCAATTCTGGTTCACGGTAAAAATTCTCGGTGCCATTTATTGCCGCGAGATGGTAGACGACATCGCTTCCTTTTATTGCTTTACCAACGGCTTCACGATCTCGGACGTCCGCAGTGAACAATTCGACGTCTTCTGCAACATCCGAAAACCTACTTTCAGAACCGCGCGCCATATTGTCGATCACGCGTACTTTATTTCCTTTTTTGACCAAATATTTGACCAAATGGGCCCCGATGAAGCCCCCTCCACCTGTAACTGTACAAACCTCAGTCATTTGAACGACTTCCTAAGATTACCAAGCGCATAGTAACGATTTCCTATTTCATGTGGACGACGTTCTGAAAAATGGTTCCAGTAGTCAAAAATAAACCCTCGATCAGCAATTCGACTGCTCAAATCAACCGGCGGGACCGCTCCAAGTGACGGGTGATTGTTGGCGATTATCACACAATCGACACCTTCAACAGCTGCATCAAAATTATCATAAACCTTCGCATCGCCGCATTCTTGCTCTAATTCTTCCGTCGAACACACCGGATCGTAAATATTAAATTCAGCGTTAGGTATTTTTTCTCGCGCAGCTTGAAGGACTTTTAAGGACATAGAGCCCCGTAGGTCGTTCGTTGCTGGCACGCCTTTGAAAGCAAGGCCCAATAACGCTATTTTCGGTTTAGAAATCTCATTCTCTCTCAATCTTGCGGCTATGAAATCGACCGATTCTCGGGGTTGATTTTCGTTCACTTTACGAGCGGCTGGCGTGATATCGAGTTCGACGCCAACTTCTCGCAGGGATTGGGACAGAATGTGCGGGTCTTTTTCCAAGCACGGTCCTCCGACCAGACCAGGCAGGTCAACATTTGTGCGTGGATACCCAAATTTTCCGCCATTTATGACTTCCATCGCGTTCACACCAAAAGCATCACAGACGCGGGCCACTTCATTGGCAAACCCAAAACGCACATCCCTGTAGGTGTTATCAATCAACTTTATTATTTCGGCAGTTTCCAAGCTTGATGTTTGAACCACTGCACGGGTTAATTGATAGAAAAAGCGAACAGCGCGTTCACGCGTGTCACTGTCATCTGCTCCAACGATTTGTGGCAATTCACGAAGTTCAGTCATGGCGCGCCCTTCAAGCGTTCTTTCAGGGCACATCGCAAGTTGAAATTTCTTTCCCGACGCTTCAAGAATAGGTTTAACCACATTACGCGACACACCTATTTTCACAGTTGATCGCAACATAATCAACGCGCCATCTTGCATATTATTTGCAACTTCTTGTGTAGCGGATTTAATGAAATCTAAGCGCGCGCTTCCATCATCATCCAATGGCGTTCCAACAGTTATAACGTAGATGTCGCAATGGCTTTCGCTATCAAAACTATTCTGCGCCCTTAGCTTTCCAGACTTTACGACATGTGACAGCACGCTGCCTAGCCCTGCCTCAGAAAAGTGTGGTTCACCATTTTGCGTCCGGTCAACTATGTCTTGTTGGCGCTCTACACCAAGGACATTGAAACCTACGTCGGCAAGTGCCGTGGCAAAGGTCAAACCAACGTAACCTAGGCCAACTACTCCTACATCATATTTCATTTAATTCTCACCACCATCGATCACATTCTCAGATTTCTATGAACTTCTGCTTAATGTGTTAACTGTATATAATGTCTAAAAATTGCAACTATTTATTGCTCTAATACCTAACGTTAAATTTTTCGCATTTTCTGATTATGGCGGGCTGGTTCCGTCATCTGAGTTTTTCAGTATTTAAGAGGGGGGCACTCTCTTATTCTGAATCGTGTGTAGAATTCTTGGAAGAGTTGTAGCTTTGTTTTTTCATATCTTTGTCAAATTACATATGTGGGACATATTGTGGGACGCAATACTTGATAATATCCATAAAATTATGATTTGAATGAAAAATTTATACAAAAGTGGCAGTCCCTAGGGGAATCGAACCCCTCTTTCCAGGTTGAAAA
>JBCCGP010000100.1:0-8379 GCA_039029215.1 Pseudomonadota bacterium
ATGGCAAAAGAGAAGTTTGAACGTTCGAAGCCGCATTGTAACATTGGCACGATTGGTCACGTTGACCACGGCAAGACGACGCTGACGGCTGCGATCACAAAGCAGTTTGGCGATTTCAAAGCCTATGACGAAATCGACGGCGCGCCGGAAGAGAAAGCGCGTGGGATCACGATCTCAACTGCGCACGTAGAATACGAAACAGACGCACGCCACTACGCGCATGTCGACTGCCCAGGTCACGCTGACTACGTTAAAAACATGATCACAGGTGCCGCACAAATGGACGGCGCGATCTTGGTTGTGAACGCAGCAGATGGCCCAATGCCACAAACACGCGAGCATATCTTGCTTGGCCGTCAGGTTGGTATCCCAGCCATGGTTGTGTTCTTGAACAAAGTGGACCAGGTCGACGATGAAGAGCTCTTGGAGCTTGTTGAAATGGAAGTGCGTGAGCTTCTGAACGAATATGATTACCCAGGGGATGATATTCCTATCATTGCGGGTTCTGCTTTGGCCGCATTGGAAGATCGCGACGACAATATCGGTAAAGAGAAAATCGCTGAATTGATGGCCGCTGTTGATGACTACATCCCACAGCCAGCCCGTGCGGTTGATCAGCCGTTCTTGATGCCAATCGAAGACGTGTTCTCGATCTCTGGTCGCGGGACTGTTGTGACAGGCCGTGTGGAACGTGGTGTGATCAATGTGGGCGACGAGATCGAAATCGTTGGGATCAAAGACACAACGAAGACGACCTGTACGGGTGTTGAAATGTTCCGCAAACTGCTCGACAGCGGTGAAGCGGGCGACAACATTGGTGCACTTCTGCGTGGTGTTGACCGTGACGGCGTTGAGCGTGGTCAGGTTCTTTGTGCACCTGGTTCTGTTCAGCCCCATACGAAGTTCGAGGCCGAGGTTTACATCCTGACCAAAGACGAAGGTGGCCGTCACACGCCCTTCTTTGCGAACTATCGTCCACAGTTCTACTTCCGCACAACGGATGTGACAGGCACGGTTGAGCTGCCATCAGGCACGGAAATGGTGATGCCGGGTGACAACCTGAAGTTCAACGTGGAACTGATCGCACCAATCGCGATGGAAGCGAACTTGCGCTTCGCCATCCGCGAAGGCGGCCGCACGGTCGGTTCCGGCGTGGTCTCTAAAATCCACGAATAAGCCCATTCGGGTTCGACGAGGGCTGGGGAAATTTTCCAGTCCTCCTATCAACTCTAACGCCCAAGAGAGGCAAAACGATGCAAAGTCAAAACATTCGCATTCGCTTGAAGGCTTTCGATTACCGTGTGTTGGATGCGTCCACACAGGAAATCGTCAATACGGCGAAACGGACTGGCGCCCAAGTGCGCGGCCCGATCCCGTTGCCCAACAAGATTGAAAAATATACGGTTTTGCGTTCACCACATGTGAACAAGAAATCTCGTGAACAATTCGAAATCCGCACGCATAAGCGCCTGCTGGATATCGTTGATCCAACTCCACAAACTGTCGACGCGCTGATGAAGCTCGATCTGGCAGCTGGTGTGGATGTTGAGATCAAACTTTAGGGGGTGGATCATGCGCTCTGGAGTTATTGCTAAGAAAATCGGTATGACCCGTCTATTCATGGATGACGGACGCCAAGTGCCTGTCACGGTTTTGCAGATGGATAATCTGCAAGTTGTTGCGCAACGCACATCTGACAAGGATGGCTACACGGCTGTTCAATTGGGTGCGGGTGCCGCGAAAGCCAAACGTCAATCTGCCGCACAGCGCGGTCATTTCGCCAAGGCCAAAGTTGAGCCGAAGCGCAAGATCGCAGAATTCCGCGTCTCTGAGGATAATCTTATCGCAGTGGGCGAAGAAATCGTGGCAAGCCACTTCCTAGAAGGCCAAAAGGTCGATGTCGCGGGCACATCCATCGGTAAAGGTTTTGCCGGTGCGATGAAACGCTGGAACTTCGGTGGTTTGCGCGCGTCACACGGTGTGTCAATCTCGCACCGTTCGCACGGCTCGACGGGTCAGTGTCAAGAACCTGGCCGCGTTTTCAAAGGTAAAAAAATGGCAGGCCATATGGGTGCGGCACGCGTGACAACCCAAAACTTGGAAGTTGTGCGCACGGATGTGGATCGTGGTTTGATCATGATCAAAGGTGCGGTTCCGGGTTCCAAAGGTGGCTGGGTGACGGTCAAAGATGCAGTGAAGAAGAAAGCGCCAAGCGATCTCCCTTTGCCTGCGGCTTTGCGCTCGACTTTGGCACCTGTCGAAGAAGCACCAGCTGAGGATCAAACCGAAGACGCCGTTGTAGAAGCAGACGCAACAGAAGCAGCAGTACCAGAGGCCGAAGCGCCTGTGGAAGCCGCCGCGCCTGAGGCAGAAGCCCCTGCAGAAGAAACAGCGACCGAGGCACCCGCCGAAGACGCGAAAAAAGACGGAGGTGAGGAATAATGAAAGCCGACGTTATCAAACTGGACGCAAAAAAGGCAGGCGATATCGAACTGTCTGATGCAATCTTTGGGCTAGAGCCGCGTGCAGATATCTTGCACCGCGTTGTGCGCTACCAATTGGCAAAACGCCAAGCGGGCACGCATAAGGTGAAAACGCGCTCTGAAGTCAGCTATTCGACCAAGAAGATCTATCGCCAAAAAGGCACAGGTGGCGCACGCCACGGTGCACGTTCGGCGCCAATCTTCCGCGGTGGTGGGGTTTACAAAGGCCCGAAAGTGCGCAGCCATGCGCATGATCTGCCAAAGAAAGTGCGCAAGCTTGGTCTAAAGCACGCATTGTCTGCCAAAGCAGCCGCTGGCGCATTGGTTGTGATTGATGCGGCAACAAGCAAAGACGGCAAAACCAAAGATTTGGCCAAAGCTGTGAACAAGCTTGGTTGGAAAAAAGCATTGGTCATTGATGGTGCAGACGTGAATGAAAACTTCGCCCAAGCCGCGCGTAACATCGCGGGTTTGGATATTCTGCCCAGCCAAGGTGCGAATGTGTATGACATCATGAAGGCGCATACTTTGGTGATCACCAAAGCAGGGGCCGAAGCATTGGAGGCACGTTTGTCATGAGCGATAAAGCAAAACTATATGACGTCATCCGCCGTCCAATCATCACAGAGAAATCCACAATGGCGTCTGAAAACAACGCTGTGGCTTTCGAAGTGGCGATCGATGCCAACAAACCAACCATCAAAGAAGCGGTTGAAACGCTGTTTGGTGTGAAGGTGAAGGCCGTGAACACAACGATCACCAAAGGTAAGGTGAAACGTTTCCGCGGTCAGTTGGGTAAGCGCCCAGACGTGAAGAAAGCTTACGTGACGCTTGAAGAGGGCAACACGATTGATGTGACGACTGGTCTTTAAGATTAGATGGGTGCAGAGCACCCATCCTACAAAAGAAGCCCCTGCGTTTGCGGGGGCTTTTTTGTTTTCGCAAACTTATGATTTCTTTGTTTACCGCTTGAAACTTCTCCAATAGTGATCCGGTAGTAAATGAACCGATGTGATTGAATAGAAGTTAAGGAAAAGAGATTTTGGCTAAGCAAGTCATGCGCAAATTTTATGTTGCTGTGAACCACTTTTTACGCGGTGGAAAATGGGACTCCGATTTAGAAGAAGCGTTTGGCCTGTTAATTTCAGCAAGCGAAAGATCGCAAAATTGCGATGTCGAGATTTTATTGGCGGTGTCAAAAGACGATTTGGCTTTCTTTTCGAAGAAATTTCAAAAACATCCAAATATCACAATCTCAACTCTCAAACACCCAGATCAAAAACCACAATTGGCGGATATCCTTTCCTGCATCGACAAAATCGAACGCGTGGATGCGGGTACAGATTATTGCGTCTACCTGAATTCTGATATTTGCGTTCCAGATTTTTTCTTTGATTTTGTGGACCTGAATTTGAACCTTGTTCCAAATGGCGGTGGTCTGATTATCAATCGGAAAGATGTGATTTCTGGTGCAATTCATGACATGAAACCATCGGACGATTTACGTTTGCTTGTACATTTTGGCCTAGATTGTTTCATATTTCCAAGATCTGGATACGAGAAATTCTCTTTTGGATCGGTTTCTATTGGCCTCCCGCCGATTGGCATGCTGTTCACCGTGAACATGTGCAGCACGCTGCCATCTGTAAAACTTATACATAATCCTATGGTGACTTGGCATTATGGTGATGGACAGCAATCTGACTGGCACCGAGAAGAGTTTAGGCCTCAAATCAAAAAAAACAGGTTGGCGGCGTTTGACGCACTCGATGTCCTGCTGAAATCCTTAAAAGAAAAGGGTGGCGGTGGATTAGAAGGCATCGGCGTTTCATCGCGGTTAATTTTGAAATACAAAAAGAACCGAAGGAATAGAAACAAGCAGAAGTCCTCTGGGGTTGGCTTGTAAAACTTCTTTAAGCGAAGAAAAGAGGCTGGTTGATTTGGCCTCTGGTTTTTAAGATTTAGATAGGTGCAGAGCACCCATCCTACGACAGCCACTGCATTTGCGGGGGCTTTTCGTTTGTGTATCCATTTCTGTATTGATAGCATATCTTGCGATGGTAGGGACTTTTTGTTTTGTGGTGAGCGTTTGAAGGTCTATAAAGATTAGAGGGAAATTTAAATTGAATTCAAAGATTTTGACTATTACCTTGCTTGGTTTTGTTTTGAACAATGGATTCGCAGAAGCTCAAGCAAAGAAAGCCGTAGCTATAGATGGTGTTAAAGTGGCCATGTTGCACACGAAAAGTATCTATAAAGACTATCGTGAGACTGTGTTCGTTTTTATTCCCTCTGCGGATCGTTCTTGGGAAGATAGAATATCTCTAGCGATGGCGGCTTCAAAGGAGTGGGGTTGTGATTTTTTGGAACTGCCTGTGAGAGAGTACAAAAAACTTTCAAAACAAAACGACGGTGAGCATAGCATGTCATTGCTTATTGCGCCGGTTAATTGCTGATGAATTCTACCAAATTATAGCGATTAGACAGTTCAAAACCGTGCCCTTACTAAATGGGGTTTTTAGCGTGCGCATTAATTGCGCACCGCAACCAGAAAAAACCTAATACCTATAGACAGTTAACCCCACCTTTGTTATCTGCACCCATCGCGAGATCCTCAGATTCGTCTGGGGTGATTTGCGTATGTAACCTGCGGACCTCCCCTTACCAAAGGATGGGCCGTTTCATCCATAGGCGGGCATCGCCTGCCGCTTAGCTAACGGAAGACAGTAAGCATGGCACTTAAGTCGTATAAACCAACGACGCCGGGCCAGCGAGGGCTGGTACTGATTGACCGTTCAGAGTTGTTCAAGGGTCGCCCCGTTAAGGCGCTGACCGAGGGTCTTCGTAAAAACGGTGGCCGCAACAACACTGGACGTATCACAATGCGTCGCAAAGGTGGGGGTGCAAAACGCCTTTACCGTATCGTCGATTTCAAACGGAACAAACTAGACGTTCCAGCGACAGTCGAACGGATCGAATATGATCCAAACCGCACAGCATTTATCGCGCTGATTAAATACGAGGACGGGCAACAGGCCTATATCCTAGCACCACAGCGTTTGGCAGTTGGCGACAGCGTTATTGCCTCGAAGAAAGCTGATATCAAACCCGGAAACGCGATGCCCTTTTCTGGCATGCCGATCGGGACAATCGTCCACAATATCGAATTGAAGCCCGGCAAGGGTGGCCAGATCGCGCGTGCGGCTGGCACATATGCACAGTTCATCGGTCGTGATGGTGCTTACGCGCAGGTCCGCCTGTCCTCTGGCGAACAGCGTCTTGTCCGTCAGGAATGCATGGCGACAATCGGTGCTGTGTCTAACCCAGACAATTCAAACCAGAACTTCGGTAAGGCTGGTCGGAACCGCCATAAAGGCATTCGCCCTTCTGTACGTGGTGTTGTTATGAACCCGGTTGATCACCCCCATGGTGGTGGTGAGGGTCGGACATCCGGTGGTCGTCACCCAGTGACGCCTTGGGGTGTTCCAACCAAGGGCAAACGCACACGTAAAAACAAGACGACGGATAAGTTTATCATCCGCTCTCGTCACGCGAAGAAGAAGGGACGTTAAGATATGGCACGTTCAGTATGGAAAGGTCCTTTCGTTGACGCTTACGTTTTGAAGAAAGCGGAAAAAGTGCGCGAGTCGGGCCGTAATGAAGTTATTAAAATCTGGTCGCGTCGTTCGACGATCCTGCCACAATTCGTGGGTCTGACCTTTGGTGTGTATAACGGCCAAAAGCATATCCCGGTGAATGTATCAGAGGATATGATCGGTCAGAAATTCGGTGAATACTCTCCAACGCGGACATACTATGGTCATGCGGCGGACAAGAAAGCGAAGAGGAAGTAAGCCATGAGCAAGACTAAAAACCCTCGTCGCGTCGCCGAGAATGAGGCCTATGCCGTTGCGCGTATGTTGCGCGGCTCGCCGCAGAAGTTGAACTTGGTCGCCCAAATGATCCGCAACAAGCCTGTTGATAAGGCGCTTGCGGAGCTGACATTCTCAAAACGCCGCGTGGCGCAAGAGGTCAAGAAATGTCTGCAATCTGCGATTGCGAATGCAGAAAACAATCATGGTCTAGATGTCGACGAGCTGATCGTGGCAGAGGCCTATGTGGGTAAAAACCTGACAATGAAGCGTGGTCGTCCACGGGCCCGTGGTCGGTATGGACGGATATTAAAGCCGTTTTCCCAGATCACAATCAAAGTGGCACAACCAGCAGAGGAGCAAGCGTAATGGGACAGAAGGTAAACCCAATCGGCTACCGCCTTCAGGTCAACCGAACGTGGGACTCGCGTTGGTATGCTGATAAAAAAGAATATGGTGATTTGTTGCTAGAGGATCTGAAGATCCGCGATTTCATCAAAGATGAATGTAAGCAGGCGGGTGTGTCCCGTGTGATCATCGAACGGCCGCATAAGAAATGCCGCGTGACCATTCATTCCGCACGTCCAGGCGTGATCATCGGGAAGAAAGGTGCCGACATTGAAACATTGCGTCGCAAAGTTGCGAACCTGACGGATTCTGAATTGCACCTCAACATTGTAGAGGTCCGCAAGCCAGAGCTGGATGCGCAATTGGTTGCAGAAAGCATTGCACAACAAATGGAACGCCGGGTGTCTTTCCGCCGTGCCATGAAACGTGCGGTTCAAAACGCAATGCGCATGGGCGCGCTTGGTATTCGTGTGAATGTGTCTGGCCGCTTGGGCGGTGCAGAGATTGCGCGGACCGAGTGGTATCGTGAAGGCCGCGTGCCTTTGCATACGCTGCGTGCCGATATTGACTATGCACGTGCAGAAGGTCTGACCGCTTATGGCATCATCGGTGTCAAAGTGTGGATCTTCAAAGGCGAGATCATGGAACATGATCCAGCCGCACGCGATCGTCGCATTCAAGAAGTGCAGGACGGCGGTGGCCCGCGTCCGCAGCGCCGCTAAGGAGAGATAGAAATGTTATCACCAAAGCGTACCAAATTCCGCAAAATGCAGAAAGGCCGGATCAAAGGCCAAGCAAAAGGCGGGTCTGATCTGAACTTCGGCTCTTACGGGCTGAAGGCTACTACGCCAGAGCGTGTGACAGCGCGCCAGATCGAGGCTGCACGCCGTGCCATGACGCGTCATATGAAACGTCAAGGTCGTGTGTGGATCCGTATCTTCCCTGATTTGCCTGTGACAGCAAAACCGATTGAGGTTCGTATGGGTAAAGGTAAGGGGTCGGTTGATCGTTGGACGGCGAAGGTTAAACCTGGCCGGATCATGTTCGAAATCGACGGCGTCAATGACGGTGTTGCGCGCGAGGCGTTGCGTCTGGCTGCGATGAAACTGCCAGTTAAAACCCGTGTTGTTGTGCGAGAAGATTGGTAGAGGCGGTGCGCAATAAATGCGCACCCTACGACTTTAGAGACCCCGCTTTCGAGCGGGGTTTTTTATTGGCGGTGTCTCCAAAACGATTTAGGCCGCCTGCATTTGCAGACGGCCTTGGGGTATTCTTAAAAGCTATGAAGCTTTGGATTATTTAGCAGCGTTCAAGATGCTGCGTACTTGGCCACGGATGTCGCTGTCTTCACCATTGTGCAAAGCAAATTTCAACTTGGTGATTTCTGCGTCGCTCAACGTGCCGACAACTGCGCCGTCAAAGCCAAGCGCGCTGACTTGGTTTGCAACGGCCGTTGCATTTGTCATTGCAGAAGCAGAGATTGCAGTTGCAAGAAGAGCTGTTGCTGTAAGAGTTACGATTTTCATTTTTTTGTCCTTTCAAGATGCGGCGAGAGAGTGCCGCGGTTGGTTTGTGTGCGGCGGGAGGTTTGCCGCGGTTGGTTTTGGTGTTCAGCATCTGTTGTGCCGATGACCAAGAGGTAGATCGCGGCGGCGGAATTCTCAAATCACAGAAAT
>JBCCGP010000101.1:0-7803 GCA_039029215.1 Pseudomonadota bacterium
TCGCGTTAAACGCGCATGCCCATCGGCAGTTAACGGTCGAGGGCGATACGTATCCGCAGCAACTGTGCTAACTCATCGTCCACTCCTCGGTGGTTACGATGAGCAACAAACTCTCTCTTAGCAAATGACCCTAATTGGTCCCATAGGCGCTGACGTCAGACAGTGAATAGCCAATCGGGTAGTGTTTGGACTTCTGCCGTTTATTCTTGTCATCAACCTATCGGATAGTTGAGAGTTAACATGCCGCTGACGGCAGCGATGCAGTGAAGAACGCGTCATATGTGGGATCGAGGGCTGGAGGGCATATAGGGAGTCATCCAGCGGCAAGAGTGTCTGCCACCGAAATGCTACTGCCTCCACCTCCTCTTCCCTGCTGAGCATGGTAGAGTGAGGGTCTTTGAAGTCGGTTTTTTGATCTGCGACGATCTTCCGTTTGCGCCACTTCGAAACCGTTCTGGGATTGCCCCCTTTTCCCGGCTCAGCTCCGCGATCGAAGCTTTCGATCACTTAATTGCTGCTCTGACGGCGTTCGTAGTCGCAGCGGTACAATGACGATTTTGTCCCATAGTACTCCCTTCCACTCTAGCGAAAGGATCAAACCAAGGGACCAAACACCTAGGCACCCGCCGGATACCAGGGAAATGCATGTTGCTCTGATCGGTTGTCGGCCCAAGGAAGATAAGGAGGCACCGAGCCTAAGCCAAAGGTTTGCGTGTCCTCTTGCGCGTAAAGTGCGAGACGCAACCCAGCCTCAAACCCTGTTTTGAACCAGCGCATGTCAGAACTATGAACCGGTTGCTCGCAATCCAGTTTGCGTAGCAATTTCAAGAGCCGACTAGCCGAGTGCAGGGCCTTTTGCGCCTTTGGGCAGCTCCCTTGGCGGGATGACCAATGTACCGCTATGGAGTATGCTAACTCTATATCGCTGCTGGTGTGTTTGCAGAAAGATTTGCGGTTGGCCAATGTTTGTTTGAAGAATGCTTCAAGTTCTACTTCGGATTTCCCGTTAAATCCATAGTCCATTCCCCCTGTGGTGCGATGGATATACCATGCCCGCAGATCTTCGATCTCGGCCATTGGAGATTGGGTTGTGCGCTCTTCTGGGTAGTTGTTGAACACACCTAGAAGCTTTGGCAAAGCGGCGCTTCTGAGATGGCGCATCAAGCGCATTTTAAATTCGGTATCTCCCGCCCCACGGAACCGTTCGTCATAATAGCCGAAACGGTCGTGGATCGATTTGCGATAGAGCCCGCCAACATAGTTCATATAGCATGTGTCAAAACGCGTGATTTCATGAAAATAACCGGTTCGGTCATATGTCATGACATCTTTGACAAAGCACCCGCCTTCATCAACATCAGTAACAATAGAGTTTGCGGTCACCCAATCAATTGATTTGTTTTTGTTTAGGTAATCGGACAGCTCCGTGAGACAATTTGGATGGATGCCCTCATCGCAACCTAAAAAGCAAAGATATTTGCCTTTGGCAAATGTGATCCCTCTGTTCCAGGCTTTCTGAATAGTCTCACGCTCTTCGGAGCGCACGTAAACCATGGGGATGTCACTGGTCTGAGCGTAGCGTTCAAAGACCTTTCGCTCTTGTGCTGGCGAGTTGCTATCGACCAACACAATCTCCATTTTTTGCACTTGGGCCAGTGTTTGCAAGGCCAGATTATCGAGTAATGTCGGCAACTTGGTTTCGGCATTGTACATCGAAACGATGACGCTGACAGTTGGGTCTTTCTGCATGCTGCACCGTTTGTCCACAACCGCTGCCGGGCTATGGTCTTTGGTCATTTGTTGCTTTTTTTGATCGTCCAAAAAGGCTCGGGTCCTGTCCCGTGCCGCCAAGCGGTCGTCAAACATCGCATAGGCCGCGTCGGCTTCAACCTCAAAGCCTTTCTCGCGTAACACGGTCAAGACATATGGCAAGTCGCCATAGCGATCATGTCCGTTTAGGCGCAGCACACGCAAAAGATATGTAACAGCCAGCAAATCCTCGCCGCAGCCTCTGGCCAGCCGAGCCATCTGTCGTAATGTCACAGCCCGTCCGCATTGCATAGGGATCAATAGATCGCAGTAGAATTTCAGTTTTTGGCGAATTTCTTCTGGTGTGTTCTCGCCGTGGCGCGCCAGGTAAGCGGAAAACTCGGAATCCGGTACCTTGTTGCAAGCACCCGCGATTTGCAAAGCGTTGTCGAGCAGCTCGGACATTGGCCTTTTTGACAACAAGGCAATCGCCTCGCGAAGACTCGTATTGTCCTCATGCTCTTTGAATATATCAGCTACAGTCTGGAACAAAGCCAAAACAAAACCATTCGGATCGGCGGCTTTGCCCAGATCGAACCGATCAAATAACATATGCGGTCTGCGCCCTTCGACACGCCCGATTGTCAGGAAGTGATGCCAAGGATCCGCACCATTCATCAGAATATCTGGGTTTATCTCGCTGTACCACTTCGCATCAAACAGCGGATGCGGGGACAGGAGTATTTTGCGCCCATGCTCGAGGTAATGAACATAAAAAGACCCGCGCACGGTAATGCCTGCATCCGCACATTGCTTTGCATACCAACTGCGAACAAAAAGCGGATGGCCCGTGAGTTCAGGTTGGTTGCGCTTTGCTAAAAGATGCTCAAGAGGAGGCTGCGCTGCCGCTTCGAGTTCCATCACGCTTTGGCGATACCAGGCCTCATCAAAGAACGGATGAACGGTTCGGTCTTCCTTGTAGCCATGTCGCAAGTAATGCTCGAGCGGATTCACTTTGTGAATTTGCACATCTGGGTTGGCGCTCAGATAGTCGGTGGTCTCAAAAAAGGAGGATGGGTTGGCGCCCGTCCGGTTTGCATTTTGGATATAGTGGGCGATAGGGCTGGTAACATCAAAATTCACCAGCGGATGTGCCTTGCAGTAGGCGTTTTGATCAAATAGCGGGCTTTTCGCTAGTAGCTCTTCGCCCGAGATGTCCCCAAGCTCTCGTTCCTCTGGCGGATGAGCTGGCGCCAGGTCTGGCCTTGCTGCTCGGCTCTTAAGATCTGCTACAATCGCAGACACGCTGTCTCGCGTTGCTTCTTCACCATCTAGGCTTGTGAAGTTCACAATCAGCAGATGCAGCAAATCCGCGAAAATATCGTTTAGTTCGTGACGGGCTTTAGTGTCAAAGGCCGGGGTATTCAATGTATAAAGGTCATCAAGCGGCTCTGATGGCCAGTTGGGGGAATGTTTCTTCAGAGACGATACAAGTTGGCCGCGCTCCATGTCATAATTTTGCAAAACCCGAGCGACATCCGTCACGCCGCTGCGTGAGCAAGAGTAATTCAGAACATATTGCCCTAAATCGGGATAGGTCTCGCAAAGCCATTGTGCAAACCCTGTTTGATCGCTCACAAAAACCGGACAGCCACGTAAGAATGCCTCAAGTGCCACCAAGTTGAAGGTGTCATAGCGGGAAGGCAGCAGGAGAACGGAACGTTCTTCGAACAAGCGAAACAGATCAGCTTGTGACATTGGTCCTTGGAAACGAACTCGGACATTTCGTTCTTTGGCAATCGCTCTTAGATTGTCCGTTGCCCGCCCAAGACCCTGGTCAATATGATCAGGGCCGATAAATAGCAACTCTGAAAAGGAGCCTTTTGGAAGGCACCAGGCTAGGTCAATCGCCAGGTCCGGGCCTTTGCGGCGCTCCATCCGACCCGCAAAGATTAGCCGAGGCGGCGGTGCCCGCCAATTTTTTCGTGGCTTAGCAGGTACCGTACGATCAACAAACTGTCTAGGATCCACAAGCTGCGGAGCAAAGCCGCCTTTTTCTTCCCAGTTATCAGCATAAGCTTTGCTTAGCGCATACCTATGATCGCTGGCGCGGTAGCGCAGCGCATTAATTTGCGAAACCTCATTGAGCGATTCGCAATCTGGTTGGGCAGGATGCCAAACGTGTTCAAGCGCCTTGTTAAGAGTGCCATGCATCGCAACAACAAGCCCACTGCATGGAATGTTAAAAAGCTCAAGTGCATGGCGCATAAACAAGCCATGAGGCTCATAGTCAGGCAAATCAACGGCATCGACCTGTGCGGTTAAGCCAGCCAGTTTAAGCGAATATGCCATGTTGAGACACACCATAAAGTCAGAGACATGAGGTCCATTGCGCTCATGAAGCACGCGGTTCATTGAAGGCGAAGCGTTGCTAACCGGCCGCTCACTATAGCTTTCGGAAAAGCATTCGACCAAAGGGAAAAACTGGCAGTTTTCGGGAGTATTTGTTAAGTCGGCCACAGGTTCTGTAACTGGGCACAGAAACATCGTATCAGGCGCTTTTGCAATGAGTTTCTTGTAAGAAACCTGGCCACCTCCTATGATGGAGAATAAATTTTTTGAACAAAGAAGAACCGTCTTCGATGGCATTGTTGTTGCTGCCTTTTTGTGGGGACTCAAGAGCCTCAAATACTACATGCATTAAAAGCAGCTGCTCAGGGCGTCAATCGTTGATAGATGATTGTACCCGAGTCTGCACAGTATGGCCATCAATGGCGATAGCCATACCGCCGTTTGTCCCTTAACTGGTTTGGAGAGCAATACAAATTCTGTCCTATCGGGATAAAGGTGTTGCACGTGCGCAACGGACGCCTTAACCCGTAAACAATGTCAAAGTCAGGGAAGTAAACTATGGACGCAACAATGATTGACTTCGACAAGAGGCTGAATGAGCTCGGAGCCCATTTACAAGAGGCATCCGGGTCCCCTCTTTGGTTGCAACGAAACTTTATGGAACCGCGCGTAAACTATGTGCTGCGCGATCTGATCAAACCTGGTTGGACGGCATTCGATGTAGGCGCGAATTTTGGCGGGCTCACAGTAACGATGTCCCGTCTTGTGGGACCCAAGGGAATGGTATGCGGATTTGAAGCAAACCCTGTTATTGCGGCAAAATGCCAAAGGGAGCTTTTGCGCAGTGGCGCCTTCAATACGCAGCTATACCAAGGTGCTATTTACAAGAAATCCGGAAGTTTCATCGACCTCTACTTGAGCGAAAACGCTGTCGCAGATAGCATTTACCGAAAAACTGACCGCAGTGTTTCGGTCCAGACCATTGCCCTTGATGACTTTGTCGCACAAACACATCTTAACCCGCGTTTTGTGAAGATGGATATAGAAGGTGCCGAGTTTGATGCCCTAAAAGGGTTCGAAGGGACTATGTCATCTCAACATCCCATATTAATCCTGGAGCAAACCCCCCCCGATGGCCAATGCATGGAGTTTCTGTTTCATTTGGGGTATGAGGCCATTGACCTTCAGAACTATAAAGCCGTTTGCAAACCAGACGATATCGTTGAAGGCACAGTGGTCACGGACCTACTTTACTATCAAAAAGATCAGATCGCGGGTACGGCCTATGCAAATGACCTCTCATCGATTCAGGTCGAAACGTTAATATCAGCGGATTTCAATTGGCGGGATGAACTATATTACTGTTCGCGGTCGATGGAACTTCTGCCCGGCCGCTATATTGCAGAGGTTATCTTTGACGCGACAGGCGACAGCAACACAATGTGTGGCTTCTGGACGGACAATGACACCGATCCGATAATGAGGGTTCATGCATCATCAAGCAGCCTCGTGGGATTTGCTCGGCATATGGTCTTTGATGTGTCGCATGGTCATACGCATTTCTTCTTCCAGTTCCTGGATCATCCAGACCATTCTGTTGCGATCCAAGAAATTAGGATAGACCGCATCGACGCCTTCACGGCCCATCGCCCTCTATACCAAGTCGCAACATAAAGCACCAAATATACTGCAGGGTTCTAACACACGATACACAGAACAGCAGTAATATCGCTAAGCAACGCAAACCCGAAATACCCTCTGGATTAGGCAAGGACAATTGTAATGCATGATTACGAGGCTCCCCCAATAACACTTTCAGAGATATTTGACGAGACGTTCTACCTTTCTCAGCTTGAAGGTGGACAGGCTGACAATTTGAATGCCTTGGGCCATTACCAATGTGAAGGTTGGAAGCAGCATCTGGATCCAGTCCCATGGTTTTCCGTGTCCTATTATCTTGCAGTAAATGAGGACGTTGCGGGTTCCTTCCAAGAGCCCTTTGAACACTACCTTGAATTTGGCTGGAAAGAGGGTCGAAACCCCAACCCCCATTTCTCTTTAGCATTTCACAAAGCTGAATACCCAAACCAGAAAAAGCATAACCCAGCCCTTGTATATTACCTGGGTGCCTGGAAATCTGGTCAATTCCCCAATGCTTGGACCAAGCTTGGAACATTCTTGGCTGGTGGAACGCAGCTTATTGAGGAACCGTACACAGCCTGGCGGGGGACAGGGCATTATAAATTTTTTAATGGCATACCATCAATACAACGTTCAACCCTCGAAATCAATCAAGCGGTTTTGGCCTATAAGAAAGCGCAAACAAAAAGCTCCAAGGGCGGTGTGCATCTTGTTGTAAGCCATGGTTACGGCGGTGGAACAGAGACAGTCGTTGGTACCCATCTGTTCGAGCGGGTTAAAGCCTCTGATTGTGTAATTTTGCTGCGCAAGTCCAACATAAAAGATCATCTTGCGCGCGTAACGATCATAAGCCGCAAAACCGCAAGCTTTGTAGAAGCGGAGATCCTAATTGACCGCAACATGCTTGGCTTGTTTTTTGATTTACTTCCAATATCTTATGCAACTATAGAGAGTTTCGTCACGTTTGAAACTTCTCAAGCCACGGAGATCATGCGATACATCTTCTTAAACGATATCGCGTACGATATGTACTTTCACGATTTTCATATGCTATCCCCGCGCGTTCATTTGGCAGATGAGAAAGGCATTTTTTTTGGCGATATGTCGTTGGAGCGCCAAAACGAAATTATCTCTGAGCATGGATCGCCCTATAATGTGGACCGTATGGAAGATTGGCACAGCTTCTTTGGGTCTATTGTTCGAAATGCCCGCAACCGTCGTGTTTTTTGCAATGACTCTCGTGCGCGGCTGCAACAGGTTTTTGGCGAAATCTTGTTTGATCTTGAGAATATTATTCATCCGCCTCCCAGAGCTCGAAAGTTGGCAATTGTAGGACACGTATTACCGCATAAGGGCGGGCAAGTGGTTTCTGATCTGACGTTTTTATCCGATGTTTTTGGCAGCCCTTTAGAGTTTCACATTTTCGGGGATATTGGTCCCTATGATCAGCTCAAATATCGCCACTGCGTCACCCGACATGGGATATACAAATCCAGCAAACTGCCAGAAACGTTAAAAGAATGCATGCCTGATTTGGTGTTTTTAACTTCAACCGTGCCTGAAACATTTTCTCTGGTTTTGTCAGAAATCATGGCCTGTGAAGATTATGAAGTTTACGCCTTTGACATAGGTGCAATTTCGGAACGTTTGCGCGCGCAAGGCCGTGTACAATATCGCCTTTTCGAGCTTACTTTAGCACAGCGCCCATTGGAATTATTTTGTCAACTGCTTCCGATCCCATAAAT
Source organism: Pseudomonadota bacterium (assembly GCA_039029215.1). GTDB lineage: Bacteria > Pseudomonadota > Alphaproteobacteria > Rhodobacterales > Rhodobacteraceae > Amylibacter. Next base: position 7,488 of record JBCCGP010000101.1, read on the forward strand.
TATCTGCCAGTAAACCGCCCAAGTTTACTTGAGGCTGTTGAGATAGTATCTCAGCAGCGAATTTGTCAGTCTTTAGGTTTTTTCCGTATTTTTCCTCCGCTTCGATTGGAGTAAAATATCCTAGGGCCAGGACTAATAGTCCAATATATTAGAAGTGCGGCGAGCGTGTTTTCTGAGTGAGCGTCCGTTGAACCCGACCTACCGAGGCCGTTCGGCGTACGCTAAGTGTCCATCTAAATAATTGGACACTTAAAGGTGCCCGTCCGTTGAACCCGCCCTTTTGCTCTTGGGCGGTGCCTGTTACGCTGCTTAAGCA
>JBCCGP010000102.1:0-7727 GCA_039029215.1 Pseudomonadota bacterium
AGCACCGATCGCATCCGCACCATCCAAAACCACCTTAACACCCGCCCCCGCGCCGTGTTAGGATACCGTACACCTAAAGAGGTCTTCGATCAGATGACGCTTGAAGAACGAAGTGGTGCATTTGGGATGTGAAGGGGCAAAATTGATTTTTTATTTCTGTTTCATTTCAATAGGTTGAGTATCTGTCCAACCTTGGACACTCACCGCGATCGGATCATGCCGACGATGTCATAAGCCTCGTTCAAAATCGGCTCGGCAATAGCTGCCGCACGATTGGCACCGTCGCCCAGCACGGCGTCGATCTCGGCGGGCGCGGCCATCAAGCGGGCGATTTCGGTGGTGATGGGGGACAAATGCTCGACTGCCACCTCCGCCAGCGCTGGTTTGAATTGCCCGAATTGCTGGCCGCCAACCTCTTTGATCGCTGCCTCGGCGCTGATGCCTTTGAGTGCGGCATAGATATTGAGCAGATTGCGCGCCTCTGGTCGATCTTCGAGGCCTTCAAGCTCGGATGGCAGTGCCTCGGGATCGGTCTTTGCTTTCTTGATCTTCTTGGCTATCAGATCGGCGTCATCGGTCATGTTGATCCGGCTGAGGTCAGAGGGATCGGATTTGGACATTTTTTTGGTGCCATCGCGCAAGCTCATCACACGGGTGGCTGTGCCTTCGATCACCGGCTCTGGCTCTGGAAAGAAGTCCACGCCGAAATCATGATTGAACTTTGCGGCAATATCACGTGTCAGCTCGACATGCTGCTTCTGATCCTCACCCACGGGCACTTGGGTTGCCTTGTAGATCAAAATATCAGCGGCCATCAGGGACGGGTAGGCATAAAGGCCAAGGCTCATCTTCTCAGCATTTTTACCGGCTTTGTCTTTGAACTGCGTCATCCGGTTCATCCAGCCCAGACGGGTCACACAATTAAACAACCACCCAAGCTCCGCATGTTGATGCACTTGGCTTTGGTTGAACAGGATTGATTTTTTCGGATCAAGGCCGCAGGCGATAAAGGCAGCCGCCAATTCGCGGGTATTCTGGCGCAAATCAGCGGGGTCTTGCCACACTGTGATCGCATGAAGGTCAACCATGCAATAAAGTGTTTCGATACCGCTATTCTGCATCTCGACAAACCGTTTCACGGCCCCTAGATAGTTACCTAACGTCAGATTGCCCGAGGGCTGTATGCCAGAAAAAACACGCGGGCTGAAAGCAGTTTGACCCATGAGTGGGATCCCTAGTTAAGCCATATTTAGATGTTTGGCTTTACACGGGGAAGATCAAGAAGGTCAACCATGAGAGCTTGGAATGTTTGATCCAAATGCAAATGCGGCGCCGTTTAACAAGATGCCCTTGGCGGTGTTGGTTGTGATCGCGCTTGTGGGTGGCATGGAGCTGATCATCCAAGGCGCCGAAAGCGGAATTATCCGTGGACAGGATGGCATGGGTTTGCGGACAAATTGGGCGCAGTTTTTAGGTTTTAGCCTAAGTATTTATGAGCCGATGTGGATCACCAAGTCTTATGATCTTATCGAGATCTATCGCCTGTTTACCTTTGGATTTATTCAGCACAGCCTGTCGACGGCTTTGGTGGCCTTGGCGATTTTTGCGGCACTGGGCAAATATGTTGCTGAGAATTTTGGACAGCTTTGTTTTCTGCTGCTGACCTTTGTTGCGCCGATCATTGGCTTGCTTGTCTATATCGCTCTGATCCCATCGGCGAGTTTGATTATCGGTCTGTTTCCGGCCGTTTTTGCGATGGTTGGTGGCTTTACCTGTCGTCAGATTGATGTGCGTCGAGAAACCGGAGAGGCGCTGTTGCCTGCCTTTACGTTGATTGGATTTTTTATGGCAGTACAGCTGTTCTTTTTTGTAGCTTTTGACGGGTCGTTTGAATGGGTGGCCCACTTCTTTGCCTTTGTGGTGGGCTTTACCATTGCAAACTTTTTTGGCCCCCTTGGTCGTTCGAGGCGCAATTCGATGATCCGCGTTTTGCGCAACCGCTAGACGTTAGCCCCCTTTTGCTGCTGTTGCTGCTTGGATTGCGAGAATAAGCAGACCCCCTCTTGGTTTTTGAACCTCGACGGGTTTTTCCAACTTTGGTTCTTGAATTTCAATGTGACCCGGGTTTGTCAGCGTCCCGGCATATGCAGCATTTGCACTGATGACACCAAAGATAAGTCCCGCTGTGATCCGTCCCATTCCCTTGCTCCTTTTGAACCCAGAAGCGTTTTAACAAAATCTGTTTCAAATTGTTCAAGTTTCCCGTCTGTTGGTTAATTGGTTAAGATTTGAACTAAAATCAGAGCGATTTTGAGGGGTTCGGCCGCAGGATCCCACAGGTGTTTCATAGAGTTTTATGAGATTGAGTTTAGGCCTGTATCTATGGTTTCGTTGATCTTGAAAGGTGTTGCCGCACCGCGTTTCATTTATGCCGATGGGCGGTTTTGGGTCTATCGGTCTGGGCTGAAACGCGCATTTGATTTGATATGTCTGGTGCCGCTGTTTTTGTGTTTCATGATTGCGCTAAGCGTGGTTGTGACATTGACGCCTTTTTTGAACCCGGGCCCGATTTTCTATGTTCAAGATCGGGTCGGGCGATTTGGGCACCGCTTTAAATTGTATAAATTTAGGTCAATTCAAGCGGATGGAACGATATCGCGGGCAGCGCGGTTTATGCGCAAGACGCGGGTCGATGAACTGCCGCAAATTTTGAATGTGCTAAAAGGGGATATGTCGTTGATCGGCCCGCGGCCGGAGCGGCCAGAATTGGATCGCCTATATCGTACGGCCATTCCAAACTATGACCAACGCCTGATGGTGCGTCCGGGCCTGTCTGGGCTGGCGCAGCTTTATCTGGGCTATACGGATGATGTCGCGGGTGCGCGCCAAAAACTACGCTTGGATCTTACCTATATTCGGCATCACTCTTTGACTTTGGACATGCAAATATTTTTCAACACTATGAAAGTTGTTTTTGCCCATTTGCTGCATATTCGAATAAAAACCGCTTTGGGTTAAGGTGTTCGGCGTCGGGTAAACCCTTTGATTTCGGCAAGGGTAATTGTTTTTAATGCCAGCAGACACGCGCCATAAACAGCCGCGCCAAGTGCCATTAGAATTGCAAGCGCGATATAGCGCAATCCGCCTGTGAAAAAGAAATCCTTCGCCAGCCAATAAAATCCAAGGATCACCAATCCCATGAGGATACTTGCGACGATAATCCGAGGTGCGCGGTAGAGAAGTTGGGCATCAAATTGTGCGGCCTCGCCCAAGTCGCGGCTGTTATACCATAAAAGACCCAGCATTGCCCAAGCGCTGAGCGTTGTACCAACTGCGGCTGCGAGATAGCCGATATAGAAAGACAGACCGATCGCCAATGCCGCGTTTATGATCATCGCAAACAGGGCGTAGCGGAAGGGCGTTTGTGTATCTTCGCGGGCGAAATAGAGCGGTTGGATGATTTTTTGTCCAACAAAGGCCGGCAAACCCACGCCGTAAATTGCCAAAGCGGCGGCTGTTGCCTGGCTGTCGCTGAAGGAAAAGGCACCGCGTTCAAAAAGAATGGAAATCAGCGGCAAAGGGATCATGACAAGCGCAACAGCACAAGGGATGGTCAGGATAAGGCCGAATTCGAGCGAGCGGTTGAACGCGTTTCGACCCGCGCCGTCATCTGCCGCAGCAAGGGCGCGTGACAGGTTGGGCAAAAGCACAATACCAATTGCGATACCAACGACGCCCAAGGGCAATTGATAAAGCCTGTCTGCATAATATAGCCATGCATAGGCGCCCTCAAAATAGCTGGCAACTTGGCGCCCGATAAGAAGATTAATCTGGATCACGCCACCCGTTAAAACAGCAGGCAATATGATTTTAAGCAGGCGTTTCATATCCGCGTTCATCACCGGCATGGCCCAGGTTATTTTCATGCCCAGGCGTAATATGCCCCAATAGACCAATCCGAATTGGACGATCCCTGCGATTAAGACCGCCCAGCTGAGCGCAAAGCCAATATCCCAAGACTTCAGATAGGCCAGCGACATGGCGGCAATCAAAACAATGTTAAGCGCGACAGGGGCAGCAGCGGCGAGGGCGAAATGCCCACGCGCATTCAGAATACCGCTCATCACCGCAGCAAGCGAGATGAACAGAACATATGGAAAGATGATGCGGGCAAGATCGACGGATAAATCAAAGCGCCCGTCGCCCACAAAACCACTGGCCATCATATAGATCAGCGCGGGCATGATCAGTTGTGCAATCAGGGTGAAAATGATCAAAATGCCCGCAAGTGCCGAAAGCGCGTTGGAGGCAAAGGCGGTATCATCCTCGCCCGCTTGCAACTTTTTGGAATAGATTGGCACAAAGGCGAGGTTAAACGCCCCTTCGGCAAAGAAGCGACGAAACAAATTGGGCAGTGCGAAAGCAGCCTGAAACGCCTCTGCCACGGCGCCGGCACCCAGAAATGCGGCAAGAAAGAGATCGCGGATCAGCCCAAGGATGCGGCTGATCATCGTCCAACCACCCACGGTTAGGAATGCACCAAACATGCCGCGCCCGGGTTTCATGCGCGCGCACCCGCTTCGATGGCGGCCATTAGGCGATCTTTGATTTTCTTTTGACGCTCTTTGGAATGCAATTTCAATCCGAACATATCTTTGACATAGAACACATCGACAGCTTGCGCCCCGTATGTCGCAATAACCGCAGAGGCAATGATCAGATTATTATCACTAATTGTGCGGGACAGGTCATAAAGCAGTGAGGGTCTATCGCGGGTATCGACCTCGATAATCGTATAAAGCTCGGAGCCGAGATTATCGATTGCGATCTCGGTTGGAACACGGAAATCGGCCTCGCGCTTTTTGAGTTTCCCGTGATCCTTCAAGGCTTCTTGGGCGCTGACTTCACCCCGTAAAATGCGGGACACTGCATTCTTTAGGCGTTTTAGGCGACCGCTTTCAAACGGTTTTCCATCATTGTCTTGGATCCAAAACACCGGCGTCGCATAGCCATCAGAGCTGGTGTAAGTGCGCGCGTCGACCACATTGGCGTTGGACAGCGCTAATGCACCCGCAAGACGTGCGAAAATGCCCGGATGATCCTCAAGCACAAAAATTGCACGCGTTGCATTGCGTGTATCATCTTGTTCGAAGGCGGTTTGGAAGTCGCCGGCGACAACCTTGGGAATAAGGGCTGCGATTTGGGCATGCGCATCGGTATCCAGACCCTTCCAATAGGCGTCATAATGGCGCGCGCATTCGGCCGCGATATCGCCCGCGGCCCAATCGGAGAGCCGCTCTTGCAGCGCCGTTTTTGCCGCGTCTGTTGGGTTATAGGCGCCGGTTTCGTCCAAGCCGCCAGAAATCAACGCGCGGGTTGCGCCATAAAGGTCCCGCAGCAACTGCGCTTTCCATTGCGTTAATGTCTGTGGTCCGACGCCCATAATATCGCATGTGGTGAGTGCCGCTAGAAGGTTCAAACGCGATGTGGATTTCACGATACGGGCAAAGCCCGAGACTGTGCGGGGATCGCTTAGGTCGCGTTTCTGGGCAAAATCGGACATAACCAGATGGTTTTCGACCAGCCAAATGACGGTTTCTACCTTGGCCTCATCCAAGCCCAAAAGCGGTGCTATCTCAGCGGCAAGCTTCGCACCTATGGTCGTGTGATCCTCTGGCAGGCCTTTGCCGATGTCATGCAGCAACAGGGCCACATAAAGCACGCGGCGGTTCACCCCTTGCTTCAAAATGCCCGACACGATGGGCAGTTCTTCTTTTAATTGCCCCGCCTCAATTTTGGCCAGAACGGCGATGCATTGGATGATATGTTCGTCCACTGTGTAGCTGTGATAGCTGTTGAATTGCATCATCGCCTGAATGCGGGCGAATTCGGGGATGAAGGCCCCCAAGACGCCCAATTCATTCATCCGGCGCAACGCGCGTTCGGGATTGCCGTAATCCAGCAAGAGCGACAGGAAGATATCCTGCGCTTTGGGATCATTGCGCATGTTGTCATCGATCAGATGAAGATTGGCGGTGACAACCCGCATCGCTTGGGGATGGATCAAGCGGCCCGATTCAAGCGCATCTTGGAACAGTAATAAGATGTTCAGTGGACGCGCCAGAAATGCATCCGTGTCGGCCAGATCGATCCGTTCGTTATTGATCTGATAAAGCGGATTTTCATGCTGCTCTGGTGCGCGTTTGAAAAGCATCGTGCGCATGCGATCCGCGAAAGAGGGGATTTTTTTGATATGTTGATCTTCTAGTGCAGTCAGATAAATTCGCGTCAACTCACCTACCTTGGTGGCATGACGAAAATAATCCTGCATGAACACCTCGACCCGGCGCTGCCCGTCCTTGGGTTTGTAACCTAGGCGTTCTGCAAGGTCTGTTTGGAGATCGAAGGTCAGTTGCTCGACAGCGCGTCCGGCAGTTAGGTGCAGATGCACGCGCACAAGCCATAAGAAGCGATGCGCGTTCAGAAAGGCTTCAAACTCCTCGACACTCAAATAGCCCAATCGGATCATGTCCGACGAGCGTTTGGCGCCTGTCACATATTTGGTGATCCAATACATGGATTGCAGATCGCGCAGACCGCCCTTGCCCTCTTTGACGTTTGGCTCCAGCATATAGCGTTGGCCCTGACGTTCGTGCCGCGCTGCGCGCTCATCAAGCTTTTCTTGAACATAGGCGCTTTGGTCGCGTTTGCCGATTTCGGTCCAAAGCTGTGTGTCGAACTTTGCGAAGGTTTTAATGTCACCTGTCAGATGCCGCGCTTCGATAAGGGCTGTTTTGATGGTCTGATCGCTGTTTCCAAGTTTGATACATTCCGCAATCGAGCGCGAGGCATGGCCGACGTTCAGTTTAACATCCCAAAGAATATAAAGGATCGATTCGACAACCTGTTCTGCCCATGGTGTTATTTTAAGCGGCGTCAGAAATAAAATATCGACATCCGAAAACGGCGCCATTTCGGATCGCCCATATCCGCCCACAGCAAGAACCGAAAGCCGCTCTGCCTTTGACGGGTTTGGATTGGGGTGTAGAAATTCCGTTGCGACCTCATGCGCAATCTGCACGATCTGGTCGGTTACATGAGAATAGGAACGGATGATTTGGCCAATCTCGCTTTTGTCTTTGGTTAAACGTGTGGCGATTTTTGCGCGCGCGCTTTGGTTCTCTGCGCGCAGCGCATCGGCACAGATTTTGCGCAAATTTGATGTGCCGTCAGATTGAAAAGCTTTATGCAGTTCCGCGCGAATGCGCGCCGTATCAAACAGCAATTCAGGCGCTTCGATTAAAGCGCCTGTTGTCGTTTTTTTAGATTTTGCCTCGGCCTTAGCTGGTCGCAGTGCTAAATCCTGCTGCTGCATTTGAGATGATCCTAAATGTGCCCGCATTCACTTCTGCCACAGATAGGACCCGTTGTGTAGTGTTGTTCGAGAGGATGCGGAAGGCGCCAGCGGACCCCCTGAACCCTTGAGCTCGCGACAATTGAGAGCGTTGTAGCGCGCCTCTGTTCGCCTCGGTTAACAATGTCGCTACTGCGATCACACCATCATAGGCAATCCCCGCCAACGGATGCGGTGCGCCGCCATAGGTTCGTGTAAACGCGGTATTGAACCCCGCGATTGCGCGGCCATCGGGGATTGGGAACCAGCCGCCTTGCAGACCAGTGTTTGACAATGTTGAGGCTGGAATGTCCCAACGTGTCAGACCCAAAAG
>JBCCGP010000103.1:0-7720 GCA_039029215.1 Pseudomonadota bacterium
ACGCAGCGCCAAGATTTCTATGTCACCCTGCGCGCATGCTTTGTGACACGGGCGGAAGATTTGGCGGTCTTCACCCAAAGTTTCAACATCTTCTGGCGCGATCCAGAGTTTATCGAAACAATGATGCAAGCCTTGATGCCGATGTTGGAAAGCCAAGAGGCGCCCAAAAAACCAAAATCAGCAGAGCGTCGCGCTCAGGAGGCATTGATGGCCGATCTGGGCCGATCCCAAGCCCCACCGCGCCTGCGAGAGGAGGTGGAGATTGACAGCACATTCTCTTATTCCGATCTGGAGAAGCTGGGCAGTCAAGATTTTGAACAGATGTCGGCAAGCGAACTCCGGGCGGCAGAGCTTGCGCTAAAGTCACTGCATTTGCCTTTCGCGGCGTTGCCCTCGCGCCGCCGCAAGCCAGCAACCAGTGGTCGACTTGATGCGCGCGCCGCGTTTAAAAAAGCGCGGCGAACTGGTGGCGCATTTTTTAAACTTCCGAAACGCAAAAATAGGTCCAAACCCCCACGCCTTGTTTTGTTGGTGGATATCTCGGGGTCAATGTCTAGCTATTCACGCATGATGCTTTTGTTTGCCCATACATTGATGACGACGCGATCCAAGCTCTTTTCAGAACTGCATGTCTTCACCTTTGGTACACGGCTGACAAATATTACGCGCAAACTTTCCGCGAAAGACCCCGATCTTGCGATGCAAGAAATCGGCCAAATGGTGGTGGATTGGGATGGCGGCACCGCGATTGGTCGAAACTTAGATCGGTTCAATAAGAACTGGTCGCGGCGCGTTTTGGGAACCGATGCAATTGTGGTGATGATCAGCGACGGTCTGGAAAGGGGTGACTTGGGCACATTAGACACTGCCGCGTATCGGTTGCAGCTCTCATCGCGGGCGTTTGTCTGGATGAACCCCTTGCTGCGCTATAAGGGGTTTGAACCGACAGCTGGGGGCGTGTCTGTTTTGCTGCCCTATGCGGATCATTTTCTGTCGGGTCACAACTTGAACAGTTATTCAGATTTGCTTGGATATCTTTCTGGTGAGAACTGAAACCATCATCAATCCTTGCTGACTTACACTATGCCATAAGCAAAAGCTGCAAATCCGCGACATTGGTTCCGGTTGCCCCGATTTCAAGCAAATCACCCGAGGCAGAAAGCGCTGCATAGCTGTCATTATTGGCCAGTAATTTATCTAAGCTAGTCCCTGAATTCTGAATGCGCGAGATGGTATGTTGGTCAACCAACCCACCCGCGCCATCGGTTGGTCCATCGCGCCCATCAGTAGCGCCCGACAAGAAGCACCAATTTTCGCCAAGACCCATTTCTGATGCGGCCACTGCGAAACGCAACGCAAGCTCTTGATTTCGGCCGCCTTTTCCTGTGCCGGTGACATTGACCGTCGTCTCGCCGCCCCATGCAAGTGCAATAGGTTTGTTTGAATCTGCGGACGTTAGCTCTGATAGGCAACGTTTGACCGCATCATTGACCTCGCCCTCTAACGGCGTCGATACAAGCCGTGCACCCGCTGCCGTTGCCATCGCTTGGGCAGAGTTTGTGTTCGATCCAATAAGGATATTAGTTGCGCTGACAGGCGTTTGCTTCTGTTGTGGACCTGCATTCAAAGCGTGTTTCGCAGATGCGGGAATAATGTCCCACAAACCGCGATTTTGCAGCAGGCTTTCCGCCTCCGCGGCTGTGCCGATAGCGCTAGCTGTGGGTCCAGATGCGATGACGTTTAGATCGTCGCCAATCACGTCAGAAAGAATATAGCTTGTCACCGGTGCAGGTGCGGCCAGCGCATTGAGCTTGCCGCCCTTAAGACGCGACAGGTTTTGGCGCACCAGATTCATTTGCGTAATATCAAGATTGTTCTTCAATAGAATATCGTTGACCGCAATCTTATCTGCCAGCGAAACCCCCTCCACTGGGGCAGGCAGCAACGCCGATCCACCGCCCGAGATCAAAACAATTACCCTGTCGTCTTCAGTTGCGTCTTCGAGGATCCGCGTGATTTTTTTTGATGCGCGCAGCCCGTTTTCATCTGGTATCGGATGGCCTGCTGCGATCACCTCGACGCCTTCAATCTCTGCGGCGTTTTCATAATTTGTGACGGCGAAAGCCTTGAACGGCTGATCTTCATTTACCGAAAGTGCGGCATGCATCATAGACACAGACGCTTTTCCAAACCCAATGAAAATCCGCTGCCCACCGGGTCTTGGAACCGGAAAGGGGTTTTCGGATACAGCTTTAAGAAGCGCGTGAACAGGATCGGCGGCTTTGACGCCTGCCATGAACGCCCTCATCGCCCTGTCGCGCAATTGCTCGATCATTTCGCCCTCTGGTTTTTAGGAATTTGAGGCGATTTGATCCGCTTTTTCAACCAAAACCTCTGCCTGTCGGATAGAGGCATAGTCAATCAAACGACCATCCAATGACACCGCGCCGCGCCCTTCTTTGGCGGCTGTCTCCATTGCCTCTAAAATTCGGCGGGCTTTGCTGACTTCTTCGTCGGACGGGCTCATCACCTGATTGGCCAGATTGATTTGGCTGGGGTGAATGGCCCATTTCCCTTCCATTCCCAAGACTGCCGCACGTTTGGCAGCGGCATTATAGCCATCAGGATCGGAGAAATCGCCAAAAGGACCATCAATTGGACGCAAGCCATTTGCACGGGCGGCCACGACCATCCGCGCCTGCGCATAATGCCACATATCGTCCCAATGTGTGGCGCGATTTCCGCCCTCATCTGGGTCTGTTAAAACTGCATAATCTGGGTTCACACCACCGATAACAGTGGTCCGCGCCCGCGTGCTAGCGGCATAATCTGCAACCCCAAAATGAAGGCTTTCATTGCGGCGGCTGGCAGCCGCAATTTCATGGACATTTTGCATGCCCAAAGCTGTCTCGATAATATGCTCAAAACCAATGCGTCTTTCATAGCCCATCGCGTCCTCGATTTGGGTGACCATCATGTCGATTGCATAGACATCCGCCGCCGTCCCAACCTTGGGGATCATGATCAAATCCAAGCGCTGTCCGGACTGCTCCACCACATCTACAACATCGCGATACATGTAATGTGTGTCCAACCCATTGATGCGCACGGACATAGATTTGCCTCCCCAATCCAAATCATTGAGCGCCTCAATAATGTTCTTTCGGGCCTGTATTTTATCATCTGGAGCGACCGCATCTTCAAGATCAAGGAAGACGACATCAGCCGAAGATTGTGCTGCTTTTTCAAAGAGTTGCGGCTGAGACCCTGGTACTGCAAGCTCGCTTCTGTTCAGTCGCGCTGGGGCCTGTTCGATGGATTTAAAAGACATTAATTCTGCTCCCTATCAATTCGCAGTGCTGATAGGATCGAGGCTTGAACTTCAGAATCGCCCGTTTTGTCAAGAAAAATATCTACCTAATTTTCACCGCGCTTGCGCAATTGATGGCCACCATCAGGTTCGCTGACTTTATCAAGATGGCGCGAATAATAAAATGCGATCGCCTTGCTGCGCGAGCGGATGCCAAGCTTTTCATACAGATTTGAAAGGTGGAATTTCACGGTGTTAATTGAAATGTCAAAATGCTTTGCCAAATCGGCATTTGTCATCCCCTCTGCCAAGGCTTGCAAAAGGCCGTGTTCGCGTTTGGTTAAAACATGCAAGGGATCGGATTGAAGCTGACGGATGTCCATGAACGGGAAGACCATTTTCCCGGCTGCAACATCGACACAAATTTCCATCAAATCCTCAACTGCGCTTTCCTTTGCGCAATAGCCAGCGGCACCTGCCGCCATGGCGCGCCGTGGGATGTCAGGCGAGGTGCTTTGCGAATAGATAACCACGCGCGGTGGGTTGGGCAGGTCACGCAAGATTTCCAAAATCCGCTCGCCGCCCATATCCGGCAAGTTCCAACAGACAATGGCGACATCACAATCAACCCGCATCACGGTTGTGATGAAACTTTCTGTCTTCGCAACAGTTGTAATAAGGGAGAAGCGCCCATCCTTGGCGATATGTTCGCCCATGCCAGACAGGATCAGCGGATTGGGATCCGCGAGGATCAGGTCAATTTTTTCAGCCATTCGCCCAGTTTTCCCATCCAAAACCTACCTATTTTTATAGCGGAATACCACGGCATGCAAGTAAACAGTCATAAAGTATGGTCTTTTACCTACCCATAAAGTTATACTTTCGTAGTAGCTCAGCAGGTTTTGAGAAATCCGCAAACGTGGTTCATGGCACTCAAATCGGTTTTTGCCGGACGAATCATTTTGAGAGGATACCCCTGATGAACAATCAAAGCATTTTCCCAACCCTAGAAATTCCCAACACCTTGGCTGCCGGTCCAGGGCCGGGAAACACCGATGAACGTGTTTTGCAGGCCTTTGCCCGTGCAGGTGTTGCCGATCACATGCAGCCAGATGTTCTGCGCGGGATGATCGAATGCAAACACATGTTGCGTTCGTTATGGGGAACGCAGAACCTGTACACCTTCGGCGTGTCCGGCACAGGTTGGAATGGTTTGGATGCGATGATGTCGGCCATTCTTCCGGGTGATAAGGTCGTTGCTTTCGTAAACGGAACGTTTTCGGGCATTGACGCAAAAAATATCAAGATGCATGCCGCAACGCGTGAAGAGCTGGCGGCAAATTCGCTAGAGCCAGACGCAGCCAGTGTCACAATCGTTGAGGTGCCACATGGTCAATCCGTTGATGCCGCAACAATCGAAGCTGCGCTAGCCGAACATAAGCCGACATGGGCCATGATGGCACATTGGGAGACAGGGTCGGGACGTATTAATGATATCAAAGGTTTCTCTGACGCGTGTGAAAAACATGGCGTGATGGGCCTTGTTGATGCGGTATCCTCCCTTGGGGTGGCAAATTTTAGAATTGACGACTATCCGGGCATTGCCGGCTGGGCATCCTCGCCTCAAAAGGGCGTTCTTTGCCTTCCCCTGACATATGCGCCGGTCAGTTTCACAGATCGCTATATCGATCATCTTAAGGCGAACGGCGCGCAATCCTTCGTTACTCACCCGATTTTAGAGGCGCGCCATTGGGGCATCATTGACGGGCAGGATGTCGAAAAACCAACTTATCACCGCACACATTCATCCTATGCTGTCGCGGCATTTCACGAGGCGCTGCGCCTGACACTGACCGAGGGTCTTGTCGCGCGGGCTGCGAATTACGAACACCATGAAGCAGCGTTGCGCATGGCGGTCGAAGCGATGGGATGCGAAGTGACCTCGAATATGACCTCGCTTGTGGTGTTTAATTTACCGCCGGTCTTTGCTGGCCGCGAGATGGAGATTGTTCAATCCGCGCGGTCCAAGAATTTTGGCATCTGGCCAACCTTGTCGGAACCAACCCAAGTTCGGATTGGTATCTTGAACCAACTCAGCCGCACGCAAATCACTGATATTGTTTCGCGCTTTGGCGAAGAAATGATCGCTATGGGTGCACCAGTCGACATGGATCACATCCATGTGTTGCTCAACAACTATTACACAGAAAACGCGAAAGCGGCCTGAGGTCATCATGGATATTCACGAGTATCAAGCCAAAGAAATTCTTCGCGAATTTGGTGTGTCGACCCCCCTTGGCGGTCTTGCTTACTCTCCCGAGCAAGCCGCTTACAGGGCGCGCGAATTGGGCGGCGATCTTTGGATGGTCAAAGCGCAGGTTCACGCAGGTGGTCGCGGCAAAGCGGGCGGCGTGAAAGTTTGCAAAAGCGATGTCGAAATCCAAGAGGCTGCGGCAGGTATGCTGGGCAATAAATTGGTGACACACCAAACTGGACCGCAGGGCAAGGGCGTTTACCGACTATATGTCGAGGCTGGCGTTCCGATCGAACGTGAAATTTATCTTGGCTTTGTGCTGGACCGGACAACGCAACGCATTATGATCGTTGCGTCCGCCGAGGGTGGGATGGAAATCGAGGAGATTTCCGCAGAACGCCCAGACTCAATTGTACGCGCAACAATCGACCCGGCCGCAGGTTTGGAAGATTTCAAAGCGCGCGAAATCGCCTTTGCTTTGGGGCTGGAACCAGCATTGACCCAACAGATGGTGCGTACCTTGCAGGGGTGCTACCGCGCATTCCGCGATCTGGACGCAACGATGGTGGAAATCAATCCACTGGTTGTGACAGGCGACGATAAAGTCATCGCACTTGATGCGAAAATGACCTTCGATGACAATGCACTGTTCCGTCACCCGCGCATTGCAGAACTGCGCGACAAAAGCCAAGAAGATCCACGCGAAAGCCATGCGGCTGATCGTGGATTGAACTATGTCGGTTTGACCGGAAACATTGGATGTATCGTGAACGGCGCAGGCCTTGCCATGGCCACGATGGACACGATTAAAATGGCCGGCGGCGAGCCTGCGAATTTCCTTGATATCGGGGGCGGTGCAACACCGGAACGTGTGGCAAAAGCCTTCCGTCTTGTGATGATGGACGAAAATGTTGAGGCAATTTTGGTCAATATCTTCGCTGGGATTAACCGCTGCGATTGGGTTGCCGAAGGTGTCGTTCAATATCTGACAGAAAGCCCCTTGGATATTCCAGTGATCGTGCGCCTGTCTGGCACAAATGTCGATCAGGGCCAGAAGATTTTGGCAGAAAGTGGTCTGCCAATCATCCGCGCAAACACTTTGGAAGAAGCAGCTAACCGCGCGGTGACCGCGTGGAAGGGCAATAACAACACGAATTTGAAAGAAGTCTCATGAGTATTTTGATCGATGAGAATACCCCCGTTTTGGTGCAAGGGATTACTGGCCGTATGGCGGGGTTCCATGCAAAAGAGATGCGGGAATATGGAACAAACGTTGTCGCGGGCGTCACACCCGGCAAAGCAGGCGAAAGCATTGATGGAATACCCGTTTTTGACACCGTCAAAGATGCCTTCAAAGAAACGGGTGCGGAGGCAAGTTTGGTTTTTGTCCCACCACCTTTTGCCGCGGATTCGATTATGGAAGCCGCCGATGCGGGCATCAAATATTGCGTTTGCATTACGGACGGGATCCCAGCCCAAGATATGATGCGGGTAAAACGCTATATGCGCCGCTACAAATCCAGCGAACGCATGCGTCTGACCGGTCCAAATTGTGCTGGCACAATCTCGCCCGGCAAGGCGTTTCTTGGTATCATGCCGCCCCATATCTATAAGCAAGGAAATGTCGGCATTGTCGGTCGATCCGGAACTTTGGGATACGAGGCCGCCAGCCAAATGATGGAACTTGGCATTGGCGTGTCAACCTCTGTCGGGATTGGCGGGGATCCGATCAACGGCTCTTCTTTCCAAGACATTTTGCAGCTGTTTGAAGACGACGATCAAACCGAAGCTGTGGTTTTAATCGGCGAGATCGGCGGACCCCAAGAGGCAGAGGCAGCGGAGTTCATTCGAGATAATATGACCAAACCTGTGGTGGCTTATGTTGCCGGCCTAACGGCCCCAAAGGGCAAAACAATGGGCCATGCAGGTGCGATTATCTCCGCTTTCGGCGAAAGCGCATCTGAAAAAGTTGAAATTCTTTCTGCGGCTGGCGTGACGGTGTCTGAACATCCTTCCCAGATCGGTGCCACAGTCGCAGGCATTTTATAAGGAGACGATAATGAGAAATGTAAAGAAAGTTCTGATCACCCGTAAATGGCCAGAGGCCGTGGAGGCAAAATTATCGTCGCTTTACGATGTGACGCTGAATGAAAATG
>JBCCGP010000104.1:0-7232 GCA_039029215.1 Pseudomonadota bacterium
ACCGCCCAAAACCTCAAGAAAATGGCTAAATTGGCTATCAATCGCGAAGCGCATGCGACCTAAGAAAGGAGCAAGCGCTACTCCAAAAAATACGAGACAGAGAGCCAGCTCTAGAACCGTTAGTTTTTCAACAGAATTGGCTCGGACCAGACATTCACTGGATTTCACGGTTTCAATCCCAATCCTACTAAATCAATTATTGTATTCGCGGCATTCGCAGCAGAGGTAAGGTGGGCAAAGCCCACCATCGTTTGGGATTAAAGATGGGTGCAAAGCACCCATCTTACGTGGACTGAGAGTTCAGCAAAGATCAAATGCGATTGAATAAATAGAATTTTATCGAATGAATTCAATGCTGTTTTTAGTGGGTAATGGCAAACATTGGACGCCTGTCATAGTGTTGGGATGTGAAGGGGCAAGCAATGAATATAATTAATTATTATAAATCAAACAGTTAACTTCATGTCCAACCTTGGACACTTCAAAAAACCTGCTCAGACACCAACCAAGACGCTGGAAATTCATCCACAATTTTCGCCTTCAATCCATCCACCTGATCCGGCCGCGACAGGACAACAATACAGCCCCCAAATCCCGCCCCCGTCATTCGCGCGCCCAGCGCCCCTGCCCCGCGCGCGGCTTCGATCATCGCATCCATTTCGGGTTTCGAAACCTCAAAATCCGTCGATAAGCTTTCATGCCCGTCATACATGATCGCGCCGAAACCTGCGGCATCACCCGCCTCTAAAGCCCCCAAACAGGCCAGCACCCGATCATTTTCAGCCACCACATGCCCCGCCTTGCGCCGGTCATCCTGATCCTTCACATGCAAGAGCATATCCGCCGTCGCTTCGCGCAAGCTTTCAACGCCCATATCCGCCGCCGCCCGCTCACAAGAGGCGCGCCGGTCATTATAGGCGTTTTCCGTCAGTTTCCGTGTGATCCCCGAATGTAGCGTCAATAAAACCGTATCGCGCAACATGTCATAATTTTTGGTCGCACCGCTTTGCGTATCAAAAAACAGCGCCTTGCGCGGCTCTCCGACTGAGATCACCATTTGATCCATCAAGCCAGAGCCCACGCCAACATACTCATTTTCCACCCTCTGCGCGATCCGCGCCAGCGCTTTATCGGAATAGTCCAAATTATAAGCCCGACGCATGGCGCGCAAAACCGCGACCTCGACCGCGGCTGACGAGCTGACCGAAGCCCCCACAGGCAGGGTTGTTGACACAGATATCGACACACCTTCCGAACCCGCACCTGAATATTGAACCGAGCCCAGCAAATAATCTGTCCAATGCCCCGATGCTTTTTCATCGATCTGACGTGTCACCTGCCCCTCGAAAGAGGCGCTTTGGGCCACAAATTTCCCATCATCGCGTTTTGACAAGGCAATGCTGACGCCCAGATCAAGCGGCATTGGCAGAACCAGCCCATCATTGAAATCGGTATACTCACCAATCAGATTCACCCGACCCGGCGCATAAGCTTGGGCATTTGGCACATCAAATTCCGCCATATGGATCTCTGCGATGCTACGATCAGTCATTTTCAAGCCAGTTCAGTTCGGATAGGTAAAGAGCGTATTGCAGCCAAGGCGTCAAGATGAACCATGACTACGCGTGATTTCCATATCCATCATCATATCAAAGAGGACGGGCGCTCGCTGTGGCTTTATTCTCAAACCGCGCGGGATTATGAGATCACCCATGATCTGCCGCCGGTCGAGACGCCCTCACGCCCGATCAAACGCCTGCACCCTTTGCGTGGTGAGCCAGTTTTTTTCAATCCCAGCCGCAATGCACGCACGTTAAACCCCCCGCCTGATTACAATCCGCTTGCACCTGTTGCAAAGGATGGCTTCCCGGGTGAAATTCCTGTGACGGATTTCGAGGTTGCGATTTTTGACAATCGCTGGCCGGGGCTTGCACAAATTCCTGACCAGATCGCAGATGATATGCCCGCCTATGGAAAATGCGAGGTTGTGGTTTATAGCACGCAAGACACGGGCTCGCTTGGGGATCTGTCGCCAGAGCGCATTGCATTGTTGCTGCGCGCGATTGGGCATCGCAATTCAGCGCTTTTGGAAGACGACAAAATAAACTACGTGCTGCCCTTTGAAACGCGCGGCGCATTTGTCGGCACAACGCTGCCGCACCCCCATGGGCAAATCTATGCGTTCGAGGATATTCCGCCCATCATCGAAAAGCAGATGGCGAATGCGGCACAGACGGGGTTCTTTGATAGGGCATCAAGCGATATTCCTGCCGAAAATATCGTTGCAGAGACAGAGCGTTTGGTGGTGTTTTGCCCACCCTTCGCGCGGTATCCGTTTGAACTTTGGGTGTTACCAAAACACTCGGTGGGTGCGCCAGATGCGATGGAACCAGCGGTGCTTCTTGATTTCGCCGAGCAACTCAGACGTGCTGTCGCAGCTTATGATCAACTTTTCGAAACACCGGTTCCTTATGTCATGTGGCACGCCTTGCCGGTGCGCGGCGCGGCGCATTGGCCCTATCATATTCAGTTTTGGCCGCTTCAGCGCGGCGAAGCGAAGATGAAATATCTTGCCTCGGTCGAACAGATTACCGGGCTTTTCTTAAGTGATGTGATGCCTGAGGACGCAGCCTTGGCCCTTCGCGCGGTTTTTTGAGGTGTGACAGCGCAGCGCTTTCGCGTTAAAGACACGCATATCACGTCAACTTTTGGATTGAATATATGGCGATCCCACAAACCCCATCGTTTGATTTAACCGGAAAACGTGCCTTGGTTGCCGGTGGCACATCCGGGATTGGGCAAGCCGCTGCGGCGGCGCTGTTGCAAGCAGGTGCGTTTGTGACCATCGTTGCACGCAACCAAGCGCGACTGGAAGAAGTCCTGACCGAATTGATCCTTGCTGGATATAACGCAGAAGGGTTGGCGGGTGATATTACAGATATTGAGGCAACGCAGGACATGGTCAAAGAGCAGGATGCGTTTGATATTTTGGTCAATTCCGCAGGTTTGGCGCGGCATAGTCCAGCGCTGGAAACCACACCCGACGATTTCGACGCCGTAAATGCGATCAATGTCAAAGGGGCCTATTTCCTGACCCAAGCCGTGGCGCAAAAATTGGCCAATGAAGACAAACAGGGCAGTTTGATCAATATTTCCAGCCAGATGGCGCATGTCGGTGGGATTGATCGCGCCGTTTATTGCGGAACCAAACATGCGGTCGAGGGATTCACAAAATCCATGGCGATTGAATGGGGGCCGCTTGGCATCCGTGTGAATACGATTTGTCCGACCTTTATTCGCACGCCACTGACCGAGCCTACTTTCGCACAAGCCGATAAGCGGGAATGGATCGAAAGCAAGATCAAACTCGGTCGCGTGGGCGAGGTGGAGGATATTATGGGGGCGGTGGTTTATCTGGCCTCGGAGGCCAGTGCGATGGTGACAGGCACCAGCCTTTTGATTGATGGGGGTTGGACCGCTGGTTAAAGCGGCTGTGCCGTTTCGACCAATTTTGCAAAAAAGCTGGCCCCAATGGGTGCAACCGTATCTTTGAAATCATATTCAGGGTGATGTAGTGACGGGCTTTCCCCGATGCCCAGAAACAGATATGCGCCCTTGCGTTCCTGAAGCATGAAAGAGAAATCTTCGCTTGCCATTGAGGGTGCTGTGTCTGCGGCGACCGAAGTTTCGCCCAAAAGCTCTGCTGCGACTGTTGTGGCGAAGGCCACAGCCGATGCGTCGTTCACCGTGGGCGGGTAGCCATCATCATAGGTTAATGTTGCTGTCGCCCCGTACGATTTGGCCGTGTTTTCGACAATCTCTGCCATGCGGGTTTTAACCATGGTGCGCACGTCTTTTGTAAATGTCCGCACAGAGCCATGAAGCTCTGCCATTTCGGGCACAACATTGAATGCGTCGCCTGCGTGAAATTGAGTGGTTGAAATCACCACAGCATCCAGCGGATTTGTGTTGCGCGAGACAATTGTTTGAAATCCTTGCAAAATTGCTGATCCGATGATGATTGGATCAATAGTGGTGTGTGGCATGGCGCCATGGCCGCCCAAGCCTTTGATGGTGACAGAGAAATGATCGGCGGCGGCCATGATCGGACCGGGGGTCGTTGCAATGCGCCCCTCTGCCAGCCCCGGCCAGTTGTGAATGCCATAAACTTGGGAAATATCGAACCGCGTCATAATCCCTTCTTCGCACATCACCTTGCCGCCCGCGCCGCCTTCCTCGGCGGGTTGAAAAATCAGCGCGACGCGACCTTTGAACTGTCGTGTCTCCGCCAGATAGCGCGCGGCACCCAAAAGCATGGTCATATGTCCGTCATGCCCGCATGCATGCATCTTGCCGTCGGTTTTGGATTTGTAATCGAGATCGCGCACCTCTTGAATGGGAAGCGCATCCATATCGGCGCGCAGGCCAATCGTGGGGCCATCGCCCTGCCCGTTGATCAATGCGACGATCCCGCTTGTTGCGATGCCGTCATGGATTTCATCGACCCCAAACTCTGTCAGCCGTGCGATGATGAATTTTGCGGTTTCATGGCATTCGAAATCCAGCTCGGGATGCGCATGCAAATGCTGGCGCCATGTTTTCATATCATCGGAATACGCCGCAATGCGGTTGATAATGGCCATGAATCGCGTACCTTTCACATCAGCATAACAGACCTAACGCAAAAGGCGGCAGATGACAAAGACCTTTGACGAGAGCCAAGCGCTCTGCCTTTCGGGATCGGGCGAGATTGACAGGTTGCTGGAGATTATGCGCCGCTTGCGTGATCCTGATGGTGGATGCCCTTGGGATATCGAACAAACATTTGAGACAATCGCGCCCTATACGATTGAGGAGGCTTACGAGGTCGAAGATGCGATTGCGCGCAAGGATTATGCTGCCCTTGAGGGCGAGCTTGGCGATCTGTTGCTGCAATCGGTGTATCATGCGGATATCGGGCGGGATTTGGGTCATTTTACCTTCGCGTCGATTGTAAAGTCGATCAGCGACAAAATGGTCTCGCGCCATCCGCATGTCTTTGGTGAGGAAAGTGGTGACAAATCAGCAGAGCAGCAGACGCGTGATTGGGAAAAGATGAAAGCGGCAGAACGTGGGAATGCGCGCGTCTTGGATGGTGTTGCAAGCAATCTGCCTGCGTTGATGCGCGCGGTGAAATTGCAAAAACGTGCAGCACGGGTTGGGTTTGATTGGCCAAGCACAGATGAGGTTTTGGATAAAATTGTTGAAGAAGCAAGCGAGTTGCGGGAAGCGCCAAAAGAAGAACAGTTTGAGGAATTTGGCGATTTGTTATTTGTCGTTGCCAATCTTGCGCGGCATTTGAAAATTGATCCTGAAGACGCTTTGCGGGCGGCCAACCGAAAATTCACGCGCCGCTTCGAACACATCGAGGATGCTTTGGCCGCGCAGGATAAAACGCCCGCAGACTCGAATTTAGCCGAGATGGATGCGCTTTGGGATCAAGCGAAAGAAGAAGAGCGGAAATAAACGCTGAGTGTTGAATGCCTCGATACGGATGCGGCCTGCAACACTTTCCAAACGACCACTGACAAAAATTCCACAGGCGTTGGATTTGAACGTGAAGACGCGGCTGGGGTATTCACAAGATTGCTTATTGACCGACTAAAATACTCAGAATATAAAAAATAGATATTTTTACACCGGAGACACGCATGAAATTTCCAGTAACACTGACAGCGTTGGCCACATTGGTTGCTGCACCCGCTTTTGCTGACGAGGTGAATGTTTATTCCTATCGTCAACCGTTCTTGGTTCAACCATTGTTTGATGCGTTTACCGCAGAGACCGGGATCAAGGTAAATGTTCAATTCCTGAACAAAGGCATGATTGAACGCCTTCAGGCAGAGGGGGATCGTAGCCCTGCGGATTTAATCCTGACAGTGGATATTTCCCGCCTGACAGCGGTGGTTGATGCGGGTGTCACACAAGCCGTGGACCTTCCTGTTTTGGAGGAGAACATTCCGGCAGAATTTCGGGATCCGGCGGGGCATTGGTTTGGTCTGACCTCTCGTGCGCGGATTGTTTACGCTGCGAAGGATCGCGTTGCTGAGGGCGAAATCCAAACTTACGAAGATTTGGCCGATCCGAAATGGAAAGGGAAGATTTGTATTCGGCCCGGCACAAATGCCTATAATTTGGCGCTAACCTCTGCGGTGATCGCGCATAATGGCGAAGAGGCCGCCAAATCTTGGCTAGAAGGTGTGAAATCAAACCTTGCGCGCAAACCCCAAGGCAATGATCGCGCACAAGTCAAAGCGATTTGGGCGGGCGAATGCGATATTTCTGTGGGCAATACCTATTACATGAAAAAAATGCTGGATGATCAGGAACAGAAAGCATGGGCTGATTCTGTGCGCATCGTGATGCCAAAATTCGAAGAAGGCGGCACACATGTGAATATTTCCGGCATGGCCATGACCAAGGCGGCCCCGAACAAAGACAATGCCGTTAAAATGATGGAATGGTTATCCTCAGCCGAGGCACAGGAAATTTATGCCGAGACCAACGGGGAATACCCTTTGATCCCTGGTTCTTCCCCATCTGAATTGGTGGCAAGCTGGGGTGATCTAAACCCTGATGACCTTGCACTTGTCGATATTGCAAATCTTCGCGGGACGTCTCTTCGACTGGTTGAAGAGGTGAATTTCGACGAATAATCCCATGCATTGCCCCTGTTCTTGATCCAAGCCGCTTGGTAAAAGGCATCCAATATCTCCGTTTTTAGCAATTTCTGCTTTCGAATTTAAGACGGTCATTGACGAAACCACGCGATGAAGGCTATCCTGCCCCCAGGCCTTGTTCTGAAAACTCAGGGATGTTGTACCGTCTGCTTCAGCCTTACATTTCAGGATAATTTTCAACTGTGGACCTGCCTCATCTAACATAGGACTCAGTGTATAAGATATATCTGGAAAGGTCTCAGCCGAACACGATAAGAGGATGGAAACACCAATGAGGCAACAAACTAGTTTTTTCATAATGGCTTGGATTAGTCTGCTTTAAGGACGACCTTTTTCCAGGAATGTTTCAGAAATAGATAAACCACTGTAACATCCTATGAAAGAAGACATCTCTAAAATAACCCATTACGTTCCACACCATGAGAATAGATCGTGTTTTCAAGTATCTGCCCCTAATTGTATGCCTTCCTTTTTTGGCCTGTACCGAAAAAGACTCCCAAACCACAACTTCCG
>JBCCGP010000105.1:0-7188 GCA_039029215.1 Pseudomonadota bacterium
AGCGATGGTGTATGAGTACACCATCGCTGTGAACGATATCGTCCCGGACGACAAGACGAGCATGAGCACCATCGTTACCGGCGTTCACAGCGATGGTGTCATGCATCCCCACAGCGATGGTATACGTAAACACCATCGTTGTGAGCCTAAGACCATCGCTCTCAACACCACTATTATCGCACAACGATGGTGTGATGACCGTGCAACGATGATGATAGTTTCACACGACGATGGTGTATTCTCTTATGAATTGTTTAGCCGTTTACTAGCATAAGATACGATATCGATCCGCAAGCACTCTTTGTTTTAATAGCTATTCGAGAGAATGGAATCAATGGGAAGAAGAGGAGATATCGAAAAGATGAGAGGATTTCTCCGGGGAATAGTAAAGCCCCTGGACTTCGGGGCGACTTTGTTCGATCCCTCGTCCGACATGGCATGGTGCACCATGGCGGACTTGGGAATGTTCGTCCGCTCTTACGAGTCCTTCATTCTACCGGACTCCTTGCGGGCGGAAGAAATGAAATGCTGGAGCGACCTTCGAGATGCGGTGGATCATTACATCAATCCACGATACGCTAGCATCTTATCCCGCGAGGAGTTCGAGAGAGCGTCTTGGGAGGCGCACGAGGCATTGATGAGGTATGCAGAGAGGGTGGAGGCGACATTCGGCAACACAAAACTCCACAAGCCCAACTTGCATCGCATGATATGCGTTGCATATCGTCAAGAGAGGATGCGCGGCCCTTTAGCGAAGGACTCCGAATTGTGGATCGAGAGAATGGTCCAGTGGTTGAAGCAGTTGTTGCGGGGCCGCGCAGGAAGATGGCCCGTGGTAACCCTTGGAAAGGACACGCTGAGCCTCATGTAAGTGTTCGACACATTTGGTATTGTTTCATGTTTTGTTTTTGCCATGTCCTAAAACGCATACTATGCTCGTTTATGTGTCGCGAAAGCAATCCAAACCAATAGTGAATACGTATTTGGTGATTATAGGTTGTTAAGGGCGCACAAGGATATTGATTGGGAGGTCGCCAATGGGAGAGTGGAACGTTCTTTGTCGCTCATGCACGTCATCCACAACCCTAATGGCATAGAAACCGTGACGTTCAAACCCGCTTCCCAGTCTAAATGGACGTCAGAGGAGCTTCAACAACAATTGTGCCAAGTCAAGGCAGAGTAAGTGTATACGTTGGCACGTATATGTTTTGCTAGCAACCCTCGTGTTTGCAAGTAGTAAACGATTATCTTATTCTTTTGTATTTTCCGTTTACCATAGGGACATTGATGGATGGCTTACAAGGCGATTCGCATTTTGCACAAACTTTGAGGAGGTCAAGAAAGTTCACTTGGTGAGAGGAGCACAATCGATGCTCATCGTATCCAAGGAATGGACGACAACCAAAGAGGGGCAAAACTTGGTGTTGTGCCACTTTGATGAAGGGGGGGAATCAGTATATTACATCAGTAAGGTGGAAAAAATGATTACATGCACTTCTATGACTGGTGAAGAGCGTGGGTTGTTTCTCTTTTTAGATTCTGAAGAAATCAAAGCCGCTAGAATGCATTATGTGGAAGATGGGAAACATCATAGGCACACGTTAGCGAACCTATGGCGGAAGCGGACTCAAACAAGGGTTGACACTACGTTTTATGCCCCGTGGGTAGTGTCACAAAGGATGATGATGTGCAAGGAACGAAATACTGTGTATTATACAGCCTTCCAGTAGGCATTGTCTGGCTTTATTGGGAAACGTTGTAAGCACTTTCAATATATGGGATCTCTTATGTCGCAACATATCTCAATCTATTCGCATATATTTGTAAAAAACTCTTTGAATGCATGAGAAGAACTCCAATTTTAGAGCTCTTACACTATAACACCATATTTGTGACTATACGACAATGATGCAAATAGCACCGGCCGAGGCGCCACAAATTCGTCCCACCACAACAATGATAATCTTCAGCGAGCCATGCGACACCATCGCTGTGGGTGTCAATTGACACCATCGCTGTTATACACCATCGCTGTGAAACCACAGCGATGGTGTCGCATGGCAGATGTAGGACGACATCCTTGTCGTCCCACGGAGACGATGGTGTTGGATAATGATCGCACATTACACCATCGTTGTGATACACACCATCGCTGTGGAGAGGATAGACACCATCGCTCTGATACACAACGATGGTATCAGTACAACACATTAAACGGCACAACTTCGTTGCACAACAGCGATGGTGTACCACGGCGATGAAGGTGTGCACCATCGCGGTGAATACAAAACTGCCGTCAGACCCGTCACCGCGACGCACCTCGCAGGCATAATTGGTCGCCATATGCTCCGCATCGAAGGTTTGGATCGTGCGTGCACCACTTTTTCCAGCCAACAAAGCTTTCCAGCTGGGCTCAACACCACATCCCAGTGGCGAAACCATTCCCATACCGGTTACAACAACACGTCTCATAGTTTACCTGCATTCATTTTTGTTGAGTTTTACCTAAATCGATAAAATTGAGCAAGCAAACCAAAGCGATGTGAACGGACAAAACCACCCAAATGTTGCCCAATACAAGTTTCAGTGCTTTGCTTTGTGAAATTCTGCCCTGAAAACGCGCAGATCAAACAAAAACAGCGCCCGGATGGGGCGCTGTTTTAAAAAACTTATGCAGTCGCTTCTGTGATAAAGTTTACCGCGTCACCGAAAGTCTGAATAGTTTCAGCTGCGTCATCCGGAATTTCGATGCCGAATTCTTCTTCAAATGCCATAACGAGTTCAACCGTGTCCAAGCTGTCTGCGCCCAAATCATCGATAAAAGACGCAGTATTGCTGATTTTATCTTCTTCGACGCTCAAATGCTCAACGACGATTTTTTTTACGCGATCAGAGACTTCGCTCATATTTTTTTCCTCTTCTAAATGGCGTTTTACCGCCCAGTAAAGATGACAGAATGCTCTCCGTCAATGCTCGAAACCGGCTGGCCTCGAAATTCGATAGGCGGCGCTATAGCATAAAGGTAGTAGATGGCAAATCTTTTTACCAACATTTTCTAACACCAAGAAATTATCGGCAAAAAGCCTTAAATCATTGCCATTCCGCCATTCACATGCAGCGTTTGTCCGGTGATATAACTTGATTCCGTACTGGCCAAAAACGCAACTGCACTGGCAATTTCATCCGCTGTGCCCATACGCCCCTGCGGGATCGCGCCCAAAAGCCCCTCTTTTACAGGATCAGGCAATTCTGCGGTCATCGCAGTCTCTATAAAGCCCGGTGCGACACAATTCGCGGTGATCCCACGGCTGGCAATCTCTTGTGCATAAGATTTGGTCATTCCGATCATCCCTGCCTTGGATGCAGCATAATTGACCTGCCCGGCATTGCCCGTCACACCCACAATCGATGTAATATTGATAATCCGCCCCCAGCGCGCCTTCATCATTGGGCGCATCACAGATTTCATCAAATGCATGGTTGCTGTCAGGTTGATATCTAAAACCTGCTGCCACTCTTCATCTGACATGCGCATAAAAATATTATCACGCGTAATGCCAGCATTGTTGACCAAGATATCTAGACCGTCCATCGCGTCGCTTGCTTGACCCGCCAACGCCTTCACAGCCTCCAAATCAGACAGGTTGCACGGTGTTACATGTGCCCGATCCCCTAATTCTGCGGCCAATGCCTGTAGCGGATCAACCCGCGTGCCAGACAAAGCCACCGTTGCGCCTTGCGCATGCAAAGCTTTGGCAATTGCCGCGCCAATACCACCCGAAGCGCCTGTTACCAGCGCTTTTTTACCATCCAAATTGAACATGATTATCCCTCTTTCAACTGCGCCAAATCAGCAGATGTGCCGACATTGGCAATGGTCATTTCTCTATTGATCCGCTTGATCATCCCGCTCAAGGCTTTCCCAGCGCCAATTTCCCAGAAGGTATCCATCTTCTCAGACACCAAATATTGCACCGATTCCAACCACCGCACAGATCCGGTTACCTGTTCGATCAGCCGTGCGCGGATTTCATCTGGGTCTTTCACAGCAGACGCCGTTACATTCGCGACCAACGGCACTTTCGGCGCAGAAATTTCCGTATCCGCCAGCGCCTCGGCCATGCGGTCTGCGGCGGGCTGCATCAAACTGCAATGAAACGGCGCAGAAACGGGCAACATAAGGGCGCGTTTCGCGCCTTTGTCTTTGGCAAGCCCAGCGGCCCGTTCCACGGCCTCTTTATGCCCCGAAATCACAATCTGGCTTGGATCATTAATATTGGCCGCCTGACACACCTGATCACCTGCCGCCTCTGTGCAAATCACATCAACATCCGCGCGTTCCAGCCCTAAAATTGCGGCCATCGCACCCACACCCACAGGCACTGCTTCTTGCATCGCTTGGCCCCGAATACGCAACAATCGCGCCGTATCGGCCAAACTCAGCGCACCAGCGGCACAAAGGGCTGAATATTCACCCAAAGAGTGGCCCGCAACAAAGGATGCTTTATCCAACCCTAGACCTTCGGCCTCCATCGCACGAATTGCCGCAATACTGGTTGCCATCAATGCGGGCTGTGCATTTTGGGTCAAGGTCAGCTCTTCTGCATCCCCGTCCCAAATCAGCGCCGACAGTGCCTCGCCCAAAACTTCGTCAACTTCTTCAAAAACCGCGCGCGCCTCTGGGTAAGCATCGGCCAAATCTTTGCCCATACCAATTGTTTGGGCCCCTTGGCCTGGGAAAACCATCGCTATCGACATTCATGCACTCCGCTTTCTATCGTTCCAAACCTGCTAGTCATCTGGACCACCCCTGTCCATAGAATTTCACAAATCGGCCCAATGGCGCACCTGATTCACCGCTTGTATCGGCGTATGTTTTGTGTCAAATGGCGCGCGTTCTGCAAATCTTTAACGCGGATGCCTCTCGTATATGGGTGCAGAACTGAAAAACCCATATTTTGAAGCACGCTTGAAAAGGAATGAAACATGGCGCTTTATGAGCATGTTTTTATTGCGCGTCAGGACTTGTCCAACGCGCAAGCCGAAGGTCTGATCGACCATTTCGGCGCAGTCCTGACAGACAATGAAGGTAAAATTGTCGATCAGGAATATTGGGGCCTGAAAACAATGGCCTATAAGATTAATAAAAACCGCAAAGGCCATTACGGCTTCATCAAATCGGATGCACCTGCACCGGCTGTTCACGAAATGGAACGCCTGATGCGCATCCACGAAGACGTCATGCGTGTGATGACCATCAAGGTCAAAGAACACGAAGAAGGCCCCTCAGTGGTTATCCAAGCGAAATCGGCGAAAGAAGAACGTCGCCGTGAACGCGAAGGTTCATAGGAAGGACATATACCATGGCACAAAAACCATTTTTCCGTCGTCGTAAGTCCTGCCCCTTCTCTGGCGAAAACGCGCCAAATATCGACTATAAGGACACAAAATTACTGCAACGCTATATCTCAGAGCGTGGCAAAATCGTTCCATCCCGTATTACGGCTGTCAGCTCTAAGAAGCAGCGTGAATTGGCAAAAGCCATCAAACGCGCACGTTTCTTGGCTTTGTTGCCATACGCTGTGAAGTAAGGGGGCCGAAATGGACGTAATCCTACTCGAACGCGTGGCAAAGCTGGGACAGATGGGCGATGTCGTCTCTGTCAAACAAGGCTATGCACGCAACTTCTTGTTGCCCCAAGGCAAAGCCTTGCGCGCAACAGATGCCAACAAAGCCCAGTTTGAGGCGCAAAAAGCACAGCTTGAAGCGCAAAACTTGGAAACCAAGAAAGAAGCCGAAGCCGTTTCAGCCAAATTGGATGGTCAACAGTTTATCATCATCCGCTCTGCCTCTGATGCAGGCGCGCTTTATGGCTCTGTGACCAATCGCGACGCGGCGGATGCCGCAACCGAGGCTGGTTTCACTGTTGATAAAAAGCAAGTCATCATGGCCGCACCCATCAAAGAGCTTGGCCTGCATGAAACACTTGTTTCTTTGCACCCAGAAGTGGACTGCACGATCAAATTGAACGTTGCCCGCTCTGCTGAGGAAGCGGAATTGCAAGCCTCTGGTAAATCGATCCAAGAGCTTGCCGCCGAAGCCGATGCCGAAGCGGAATTCGAAATCGCCGAGTTGTTCGACGATATCGGTGCAGCAGAGCTCGACGAAGTCGAAGACCGCGCCGCAGAAGCCCGCGGTGAAGGCGACGACGAAGATACAGCCGAGCCATCAGATGATGAGGCAGAGGCGGACGAAGACGCTTAATTCAGCTTCTTCGTAAAAAGATTAAAAGCCGCTCCACTTCGGGGCGGCTTTTCTATTTTGTTTAGTGCAAAAAGCCATAAATTTACCAAAATCTGAACCCATCAGTATCAACGTCTGTATCTTCATCCGAATCTTCATCTTTGTCGGGATCTGTTCCCTCTCCACCCTCAGGTGGATCTGTTTCAGGCGGGTCCGTTTTGGGTGGTTCTGGTTCAATTGGGGGTGAATCTCCGCCTAAAATCCAAATAATAACTGGGATACAACAATATGGCATTGGGTCCTCATTTGGCGGAACCAAAGCGTTTGGGTAAGAGATTTCTTGCAAATCAATACCATCAATTTCCACAACAACAGAGCTACCAATATCTAAACTTTTGGGAGGCGTATCTTTTTTGACAACGACGTGGCGCTGTCCAGGCGCACCGTATTTACCACTTTTAGAACCTTTGGTTTGTTTTAGAACTTGATAGGTTACAATTGTATATGCGTTCCCATCCCCACCTTTGCGCGGTTCCAAATTTTCTATCCGCGCCAAAAATGAAGCTGATATTTTCTTTCCTTCTTGGGCAATCGCAGGGGCGGTTATGACCCCAAACCCAAACGCCGCAGTAGCTAAAGCCAAACGTCGTCGATTAATCTTTCTGATCATATGGGACCTCACAGTATTAAATACGTTCAAACAAAACACGACTGTGCTACCCCGCAATATCCGAACCGCGCAGTAACAATTGTCACAAACCTCTTCGGATGTGGTCTTTTAAGGCAAGAATGGCATTGATGGAAAAACCTCTCACAGCCAAAAGTTCTGACCTCCGTCGCCAAATTTATTTTTTTCTCGCGAAAACCTCGAAGAAAGTTCGTCTGCGATATCAACTTTCAAATAATCAAATGAAGGATTTTTTACTATATATTTCAATAGTTTAA
>JBCCGP010000106.1:0-7169 GCA_039029215.1 Pseudomonadota bacterium
CGTATCGGGCGGCGGTGGTGGAAAGAGACCAACGCCAAGCGTCACGACGATTACCTATAAGTATTTCATCTCGCTGGCCATTGCCCTGGGTGAGGGTGAGATCGACAGGATCGGACGGATTTGGGCCGATGGGGAAGAGATCGATCAGAGTGATTTGAAGATGACGTTTTATCGTGGTGCGCTTGATCAAGATCCCGACGATTTGATTGCTTCGCATGAAGGGATTGAAAACACACCGGCGTTTCGTGGTGTTTCCTATGTTGTGATTGAGGATTTGCCGTTGGAGAGGTTCGGCAATCGCATTCCTCAATTGAATTTTGAGATATTTCGGCAAGTTGCGCATAACTATCGGACAGAGGAGTTGGTTCAGGACAAGATCAAGGCTGTTTGCATGATCCCAGGCAGCGGGGAATATGTCTATGCGACAACGGAGGTGAATTACAAAAAGGGTATCGCGACGACGGAGCCTGCGAACGCCCATTCGTTGCGCGGAGGAACGAATTTTGAAAATTCGCTAAGTGATCTGAGGTCGGATTTGCCGAAATGCGAAATGGTGTCTTTGGTGACAAGTTGGTTTGGCGATGATTTGCGGTGTGATCAGTGTCAACTGCAACCAAAGGTCGAATTTAAGGGCAATGTCACAGATGTGATGCCGTGGACTGTGGGTGGGTTGGACCGCCTGTCGGCTGAAGAAGTCAGTAGCGAGGATGGAAACCCAATCTATGGCGGCACGCCTACAGATGCCTCGGTAATTGAAGCGATTGAGGCAATTCATGAGGGCGGGCAGGGGGTGTTTTTCTATCCCTTTGTCTTGATGGATATTCCTGAAGATAATGGATTGGCCGATCCGTATTCCGGAAATGATAATCAACCAAAATTACCATGGCGTGGACGGATTACGGGTTCAATAGCGCCTGGCCGGTCCAATACGCCCGATAAGACCGATGATGTGATTGCAGAGGTCGATGCTTTTTTTGGAACGGCGGAAGCGTCTGACTTTACAATCTCGAATGGGCAAGTGTCTTATTCTGGTCCTTCGGAGTGGTCCTATCGACGGTTTATTTTGCATTATGCGTATCTTTGTGTTGCTGCGGGCGGCGTTGAGGCTTTTGCCATTGGATCAGAAATGCGGGGGTTAACGACGCTGCGCGATGGATCGAATAATTTTCCAGCGGTTCAGCATTTGATGCATTTGGCCGAAGATCTGCGGGGTATTTTAGGTCCCGATACAAAAATTGGTTATGCGGCTGATTGGTCAGAATATTTTGGATATCAACCGCCAGATGGGTCAGGCGACGTATTTTTCCACTTAGATGATCTGTGGTCGCATGCGGATATCGATTTCATTGGGATCGATAACTATATGCCGCTTTCCGATTGGCGCGATACGGCGGAGCATTTGGACGACGCCTTTTCGGACATTTATGATCAAAATTATTTAAAATCGAATATCGAAGGCGGTGAGGGATATGATTGGTATTATGCGACCGAATTTGATCGAGAGATTCAAAATCGGTCTCTGATCAGCGATGGTGCCTATGGGCAGGATTGGATCTATCGTTACAAGGATATTCGCAATTGGTGGCACAACCAGCATCATAATCGACTGGGAGGTGCGCAATCATCAACCCCGACAAGTTGGGAACCGCGCAGCAAACCGATCTGGTTTACCGAAATTGGATTTGGCGCGGTGGATAAATCCACGAACCAGCCGAATGTGTTTATTGATCCAAAGTCTTCAGAATCCGCAATCCCATATTTTTCTACTGGAAAGCATGACACACAAATTCAGATGAGTGCGTTGCGCGCGGTTCTGGAATACTGGAAAAATGAAGAAAATAACCCGATATCAGATGTTTACGGGGAAAAGATGATAGATTGCGCGCGCATCTTCATATGGGCATGGGATGCGCGCCCGTGGCCAGATTTCCCCTATCGTGACACAATTTGGTCCGATGGAGAGAATTACAGATTAGGCCATTGGATCAATGGACGCGCCAATTCAGTAGAGCTTTCGCAGATCGTGTCAGAGATTTGCGGGATTGCTGGTGTTTCCGACATTCAGAGTTCTGAATTGAAGCGCATGGTGCGTGGATTTTTAGTGTCTCGCGGACAAGCGCCACGACAAAGCTTAGAAGATTTGATGCAACCCTACAATTTCTCTGCCATCGAAAAAGGCGGTGAGATTGTTTTTGACTTTCTGAAATCTGAACCGCACTTGAGCATTTCAACCGAATGGTTGGTTGATGGTTCAGATGCCACGAAAGGTTTGGAGGCTACACGGCAATCCGCAGTCGATTTGCCATCGGTTGCGAAATATAGCTTTTGGGATGCCGATGATGATTATGAAGTTGCGCATCAAGAGGCATATGGGTTTTCGGATGCAAGTGCAGCAAAAATCTCGTTTCAGGTGCCTGTTGTTTTGGAACGGACGGAAGGCAATATGCTCGCTTATGCCGCCTTGGATGCTGCGCAAGCCAATATTGAGACCATTAAATTTTCGTTGCCGAATTCCGCAAATTTGGATGTTGGAGATATTGTTGATCTGACCGACAGTACGGGTCCTGCAAGATACCAGATCTTGGATGTTGAGCGGGGGTTGTATCAAACCTATCAGGCGGAACGTATTGCGCAGCAGCAGACCGAACCGACACCTATAGACTATCAATTTGGGGCTTTGACCGTCGCACACTCGACTGCGCCGATTGTGTCTTATTTGATGGATTTGCCGATCTTCAGCAATACGATCCCGGATGGGGATGTGGTTTTTGCCGCCGATGCGACGCCCTGGCAGGGCGCGGCGGTCTATTTGACAGGAGTGGATGGAAGTTTTGATCCACAACTTGCAACCGGGACACGCACGATCTTGGGGCGCAGTCTATCTGTGGTCCCATCGGTCGATCCGCATCTATTTGCACCTGTTTCGTTTGATATCGAAATCTCGTCTGGGGTGCTGGCATCTGTCACAAAGGAAGCGATTTTGGAAGGTGCGAACTTATTGGCCATCCGAGCTTTCGAAGATACGGAATGGGAATTGATCCAATTTCGATATGCCGAACTTCAAGCAAGCGGAACTTATCGATTGTCGAATATTCTCCGCGGGCAGGCGGGAACGGAACATTTGACGGATGCAGATATTCCCGCTGGCGCAGAAATTGTTATTCTGAATCCGAATAATGCGCATTTTCATATCTCAGACGAAAAGGTGAATATCGAACAAAGTTTTCGGGTTGGACCATCTAATGCGGCGGTCTCCTCGGAGGTTTTTGTAGAGCGCGCTTTTACGTATCAGCGCATCGCTACACGCCCTTTCCGTCCGTGCCATCTGAAAGCCAAATTCAATGATGGGGACGTTGAGTTAAGCTGGATCAGACGCGCGCGAGGGCAGAGTGACGTTTGGAACACAGCGGAAATTCCATTGAATGAGGCGCAAGAACGCTATGAAATTCGTATTCTTATCGCCGGAGCGCAAAGGCGCCATTGGACCGTTACCTCACCTGCGACGACTTACAGCGCGGTGGATCAAAGCGCTGACGGGGTGAACGGTGAATTTGAAATAGAAGTCTCGCAAATTTCTGAAACATTTGGTGCGGGGCCAGCATTGAGGAAAACAATCTATGTCTGAAACATCTCAGTTTAATTTACCCTTGCTTGAGGCCGCACAGGCGCAAAAGCATATTACAGTGAATGAAGCGCTTAGTCGTTTGGATGCGCTTGCGCAATTGCGCATTCAATCGCTTGTGCAGACCAGCCCGCCTGGATCGCATACAGATGGGCAATGCTTTGCGGTTCCGATTGGTGCGAGCGGTGATTGGACCGGTCAAGATGGAAAACTGGCGATTTTTTCAAATGGTGGTTGGGAATTTGTTG
This sequence comes from Pseudomonadota bacterium, assembly GCA_039029215.1. Lineage (GTDB taxonomy): Bacteria > Pseudomonadota > Alphaproteobacteria > Rhodobacterales > Rhodobacteraceae > Amylibacter. The sequence continues at coordinate 3,871 of JBCCGP010000106.1, forward strand.
GTCCGTTGGATGGCTGGAATGCATGGGTTGTCGATGAGATGGCCGAATATCGGTATTTTGCGGGCAGTTGGTCGGCGGTCGCTGGTGGGCTTTCTCCAGATGCAAGCCTAATGGTTAATCAGCAACCTTTCGGAAGCGCGACGAGCCTTGATTTGCGTGAAGTTGAACATGTGATTTCGGCAGGAAATACGAATGATGTGTCGATTGTGACGCCGGATTATTGTTGGATCACGGCAATTTCTTATCGTGTCAGCGAAGCGATTGTGATGACAGGCGCGTCCTCATGGCGATTGGGGACAAATACGAATTCCACGCAGTTTGGCAGCAGCTTGTCGACTGCACTGAATAGCGTTGGATTTACTGCGACCACGAAACGGTTTTATTTCTACCCAACCACACCGATTATTCGGATGCAGGCAGGGAGTGGGGATTTTGTATCCGGCAAAGTGCGTTTTGCGGTGCATTCGATCTGTTATGCCCCACCTGACGCTGTGTGATATTTGGTTTCACAATTCTTGATTTTCTTTTTGGCTTTGAGCGCTTATATTCGAACCAGAGGTAAAGATCATGGCAGAACCAAAATCAAAACTTGAAGCGGTTGATCCGGTTTGGAAACGTCTGAATGAAGAGGCGGATGCACTTGTGAAACGCGAACCGATCCTGTCTGGATTGGTGCATTCGAGTATTTTGCATCACGATCGGTTTGAAAAATCTTTGTCGTACCGCGTTGCTTTGAAGCTTGCATCTGATGAAATGCCCGCGCAATTGTTGCGTGAGATTGCTGACAAGGCGTTGCAGTCTGATCCTGAAATCGGATCCTCTGCCCGCGCGGATATTGTGGCAATCTTTGATCGCGATCCGGCGTGCCATCAATATTTGCAACCGCTGCTGTTCTTCAAAGGGTATCAGGCGGTGCAAGCTTACCGCATTGGTCATTGGTTGTGGCCCATGGGCACAAAGAAATGGCGTATTTCTTTCAGATGCGCAGTTCAGAGGTTTTTGGCGTCGATATTCACCCAGGCGCAAAGATTGGCCGCGGGATTATGATTGATCATGCGCATTCTATTGTTGTGGGTGAGACAGCTGTGGTGGGCGATAATGTGTCCATGCTGCACTCTGTAACGTTGGGCGGCACGGGCAAAGCGGACGGCGACCGTCATCCAAAAATTGGTGAGGGCGTTCTGATTGGTGCCGGTGCAAAGGTGCTGGGCAATATCACGGTCGGCCATTGCACTAAAATCGCAGCTGGATCTGTTGTTTTGGCAAATGTGCCGGAATGTAAAACGGTTGCCGGTGTGCCCGCAAAAATTGTGGGCGAGGCAGGATGCGATCAACCATCTGTGTCTATGGATCAAATCTTCCCGACAATGTCGGAATAGACTGGCCTAATTAGGCCAGCATCGCCGCCGGATTTTCGAGATAATGCGTGATGCGTGCAAGGAATTCCGCGCCCAACGCGCCATCGATTGAACGGTGATCGACAGAGAGTGTTACAGACATCATCGTCGCGACAGTCACACTGCCATCTTCCCCGACAATTGCTTGTTTTTGACCCGCACCCACGGCAAGGATTGATCCATGCGGTGGGTTGATGACGGCGTCAAAATTTTCAATCCCCATCATACCCAAATTCGAAATTGCAAAACTGCCGCCCTGATATTCATGGGGGGCGAGTTTTCGATCGCGTGCGCGGCCTGCGAGGTCCTTCATTTCGGCAGACAACGCGGAGAGGGATTTTGTGTCTGCGTCGCGCAAAACAGGTGTGAATAAGCCGCCCTCGATTGCGACGGCGACAGCGACATCGGACGCGTCGAATTTCAAAATCCTGTCACCTGCCCAAGCAACATTGGCATTGGGCACATCTTGGAGCGCTTTGGCGCTGGCTTTGATGATAAAATCATTGACCGAGATTTTGATGCCCTGATCTTCCAAACCCTTGTTCATCTGTGATCTGAGCTTCAAAAGCGCGTCGATCTCGATGGATCGGCGCAGATAGAAATGCGGCACGGATTGTTTGGCTTCGGTCAGGCGCTGCGCGATTGTTTTGCGCATGCCATCAAGACCCACTTCCTCGAACGCGCGATCTTGATATATCGCCTTGACCTGATCTGCGCCAGGGGAGCTTGCAAGCGGTGTTGCCGCCATCGGGGCAGGGGCGGATTTTGGCGCGCCTTCGAGATCCGCCTTGATGATCCGCCCATGTGGGCCAGAGCTTGTGACGGTTGCAAGATCAATGCCCTTGTCTGCTGCGATGCGCCGCGCAAGCGGTGTTGCAAAGATGCGATTGCCTTTGTCAGTGGGCGTCTTCGCTTGAGGTGGGGCGGGCGCTGCGGGGACCTCTGCCGAGGCCGCCTTATCGCCCGCGTCATCCGCTGGTGCGGTTGACGGCGTTGGTGTTGCACTGTCGATGGCAGAAGTATCTTCGCCCTCTTCCAAAAGCACAGCGATGGGCGCATTTACTTTCACGCCTTCGCTGCCCTCAGAGATCAGTATTTTCCCAATCACACCCTCATCGACAGCTTCGAATTCCATCGTGGCTTTGTCTGTTTCGATCTCGGCGATCACATCACCGCTTTCGACCGTATCGCCCTCTTTGACCATCCATTTGGCAAGCGTGCCTTCCTCCATCGTTGGAGAGAGCGCGGGCATGAGAATTTCAATAGCCATATCTTTCCCCTTTAACGATAAGTGACGGATTTGACCGCCGCGATGACTTCATCTGTGGTGATCAGCGCCAGTTTTTCCAAATTCGCGGCATAGGGCATGGGCACGTCTTTGCCGGTGCAGTTGATCACGGGCGCATCGAGATAATCGAAGGCTTTTTCCATGATTGTGGCGGACAGATGATTACCGATCGCACCAATTGGGAACCCTTCCTCAATTGTGACACAGCGATTGGTTTTCTGAACCGAGGTCAGAATGGCGTCATAGTCAATTGGACGCAGGCTGCGCAGATCGATCACCTCTGCGCTGATACCTTCCTCGGCCAGTTGATCTGCGGCTTCTAAGGCATATTGCATGCCGATCCCGAAACTGACCAAGGTGACATCCTCGCCTTCGCGCCAGATGCGCGCCTTGCCGATAGGGACGGTATAATCGTCCAGTTTTGGCACAGGGAAACTGCGGCCATAAAGGATTTCATTTTCAAGGAAAATCACCGGGTTTGGATCGCGGATTGCGGATTTCAGCAGACCCTTGGCGTCCGCCGCCGAGTAGGGCTGCACGACCTTCAGGCCCGGCACTTGCGCATACCAGGCAGCATAGTCCTGAGAATGCTGCGCGGCGACGCGCGCGGCGGC
>JBCCGP010000107.1:0-6984 GCA_039029215.1 Pseudomonadota bacterium
AGATGATGTTTGGGGGAACATCCGAACTTACGAGAATAGTCCCGGCTGAATTGGGTCGGGCTTTCGTAGCCTACTTCGAACGCCGCAAAGGAAACTGAAGGAACGCCGCGCTCTAGCAAGGCGCGCGCCTCAATCATCCGCAGGTCTTTTTGGTACTGTAGTGGCGTCGTGCCCGTCACCGATTTGAAGTGCTCGTGAAACGAGGATTGGCTCATCCCGGCGACTTGCGCCAACTCACCGACGACAAGCGGTTTCCGAAAGTTGGACCTGATCTGCTGGATCGACTTGGCAACGCGGCTGGCATGGCTGTCCACCGACAGCAGGCTCCGCAACATCCCACCGATTGGTGACAGGAGGAGGCGATAGTGGATTTCCTTCAAGATCATCGGACCGAGGACTTGCGCGTCCATGGGCGCATTCATCAACTCCAGATAGCGCACCATCGGCGCTGTCCATGCAGGATCGGCTTTGCTCGCCGACAACGATGTGGCGTGATCCTTGTTCGTCGCAGCCTCACCCACCTGTTCGTACAGGCCCCGTAGGATGCTCAAATCCAATGAAAAAATAAGCGCCTGATAGGGGCGCTCCGCGCTGGCTTGCGTGATCTTGGAGGCGACCGGCAAATCATGACTGACGAGGAGCATGTCGCCCTCCTTCAGCTCGATATACTGCTGCCCAACGCTCATTTCTTTCTGTCCCTGTAGGATCAGACAAATGACAGGGTTGTAGACGACAGCTTCAAACACTGTGATTTCTGCACGTTGAAAGATATGGGCGGATGGCAGAATTCTGCCAGAAACCTCACTTTCTCTGGCTTCCAGCTCGTTTGCTAGCTGTCTTAGCTGTTCCAGTGACATCAAGCACTCCTTCTCCTGAACCCTAACAAGCAAGCGAAACGAAATCACGCATTAACGCCGACATTTGGAGGAATTGACAAAACTGCTGGAGAATCTGGCAAGACGTATCGACGCCATGCCCATAGCTTCGGATCAACCACAGAGTTGAACGGAGCATCCCATGTCTGACGCACAAACCAGTTTCGCCTTGAACCGAGATACCGCCATACCCGCGGTTGGGTTTGGCACTTACCTGATCTCGAACGACGATGCCGAAAACGCCATCCATTCAGCGATTGCGGCAGGCTATCGGCATATCGATACGGCCTCGGGATATCGCAATGAAGAAGCCGTTGGCGCGGGGATCAAACAGGGTCTCCAAACTCAAGGATTATCGCGTGATGACCTGTTCGTCACAGCCAAGCTGTGGCCCGGCAACCCAGCCTGGGGCGATGCACCCAAGACTGGGGCGCAAACGGTCGATGAATGCGATGCAAGCCTTGCGCGGTTGGGCTTGGACTATGTTGACCTGTATCTGATCCACGCCCCTTTCGGTGGCGATATGCGCCTTGAACAATGGCGTGCGCTGCTCGATCTTCAGGCGAGTGGCAAAGCCCGCTCCGTAGGGGTGAGCAACTTCAACGAGAGCCATTTGGACGAGATCGCAGAGGCGGGCTTGCCCATGCCCGATACTAACCAGATCGAATTGCACCCCTGGTCACAGAAACCGGGGCTTCTGGCCCACATGGCCCAGCACGATATCGCGCCGATTGCCTATAGTAGCCTTGTCCCCCTTTCCACGTGGCGCACTGAGCCGGGTCAGGACAGTGCAAAGACTGACGAGATGAAGGCAGATGGCGCGGCCTTCCAAGGTATGGCCGAGAAATACGGCGTCTCGGAAGCACAACTGCTTCTGCGTTGGGGCGTCCAGAATGGCTATGCGGTTCTGCCTAAAAGCCTAAATCCAGACCGGATGCGCCAGAACCTCGACCTGTTCTCTTTCGCTATCGACGATGTGGACATGGCCCAGATGGCAACCATGGATCGCGGCGACGGTTTGGCCTGGGCCTCTGGCGACCCCAGCAAATGATCGCCATTGCCAAGTCTTTTTCAAATCCAACCTCAAATCCCTTGGAGCAACCATGAAACTCTCTATGTATATGACTGCAAGCGCTCTTGCGGCTACCACTTCTACACCGCTTTTCGCCGAAACTGCATGCGATGCGACCATGATGCACGGGAGCATCGCCCAACTCAGCGACACCCATTCAACCGTGGATACGTCCGTACTGATCAACGCCACCTCGGCAGAGGTTTGGGCGACGCTGACCGATTTTGACGCCATGGCCAATTGGAGTTCCGGCACCCTGCAAGGCATGACCGGAGAGATTAAAGATGGGGGAAGCGTGACCGTCACCTTCATCTTTGGCACCACTGAAGATGGCGCGCCCAATGTGATGGAGATACCCCATACGCTCATCTTTGAGGAAGGCCGCGTCATGGGTTGGTCGGACCCGTTTCCGGAAGACATCGGTGGCGGCCATGACAACCATCTCTACCGGGTCGAGGCTTGTGGTGATCAAACTTTGTTCGTCCAGTCCGACGCCATCGTGGGCAATCCCTATGCCGCGAACTTCGTGGCCCAATTGCTCCCAATGTACCAAACCTTCAACGCCGAGCTAAAGGCTGAGGTCGAAGGCCAATCGTAAGAGATTTGGGGTAGGACGCTGCCGGAAAAGCTTCCTACCGTAACTTGCCGAAGCCGACATTCACTGCATTGCAGAAATCTGGAGGTATGGGCTCTAAGCCGTCATTCTTGCCATTTGATAAAGCAAATACCTGCTACGCGGGACGAAGCCGATATTAAACCCAGCGCCCGGAATAGCAGCGAAGCTGCCCGCCACTTTCGGGATTTTGGCTTTGCCAAAACCCTACCGTGGTAACAGGTGCGCGCCCGACCGTCGCGAAGGGCGGGCGCTTTGGTGAAGGAGGTCCTGTCCTTCGTAAGCAATCCTAACGTTGCTGATATAAACTGCCCCGAACTTTGATTGGCAGCGCCCACCCACGGTCGGGCGCGCACCCTTTCTCTGGTTTCCGCGCCTAAATTCAAACCTTTATCAGATCGCACTAGATATTAGCAGCGGCGGCAGGGTTAGGGGTGGAGATGGTTGCAAAGCACCCATCCTACGACGACTTAGATTGAACAGCGCTCAACTTCAGTCTGGCACGCGCCGATTTCGAAATCAGGGCTCGAAGCAGCAATTCGCGCCTTGATTGAGGTAAAGGGTATTTGGAGAATTCCGCCTAAATTTTGAGAAATCAAAACACTGTCAGTTGCTTTGCTTGAGAGAAATTTTGATGCCAAAAGATGCAAATGAAAGCCCAATCGCGTTTCGTCAGAACAATACCCGCCCCAACGGTAGGGTGCGCATTTATGGCGCAGCGATCATCGTCAACACGGCATCTGACCCCTCTTCAATCAAGGCAAGCACCTCTCCGAAATTGTCCTCATAATAGGGATCGGGCACATCCGCGCCCGTCATGGGGTGGTCCGGCGGCAAGATATCTGTGAACTTATGAAGTTTTGCCGGATGCCCGCAGGGCGCGATGGCGCGTAGGTCGTTGAGGTTGTTTTGATCCATCGCCAAAATCAGGTCGAATTTTTCGAAATCGCTTTGCGTGACTTGGCGCGCGCGCAGCGGGTTGAGGTCATAGCCCTGCCCTGCCGCTGTCGCCCTTGCGCGGGGATCGGGGGATTTGCCGATATGCCAGCCGGCGGTGCCGCAGCTGTCAATCTGTAAGTCCAGCCCCGCTGCCTGTGCTTTCGCGCGAAACACGCCTTCGGCGGTGGGCGAGCGGCAGATATTGCCCAAACAGACAAAGAGGATGGATTGGATTTGCTGTGTCATGCCCACTCCTCGCTTGACGACCCCTGACATTTATGGCCCTTGGGGCGCATGAGCCAGTCTTTTTTGGATATCAATCTGGATGCCATTGTTGGCAATTGGCGTGCGTTGGATGCGTTGTCGGATGCGTCTGTCGAAACGGCAGCTGTGGTGAAGGCGGATGCTTATGGCTGCGGCGCGGCTGTTGTGGGAAAGGCGCTGCACAAAGCGGGCGCGAACAGTTTTTTTGTGGCGCTGCCCTCGGAAGGCGCAGTGCTGCGCAAAGCGCTGGGTGCAGGGCCAAAGATTTATGTATTTTCCGGGCTGATGGCGGGCGATCTGGATGTGATTGCGGATGCGGATTTGATCCCAACGATTAACTCGGCCGATCAATTGATGCGCTACCGAACCGAATGTGCGGACAGGCCCTTTGGCATTCAACTCGATAGTGGCATGAACCGGTTGGGGATGGAACCCGAAGAGTTTGGTATTGTCAAAGAGCATGCCCGTAGCGCTGATCTGATCATAAGCCATCTGGCCTGTGCCGATGATCCCGATCATCCGCAAAATGCCCAACAGCTGGCGGCCTTTCACGCAATGACAGACGGGATGGACGCGCGGCGGTCTTTGTCGGCAACGGGTGGGACATTGCTGGGTGCCGCGTATCATTTTGACATGGTCCGGCCTGGCATTGGGTTACATGGGGCTGCACCTTTTGATGCGGGCGCAAATACGTTGCGCTTGTCTATTCCGGTTATTCAATCGCGATTGGTCAAAGCGGGCGAGGCAGTGGGCTATGGTGCCGCCTGGATGGCCGAGGCGGATACCCGCATTGCAACCGTGGCCGCAGGCTATGCCGATGGTATCATCCGCGCGCTCAGTTTTCAGCCGCCTGCGCTTTATTCAGGTGACGTGCCCTGCCCTGTTGTGGGTCGTGTGTCGATGGATTTGATCACCGTTGATGTCAGTGGATTGGAGGCTTTACCCGAAAGCTTGGATTTAATCTGTGATCATCAGCGGGTTGATGCGCTGGCTGATGCGGCGGGCACAATTGGGTATGAAATTCTAACAGCTCTGGGAAGCCGCTATGAAAGGCGCTATACGGGCGGGTAATGGCGTTTCTTTTGAATTTTCTGGGCGCAATTGGCGCGGCTGTTTTGGGGTTTTGCGGCACTGTTGGGCGGATTGCGATTTTTGCGGCCAGCGGTGTCAGCCATATTTTCCGCCCGCCTTTTTATGGGCGCGAGCTGTGGCAGCAGATTTTGCAGATCGGTTTTTTCTCGCTGCCCGTTGTTGGCCTGACCGCGCTGTTCACAGGCGCGGCGTTGGCGTTGCAAATCTACTCCGGCGGATCGCGGTTTAACGCCGAAAGCGTGGTGCCCTCGATCGTTGCCATCGGGATGGTGCGCGAATTGGGACCGGTGCTGGGCGGCTTGATGGTCGCAGGGCGTGTGAGTTCGTCGATTGCAGCAGAACTTGGAACGATGCGTGTGACCGAGCAGATTGATGCGCTGGTGACGCTCTCCACGAACCCGATGAAATATCTGGTCGCACCCCGCCTGCTGGCCGCGATCTTGACCATGCCTGTGCTGGTGGGTGTGGGGGATACGATTGGGATTCTGGGTGGATATTTGGTTGGTACAGAACGGCTGGGCTTTAATGCGGCGGTATATTTGCAGAACACGGTGAATTTTTTGACCGGGCCAGATATCGTGTCCTCGTTGGCCAAGGCCGCGGTGTTTGGATTTATCGTGGCGCTGATGGGCTGTTATCACGGCTACCATTCAGGCCGCGGGGCGCAGGGCGTGGGACGGGCGACGATTAATGCAGTCGTGTCTGCCAGTGTGATGATCTTGGCGGCAAATTATGTTTTGACGGAGATGTTTTTCAGCTCATGATCACACTTCGGGATGTCAAAAAATCATTTGGAAACAACCATGTATTGCGCGGTGTTAATCTAGAAATTCCACGCGGCAAGTCGATGGTGATCATTGGCGGGTCTGGCACGGGCAAGTCCGTGACGCTGAAATGTATTCTGGGTTTGGAAACGCCCGATGCGGGCGAGATTCTGATCGATGGGAAACCCGCAGGTCAACATGATCGCGACGAGATGTTGGCGCGGTTTGGCATGTTGTTTCAGGGCGGTGCCCTGTTTGACTCGCTGTCGGTTTGGCAGAACGTCGCGTTCCGGCTGATGCGCGGGGCGGATAAGCTGTCCAATGACGATGCGCGGGATGTGGCGGTGGAGAAGCTGCGGCGTGTGGGGTTGAAGGCCGACGTGGCCGATAAGTTTCCCGCCGAGCTGTCAGGCGGCATGCAGAAACGCGTGGGGCTGGCGCGCGCAATTGCAGCAGAGCCCGAGATTATATTCTTTGACGAGCCGACCACAGGATTGGACCCGATTATGTCAGGTGTGATTAATGAGCTGATCCGAGAGATTGTGGTGGAAATGGGTGCAACCGCGATGACGATCACACATGATATGTCATCCGTGCGCGCGATTGCTGACGAGGTTGCCATGATCCATGATGGCGTCGTGCAATGGACGGGGGCCGTCGGCAAGATGGATAAATCAGGGGATCCGTATTTGGATCAGTTTATTCATGCGCGCGCTGAGGGGCCAATTGAGGCGGTGCGGTGAACGTTTTCGAAATAGTCTTAATTGCAGTTATTGTAATCTGTGTAATTGGTCTCATTTATGGGATCAGATTGCAAATTCGATATTTAGGGTTCGTTTCAAAATCACTCAAAGATCGTGGGATTACTGGCAAGCGTTTTGATGAAATAAGAAATTTTCAACGCAACTATGCAAATGCTCGAATGGGCTTGAACTCACTTAGTTTTGGCTTGCTGAGTGGATTAATCTTTATTCCGATCGCAGTTTATCTGCCAGTTTTCCGAGAATTTGCAACCGCGGGCAAAGGTGCGTTTTTTCCAGGAATGGTTTTTGGCTTAGTTTTCGGCATTCAAAAAACCATTAAACGAAAAGATGCACTCATGCGGCTAGCAATTATGCGTTATCGCAAAGTAGAGGAATAAATTCTTAAGGGTCTTGCCTAGCTGAGTGACTAATTTTGGTCATAAAGCTATGAAAAGACATGAAAAATAAGTACTCGCGCCGTTCACGGATTTCAGAGCCCCAAATTCGGGCTGGGAATGCAACGTTGGCTCACAAAGTTTGCCACGGGCTTCTGTGCAGTGGGCAAGATGTTGCAAATACGAGAGCACCAAGATCACATCTCGGGCAATTGCTGTGGTCTTGG
>JBCCGP010000108.1:0-6875 GCA_039029215.1 Pseudomonadota bacterium
AGAAGCGCTACTGGGGGAAACGGTTTTGGGGCAGGGGCTACTTTTCGGCTACGAGCGGTGCGATAACTGAGGAGCTGGTCGAGAACTACCTCAAGAAACACATCCAAAATCCTACCGGCGCCAGCCGGTAGTCGTTTAGTCGGGCTTATTGCGCGATGATTATTGCCGAAGAGTGTCGGTTTGTTTTGGGGTAGCAGGCCGGTTGATTTTTTGAACAGTTTTTGTTCTGTCCGGCCCTAAAATTGTGGTTAATAATGTCTAAAGAAAAGAAACACTAAACCGGAAGAGTGTTTCTTTTCTTAACTTTATTTTACGGGTGACGGCGCCTTTGGGTAACTTGGTAAATCATGCGCGCCTTTGGCCCAATCCAAAGCGGAATCACACCAATATTGCAGTTTTGGCGGCAGCATGTTGCGCTCCTCCAAACAGCCAATCCTTAGGCCGGTAATCCCCTCGCCCTGGGCAGGCGACGAATAAATCCGCGTTCCGCAACGCCCACAAAACGTCAGCGCACGTTTCGCGCCACTATCGGCGGTTTTGATATATGTCGACAGTTCACCAGATTGCATTTTGAACGTACCAGGCATCAGCGTCACAACCGTGCCAAAGGCACTTGCGCTGTTGATTTGGCAATCTGTACAATGACAAATCCGCGCGGTTTGTTCATCCACCTCCGCGGTGAATTTTATGTCCCCACACAAACATGCGCCATGAACTTTCATAACCGTCTCCTGTTTGCGAAAGGCTAGCCAGCGGTCAGCCCTTTGCCAAGAGGGCATCAATCCGCGCCCGTGCGGAGTTAGAGCGTGGGATCCAAAGGCCGCGATCGATTGCTTCCTGAAGCCGCTCTGCCATTTCGTGAAGGGCAGGAGTGTTGTTTTCGGCGATAAACGCGCGGGTGGCGTCATCTGCGATGAACGCTTCTTCGATCATATCGAAGTGATGGTTCTTTACCGCTCGCGTTGTCGCGGCGAATGCGAACAAATAATCCAGCGTTGCGGCCATCTCAAACGCGCCTTTGTAGCCGTGGCGTTTCACACCGTCGATCCATTTTGGGTTCACAACACGACTGCGCATGACACGGCCAATTTCATCATCAAGTGTGCGAATAACAGGACGTTCTGGGCGGGAATGGTCGTTGTGATAGATGGGGCGATCTTTGCCTTGAAGCGTATTGATTGCTGCCGCCGCGCCGCCCTCGAACTGGTAATAGTCATCACTATCAAGCAGATCATGTTCGCGATTGTCTTGGTTTTGAACCACCGCATCGACCTGCGTCAGACGCCTCTCCATTTGCGCGCGCGCGCGTTCGCCCTCTTTCCCGCCGCCATAGGCATAAGAGCCCCATTCCAAATACGCCTCTGCCAGATCTGCACGCGATTTCCAAAGACGCTCGTCAATCATGGCCTGCAAACCCGCGCCATAAGCACCGGGTTTAGATCCAAAGACACGCGGGGCGGAGGCGTCGCCTTCTGCGCGAAACCGTGCGGCGGCGGCGTTCATGTCGTCTGGCTCGTCGAGCTTTTGGATCGCACGCGCAGCGCTATCAACCAGATCGATCTGTTGGGGGAATGCATCGCGGAAGAAGCCAGAGATGCGCAAAGTCACGTCGACACGCGGACGGTCCAAAACCGAGAGTGGTAGAACCTCAAACCCGATTACGCGGCGGTTCGCGGAGTCCCATTGCGGCTTCACGCCCATCAGCGCAAGGGCCTGCGCAATGTCATCACCGCCCGTGCGCATGTTTGCTGTGCCCCACGCGGTTAACAGCAGGCTACGCGGGTAATCGCCCTCGGTCTGTAGATGTTTTTCGATCAGCAAATTTGCACTTTTCCAACCCAGCGCCCAAGCGGTCGGCGTCGGGATCGCGCGGCTGTCAACGGAATAGAAATTCCGCCCTGTTGGCAGAACATCTAGCCGTCCACGCGTCGGTGCACCTGATGCACCGGGTTGTATTGCCTGTCCTTTCAACCCATCAATCAGCGCGGATTTTTCATTTGTGCCACAGGCTTGGATCATTGGCAGAATTTCTGCTTTCACATGATCCAATACGGCTTGGGCTCTTGGCAATGCGACATCGAATTCTCGGCCTTGGATCAACGCCAGCGCCAGCATTTCAATCCGTTCCACCGCATCCCCATAGCTGCGCCAGCTTTGACTGCTAAGCCGTTGTAAAATATCTGGTTTCTCTAAATCCCAAACCTTTGCCATCTCACAATTTAATGGATCAAAATCCAGATCAAGATCAGCCGCTAATGCCCTTTGAATACTCGATTTTTTCTCCGTACCATCCCCACGTGGGATGCGGACCAAGGCAAGCGCCAGATTGTCTGCCAGATCACCAACGGGCGCTTCTCCAAAGATATGCAACCCATCACGAATTTGGGCCTCTTTCAACTCACACAGATACGCATCCAGCTTTTGCAAATCTGCATCCGCATCGCCTTCAAAGCCTGCATCTTTGTCCAAACCAGTGGTAGCCGTCAGCGATAAAATCTCGCGCCGCAGATGATCCAACCGACGCGTATCGACACCCATTGCTTCATAATATTCATCGACCAGTGCTTCGAGATCGCGCAATGGTCCATAAGCTTCTGCCCGTGTCAGCGGCGGGGTCAGGTGATCCAAAATAGTTGCACTTATCCGACGTTTGGCCTGCGTGCCCTCGCCCGGGTCATTTACGATGAAAGGATAAAGGTTGGGCTTTGGTCCCAGCACGATTTCAGGCCAACAGGTTTCCGACAATGCAAGGGCTTTTCCCGGCAACCATTCAAGATTCCCATGTTTGCCCATATGCACCAAAGCATCCGCGCCATAGACATCGCGCAGCCAAAAATAGAAGGCGAGGTAATGATGCGGCGGGATTAGATCGGGGCTGTGATACGTCTCCTCGGGATCAATGTTGTATCCCCGCGCGGGCTGGATGCCGACGCAGAGATTACCGAATTCATAGATCGACAGCTTGAACGCATCACCCTCGACATAAGGATCATCTTCGGGCTGGCCCCAACGGTCTTCCAACGCGACCCTTGCGTCATAGGGAAGGGTCGCATAGCGCTCGTTGTAGCGCGCCAAGCTTAGATGCTGACCACCAGTCGTTTGCGTGCGATCCGTCAGCCAGTTTGTGGGTCCGGCCATGATTTGATCCATAAGGGCCTTGCTATCCGCCGGTAGATCGCGTGTGTGGTACCCTTCTCCTGCCAGCGTATGTAACATATCGACCGTCGCTTGCGGCGTGTCCAAACCCACACCATTTGCCAAGCGTCCGTCTTTGTTTGGATAGTTGGCAAGGATGAAACCAACCTTCTTCGCCTTCACATCTTGACTTTGCAGTCGCACCCAATTCGCTGCCCACTCAGCGACAAATTCTACACGCGTTCCTTCTGCGCGGTAGCCCGCGATGGGACATTGGGTTGCCTCATCAAAATAGGCCTCGCCCTTGAACGAAATCGCCCGCAATAAAACCCGCCCATCCACTTCGGGCAGGGCGACATTCATCGCAATGTCACGCGCCGAAAGTCCGGCGGCACTTTCTGCCCATGCCTCCTCATTGCTGCCCGACAGGATGATTTGAAAGACGGGCACGCCTTTGGCGGGGCCTCGGGCAAGGGGGTTCGATGCCCCCGCGCCCGACCCACCTTCCGTCGATCCGAAATCGCCAACGGCGAAGCTAGTGGCGTTGAGGATCAGAGAAGGTTTATGTGCAGTAAACAAATCCTCGATCACGCCTTGGGACAGGGGGTCTTTCAACGAGGCCACAAATACGGGCATCGGGTTTAACCCGCGGGACAGCAAAGCTTTGACCAAACGGTTAATCGGATGCAGTCCCGCACCTTCCAGCAAGGCGCGGTAAAAAACAATCGGCACAACCGCGCCGCTTGCATTCCAATTTTCAGATAGTTTTGTGCTATCGGCGATGCCTTGTCCCGGCCAATACAGCCCCGCTTTCAGCAAGGGTTTTGCTGCTGGTGGTCGCTCTGTCCCTTCCAAAATCGCCTGAGCGCCGTTCAGAAACAATGCTGCATTTTCAGGCCCACCTTCGACCAGATAGGCCCAAAGCGCTTCCCAATCTTCGCGCGCTATTGTGCTTAGCGAAAACAGCGCCTCGTCGGGTTTGTCGTCGCCCGGAAGGATCGCAAGCTTCACGCCCGCGCACCGCGCGGCATAAGCTTCCAACGCATATTGCCAATAGCCCATACCGCCCAAGGCGCGGATGATCACCAATTTGGATTTCGCGGCGCAGTTGTCTATATGCAAATCCACCGACATCGGGTGTTTCATATGGTTAAGCGACCCAAGGCGCAGGCTGAAACTCGCATCCATTTCGCCAAACGTAGCGGACAGGCTGGCAAGCTCCGTATCTGCCGCAGACAGAAACACAATATCAGCCGGGCTTTGACCAAGGTCAAACGGCTCTGACCCGTCATCAATCCCACCTGGTGTTGCCGCCAATAAATGCATCGTATTTTACCCGTTAAGGCTTTTACAGGATTTGACCCCTAACCCAGTCCATGGGGAAAGGGGTGTTTTGTGCAAAAGAGCGAGGATCATATTTTTTACGCGGGCGATATCGTAACCGAAGAGGGCGCGATCTTTCAGGAGATCGGCCAAAATGGTTTGGGGGTAGAGCGGTATATTTGTCTTGAGAAAGGTGCCGCTTTGCCAATTACTAGCCACCCAACGCATGTGTGGAAGGAACGTGATTTGCGGTTTTTGCAATCGGGTCTGCGATAACATCACAGGGTCTTTTCCATAAACAGGCTGTTTGGATCTTCTTTGTAATCGCCAAACGGTCCACGATCCGTAAAGCCATGTTTGCGGTAAAGCTTATGGGCCGCGTGTAACAGATCGCCTGTTTCGAGCATGATGCTTTCGGCGCCGGTTTCGCGTGCGTAAGACAGCAGGTGGTCCATCATCTTATCCGCGATACCTTTACCGCGCGCATTTGGATCGGTGAACATGGATTTCAGTTCAAGATATGTCTTCTTGTCGGCCAAGGCTGCTGTGCCAAGTATTGTTTCATCCTCTTTTGCAACAAAGAACTGAATTTCGGTCGCACACAGCGCGTCTATCGACAGATAATGGTTCGATTCCGCCGGAAACAAGGAGACCATCAAAGCATGACTTTGCTCCAACAAAGCGGTTGTTTGAGGATCGCGTGGATCGCCTTTCTCTATGCGAATGTTCAAGGTTTCAGGCTGTCTGCAATCGCGTTTTGATCCAAACCCGCTTGACCAATCACAACCAAACGACTGTCGCGCGTCTCAAGCTTTTGATCGAAATAGGTTTCAATCCGTGGCCCCACGGCCTGCAAGACAAGCCGCATCGGTTTGCCGCTCAAAGCCAAGAACCCCTTCAAGCGCAAGATGTCGTGGGCTTTGATCACCTCGGTGATCTTGGTTTTGTAGGCGTCCAGATCATCAATCTCGCCAAGCTCGACAACGAAGCTTTCGAAATCGTCGTGGTCATGGTAGTGGTTATGGTCGTGATCATGCGTGTGATGGTGATCATGGTCGTGCTTGTGATGATGATGGTGATCGTCGTGGTGATGCTCATCATGGTGGTGGTGATGCACTTCATGCCGCGCAGATAAATCCTCTTCGGCGCCTTTGCCTTGGCCCAGCAACACTTCAACAGGCAGCTTGCCCATAGACGTTTTCACAACTTGCACGCCATCGCGGGCATCTTCATCCAAATTTTGGGCAAGCTTTGCGGCCTCTGCTGAGTCCAACAAATCGGTTTTGTTCACCACGATCATATCGGCGCAAGCAATCTGATCTTCGAACAGTTCAGACAGCGGCGTTTCGTGATCAAGGTTTTCATCCATCGCACGTTGCGCATCCACCGCCGCGACCGAATGTGCAAAGCGCCCTTCGGTAACGGCTTTGCCGTCCACAACGGTCACAACACCATCAACCGTGGTTTTCGTTGAAATCTCCGGCCAGTTAAACGCACGTACCAAAGGTTGCGGTAGGGCAAGGCCTGATGTTTCGATCACAATATGATCGGGCGGATCGGCGCGCCCCAACAGTTTTTCCAACGTCGGCACAAAATCATCGGCAACGGTACAACAGATACAGCCATTCGACAGCTCCACCACATCTTCTTCGCGGCAGGTTTCATCGCCACACCCTTTCAAGATGCCACCATCCACGCCCAGATCGCCGAACTCGTTAATGATCAGGGCAATCCGACGACCATCCGCGTTCTCAAGCATGTTGCGGATCATGGTTGTTTTGCCAGAGCCTAAGAAGCCCGTGATGATCGTTGCTGGAATTTTCTGTGCCATTGTTGCTACCATTTCTAGGTTTGAAACTTGATATATTTTATGCGCTAAAGCGCAATCTGAATTTGTTTGGGCTGCGTTTGATCTGAGTCATTATCTGCCCCCGCGTTGACGCCCCAGAAGCCATACAAAGAATATGCCACCCACCACACCAGTGACAATGCCAATCGGCATATCCTCGGGTGCCATGATTGTCCGTGCAAGGATGTCTGCCCACAGCAAAAAGATTGCACCAAACAGCAGGGACGCAGGAACCACCCGCCAATAATCACCCCCCACAACAAGGCGCACGATGTGTGGGACCATCAATCCGACGAAGCCTATGATGCCCGAAAAGGCGACCATGACACCTGTGATCATCGCGCCGACGACGAAGACGATTAAGCGAAAACGCGCAACAGGAATACCAAGGGTCGAGGCTGTTTCGTCGCCTATTGTCATGGCGTTGAGATTTGCAGAGTTCACCCAAAGATATGCGCCACAAGCGATAAGGATGATCAGCGGATAGATCAGGTGGCTCCATTGTGCCAAGCCAAGCCCGCCGAGCATCCAGAAAACAACCGTATGTGTTGCCCTTGGGTCACCCAAG
>JBCCGP010000109.1:0-6719 GCA_039029215.1 Pseudomonadota bacterium
GCCCAACATTGTCTCGTCCCAAACCAGCGGGCTGTTTCCGTTGCAGTTCCCTGTCACAACAGGATGCGTTTCAAGGAATTCCTCACCAAACAAGATCGCACACATATCCAGCACATCTTCGGCGTTCTTTGGGCTTGTGGTCATGCCCATAAAGGTCTTGTCGGAATGCTTCATCGACGAATAGGTAATCCGCAAATGCCGCTGGCTGATCGGGTGGTCATAAGGTTCAACAATATGATGCGCTGATGAATGCATCGCGGGTAGCATGTGGCTGAGCTTGTGAAAATTCGCCAAATCATCCAGCGTCGGATTGCGCCGCTCGTCATTCAGATCGCGCAAATAGGGTGCGCCTGTCATCGGCACAAAAATCCCGTGATCCTTACCAAAGGGCAGCGACTTTTTCGAATCGCGCGCGTGATAGGTAAACGTCTCTGGGATCGTCTTGATCAGCTCGCGCACAAGCCCACGATCCAGATGCACGTGGTCACCATCGCGGATATCTGCACCCACCGATCTCCAATCTTCGATTGCTTGATCATCGCGAAAGACAACGCCGACATTTTCAAGGATATCCATGCTGGCCGCATCAATACGTGCGATCTGTTCTTGATCCATCGGCTCGGTCAACGGCAGGCCGCGCTTTAACGCCGGCAGCATTTTGACATCTACCTTTTGACGTGCCGCCCGACGCGCCCCGCGTCCGCGCCGCTCTTTGCCAACCGCTTCGACGCTCATGACGCCTCCATTGATTTTAGGATTTTTTCGTGGATTTCGGGCATGGATTTGAACGTCTCCGCCAACCCTTCATACATTTGCAGGTTCAGCGTGTTGGGCGAAGCCAGTGCCTGCCGCTCATCGCGCAAAACACCTGCTTTGGTTTTGTCCAGCTCACGCAAGATGCCGAAGACCACATTAGACACAAACACCTCTGCCTTATCCGCATCGTCCAGCTTATCTGCCAACCAATCGGTGCTGGTCTCCATCAAACCCAATACGCCAGAGGCGAGCGAGGAGGCGCTGAAATGATAACTCAAAGCCTCTTCATTGGCTTGTGGAATGACAATATTGGTCGCGCCAAACAGGTCTTGCATCACTGTTGGATCACCTGCCACAGGCAAGGGGCATCCGCCATGTTCCAAAAACCCATACGGCAGCGTGGCCGAAATCTCTGACGCAGGCGCACAGGCATCCGCCAATTCCGCCAACGGCACACCTGCCATGACAGAGACAATTTTTTGATCCGCATGAAAGGTCAGTGGTGTCACAACATCCGCCCAAACGGCGGGGCGCAGGCATAGAAACACAACCTCGCTTGTCTCCACAACCCCTTGATTAGAAGCAACTTTTATTCCCAACCTGCTCGCCGCTAGGTCAGCCGCAACCTCCGCATTCCGCTCGGACACAACAACCTCATGCCCTTCCCGCGCCAGCAACCGCGCCATAGGGGCGGCGATGTGACCTGTGCCTATAAACCCAACGCGGCTCATCCAACGTTGTCTCCATCGGCTGGATCATTCAGATCAATCCAGATTGTCTTGACTTCCGTGTACTGATCATGCGCGTGCATGCCGTTGTCACGCCCACCAAAGCCGCTCATTTTATATCCACCAAAGGGCGTCGCGATATCGCCCTCGCCATAGCAGTTGACTGTCACCGTGCCCGCCTTGATCGCGCGCGCCGCGCGGATGGCGGAACGGGTGTTTGCGGTAAAGACTGATGCCGCCAGCCCGTAATCAGTGGCGTTCGCTACCTCGATGGCTTCATCGGTCGAGGCGACCTCAATCACCGACAGAACTGGCCCAAAAATCTCATCCTTCGCGCGTTTGTCGGTTTTCTTAACCTCATACACCGTCGGCTCAATAAAGCATCCCTTGGCCTTCCCGCCGATCAGCGCTTTGCCCTTCATATAAGACGCGACCTTCTTCGCATGCCCCTCATCAATCAGCGCGCCCAGATGGTTTTTCGGGTTCAGCGGATCACCCGTTTTCCAATCGCGCATTCGCGCCGCAATCTTTTTCAACAGCTCCGCCTTGACATCCTTATGGACAATCAAGCGCGACGCGGCAGAGCAATTTTCGCCCATATTCCAGAACGCAGCATTCACCACATGTTCCGCCACATGATCTAAATTCTCCGCATCCGCCAAAACCACGGCGGGGTTCTTACCGCCGCACTCCAGCGTCACTTTCTTCAGATTGCTTTCGCCAGCATAGGTCAAAAACCGCCGTCCCGTTTCGGTCGACCCCGTAAACGTGACCATATCCACATCCATATGCCGCCCCAGCGGTTCGCCCACCGAAGGCCCATCGCCTGGCAACACCTGAATAACCCCGCGCGGAATACCCGCCATCGAACAAAGCTCCGCAATCCGCAGCGCGGTCATCGACGTCTGCTCGGCAGGTTTCACAATCACCGAACAGCCCGCCGCCAGCGCAGGCCCGATTTTCCACGCCAACATCAGCATCGGGAAATTCCAAGGTAGCACAGCCACCACCACCCCAATCGGTTCGCGCACGATCATCGAAATGGCATCATCCCCCGTGGGCGAGGTTTGGTCGTAAATCTTGTCCGCCGCTTCCGCATGCCATTTAATCGTATGGATCGCCTCTGGCAGATCGACAGTCTGACAATCCAAAATCGGCTTACCGCTTTCAAGGCTTTCCATCACCGCCAGCTCATGCTTGCGGCGTGTCATATATTTGCACAGCTTGATCAGTGCGTCCTTACGCGTCGATGGATGCGCGCGTGACCAATGCCCTTGGTCAAACGCCTCGCGCGCCTTTTGCACGGCCAAATCAACATCCGCTTTGGACGCGGTCTTGATTTCGGCAATCACTTTGCCCGTGGCTGGGTTCACAGATTTCATTTTCTTGCCGCGACCAGCGCGAAATTTCCCATCTATATAGGGCGTCTTCGGCAGATCGATTTCAGCGGCAATCGCTTTGTATTCAGCATGGGTCAGAAGATCGCTCATCTCAGCGCTCCTTCAATATCTTTGAGGGTTGTGTTCATGGTGCGGATGACCTCCTCTAGCTCGCGGCGATCATCTTTGTTGAGTGGTTGTAACGGCTTGCGTGGCGGTCCTGCATTGATCCCACGCATGGTCAGCCCGTGTTTGATACATTGGATGAACTTCCCGCCTTGTTCCAATACCCGCATCAGCGGCAGCATCGCCGTCATAATCGCACGACCACGGGTAAAATCCCCATCGACGGCACAGGCGCGATACATCGCGATATGCGCCTCGGGCGCGAAGTTCGATCCGGCACAGACCCAAGACCGCGCGCCCCAGGCAAAGAACTCCAACGCTTGATCATCCATGCCACAGGACAGCGCGATATGCGGATAGTCGCGCGCCAGCATATGCAGACGGTTCACATCGCCAGAGCTTTCTTTGATCGCACAAAAATTCGGCGAGCGCCCCAGACGATCCAACGTCTCTTCATCCATATCAACGCTCATCCGACCCGGATAGTTATAGAGCATCACCGGCAGGTTCGCCGCCCGATCCACTGCCAGCGCATGTAACGCAATCTCGCGCCCTGTGGGATAGGCATAGGGTGGCGTGGCAACCAAAATCGCATCCGCCTTCAGCTTCTTCGCCGCTTGCGCATATTCGATACTATCCTCGGTTCTGATCGCGCCCGTGCCCACAATCAACGGCACACGCCCGCGTACCAATTTCTTGACGCGTTTCATCATATCCATGCGCTCTTCTTTCGATTGCGCATAATACTCGCCCGTGGTGCCGGCCACGATAATCCCGTGCACGCCAGCGCCGACCAGCAAATTCACCGTCTCTTTCAGCGCTGCCTCGTTCAGCGAAAAATCGTCGTGATAGGGCGTGACGATGGGCGTATAAATCCCCTCAAACTGCATGTGCATTCTCCATTGGCAACGGGTCTGGGCGCACGAAACGCTCCATCCGGTTGCGCGATAAATCCCAATGATCCAGCGTTAGTTGCACCACCGTTTCTGCATCCTGTGCCTCGATCGCCGCAATCATCGCGTCATGCTGATCGGCGGCTGTTTCAACAAGCGCGCGATCATCATCCGAGGCAGGCGCGTAAAAGGTCTGGCTCATCCGCGTGTGATCAATCAGCAACCTTTGCAAAGCGGCAGACAGATAAACATTATGCGCCATCTCGCCGATCAGCGCATGAAAACGATGATTGGCCAGTGCGGCTGCGCCACTGTCCTGCTCCAAAAGCGCTTGTCGAAACTGCGCCTGAACCTCTTTTAAATCGCGCATCTGTTCTTCGTTGCGCGCACCAGCCGCCAAACGCGCAATACTGGCATAGATCATCGGTGCGGTTTGAAAGAAACTGCGCATGGTGCTTAGGTCCATCGATGCGACCTTCGCACCGCGATTGGGCGCAAGCATCACAAAACCCTCGCCAGCCAGTTTTTGTAAAACCTCGCGCAAGGGCGTGCGCGAAATGCCGTACGTGTCTGACAGGCGCGCCTCGTCCAAATCCGCACCGGGCGCAATATCCGTAGACAAGATACGCAAACGCAAATCTGACAGGGCTTTGTCTTTGGACGATAGCGGCATTGATGATTCTCCCAGCCGTTATTGTGCACAATATGTATACATATTCAATACAAATCCCCTGCCCCTCACCCATGGACCTTTCGGAATATTCCCGCTATTCTGTTTGGCTGTTCGGAGGACAGCCACCATGTTCCGCTTCTTTGAAAACCTCATCGATCCTTATATCGACTATGCCGAGACAGACACGCCGCCGCGCAAGCTGCTGCCGTTTATGTGGGAATGGTCAAAACCGTTTCGTGGGCTTTTTGTTGTCTTAACGCTATTTTCGATTGTTGTTGCTGGGATCGAGGTTGGTTTGATCTTCTATATGGGTCGGTTGGTTGATTTATTCTCGCACACCACGCCTGCGACCTTGTGGGCAGATCACGGGGCCGAAATGATCCTCGTCGTTATCTTCCTTTTGGTCCTGCGCCCGATCATTCAATTCTTCGATGTGCTTTTGCTCAATAACGGGTTGATGCCGAACTATGGCACACTCTATCGCTGGCGGGCGCATAAGCAAGTTCTGCGCCAATCGGTCGGCTGGTTTGAAAATGATTTCGCCGGACGGATCGCCAACCGGATCATGCAAACACCCCCCAGCGCGGGCGAGGCGGTGTTTCAGGTTTTCGATGCGATCACCTTCGCACTGGCCTATTTCATCGGTGCGGGTGTACTGCTGGCCAGTTCCGATCCGCGCCTTGCCTTGCCGTTGATTGCATGGCTGATGCTCTACGGTGTCCTTGTCCGTTGGACGTTGAAACGGGTTGGACCCGCCTCGAAAGCCAGCGCCGATGCGCGCTCGATGACCACGGGGCGTGTCGTCGACAGCTATACCAATATCCATGCCGTCAAACTGTTTGCGCATCACGACAAAGAGCTGGCTTATGCAAAAGAAGCCATCGAGGAAACCCGCCAGACCTTCGCGCGCGAGATGCGGATTTTCACGCTGATGGATTTCGGACTGGTTGTCCTGAACGGGTTGCTGATCGTGGGGGTTGTGGGCTATGCGATCTGGCTGTGGTCCGCAGACGCGGCAACCGTGGGCATTATCGCCGCCGCGACCGCGCTGACACTGCGTCTAAACGCGATGACAGGTTGGATCATGTGGGCACTTTCGTCGTTCTTTCGCTCACTTGGAGTGGTGCAGGAAGGAATGGAAACGATTGCCGATCCGGTCACCTTAACCGACGCGACGGACGCGACACCGCTGGAGATGCCCAAGGGCGAGATCGTTTTTAACGATGCGACGCATCATTACGGCAAAGAAACCGGCGGCCTGACCGATGTGAACCTGACCATTAAACCGGGCGAAAAGATCGGGTTGGTCGGGCGGTCCGGTGCGGGCAAGTCGACATTGGTAAAACTGCTGTTGCGGTTTTATGATATCGAGGGCGGCGCGATTTTGATCGATGGTCAAGATATCCGTGCCGTCAGCCAGGACAGCCTGCGCGCGCAAATCGGCATGGTTCAACAAGACAGCGCGCTGCTGCACCGCTCTGTTCGGGACAATATTCTCTATGGCCGTCCTGATGCCAGCGAGGCAGAGATGATCGCCGCTGCCAAACGGGCAGAGGCGCATGAATTTATCCTCGATCTTGAAGACCCAGAGGGGCGCCGCGGTTATGACGCCCATGTTGGCGAACAGGGGGTGAAACTGTCTGGCGGCCAGCGCCAGCGGGTGACACTTGCCCGCGTAATCCTGAAGGATGCGCCGATTTTGGTTTTAGACGAGGCAACCAGCGCTTTGGACAGCGAGGTCGAAGCCGCAATTCAGGACACGCTTTATGGGATGATGGAGGGTAAGACCGTGATCGCGATAGCCCACCGCCTGTCGACGATTGCCCAGATGGACCGGATTGTGGTGCTCGATCAGGGCCGGATTGTGGAGGAGGGCAGCCACGAGACGCTTTTGAAATCTAAGGGGCTATATGCCGCCTTCTGGTCGCGGCAATCGGGTGGGTTTTTGAAGGGAGATGCGTAGCGTCCAAGGTTGGACATGATGTTAAATGTTTGATTTATAAGCCAATTAATTTTATCATAATGCCCCCTCACATCCCAAATGCACCACTTTGTGCCTCAAGCGTCATCTGATCGAAGACCTCTTTTGGTGTGCGATATCCTAACACAGCACGAGGGCGGGTGTTAAGGTGGTTTTGGATGGTGCGGATGCGATCTGCGCTCA
>JBCCGP010000110.1:0-5718 GCA_039029215.1 Pseudomonadota bacterium
GCCGAGGTTTACATCCTGACCAAAGACGAAGGTGGCCGTCACACGCCCTTCTTTGCCAACTACCGTCCACAGTTCTACTTCCGCACAACGGATGTAACAGGCACGGTTGAGCTGCCATCAGGCACGGAAATGGTAATGCCGGGTGACAACCTGAAGTTCAACGTGGAACTGATCGCACCAATCGCGATGGAAGCAAACCTGCGCTTCGCCATCCGCGAAGGCGGCCGCACAGTTGGTTCCGGCGTGGTCTCTAAAATCCACGAATAAATTAAACTGAAATCGCAGTCAGTCTGCGTTTCTACAAATAGGTGGCCGGGTCTCCCGGCCATTTTTTTATCCTTATTTTCCTTGCAAATTGATGGAGAGCCTGCAAATTTTTGACCCACAATTCAAAAGCACCAAAGGAAACAGCTTTATGAATAAATTTTTAGGATTTGGATTTTCGATATTAATTTCTGCCACGCCTGCCGCAATTTTCGCGGAGTCCGTTGATGCATGTTTGGCCTATGATGCCAGCCACGCGGAAATGCTTGATATCTGCCAATCGGCGCTGGCACTTGGGGATCATACGCAACAAATAGAATCTGAACTTCAAGATTATATCGGCTATGCGCTTTATCGGCTTGATCGCTGCGACGAGGCCTTTGATCACTTTGACAAAGCTATCGCATTATGGCCCGAAAATGATGAGGCCTGGGAAGATCGCGCATGGTGTCATTGGGAATTGGATAATTACAATATAGCAGTCAAAGATTTTCAACAGGCTTTTGAACTTGATGCAACAGCATCGCGCTTGGCTGGAAAAGCCTCCGCCCTGTCAATGAGCGATGAAAATTATCTTGAATCTGTGGAGCTTATCCAAGCTGCCCAAGTGCTTGATCCGGAATACCGTTTTGCCCTACGCGAAGAAGGATGGATCCATATCCGGGCCGATCAACCAGAACTGGCGATCGACGTCTTTGAACGCGCTGTTGCTCTTGATGGTGAAGATGGTTATGCGCATCTTGGCCTTGGACGGGCGCTTTCCGATGATGACCAATTTGAAGCGGCTGAAACAGCGCTTCGAAATGCGATCGAAATTTTTCCGCAAAACCCCTCTTTCTTGGCAGAGCTTGCCTATGTTGAACGGCGGCTGGACAAGTTGACCGACTCTCTTGAAACAGCAAATCGCGCGCTTGAGATCGAACCAACAAATGATGAAGCTTTGGTCCAAAAGTTCTTTACGCTGAAAGATTTGGGCAAAGAAGAAGAAGCTGTTCAAACAATGGAGAATGCGCGTAGCTACCATCCAAAATCCCGCTTTGTGTTGGACCGATCGCTCACGCTGCTTGATGAGATTGGACGACATGAATTGGCGATTGAACATATCCGCGCTGGCTTGGCTGTATTTCCCGAAGATCCAGATCTTTACGTAGATTTGTCGCATCACTTGATCCAAACCAATTATCTCAAAGAAGGTGAAGAGGCCGCACGAAACGCGATTGCCGCAAATCCCGACACGATCTTTGGCTATTACAACCTTGCAATAGTATTGCTGGATCTTGATCAGCAAGATGCGTCGTTGGACGCCATTCAATCTGCTATTGATAATGGTCTCACCAAATCCGATTATGGCGATTATGTCAGCTATGCTTTTGACAGTCAGGGCATGGTTTTTGGACTGAAAGCATCGCGATTTGCGTTTCAATGATCTTGACCAGAAAATCGACTGGGCTCTTAGAAACCCAATATGTAAAACGCGTTTATCGGCAAACGTTTAGAAAGCAAAATGTGGCAATCAAAACTGCATTAATCTTATCGATCAAAGATGAGGCAACCCTGATCAAAGAATCAGAATTACGGCAGATCTATGATTTTGCGTGGGCAAGATAGAGCTATTCGATCCAAAACATCAATTGCCAATTGGCAAAAATTGGTTGTGATTTCTGGTCGGCTTTCTTCTTGCAAATCACATGTCTTTCGCCTAATCCATGCGCCACTTGGTATAGGGGTTTAGCTCAGTTGGTAGAGCATCGGTCTCCAAAACCGAGGGTCGTGGGTTCGAGTCCCTCAGCCCCTGCCAAGAAAATCCCAAAGCCAATCGTGCATTTATCTTTCACAAATATGTTGCGTTGATTTCTTCTGATGCAAGCTGTCAAAAAATAAGATCCATCGTAGAACAATCTGTGTGCTCAAGAACCAGGTTGGCATTCACAAGATCATTTTCAGTCGCCCGTTTTTCGGCCGCGTTTTGATCCAAACCGTGATCAATCCATCTTTCAATCAGACGCCTTTCCAGTTCTTTCGACGGGGGCGCAAGAAACACTTTAAATGACCAAAACGCATTCAACGCTCGCCAACCGGGGCGGTTCAAAAATAAGTAATTCCCTTCGACAAGAACATGCCGCTGTGCCGCGACTATTGATCCGGCATCTTGGTCCACACAATCCCCCACCCGATTAAAAAGTGGGATCGAGACATCGTCTTCATGACGCAACAGCGCAACAAGTGCACCAAACCCTTCAACATCAAAAGTTTCTGGCGCGCCTTTTCTTGCAAGCAGCCCGCGCTGACGCAAAATGTCATTGTCCAAATGAAACCCGTCCATTGGCACCAACCCGCATGGCGTGCCGTTTTGCTCAAGCCTTTGCTGCACATTTTCAGCAAGTGTTGATTTGCCCGAGGCTGGCGGCCCAGCGATCGCGATTAAATGGCGTTCTTTGCGGCCCTCCAAATTCTCTACTGCTGCAACAACTTGATCAACATGTGTTGCGAACTCTTCGGATGTCACGCGGCCTCTGCTTCTGGCGATTTTGCACCTGTCATATAGGCGACGGCATCGGACATGGAGTGGTCTTTCGGATCAATCACTGCAAGTCGCCGACCTAAGCGGTGGATGTGAATGCGGTCAGAAACTTCAAAAACATGCGGCATATTGTGGCTGATCAGAATAATCGGAATGCCCCGCGATTTCACATCCTGGATCAAATCCAGCACGCGTCGGCTTTCTTTGACGCCCAATGCAGCGGTTGGCTCGTCAAGGATAATGACCTTTGACCCGAAGGCCGCAGCACGTGCCACAGCAACACCTTGGCGTTGACCACCGGAAAGTGTCTCCACCGCTTGGTTAATATTTTGAATTGTCATCAAACCCAATTCAGACAGCTTCTCGCGCGCGAATTTTTCCATTGCGGACTTATCAAGCATTCCAAAAACACTACCCATTATGCCGGATTTTCGAATTTCGCGCCCCATGAACATATTGTCGGTAATGGACAAAGCGGGCGACATGGCAAGCGTCTGATAGACCGTCTCGATCCCGTTTTCGCGGGCTTGAATAGGCGATGTGAAATGCACTTGTTGTCCCTCTAACAACACCTCACCCTCGTCTGGGATCACCGCGCCGGATATGGCTTTGATCATGGTGGATTTGCCTGCGCCATTGTCCCCAATGACGCCCAAAACCTCACCTGGGTAAAGTTCAAAATCAGCATGGTCGAGTGCCGTGACGCGCCCGTAGCGTTTCACCAATCCTTTGGCTTGTAAAATGGGTTGGGTCATGCCGATACCTTTCTAATCCACTGATCCACAGCAACTGCGGCGATGATCAGAAGTCCGATCAACAGGAACGTCCATTGCGCATCTGCACCCAACAGACGAAGCCCGAGTGTAAAGACACCAACAATCAGTGCACCAAATAATGCGCCAAGGATCGATCCCCGTCCCCCGAAGAGTGAAATGCCGCCAATCACAACCGCGGTAATACTCTCAATATTCGCAAGTTGACCCACTGTTGGAGAGATCGATCCAATGCGCCCAATCATGGCCCAGCCAGCAAAGGCGCAAATAATACCCGATAACAAATAAACCGACATCAGCGTTTTCTTGACATTCACACCCGCAAGCTCTGCCGCGTCTGGATCATCCCCAACGGCATAAACATGCCGCCCCCAGGCGGTATATCGCAAGGCGTAGGCAAGCGTAGCAACCAATAACAGCATAAAGATCACGCCAAGCGTCAAGGTCGCCCCACCCACATTAAATTTCGTGCCGAAAATCTGTAACAGTGGCGCTTGTTCCTCAATATCAGCACTGCGAATGGTCTCGTTGGCGGAATAAAGGAAATTCGTCGCAAGAATAATTTGCCATGTGCCCAGAGTCACGATGAAGGGCGGAAGCTTCATATAGGCGACGAGCCATCCATTCAACAAACCACAAATCGCCCCGACCGATAGGCCGATTGCAACGGCAACCTCGACAGGTAGGCCATAACGAAACGTGACCTGCCCCATGACGACCGAGGACAGCACCATAATCGCGCCCACGCTCAGATCGATACCTGCGGTTAAAATAACAAGGCTTTGCGCAGCCGCGACAATACCAACGATCTGAACCTGTTGAAGGATCAAAGTCATAGCGAACGGGGAGAAAAAGCGCTGGCCGATAAGAATACCAAATACAATCACAGAGGCTACCAACACAATCAGCGGTACAAGCGCTGGATTTACGTGCAAGGCATGTTGGAATCTGCCGATAAACCCTTTTCGAGTATCCTCAAATTCAGCAACAGCGTCTTGGGAACCTTCTAATCCGGCCTCATAAGCCTCGCCTGTTTTTTTCGCTGTCATTGTCCTCTCCCGCAATCACGTCCTGCATTTTGGACATAAAAAAACGGAGGGCGCAAGACGCCCCCCGCTAAATTCAAATAGGGTTTAGCCCCAGCAAAGATCCAAACCTTCTTTTGAAGAAATCGATGGAACACCATCAACCGGCTTGTCTGTTACAAGCGCCACACCAGTGTCGAAGAAGTCTTTGCCTGGTGTGTTTTCTGGTTTCTGACCAGAGTCAGCCCAAGCTTTAACTGCTTCGACACCGAGGGAGGCCATCAGCAATGGGTATTGCTGAGAAGTTGCGCCCAATTCACCGTCAGCAACGGCCTGCACGCCAGGACAGCCACCATCAACAGAAACAACGAGCACATCGTCAGTTTTGCCGAAGTCTTTTAATGTCTCATATGCGCCAGCCGCAGCAGGTTCGTTGATCGTGTAAAGAACGTTTGTTCCGTCATCCATTGTCAGAAGGTTTTCCATAGATTTACGGCCACCTTCTTCGTTTGCATTTGTAACTTCGTTATTCACGATACGCGGATCAGACTCGTCGCCCCATTTCGCAGGATCAGCCAGATCGATGCCGAAACCTTGCAAGAAGCCTTGGTTGCGCAACACACCAACAGTCGGTTGAGACACGTTGATATTCATCATGCCAATTTTTGCAGTTGATGTATCATCAACCATGCCTGCCGCCCATTTGCCGATCAACTCGCCCGCAAGGAAGTTGTCAGTTGCAAACGTCGCATCCGCTGCATCAATCGGCGACAGGGGTGTATCAAGCGCGATAACCAACAGACCAGCATCGCGTGCTTGCTTGACCGCAGGTACGATAGAAGACGTATCTGACGCGGTCAGCAAAATTCCCTTTGCACCATCTAGAATGCACGTTTCAATCGCTTGGACTTGTGTCTCGTGATCACCGTCGATTTTACCCGCAAAAGATTTCAGCGTCATGCCCAGCTCTTCTGCTTTAGCAGCAGCACCTTCGCGCATTTTTACGAAGAACGGGTTCGTATCCGTTTTTGTAATCAAGCAAACTGTTGTGTCTGCTGATGCAGTGACAGTGGATGCCATGGTTGCAATTGTGACCGCTGCTGCGGTTGTCATAAGTTTCTTCATAATTTCCTCC
>JBCCGP010000111.1:0-5428 GCA_039029215.1 Pseudomonadota bacterium
CAGCACTCTTAAAAGAAAACTTTCCAGAGGCGGAGATCACAGTCTCCGGCGACGATGGCGTGCATATGGCCGCAGAAATTATCTCGCCGCAATTTTCTGGCCTGTCGCGCATTAAGCAGCATCAACTGGTCTACGCCGCGATGAAGGGGAAGATGGACGGCGCGAACGCAGAGCTTCACGCACTGCAATTGACGACCAAGGTGCCGCAATGAGCCTGTGGTGGCTAGTTGCCTTACCCGTCGTCTTGATAGGTGCCGCTATTTTTGTTGAAGCGTTTCTAAAACGCGGGCGGACTCGATCGATCCATGCGCTGAAACCCAAACTCAAATCCGAGCAAGCTTACCGTGAAAAAGAAATCGGGCGCGATGAGGTGGATATCGACGAATTAAATGCCGCCCTTGACCGCAACGGAAATTCGATGGGGTTTCGTTACACAAAGACGCCAAAACTGTGATCCGCTGCTGACTTGCAACCGCGACGAAATACTATATCTCTATCTCATCATTCTGTTTAGGAGACCAGGCAATGTCCGATACACACGCTGAAATTCAATCCACTGTTGATGGAAATGACGTTGTTTTGTTTATGAAGGGCAACAAGACGATGCCGCAATGCGGGTTCTCGGCGAAGGTGGCGGGCGTGCTGAATTATATGGGCGTGGAGTATAAGGATATTAATATCCTGGAAGATGACGCGCTGCGTCAGGGGATCAAAGATTTTTCTGACTGGCCCACCATTCCACAGCTTTATGTCAAAGGCGAGTTTATTGGTGGGTGCGATATCGTGACAGAGATGACGCTGTCGGGCGAGCTTGATACGATGTTAGAAGAAAACGGCGTAGGATTTGATAAAGATGCGGCGAATAAAATCCGCGAGGCAAATCAGCCTGAGGGATAGTGTCCAAGGTTGGACACTATGCTAACCCTTTGATTTATATTGAATTTCCGAAAATTTAAATCGCCAAAACCCTAACAAATTCACTGGGCTTTTGGGGTGCGGAATGTAACCAGTTTATAGCCTGTTTCCAAAAGCAGCTCGTGAGCATAGCGGCGCGCTTTGAGAAATGTTTGGTCCGGTAAAACGGGTAAATTTAGGGACAAAAGCCAGAACGCAACAAGGCTTGTTGACAGAGCATAAACCACCGCAAGCCCGACGAATACCGCAGCACAGCCCAACAGAAAATCCCACACGGCGTCCATGCCCGCGCGGTCCAAAATATCAGCTGGGAACGGAGATATCCAAGTTCCCACGACCCATCCAAAATGAATAAGTGCTGCAAGGTAGAAACTTGACAGCATCAGCACTGGAAACGCGCGCCGCAGCCGGGCGTGCAAATCCGCCGCGTCTTTCAACCGATGCGCCGCGTCGCTGTTTGGATAATTGGGCAAGCTCTTTGCATCTTGCGCTTTAAGATAGGTGCATGCAGCGTAGATACCCAGGCCGACAAATACCGCAGATAAAAAAACGGTCGCGTCCAAACCAAATAATGCCCCCGCAATCGCAAGGGTCAAAGCAGTATGTAACACCACATAGATCGGAAACGAAAACACAGCCCATCTGGGTGGTTTTTGCGGGGCGCTGTTCTCCTCCGGTGTCGCCAAATATTGGATAAGCATCGCAAAACCCAAAAGCACCGGGCCAAAAAACAGAACCCATAAGGTGGTTCCACTTGGCGCCTGATCGGTCGGAAAATTGTCATCATAAAACCACTGGATCAGCCAATAGACTGGGATCACCCAAAACAGATTCAAAAACCCTTTGAACAGTAATTTAGAGAATGTCGTGGACCAATCGGCCCGCTCTTTGGGATTGAAGTCAAGAATTGGAAAGATAATTGCGATACTGATCGCACTGATCGCCCAATCAGGCAGGCCCTGCCCTGCAAAGAACTGTCCCAATAAAATGCCCAAACCCATCAAACCCGCGAGCGCGATCATAAATCGGCGCATGGGCGCATAATCGATTTTTCGCGAGGCTTTAGGGTCCTTTTTGCGCATCAAAATTCCAAATAGGTCTTTTCAATGGTCTTTTTGCAAAAAGAAAGGCCCTCAATCAAGTTGAGAGCCCCTCGGAATGATCTTAGGCAATAAGCGCGACGCTTAAAGCAAGGCTGTCGCCGCTTCTGCAACCGCGTCTGCGGAGATCCCAAATTTCTTATACAGCACATTTGCGGGTGCCGATGCCCCGAAACTGTCCATGCCGACAAAGGCTGCTTTGTTCCATTTACCGCGCTCGCCCGTGAGCCAGCGGTCCCAGCCGGTTTGTACGGCCGCTTCCACGCCGACGCGCACCGCGCCCGCCGGCAGAACCTTGCGGCGATAGGTTTCATCTTGTTCGGCGAAAAGCTCCATACAGGGCATGGACACAACGCGCGTTCCGATCCCCTCAGCCTCTAGTTTGGCTTTGGCTTCCATCGCGATCTCAACCTCTGATCCTGTTGCGATCAGGATGACCCTGCGTTTGCTGAAGGCTTCTTCCAACACATAAGCACCCTTGGCGGTTAGGTTGTTGTTTTTATGTTGCGTGCGCACGGTCGAGACGCCCTGGCGCGTGAGCGACAGCACAGAGGGCGCGGTTTTCATTGTGACCGCAAGTTCCCACGCCTCTGCCGTTTCGACAGAATCAGCGGGGCGGAACACATAGGTATTTGGTGTCGCGCGCGAAATTGCCAAATGTTCGACTGGTTGGTGTGTTGGACCGTCTTCGCCCACACCAATACTGTCATGGGTATAGACGTAGACTACCGGAATTTGCATCAACGCCGCAAGGCGCATCGAGGGGCGCGCATAATCCGTGAAGCACATAAATGTCCCGCCATAGGGACGAATACCGCCATGTAACGCCATGCCGTTCATCGCAGCGGCCATTCCATGTTCGCGAATGCCGTAAGCGATATGGCGGCCTTTGCGGTTATCGGCATCAAACCATCCCAATCCTTCGGTCAATGTCAGGTTGGACCCTGTCAAATCAGCAGAGCCGCCCAAGGTCTCTTGCATGATTGGATTGATCACCTCTAACGCCATTTGGCTGGATTTGCGCGTCGCGACTTTTGGTTGTTTTTCAGAGATTTGGCGTTTCAAGCGTTTGATTGCACCCGATAATTTCTTCGGGACTTCACGGTCTAAAACGCGCTGGAATTCTGCTTGTTTTTGGTTGGACAGATCAGCGAAACGGGTTTCCCAGTCTTTAAAATCTGCATTGCCACGTGCACCAATCTTTTCCCATGCGGATTTAATATCAGATGGGATGTGATAGGCAGCATGCGGCCAATCATAGAATTCGCGCATCTGCTTTAGCTGATCGTCCTTGATCGCGTATCCATGGCCCTTTTTGGTGCTTTCGACACCTTGCACGCCCAACGCAATCTTTGTTGTACACGCAATCATCGATGGTCTTTGGGATTTTTTCGCCTGTTTCAACGCGTCATCGATTTCATCCGGGTCATGTCCATCCACGCTAAAGACCGTCCAACCCGCACTTGCAAAGCGCGCGCGTTGATCGGTGGCATCTGTGATCGACAATTCGCCGTCGATGGAAATGTTATTGTCATCCCAAAGCACGATCAGTTTTGACAGCTTTTGTTTGCCCGCCAAGGTGATCGCCTCTTGGCTGATACCTTCCATCAGGCACCCGTCACCGGCGATGGCATAGGTGTAATGATCCACAACTTTTTTGCCAAAGCGTGCGGCAAGGGCTTGTTCGGCCATTGCAAACCCAACCGCGTTGCCGATCCCCTGCCCCAACGGTCCGGTTGTCGTTTCGATCCCTTTGGCATGCCCATATTCTGGGTGCCCTGCGGTTTTCGCGCCCCATTGGCGGAAATCCTTGATCTGATCGAGGGTCATGTCGGCATAGCCCGTCAGATGCAGCAATGCATAGATCAGCATGGACCCATGCCCCGCAGAGAGGATAAACCGGTCGCGGTCCGGCCAATCCGGGTTTGCGGCATCAAATTTCAGGTGTTTTTCAAACAGTACTGTCGCGACATCTGCCATACCAATGGGCATACCTTGGTGGCCAGAGGCAGCGGCATGCACCGCATCTGCGGCCAAAATGCGGATGGCATTCGCCTTGTTCCAATGATCCGCATGTTTCGATTTTAATTTTGAAATATCCATGGGTGGCAGCCCTCGCTCGATTTTATCGTTGGAAGGGTGATACCAACTGCTGATTTTGGGTCAAGCCTGTTGCCGCCAAATCGCCAGATTTACCCCAAGAATGTTTCATTTCTAAGCTTTGCCCGCTATGGTTATGGAAAATAACAAAACTCTTCGATTCGAAAGAGGACGAGCATGGATAAGTTAGACACATTAAACGCAAGATTAGATGCTGTGATCGAACAGCTGTCTGCGTCTGATAATAGTGCCGCGGCAGAGGCGGACGCCAAGGCGACACAGCTTCAGGCGGATCTTGATGCGGTGAAATCAGCAAATGAGACATTGAAGCAAGAAGTGGCCGCGCAAAAAGACGCGATGGATGCAGCGGCGCAAACGGCGCATGAAACAACTGCCGCAGAAGTGGCAGATTTGCGTGCAGAAATTGACAAGCTGAGCGCGGAAAATGCCAGTGCGGCACAAACAGCGGCGACATTAACGGCGGCTTTGGACACGGCAAAGGCAGATTTGGCCGCGGCGCAATCGGCGCCCGCGCCGGACGCTGGGGCCCATCCAGATATTGCCCAGCTGCGCGCGGATCGCGAAGGCGATTTGAAACGCGTGGATGATATTCTTACAAAACTCAAACCATTGGTGGAGGGCTAAACATGAGCCAAGTCACAGTCGAAATCGGCGGGCGCGCGTTTGATGTGGTCTGCCAAGAGGGTGAGGAAGAATATTTGCAAGCAGCGGCCGCGATGCTGAACGAAGAAGCGGCAAAAATTGATACAGGCGGGCAGCGGATCCCAGAATCGCGGATGTTGCTGATGGCGGGCCTGTTGCTGGCCGATCGCACAGCGGCGGTGGAAGACCAATTGGGCCAGATGGAAAAAACCGGAAAGGCCGGACAAGAACAATCCGCCGAATATGAAGCGAAGCTGCGTCAAGCGGATGTGCAAGTGGCCACTTTGCAAGCGCGTGTCGCCGAGGTAGAGGCGAAAATGGCCAGCGCAGATGCTGGCACATCCCAAGAATTGGCAGATGTCACGGCAGAACGCGATGCGGCGTTGGACAGTTTTGAGAAAGCGATTGATAAATTAGAGGCGTTGACGAAAGCGTCTTAGGCGCTCGCGCCCGCAAGATAGAAAAAACATGTGGATTTAGCCGCAATCTGTGCGGTTTTACCCCTCGTTAGGCTTCACTTATCTTTCTTCAACCTTTACAGGCTACACCCATCAACGAACCTATTCTGAAGTTCCAAATTTGGGGGGGACTTTTGAGGGGCATTAAAAGAATGGAGATACGTTTATGGCGTTGAAGGTCGCTATTAACGG
>JBCCGP010000112.1:0-5193 GCA_039029215.1 Pseudomonadota bacterium
ACGGCGATATCGCTGTCGCCAATCAATCCGCGCACGATGTCGGCAGCTTCTTCTTGGGTCAGATTAGGTGGGCCATCCTTTACGTCGTATCCGTAGATCGACAACCATTTGTTCCACGGGCGCACCATTCGGATCACGCCTGCACCGATCCCGCCAATATTCGACCCTGGTTGGAAAATCCAATAGAGTACCGACGGACGATGCGCGACATATTGAGAAAGGTCTGCCTCAAACTCGATGTTCATGGAACCTTCCAGGCCCATTTCACCGTCCATGGGTAGGCCGATTTGCTCAGCAATTGCAGATCGCGCTCCATCCGCACCAATCATATACTTTGCGCGGATGCGATAGATCTGGTCTGCAACGCGGTCACGCACAGTCGCAACGACACCATCTGCATCTTGCGTGTGACTGATGTATTCAGTCTTGAACCGCGTGATTGTCCCTGTCTCCATCGCTTTGCCGACGATGATGGGCTCCAAAAGAGTTTGTGGTATGTCACAGATCCTACTTGGAGAAGCGAGATCGTAATCGGCCTTGCGCGCCGGATGATTGCCCCATGTCAGCAATCGCCCGATTTCTTCCCCTGCAAGTGATGTACAGAACACGTTGTTGCCCATCAGCTCCTGCGGAACCGATTTTTCGATGGCGTCCTGTTCGACACCCAGTTCGCGAATGATCTCCATCGTGCGCTGGTTTGTGATGTGCGCACGGGGGGTGTTCGCCAGCCACCCGTATTTCTCGACCATGATATTCGCCACACCGTACGACGACAGCAGGGCTGCGGAAGCCCCACCTGCGGGCCCTGATCCCACAATCAGAACGTCTGTTTCGATATCGAACATGGTGTTTACCTCGCTGGGCAGCTCAGCTCCGCTGACGCCTGTCGGTTCAGGCGTTTTCATTTCTTTTATGGGTTGCGTGTAGTCGGGAATTGGCGTGTCCGGACCGATAAGGCGTCGACGCGTCGGAAAGAGCGAAAAGTCGTATTTCTGTTGAACCCAACCCCAAATTCCCTTGGGCGCAACAAGCATCACTGCAATTGCAACCGCGCCGAGAGCCATCAGATACCACGTTCCGAAATCGGCAAAAAAGTTCTGCAACACAATGAAAATCAGAGCGCCAATGATGGGGCCTTCCAAAGTTCCGATGCCGCCGATGACCACGATGAACAAAACAAACGCTGTCCAGTCCACAACGTTAAAGGCCGCGTTCGGGGTAATCGTCGCGCGTTGGAAGTAAATGAGCGCCCCGGTCAAAGCAGCCCCAGCGGAGGCAAATATATAAACGGCGAACTTAGCTCTGGTGGTATCGACACCGATGCTCTCTGCTGCGTCCGGATTGTCGCGAATTGCGCTCAAGGCCAAACCTGACCGAGACCGCAAGAAGAAATACATGCCTGCGACGACGCCCACGCAGATGACAAGCGCAATCCAATACGCGACGATATCCTGCGCAGCGCCCCACTTGACATCAAAGGTCTCGCGCACCCATTCCAGCCCAGGCATGGATCGTGCAACATCTCTTGGCAGTGATGTCCCCGTTCCGCCGCCGAGGCTTTTCCATTGCGCAAAGAGCAGGCGGTAGACTTCTGCTGCAACCCATGTGCCGATGGCGAAATATGCACCGGCTAGTCGGAAAACCACCCAGCCCGTGGGTATCGCGAGGACACCACCGATGATACCCGCGAAAATGATCGCGATTAGGGGATTCCAACCCAGCAGAATAGCAAGACCGAACCCTGCATAAGCACCGATACCGACATAAGCTTGCTGACCAATGCTGACCAAGCCGCCGTAACCTGCAAGCAAGTTCCAACATTGAGCGAGAGTGATCATGGTCAACACGACAAACAGATCTCGGATCAGCGATCTCGAAGCAAAGGTTGGGACAAAGATCAGCACCAGAATGATGATGCTCAATACCACCAAAGCGGTGTTGGAAGCGCGTGTCGACTTTGCGACTTTATATTGCGAGAAATCCAGCATCAGTCAGAATATCTCGGGAAGAGTCCGCGGGGTCGCACGACGAGGATAATCAGAAAGACGATATGGCCGGACAAAGTTTGCCATTCTGGCGAAATCTGCGCGCCAACCGATTGTGCGACGCCAAGGACAATACCGCCGATGAGTGTTCCCCAAAAACTGCCCAGACCGCCGATGATCACAGCTTCGAAGGCGAAAATCAGACGTGAAGGACCTATTAGAGGGTCAAAGGTTGCGCGTGCGCCGAGATATAACCCTGCAATTGCGACCACGACCAATGCGAGCGCCATGGCAAGGGAGAAGATGCGGTTGTTGTCTATACCCATCAGCTGCGCAATTTCCGGGTTATCGGACGTGGCCCGAAACGCGCGACCCGTTTCTGTGCGATAAAAGAGCCAGTTAAGAAAGAGTATGACGGCAATAGCCGAAAGGAATGTGAGCACTGGCACGACGCCAACAGCCAATCCACTTCCCAGCTGAACAGACGCTTCGCTGAGCGGCCCAAAGCTGAGGCGTTGCGTGTCCGCGGAAAACGCTTCAAGCATGCCGTTCTGCAGGATGATCGACAATCCGAAGGTAACCAACAAAGGCGGCAGGATGTCTTTGCCCAATGTCCGGTTTAGCAACGCCCATTGTAGAGCAAACCCCACGATAAACATTGCGATTCCGGCTAGAACAGCCGCGACCAGAATAGGTAGACCCAATCCGTTGACACCGATCAACACGGCAAAGGCCCCAAGTATCATGAAATCGCCATGGGCGAGATTGACTAAGCGCATGATGCCGAAAATCAGGCTGAGGCCAGTCGCGAAAAGTGCATAAAGCCCACCAAGCAATATTCCCTGTATCAGCGTTTCGACAACAATCATCCGCTAGCCCCCAAAATACGCCATACTGATCTGGTCGTGATTGAGATCACCAGGCCGACCCGTCAATGTAACGCGCCCTTCCAAAAGGCAGTAAATCCGATCAGATACGGCGAGCGCTTGCCCGATATTCTGTTCCACAATCACAACGCTGGCCCCTTCAGCGCGGATCTCATCGATGGCTTTATAGATGTCCTTGATCACGGCTGGTGCCAAACCCAGGCTGATCTCATCACAGAGCAACAGCCGAGGATTGGACATTAACGCTCGACCAAGAGCGACCATTTGCTGCTGACCGCCGGATAGCGACGTCGAGGCCTGCTGGCGGCGCTCCTTCAATATTGGGAACAGGTCATAGATCTTGTCCAACGACCAAGGACCGGGGACTTTGCGACCGTATTTGCCGACAAGCAAATTTTCTTCCACCGAGAGCGATGGAAAAAGCTGCCTTCCTTCTGGGACAAGCGCGATCCCTCGTGCCATAATATTTGCCGGTCGCATACCTCCGATGGGCTTGCCATCAAATTCGATCATCCGTTTCTCAACAGCGCGTCGACCCGTGATCGCGGCCATCAAAGTGGACTTTCCCGCGCCATTGGCGCCAACGATGGCAATCGTTTCTCCTTCGTCGATATGTGCATCAATTCCGTAGAGAGCTTGGAAATCTCCGTAGTAGGCAGTGAGGTTCTGGGTGGACAGTAAGTTCATACTTCCATCCCAAGATAAATTTGCTTGACTGCGTCGCTGTCCATGACCGCTTTTGGATCACCCTCAGCAATGATTTTTCCGAAATCGATGGCAATCAGACGAGAGACCACTGCTAGCAACGCGTGGGTGACGTGCTCGATCCAAATGATCGATGTGCCTGTTGCGTTGATCTCTTGGATTGTCGCGATCAACGACTGGCATTCCGCTTCAGTTAGTCCACCTGCGATTTCGTCCAAAAGCAGTAGACGCGGCTTGGTAGCCAAAGCGCGCGCCATCTCCAATCGCTTTCTTTCTAGCAACGAGAGGCCTCCAGCCGGCATGTTGGCTTTGGATAACAGTCCAGTGCGATGCAACACGTCTACGACATGATCCTGTTCACCCGCTTCGGACCCACCCGCACCAAAGCAGGCAGCAACCGAGACGTTTTCAAAAGTAGTCATGTTTTCAAACGGTTGTGGAATTTGAAAACTTCGCCCGATTCCATCATGAACGCGCTTACGTGCAGGAGCCTTCGTGATGTCCTTCCCATCGAGGCGAATAGACCCCTGCTCGGAGTCCAACCGCCCTGTAATCAGGTTGAACAGCGACGACTTACCCGCACCGTTGGGGCCTATTACGCCTAAGGCTTCGCCCTCGGCTACATCCAAGTTAACGTCATCGGCTACGACAACCGCGCCGAACGAACGCTTTAGATTTCGTATTTCAAGCAACACTGTCCCAAACCTTCTTTTGGTCGGGCAAGCTCCCCTGCCCGACCTTTTGGTTTTGAACTTACACGATGGCTTCCATATCGCCACCGAGCGGCACATCCGGGAAGGTCTGGTTATCTACAATGGTGATGCGGAAATTACCGTCATCACCTTTGCGCCACTGCCCTCCAACCAAAGGAGTCTTGGTGACATTCTTTTGCGCAAATGGCGGTAGGTTGGCACCGTCCCATTTGATGGTACCGACGATTGTTTGGAGATCAGTTGCGGCGATAGCGTCGGCGACTTCATCCGCGTCATTGACACTATCAACACGCTTTAAGACATCTGTCACAACCTCAAATAGTGCATGCACAAAGCCCAGCGGTTGAGTCCATTGCTTGCCGGATTGGCTCTCATATGCGTCACAAACCTCACCAGCAGAAAGGCCGTTCAAAGAGGAGGAAAACGGATGGACATTTGACCACCAAACTTCAGAACTCAAGTTTTGAGCTGCATCTCCGATGGCATTAACGGCGGAAGGAAAAAGGATCGCTTTCCCAACAGACGCCACCTTGGGCCTGAACCCTTGTTGCGCCGCCTGCGTCCAAAACGTCGCGAAATCTGGCGGGATAACTACGCCGGTGACAATTTCGCAACTCGCATCCTTGAATGCGGAAATTTGGGCGGAGAAGTCATCTTGTAAATTTTCATACCGACCTGGGTCAGTCAGATTGAAACCCATTCCTTTAAGAGCAGGCGGCATTCCGGTCGCCGGGTCGCCCCAAGCGTTACCATCGGCATCATTCGGGAAGAGGCCACCCACGGACATGTTTGTATCAAGTTGGTTCCACATATTGGTGAAGACTGCGATCAAATCCTCCAGACCCCACAGGAAATGATACGTATAGTCAAAGTCAGTCCAAGTAGATGGATCACCCGGATTAC
>JBCCGP010000113.1:0-5131 GCA_039029215.1 Pseudomonadota bacterium
CCAAGCTCAGAATAATGCACCGCATATTGCGCACGCATTTTAGATCGAAGCTCGCCCTTTTCTGCCTTATCCATCCGTTCCATGCTCTCTAGGAACCCAAGCGGGAACTTCAGCGGCAGCGCGGATTTTGTGACACCACGCACAAAAGACGCAAAACTGCTTTTTGGTTGGCGTTCTATGATTTGGGGTTCTGTGTAGAGCATAGGCGCAAAGGTGCGGGCGTCTTTGCTGGAAACACCACCAGCAAACTTGATGGATGTATTCGCGCCAAAGGCTTCTTGGAGTTTTGGATCAAGCTGGCCGAGATATTGATGGGCTAGCACCATACCCACATTGTATTTTCGGGCTTGTGCCAGAATAAGGCTGATGTTTTTGTCGAAGTAATCTGCCGCTTCATCGATATAAACAAACGTTGGAATGCGCTTCTTCGCGGGGAGTGTGGCGCGTTCTTGAGCGGCTTGGGCGATCAGGGCAATGAAGAACCGTCCAAATATTTGCGAACCTTGGTCTTTCAACAGGTCTTTTGCAGTGTTGATCAGGATAATCTTACCTGCATTCATCTCCGCAAAAAGATCGAGCTTTGATCTCGGATGGCTAAACATCCGTTCAAAGCTTTGGTTCTCTAAGATGCCCCAGAGGCGTCTTAGGACCTGTTTCTTTGTTTGTTCAAATTCGCGCCCTGCAAATTCGGTTTCAAAGAAGTGTTTTGCCGTCCCTTCGAGCTTGGCAATATGTTCGGCAAATTTAATCTCACTTTCAGGCTCCATCAATTCGCGTAATGTGTGGATCGTTGCATCTGGAATATGCAGCATCAGCCGTGTGACATAACGGAAGATGACGTTCTGCTTTTGTGTCATCTCAGCCGAGAGCAAAGTGCCGAGCACAAAGTCATAAAGTTCTAGTATCGAATTTGTCAGGCGCTCACGTTCCAAAAGCGGGTAGTGCTGCAAACGCTCCAAGCCGACATCAAAGAGGTTGAGCGAGACAGGGTATTCCACATCCGTGGGATCGATGATCACCACCCGATCATGAAGCGGCTGGCCAGGTGCAAAGGCCTTCAGTCCGGCGATATTGCGGATGAGATCACCTTGGCTGTCCATCACAATCACAGATTGCTTGCCGTTGGCTACGGCCTCTAAATCATTCGCAATCAGATATTGCAGTGTCTGGGTTTTTCCGTGACCTGAGCCAGCCACAATATGGTGGTGTTCAAAACGTGTTTTCTGAGGGATGGTAAATTCAATGCTTTGATCAAACAGCGCCTTAAACGGAGTGCCTTTCAAATAGAGATCAACCAGCTCTTCTGGATCTTTGGTGTCTGATTTAGTCGGCCATTTAGGTTGTTTGTTAAAGCGATCAGGATCAGCGGGATTACCACCAGAGGCTTCGATGAGATTACGCGTTAATCGATCTCGCAGCTTTGGAAAGATGTTAGGTTCTACCAGCGCTTCTTCCACACCGATCTGGGCGCATTTTTCGATGACTTCATTCAAATTTGCGTGCGCATGCAAGAGGTCGATCTCAATCTCAATGTCGCCATTCTTTGAGGTGCTTCCGTTTGTTTGCGGATAACCCTCAAGCAGTGGCTTTAAGACAAACGTCAACGCATCGATAATCAAATCGTAGTTGTCGTCGAACTGTTCTAAGAAGGTTCGATGTTCATGCAGCATATCTCGCACCCGCCACCATTCCGCAATCGAGCGGCGTTCCTCCCAGTTTATTTCAGGCAGTTGCAGGTGCCCTTCTTCCTCGAAGATCGCATGGCAAAGCTCTTTAAGCTTCGGCCAGCAGGGGTGATCAGTGGTCAGCTCAAAGTGCTCTGCAACGCGCTGTGCAATCGTATTCGCAACGACCTGCTCGGCGGTTGCTGGATTAAGATCAAGTTGGCGATAGAGCTGTCGCACTTTGTCGAAAAGCTCTCGTGCTTCTTCCCGATCAGATTTGCGAAACAGCGCATTCAAGAAAGCATGAATGCGCTGCGGGAGATCAAAGCCCATTTACAGACCTTTGAGAATGAAGGCGCGCGCTTCATCCTTTGGAAGAACTTCAACGGGGTGCTGTTCTGTCCCGTCCCAATGCTTAGCACTCTCCATCACTTGGCGCAGGAAAGAGACAACAGAGTTCAACCATGCTTCTTTGCGCACCAAATCAATCACGCTGTTGCATTTGAAAGAACGCCCGCGCAGCAGGTCTTTGACGTAAATTGTCTCGCGCTTTTGATGGAAATAAACATATCCAACGATGAGACCTACCAAGACAGGCAAGAAACTCATTATGCTTGGATTGACGACCTGATGGCGCATGGCACCTGTAATCCCCATGAAAATTGAAACAACGAATGCAAATCCAAACATGGAGAGAATGCCAGCAATAATCGAACGGCGAATAAGTCCTGGCTGATCGGCGAAGATCACAACCGCGTTTTTGAACATATATTTGTCGATGATTTTTTGTTCTTCTTCTGAGACATCGATCTGACTCCAAAGTTTAAAAATAATGCGCCCCGATGATTTCGCAAACTGATCTCGTCTAAATAATATATCCATATCAATACTCCCTATACCTAAATGAAAATCACTTGACTGATGTGAAAACTGTTGCGTGAATCAAGACAGGTTTCAAGAAGAATGGTGGGGGTGGGTCAAGAAGATCTGTGGTGGGGGTTGCCCTCGGGGAGTTTGATACAGAATAGAATTCTGTATGAAGTCATTTAAGATTTAAACGGATACTGCTCCTCTATGACATGCAATGGTTTTGTATTTTTAGGGAACGGCAAAACCCGTTTGTGGGGATAGAGGTTCCCATTGCTGATTTTGTATTTCAAATCCACTTTGAATGGATAAGGTGGAGGTGATTATTAATGAAGTAATTGGATGAAGCCTTTTGACAAAGCAGAAAGATAGTCTAGGTCGACGCGCCTCTGATAAGCGCCAATCCAGCGGCAAACAACTTCGTCTCACCGATCAGGATAGGCTCTGGCTACAAAAGCTTCATCAGCACGGCCCTCTCCCCAC
Organism: Pseudomonadota bacterium; assembly: GCA_039029215.1. Taxonomy (GTDB): domain Bacteria; phylum Pseudomonadota; class Alphaproteobacteria; order Rhodobacterales; family Rhodobacteraceae; genus Amylibacter. The sequence goes on from JBCCGP010000113.1 coordinate 3,015, forward strand.
CTCTTATTTGCTCGCCTATACACAGCATCTTCGCGCCAGCGAAAAACGCCAGAGTGAGCGGTTGGGTGATTTGTTTCATGAGGAAACTACCAAGCACGGTGGCGCCTATATTGATCGTCCGCCGCAGCAATTCGCAACGCATAAAGCGGGGTATAACCAACTGGTGCATCAGGTTTCCAAGTCAGGTCTGAAAGCTCTGAAGGAAGTCGACCTAGAGCACCAAGCAAACACGCATAAAGGCCCTTGGGTGCATAAACATATGGTGGCGTGCATCACGGCCTCAATTGAGCTGGCAACGCTTGCGCGGCCAGATGTGAGTTTCATTGCTCAGCATGACATCTTAGATCGCGCGAAAGCTAGCCTAACCATCCCGTTGAAAATCGCTGAACCAGGCAGTGCGCAATTTAGACGAAAAGATCTGACGCCAGATGGGCTTTTTGGGCTCGCCTATCACACCAATGATGGGGATCGGTTTCGGTTCTTTGTTTTGGAAGCGGATCGAAGCACCGAGCCTGTGACATCAAGCAATTGGAACCGAAAGAGTTTCCAAAGACATCTCGCACAATATGAAGCCCTCATCACTGAAGGCGCTTATCGCGATCATTTCAAACTGACAGCACCACTCTTGGTTTTGAATGTTGTCCCAGATCAGGCGCGGATCGATTTGATGCTGCGTGCAACCGAACGGCAGGTCGGTGATTGCGCCTATCAACTCTTTCAATGCTTCGAAGCCTTTGCACCACCTTGGAAACCACCAGAACCAAATTTTAATTTACTGAATGCTGAATGGTTGCGCAGCGAGTGCGATCCTTTCCGAATTGATTTGGTGTGATCTTTCGTCTGTGACGACGCACTAGCCACCAGTATCAATCAGAAACTCTGTGGAAGCGGCACAACGCGCCATTGGTCGCTCCAGAACAGCCAGTCGACAAGCCTTTGGATCGGTTGAATGAGAATTGAAATCATAGGTTTTTAGCGTCCGCTATATCTGCTAAATTAAGCGCTTCAAAGAGCGTGACATTTTCTTGTTCGCTTTCCCAAATCTTTGGTTTGCGTGGAACAAGATGCGCAATCGCTGGATAGCGTTTTGCAAGGTTTTCGCAGAGTTCAGTGACATTGGGACAGCGCACCGAACGTTGGACAAGCATGAGATTGAAACCCAGTCGCTCAATCGTCTTTCTTGCATTCGCGAGCAGTGTTTTTTGCCTCTCGCCTTTTCGCTCCGAAGAATGACTATCCTCCATCACGACTGTGTCTGGTTGGTAGAGTTCTAACCAGCGCTTCAAGACGGATCGCTCAGCCTTAAAATCACGCATCGCTTTTTCGGAGCCGCGCCACAATTTCAACTGACCACCCGAGAACAAAACACAAGCCATCTTCCGTGAACGGACGGCAACGGCCAAGACGCGCTTAGACCTCATTGATATTCGGGTTTAAGCTTTCGAGATAGTCTTTCAGTTTCAATAGAGTTCGCTTGCGCCAATTTGGCTGTTTTGGCTTTTCGGAAAGCGGGAGCGTTTGCAGTCGTGCCGCCATTGTAGCGCGGACATCTTCAAAGACAGACGCAAAGAGCTTTTCAAAACTCTTCCCGAACAAAATTGAAAAGCCGATGATTTCTTTTAGATGTGGAAGGCGATCTCCATTCTCAATATCTGAAATCTGCGTGCGGTTCATATCCAAGAGATGTGCGCATTCTTCTTGTGTAAGCCCAGATTGATGTCGCGATTGCTGCAGTTCTAAAACAAAATCTTCTACCATGTTTCTACGTTGTTTATTCAATAACGGGCAGAGCGTAGCAAAAGCGATATAAGAGAAATAGTAAGGGAAATGGGTGTTTTCCACACATTTGATTTCGGGTGGTTTTTCTGGATAAAATGAGTTTGCTGTTAAATCGAAATTGCAAAAGGTCTCGAAAACAGCACTTCAATTGGCTCCGTTTTGGTCACAGCTTATTAGTGCGAACAGCGGAATGACTTCCGCTGCATCTGCCCAAACGGATCCAGCGTGCTGTTTTCGAGCCCCCTTAATCCCCCGTAAAGATAGCTGTATTCGAAAAATTCTAAACTCGGGGAAATATGTATTTTGGAACTATGGCGAATGACGGCAATGAGCCCAAA
>JBCCGP010000114.1:0-5122 GCA_039029215.1 Pseudomonadota bacterium
GGCCACAAAGCCGCCATTCCTTCAATGGCGGCTTTAGGATTTGTGTCTTTTTGCATCGCCTGAATTTGGCGTGCTCAAATTTGTTTGTTAATCCTAGAACAAGAAGTAATCCTCTTGCAGATCAATGGCTGCTACATCTTCGATCGTAATTTGCCCATCTACAGTGCCAGTGCCATCTTCTGAGTAGCTTACGACTGCATCACCATTGTTCTCAGAGATGGTGAGATCTGCAAATGTGATGCCCAAAGAGGCGAGGTCAATTTGATCGAGGCCAAGTTCGAAGTCCTTGATCGTGTCAAAGCCATCGCCATCGTTGAATACAAACGTGTCTGCGTTTGAGCCGCCGTAAAGTTGATCATTGCCTTCGCCGCCGACCAGAACATCCTCGCCGTTATAGCCATAGAGAATATCATTTCCGGCGAGGCCGAAGATGTTGTCTGTATATTCGTTAGAGCCATAAAGCGTGTTCGCAGTGGCATCACCTTCGATACGTGCGTTTTGGGTGATCGTTTCGAAATCCCAAATGGTTCCATCAGAAAACTCAATTTCTTCGATACCTTGGGTGGTGTAGCTCGTATGTTTATAGAACCCTTGATCGATTTCTATGATCTCGCCTGTTGAAACGACTTTTATAAACAGATCATGGCCGTTGTTAGAGCGGGTGAGTTCAACATCGCTCGCATCAACATCAGACAAAACCAGCCTGTCTATGTGATCATCGCTATAATCGTAATCCGCGATGGTATCATTTCCGTCACCTTTGGACCAGACATAGGTGTCGTTGCCTGCGCCACCATTCAGATAATCATCACCTAAGCCGCCTACGAAATCATCATCGCCAGCATAGCCGTAAAGACTATCATTCCCCCCGAAGCCGAAGAAATTGTCGTCAAACGGATTACTACCGCTTAGGACATTGTTGGCTTCAGTGCCCTCAACGACCGTCTCATCAATAATTTTATTCGCATTCCAAATTGTGCCATCGGCAAATTCGATCTCTTCTATACCGTAATTCACATAGCCGGAATGCATGCCGAAATAGACGCGGATTTCTTCACCCGTCGACAAAATTTCGATGTATAAATCACCACTGCCTTGGTTGCGTGTGAGCTTGATATCAGAGGCGTCGACATCCGTGAGCACCAGCTTGTCCGTATCCCCTGCATAATTGCCATCTGATATAAAGTCATTCCCATCGCCTTTGGACCAGACATAGGTGTCGTTGCCTGCGCCACCGTTCAGATAATCATCACCTAAGCCGCCTACGAAATGATCATCGCCAGCGTAGCCATAAAGACTGTCATTCCCGCCAAAACCGAAAAAATTGTCGTCAAAAGGATTGCTCCCGCTCAGCACATTGTTGGCCTCCGTGCCTTCTACATGTGTTTCACTAATGATCCTCTCAGAATTCCATATTGTTCCATCGGCGAACTCAATCTCTTCAATACCGTAATTCACATAGCCGGAATGCATGCCAAAGTAGACGCGGATTTCTTCACCCGTTGACAAAATTTCGATGTATAAATCACCGCTGCCTTGGTTGCGTATGATCTTTATATCCGAAGGATCGACATCAGTGAGAACGAGCTTGTCTGTATCGCCAGAATAATTACCATCGACGATGTAATCATTCCCATCGCCCTTTGACCAAATAAACGTATCGTTTCCAGCGTCACCATATAAACTATCCTGACCTTCGCCGCCGATGAGCGTATCGTCACCAGAGTTTCCGTCTAAATTATCGTTTCCATCAAAACCCATGAGATTGTCATCAAAATTATTTAGACCATCAAGATCATCATTTGACGAAGTGCCGTTCACTTGCGTATTTTTTTCAATTTCTTCGCGATACCAAATTGTGCCATCAGCAAAGACAATTTTATCAATTCCGCGTTTGTCTGTTTGGTCCGAATGGAAGAAATCCCAGATTTTGATCGTCTCGCCAGTTGATGTGATTTTTATTTTCAGATCATCATAGAGATTTGCAGTTTTATTAACGCGGATAAGCTCGACATCGTTAGGATTCACATCTTCCAAAACCAGAGTGTCAGTATCTTCGCCGCGCGCATTAAATTGTTCGTCTATGACATCGTTGCCATCTCCTTTGGACCAATAGTAGGTATCAGATCCTTCGTCACCTTTCAGATTGTCATTGCCTTTTCCGCCAGTGAAATGGTCATCACCTTTTTTACCTGTAAGATGATCGTTTCCGTCGCCACCTTCAAAGATATCGATGAAATCCCAACCAACAATATTGTCAGAACCTATCGTGCCAGTATGCTCCGCAGTTGCGGTCTCTGAGGCCATTATTTCTGTAATCACACCATCTGAATAGGCGATCACATCAATACCTTCATTTGCGGTTGCTGATCTAAATCGTTCATCAACCCGGATGACTTCGCCTGTCTCGTTGATCGTTACCAACAAATCCTGACCATCAATCGTCAGATCGACATCAGCCTGCTCAACATTTTTAAGCAGTAATGTGTCAACCTCATCAAAACTCGTGCTATCGTCGTCGATCACATCGTTGCCATGACCTTTCCACCAGAGATAGAGATCACTGCCCGCGCCTCCATCCAGGGTGTCATCACCCCAACCCCCAACAAGTTTATCATCGCCGCCATTGCCAAGAAGCGTGTCGTTGCCATCGTAGCCGTAAATATTGTCCCGCCCATTATTGCCGGCAATGTAGTTATCGGAGCTACCAGCAGTTATACGTGTTCGTGATTGGATATCTTGCCACGTCCAAACAGATCCATCAGCAAAATGGATTTCTTCAACGCCGCGCCCCCAAGCTTCGCTTTGGAAGCGGTTCAATACATCAATGACTTCGCCCGTTGAAATAATCCTGACCTGCAGATCATTTGTTCCATATTCGCGGCGCAGTTTGACATCATCCGCGTCGACATCCGTTAGGATGAGTTTGTCGATTTCGGTATGCGATGTGTCAGATTCATTAATCGTGTCATTGCCATGCCCTTTCGACCAAATATAACTGTCTGATCCATCACCGCCGAGCAGATAGTCGTCACCAGCACCGCCTTCAATGGTATCATCACCAGAATAACCGTGGATAACATCGTCACCGCCATTACCAGCGATTACATCATCAAGATGTGTTCCAAGCATCGTCTCAGCGGTTTCTGCGCCATCCGTCAGCGCATTATTTTGGATGTCTTCAACATTCCAAATGACACCATCAGAAAACTCAATTTGCTCTAGTCCGTAACCATTCGGGACTTCACGACCGTTGGTATCTACAGTCGTATGGAACTGATAATAGACAAGAATCGTTTCACCTGTATCCTCAATGCGAATACTGAGATGTGTGGCACCGCTATGCCAAAGCGTAATAGCATCTGTTGATGCCACATCGTTAAGAACCAAAGTGTCGATGCTTGTATCTGATTTCTCACCATCATTGATGATGTCGTTTCCATCACCTTTGGACCAAATATATGTATCGCTACCTTCGCCGCCCAACAAATAGTCATTTCCCGCGCCGCCCTCTAGCGTATCATCGCCAGCCGAAGCATTTATCGTATCATTGCCCTCAAGGCCTTTGATATGCTCAGATCTATGAAACCCGTTGATGGTTTGGTTGGCGTCTGTACCTTCGATGGTGGTTGCATCAAGAATATCTTGCGTGGTCCAGACAGTTCCGTCTGTAAATTCTAGTTCCTCAATGCCGCGACCATTGTCCGTATAGGTGTGAAACCAATAATAAACCTTGATAACTTCTCCAGTTGAAAGAACTTCGATTTCTAAATCCCATCCATTATGGGCACGCGTCAGCGACACATCATCTGAAGTAACATCACTTAGAATAAGTCTGTCGGTTTCAATGGTTGATGTCGACGTATCACTTATTGTGTCGTTTCCATCACCTTTTGACCAAAAATAACTGTCCGAACCGACACCACCATCGAGCCAGTCTTCACCCTTTCCGCCAGTAATCTTGTCATTGCCGGAATATCCATAAAGACTATCGTTTCCACTATTACCAAAAATATTATCGCTAAATATATTTGTGCCATAGATCGTATTATTGGCTTCCGAGCCTTCGACTATTGTTTGGTCAACAATCGTCTCTGCATCCCAAATAGTCCCATCCGCAAACTCAATCTCTTCAATGCCATAATTTACATAGCTAGAATGCATACCATACTGGATACGAATTTCTTCGCCCGTGGATAAGATTTGAATATAGAGATCGGTACTGCCATGGTTTCGGATGATTTGAACATCTGATGCATCCACATCTGAAAGCACTAGCTTATCAGTGTCATTTGAATTGTCGAAATCTTGGATGAGATCGTTTCCGTCGCCCTTGGACCAGATGTAAACATTGGAAATGATTCCAGGGTCCGAAGAATAAGGCGTTGAATCGTGGGCATTGCCTGCTGCATCAGCCTCAATACTCATAGCCAAAGCGACAATAAATCCTTCCTCAGATATGTCGTTATTTTCCAACAACATTTTCCAAGTGGTCAACTCAACGGTTGATGGTTCGCGCCCTAGTGCGTTTAAAAATGCTTGGGCAACCAAGTCCTCGCCCGTCAATTCTGACAAAGACACTAAACCAGCGTCATTGAGTGTCATCATGTCTTTCACAAGGTCTTCGGGTGTGTCCTCTCCTTCAAGCAAACGCTCCGAATAGTGCTCCATCTCGTAATCCGTTGGATCGCGATCAAACATCGTATCGATTAAGCTTTTGATTGTGTCTTCGACTTCGGTTCGATCCAAGACACGCTCAAATTGAGCCGCATTCATCAACACATCATAATTGTTGGTCGCACGATGCGTATTGCCCACAAAGAGATGTTCAGCACTTTCTGCAATTTCTGCCGCCAGTGTTTTGCGCGCTGTACTGACATCTATATGTTCTAGACGATTAACAACTCTTGCTGCGTTATAAATTCCACTCACTTCGAAAATGGATGTACTTTCAGGTTGATGGTTAGAGGCTCCGCCACCACTTACAGCTGATGTTCCTGAACTAAGCGCAAATTCGACCATCAAAGCATCCGCTACTTCGTCTCGCGTCTCTTCTTTTCCAAGCTCAAGAAGACTCATCACCATTTCTTCGAGCGTTGGCGTTCGACCATAGGTGTTGAGA
>JBCCGP010000115.1:0-4956 GCA_039029215.1 Pseudomonadota bacterium
TCAAAGACCGATTGCGCAATCGTGCGCATCCGGTCCAAATTATAATCCGCAAAAATCGGCAGATGGTTGACAATGCGTTCGATGGACAGAAGCTCAATCGTCTTAATTTCCGCATCCGAGACCGAGGCCGCGACCATCATCGCCACCAGCGCATCTTGTGTGTTCCAAATCGCTGTATCTGTGTCCGACATTGCTCAACCCTTTTGCTAGCGCTCTTTTTGAGAATATTGACGCCATCCGTTTAGGGCAATAGGGAGTTTTGAAAATGCCCCGTTGGGGCGTAGCAAAGTTGGTTCCCATGTCTGATCTAAAAACCGCTGCCCTTGAAAGCAAAGCTTGGCCTTTTGAGGAGGCGCGCAAGTTGATGAAGCGCTTGAAGGGGGAGGTGCCTGATAAGGGTTTTGTGCTGTTTGAGACTGGATATGGCCCATCTGGTTTGCCGCATATCGGCACCTTTGGCGAGGTTGCGCGGACAACGATGGTGCAACATGCCTATGAGGTTTTGACGGGGCATCCGACGAAATTGATCTCGTTTTCGGATGACTTGGACGGGATGCGCAAAGTGCCGGGAAATGTGCCGAACCCAGAGGCGTTGGAACAGCATCTGCAGAAACCGTTGACCGAGGTGCCCGATCCGTTTGGGACGCATGAAAGTTTTGGTCATCATAACAACGCGATGTTGCGGCGGTTTCTCGATACGTTTGGGTTTGACTACGAATTTTATAGCTCGACCGAATATTACCGATCTGGCGCGTTTGATGAGATTTTGAAGCGTGCGGTCGAGAAGTACGATGAGATTATGGAGGTGATGCTGGCGACGCTTCGGGAAGAGCGTCAGCAGACCTATTCGATCTTTTTGCCCATTTCCCCGAAATCTGGACGTGTTTTGTATGTGCCGATGAAGGCGGTGGATAAGGTGAAACACACGATCACCTTCGATGATGAAGATGGTGAGGAAGTCACGATGCCTGTCACCGGCGGCAATGTGAAATTGCAGTGGAAGCCAGATTTTGGCGCACGCTGGGCGGCATTGGGTGTGGATTTTGAGATGTATGGGAAGGACCATTCCACCAATTCTCATGTCTATGACAAAATCTGCCGCATCTTAGGGGCACCTGCGCCTGCGCATTTTTTCTATGAGCTGTTTTTGGATGAAAATGGCGAGAAGATTTCGAAGTCCAAAGGCAATGGCGTGTCGATCGATGAATGGTTGACCTATGCCTCGGCTGAGAGCCTATCCTATTTCATGTATCTGAAACCCGGTACTGCGAAGCGGTTGCATTTCGATATCATCCCCAAGATGGTCGATGAGTATCACCAACAGCTCCGCGCCTATCCGACACAAGATGCTAAAGCGCAGTTGAACAATCCTGTGTATCATATCCACAAGGGTGATGTGCCTGCATCCGATATGGTCGTGCCATTTGCGATGTTGCTGAACCTCGCGGCTGTATCAAGCGCGGAAACGTCCGAGGCGATGTGGGGCTTTATCCAAAAATATGCGCCAGACGCGTCACCCGAGACGCATCCGGGATTGGATGCGGCGGCGGGATATGCGGTGCGCTATTTCCATGATTTTGTGAAACCAACGCGTCAGTTCCGTGCACCGACGGATCAGGAGAAGGCCGCGTTGTCCGATTTGGTTGCGGCGCTCAAAGACAAAGCCACAGCGTTGGACATGATTGCCAAGAAGAATGCTGCGATGGGCAATGATGATGTGATCGAAGATTTGGATTACTCTGATGCAGAAGACCTGCAATCTATCGTCTTTGCTGTGGGCAAGAACCATGGGTTTGAGCCTTTGCGTAATTGGTTTACCACCATTTACGAGGTTCTATTCGGCGCATCCCAAGGGCCGCGTTTCGGTGGGTTCATCGCACTTTACGGTGTCGAGGAAAGCATCCAGCTGATCGAAGACGGGTTAGCAGGCCGTTTGGTCTGATCGCATGGATCGCGCCAATCAAGCACAAGCCGCCGTCGGATTTATGATCGCGGCATCTGCTGTTTTGGCAGTGGTGTTCTTGTTGGGCAAGTTATTGGGTCAAACGATTGCAGGGGCCGAGCCCCTGGGTCCGTTCATGGTCAGTGCGGGGCGGTTCAATTTTGCATTTCTGACGCTGATGCTGTTTCTCGCCGTGCGCCCGACATATCGACCGACCCTAGAAGGTGCACCTTGGCATATCCACTTGCTGCGCTCGGTTTTGGGTTGGTTGGGGGTTAGTGCAAAGTTTGCAGCATTTGCGGCGATGCCACTCGCCGAGGCAACGGCAATTACCTATTTAAACCCGATCTTTGCAATGGGGTTTGCGGTGCTTTTGCTTGGTGAAAATCTAACGGCGCGTAAGGTCATCGCGACACTTTTGGCCTTTGCAGGTGCTTATTTGATTTTGAATCCGGATATAGATGGCATTCCGATTGCTGGCATTTATGCCGTCATTGCAGCGATTTTAATCGGGGCAGAAATTGCGGTTATAAAGCTGCTGAGTGATCGAGAGCCGGCTTTGCGAATATTGGTCATAAATAATGGGATTGGTGCAACGCTGAGCCTGATTGTGGCGCTTATCCTTTGGCAGACGCCCAGCCCCGAACAATGGATGTTGTTAATCGGTGTCGGCGTCCTGATGGTCACGGCGCAATCGATGTTCATTCAATCACTGAAACGCGCTGACGCAAGTTTGGTTGTGCCGATTTCCTATTCGATTTTGATTTTTGCTGCGGTGCTGGATTTGCTTGTGTTCAAAACCTTGCCAGAGCTGGTAACGATTTCTGGGGCAGCATTTATTCTGTCTGGTGCGGTCATTTTGGCAGTGAAAAAACCCAGCTAGGTTTGTTCCACATTAGCCGCTGTAAGATGATACGCCTTGCCAAAGCCAGCATTTAAATCGGCCGAGAGGATTTCAAATCGTACAAAGTTGAAATCCGTAAAATCAATGTAGAGCTTCGATTTTGGGTTTTGTGCCAAATAGGCATCCCGCAAATCGATATAATCCGCATCCTTTCGCGTTACAAAATGCGCCGTGCAGCTTAACGTAATCCGTGGATAGGTCAGCGGGTCACCACGAGGTTCCGGCTCGCCCAATAAAAGGGCTGCATTTGGATTTGCGCGCAGTGCTTTTGTGTGCAGTGACAAATCAGAAATAAGCGTGACTGGTCCGCCGAGACTGGCGATTGAAATGCGGGTGACATGGGGATGCCCCGTCTGGGGATGAACAACCGCCAAAGCACCGAAACGCGCCGTGTCTATTACCGCTTTCGCATTTTTGCGGGCGGTGTCATCTGTATCCAAGATCGTCTTTTTATTTTCGGCCATGGCGTAGTCTATCCCTATATTTCAATGATTCTCTATGTCTTAGCCGCTGGATTGCATTCGCATGATGTGAAGAAACCTTCCCCGATGAGGTACGTAAGTGGATTCTTTACCTCTGAACGAAATTCGAATTGGAATTGGCCGAAGCGACAGCAGGGATGAGCCAAAAACGTCAAAAACTGTCGCTAAATGCCAATGGTCCGATTTGAACCATTTGAAATTGGTATTTAACCAAAGTTAGGTTAGGCTCTTTTGAAACTAAATAACGTCGCGTGAGGATCTTTCTGGCGCAGCGTAACAGCTTGTAATCACAGCTTACTAGGGCTTTAACAAATCCAGCGAATTTAGAGGAGGCCAATATGCCAGACGCATATATCTACGACGCGGTGCGCACACCGCGCGGCAAGGGCAAAAAAGACGGATCACTGCACGAGGTCACAGCAGTCAAACTGTCAGCAGATGTTCTTAACGAAACAGCGACACGCAACAATCTGCAAGATACCAGCCAAATTGAAGATGTGATTTGGGGCAATGTCAGCCAAGTGGGTGAACAAGGTGCGTGTTTGGCGCGGTCCGCCGTTTTATATTCTGATCTGGACGAAAGTGTGCCGGGTGTGTCCGTGAACCGGTTTTGTGCCTCTGGCCTTGAAGCGGTGAATATTGCTGCCAACCAAGTGCGCGGCGGGGCAGGCAATGCCTATATCGCAGGCGGTGTGGAAAGCATGAGCCGCGTGCCCATGGGCTCTGACGGCGGCGCGATTGCAGTTGATCCGCAGCTTGCAATCAAGAATTACTTTGTGCCCCAAGGCATTTCGTCAGACATCATTGCCACCAAATACGGCTTTAGCCGTACGGAATGTGATGAATATGCGGTCGAAAGCCAAAAGCGCGCTGCGGCGGCAACGCAGGCGGGCAAGTTCGATAGATCGCGCATTGCGGTGAAAGATCAAAACGGTTTGGAAATCCTAGCCGTGGATGAGCAAATTCGCGAAACCGATATGCAAGCGCTGGGTGCGCTGCGCCCGTCTTTCAAGGACATGGGCGAGGTCATGCCGGGGTTCGATAATATCGCGATCATGAAATACCCAGAATTAGAAAAGATCGAGCATATGCATCACGCGGGCAATTCTTCTGCGATTTCGGATGGGGCAGCGGCTGTGCTGATCGGAAACAAAGAATTTGGCGAAATGAACGGGTTGAAGCCGCGGGCCAAGTTTAGATCAACCGCCAAAATTGGAACCGACCCAACAATCATGCTGACAGGTCCCGTTCCTGTGACGGAAAAAATCCTGAAAGACAGCGGCATGGCAATTGGTGACATTGATCTGTTCGAGGTCAACGAAGCGTTTGCGTCTGTTGTGCTGCGCTTCATGACCCATTTTGATGTCGATCACAACAAGCTGAACGTGAATGGTGGTGCCATTGCGATGGGGCATCCGCTGGGTGCGACAGGCGCGATGATCCTTGGAACGCTTCTTGATGAAATGGAAGCATCCGACAAAGAGACAGGTCTGGCCACACTTTGCATCGGCTCTGGCATGGGTGCAGCAACAATTATCGAGCGCGTTTAAGCGGTCTGAGCAGGAGGAAATTATGACTGATTTTCATTACGATGTAGACGGCGACGGCATTGCGACCATCACATGGGA
>JBCCGP010000116.1:0-4581 GCA_039029215.1 Pseudomonadota bacterium
GTCGCGATCGGCTTTGGTCATTGGGGTTTTTCCAACAAGGTCACATGCAACAGGCCCCCGCCAACGCTGCGATTGACCTTGGCAAACAAAAACACCTTCAACGCATCCGTGCCGCCTGCCCAAGTGGTTGTTTTCAATCCACCTTCGGGAACACCCGCGGATACAGGCTCTTTGCCTGCGAGAACTTGCATATTTTGCAAGATGATATCGGCGGGAAACATATCATCCAAAACCAAGCTACATGTTGTTGCGCGCCCACCATCAAATCCGGGGAAGGGCTCTGTCATCGCCATGGGTGCGACACCTTGATTGACGCCGACGCGAAACAAACGCTCGCCCACTTTCGCGTCCCAACCAAGTTCAATCGCTGGATTCTCTAGCGAGCGGATATCTTTGATCGCATCGTCAGGCAGCCCGCTCCAAGCCAGTTGGGCCGCGATATTTTCAATCGCGTCAACGTTTGGGATTTTGGTGTAGCACACTTCGTTAAAGACAAAGACAGGGTCAAAATCTTCGGTTTCTTGGGCCGCAAGACCCGAAGTAAAGAAGCCAGCTGTTGCGACCAGTGCCGTGATTACGGGTCGCATGATCATCCCTTCACCGCCTTCACAATCTTTTCTGCGGCATCATCCAGATCATCTGCCGCAATCACATCCAGATCATTATTGTTGATGATATCTTTGCCTTCTTGAACTTTTGTCCCCTCAAGGCGCACGACAAGGGGGACTTGCAATCCGACCTCCTCGACAGCGGCGACCACACCTTCGGCGATCACATCGCAACGCATGATCCCGCCGAAGATATTGACCAAAATACCCTTCACATTCGGATCAGAGGTGATGATTTTAAATGCAGCTGTGACTTTCTCTTTCGTCGCACCCCCGCCGACATCAAGGAAATTCGCAGGCTCCGCACCTTTCAGCTTGATAATATCCATAGTGGCCATGGCCAAACCCGCGCCATTGACCATACAGCCAATTTCGCCATCAAGTGCGATATAAGACAGATCGTATTTTGACGCTTCTAACTCTTTTTCATCTTCCTCTGTCTCGTCGCGCAGCTCCATAATATCTGGTTGGCGATACAGGGCGTTGCTATCAAACCCCATTTTTGCATCCAGACATTTCAAATGCCCGCGTTCGGTCACAATCAACGGATTGATTTCCAGCATATCCATGTCTTTTTCGGTGAAAATCTGATAAAGCTTCGTTGTCAAATCGATGCATTCCGCAATTTGATCACCTTCCAATTTCAAGGCATCAGCAACCGCGCGGCCATTTGCTTCGGTAAAGCCCGCGCTGGGATCGATAGTGAGCGTTAAGATCTTTTCGGGCGTCTCTGCGGCGACATCTTCGATATTCATGCCGCCTTCGGTCGAGGCGACAAAAGCGATCTGAGAGGTGGTGCGATCCACAAGTGCGGCCAAATACAATTCGCGAGCAATGTCAGAGCCGTCTTCGATATAGATGCGATTGACTTGCTTACCATCAGGGCCAGTTTGATGTGTGACCAGCGTGTTTCCCAGCATCTTTTGGGCCTCTTCGGCGGCTTCTGCTGCCGAATGGGTCAACCGGACCCCGCCTTTCTCACCCGCTGCATCTTCTTTGAAATGTCCCTTGCCGCGACCGCCTGCATGAATTTGTGCTTTCACGACCCAAAGCGGCCCGCCAAGCTGTGCTGCGGCTGCTTGCGCATCATCGCCTGCTAAAACCGGCACGCCCTTGGAGATCGGGCAGCCATAGGCGCCAAGAAGTTGTTTTGCCTGATACTCATGGATGTTCATTCACGCGCTCCCCTGTGATGCGGATTCTTTGAAAGATTATGGAAATCTAGGGCCGTTTGAAAAGGAAAACTGATCACATCGTGGTGTGTTTATCCGAATTTCACAATATGTGATCACAAAATATTTTTTTGTGATCACATAAACAATGATCCAAATCCAGATTCTTTTTCAAACAATTCTGTAATGACAAAAATTTGCGGCTCAGATCGAAAAAAACACTAGAAAGCGCCTCGCACCGACTTTAGATACCACTCAAATTATCGGAGTCCCGCGATGGCGAAAATTACTTATATCGAGCATAATGGTACGAAACACGAGGTTGAGGTTGCAAACGGCCTGACTGTTATGGAAGGCGCACGCGACAATAATATTCCGGGGATCGAGGCGGATTGTGGTGGTGCATGCGCCTGTTCGACATGCCATGTGTATGTCGTTGGCGAATGGACCGATAAATTGCCCGCGAAGGATGCGATGGAAGAAGATATGCTTGATTTCGCATGGGAGCCAAATGATACGTCGCGGCTGACGTGCCAATTGAAGGTCACAGATGAGCTGGATGGTTTGGTTGTCCAAATGCCGGAAAAGCAGATTTAAATGAAAGTGCTACTTGCATCCCTCAGCGCCCTGTTGATTTGGGCCAGTGCAAGTTTTGGATGCACAGTCTCGCCTGTCTCGACCAGTGACTTTCCTCAAAGTGCGGTGAAATTTGGGAATATCACGGCCTATTACGATCTGGGCTCAACCCGTTACCCCCATGGCGTGCTTGGTGACAGTTTAGAGCCTACAAAACTTGGTGTGATCACGCCAGCGACTTCCGCGGCTTGTGGCATGACGCTGACATTGAACGAAGATCATGTTTTCGAAGATCTTGCCCCACGCTTAGCAGATCTGGACGGGGATGGACGCCCTGAAGTTGTGACCATCCGGTCGCATCAAAGGTTGGGTGCACAGATTGCAGTTTATAAAATCGGGCAACGTCGCCTGCGCTTGGTTGCGGTGACACCCTATATTGGGACGCGATTTCGCTGGCTTGCGATTGTTGGGATTGCGGATTTAGATGGAAATGGGCGTATGGATATCGCGTTTGTGGATCGTCCGCATCTGGCCAAGAAACTGCGCGTTTTTGAATATCAGCCGGTTGAAATGCGCGAGGTTGCGAACCTGTCCGGATTGACCAACCACCGCATTGGCGAAGATTTCATAACAAGCGGCATTCGCGCCTGTGGATCAATGGCGCGTCCCGAAATGGTGTTGGCCGATGCGAATTGGAAAAAGGTTATTGGTGTGACGTTGCAAGGCCGACAATTGACCAAGCGTGAAATCGGTCCGTTCAAATCCAAAGCTTCCGTTGATGCAGCACTTAAATGCTAGGCTAGATCACCATCTTGCGCTCTTCGGCAATCAGTAGCTTGGTCACATCAATAAAGCTGACTGCTTTGGAAAACAAAAAACCTTGTCCGACGCGACATCCACGTTTCAGAAGGAAGTCGCGCTGATCCTCCGTTTCAACGCCTTCTGCAACAACCTCTATCCCCAGCCCGGCAGCGATGCCTAGGAATCCTTCGATAATCACCATGGCGCTGGGTTTTTGCCCGATTTTTGTCACGAAGCTTGTGTCAATCTTGAGTTCATCCAGATGCAACTCTTCTAAATGGCGGAAGGACGCAAATCCGGTTCCGAAATCATCCAGTGATATGCGCACCCCTTCCTTTGACAACGTCGAAATCGCATTGCGAATAAAATCACCAGCGCGCCCCAAAACCACATCCTCTGTCACCTCGAAGGTTAAAATATCGGGCGGTAATTTGCTCTCGGACACCATCCACAGTAGATCTTGTAGACCAATCGGGGTTGCCAACATGCGTTCGCCCACATTGGTAGACACAGGTATTGAATCAAATCCCATATCTTTCCATCGGCCAATATCATTGATCACCTGTCGCGTAATTGAATAGGTAAAATCATGCATCAAACCCAGATCGTCTATCTGTGGGATGAATTCTGCGGGCAATAAAACCTCGCCATTTGCTTTCTCCCACCGCGCGAGCGCCTCTAGCCCAAGGATTTTGCCCGTCAATAAATCAACTTTGGGCTGGTAGTAGGGCAGGATTTCTTTGTTTGCGATCGCATGTTCAAAAATTGGCTTTTGAGTCAAATCTGCGATCCCCGTGATTGTCTTTTCGTCATAGACAACCGCGCTGGGCTCGCCATTGCGTTTGGCATCATACATCGCCAGATCCGCGCGTTTCATCAAAACGCTGCGGTTGCGCCCTTCCGTTCGGGTCAATGAAATCCCAACAGACGCCCCAATATTTATTGCCAGTTCATCATAAAGGATCGGCATCGCTAACAAATCGGACAGCTGATCACCCAATTCTTGGGCTTTCTCTTTGGAATGCGCATCGATCAGGATCATCGCAAATTCATCACCCCCAAGGCGGGCAACATCAGATGAATGCCGTGAAAACCGTTTTAGGCGCGCTGCAACCTCTGCCAAGACCGCATCGCCAACATGATGGCCAAAACTGTCATTGATCGGCTTGAAATGATCCAAGTCGATCAAAGCCACGCCAAAATGGGCGGACCGCCGTGTGGCACGCCCCAACAACACATTCAGGCGCGATTCAAAGCTTGTGCGGTTGGGCAGGCTGGTCAGTGGATCAAATTGGGACAAATATTCCAATTCCATCAAACGGCTATCGGCATCCTTGCGCGCTTGATCCAGTTGTTTTTGAACCTCGCGTTGCCTGCGATAAATCTCTAACCCGTTAAACAGGTAAAGCAATGTTGCCATGAAC
>JBCCGP010000117.1:0-4392 GCA_039029215.1 Pseudomonadota bacterium
ACGTCTTTGACAGAGACGGCAAACTCTTCGGCCAAGAAATGACGGAAACGCGCGCTGTCTAGAATACCGGCCATGCCGCACACCTTCTCGGCCGGAAGGCCAGAGAATTTTTGTAACGCCCAAACCATCGCGTCCAGCGGGTTTGTGATACAGATAACAAATGCATTTGGCGCATGCTCTTTGATGCCTTCGCCAACAGATTTCATGACTTTCAAGTTGATGCCTAGAAGGTCATCGCGACTCATGCCGGGTTTGCGCGGCACACCAGCAGTAACGATGCACACATCCGCGCCTGCAATATCGGCGTAATCCGTTGTGCCCTTTAAAGCCGCGTCATATTTGTCGACCGGTCCCGCCTCTGCGATATCAAGCGCTTTACCTTGTGGAATACCGTCTGCGATATCAAACAGGACAATATCGCCAAGCTCTTTGAGCGCGGCAAGATGGGCCAAAGTGCCCCCAATCATACCTGAACCGATTAGAGCAATTTTTGCACGTGCCATACGAACACCTTTTCATGGTTGTGAAGTTGGCGACCGTGCTAGACGAGAAGAAAGCCGAGGGCAAGACCTCGGCTTAAAAATGTATGCATTTGTATACAATTGATTCGGTGTTCAATTGGATTTGCTTAAATTTGCTTCTAATTTGATGCGGTTTTTATGCATCCTCACCCGAGGTCGGCAATGTCTCCTCAAGACGCTCAAAATTCTCGCCCGCCGCGATCATACAGGCCTGCCCATTGGGCAAGGTCAGCAAAATCGTCCATGTGCCTGTTTCCAACGACGCGTATGTTTCAACAACGCCACTGGTGCGGTTTAGGCCAATGCTTTGACGGGTTTCACCATACTTTTTATGAAGTTTTTCAATTACTTCCGTGCGGTCCGCGCAGCGCATCTGCTGTGCCCCGGCCGATGCTGCCATAACGCAAAGGCCAAAACCAAGCGAGAGCGCAAAGAGATATCTGTTCATCGGTTTGCCTTTCGTTTTATCATTTTGGATCAACGAGGGGCAGCATAGGTCACAGGTCTAAAAATTAATCTTAGGGCAGCGTACGCTGCGTCAAAGAGTTTATTTAACTTTTAGACAATTTGCGTCTTTTTGAGGAACAGGCTAGGTGATCGCGAAAGGAGCATTCAATGCGGTATCGGTTCATTACAGAAGATGATACAGCGGAATTTTGCAACCGCGTCAGCGCAGCGTTGTCCGAGGGCTGGCAGCTTTACGGTGATCCGCAATATGCATTTGATGAGAAAAAAGAAATCATGCGATGCGGCCAAGCTGTCATTCGCGAAGACGAGGAATAGCCGGACAAACGGTCGCAAGCCAAGATTATCGCGTGACACCATCCGCAGGCACGATATGTATCATAGCAAGCTAGGGAATAACAAATGGCAGATGTAAACAGAGGCAAAAGACCGCTCTCACCGCATCTTAGCGTGTATCGCCCGCAGATGAGTTCTGTTTCTTCTATTTTTATTCGTATTACGGGCGTTGCGCTTGCAGGATCTGTGCTGCTGTTGGTGCTATGGCTGCTTTTGGTTTTTGGGGGTCCCGAAAAATACGCAGCTTACGCATGGATTTTCTCGTCCAATCTTGTTTCGCTGATTTGGGTCGCCTCTCTTTGGGCGCTTATCTATCACACACTCGGTGGCCTACGGCACTTGGTGTTCGATATGGGCTATGGGTTTGACCTTCGAACAGCAGATCTGATGGGGTGGGGAATGTTTGGTCTTAGCTTTCTGCTGACAGCTATTTTGGTTTTCGGGGTGTTCTAAAATGTCGAAATCAGCAAGCAAACATTGGATGCAAGAACGTATCGTGTCAGTGGTGATGTTGCCCCTGACAATTGCGATGGTTTGGATTGTAGGTCCATTGATTGGCGAAGACTATGAAACAGTGAAAGCTGCATTGTCGCGCCCTGTCGTTGCACTCATTCTGATGGTTTTCTTCATTGTGGGTGCAAAGCATCTGCAAGATGGCATTCAGGTTGTTTTAGAAGATTATGTTCATGGCAGCGCTTTTCAAATTATGACCCTGTTAAACAAAATCTTTTGTTGGCTTATGGCATTGGTCGCTTTTTTCGCATTACTCAATATCGCGTTTCTTGGGGGTTAGACACCTAAAATGGCAGCATATGAATATATTGACCACACCTATGATGTTGTTGTTGTTGGTGCGGGCGGCTCTGGCTTGCGTGCAACCTTGGGTATGGCAGAACAAGGCTTAAGCACGGCCTGTGTGACCAAGGTTTTTCCAACGCGATCCCATACCGTTGCGGCCCAAGGCGGCATTGCCGCCAGCCTTAAAAACATGGGTCCAGATCACTGGCATTGGCATATGTATGACACGGTGAAAGGGTCTGATTGGTTGGGCGATACCGATGCGATGGAATATCTTGCCCGTGAAGCGCCTGCTGCTGTTTATGAGTTGGAACATTACGGTGTGCCATTCTCGCGCACCGAAGAAGGCAAAATTTATCAACGCCCCTTTGGTGGGCACACGACAGAATTTGGTGAAGGCCCGCCGGTACAACGTACTTGTGCAGCGGCTGACCGCACTGGTCATGCAATTTTGCATACGCTTTATGGGCAAAGCTTGAAGAACAATGCAGAGTTTTTCATCGAATATTTCGCGACTGATTTGATCATGACCGAAGATGGTCGCTGCCAAGGTCTGATTGCATGGAAGCTGGATGATGGAACCATTCATCGCTTTAATGCAAAAATGGTGGTGCTGGCCACCGGTGGGTATGGTCGTGCCTATTTCAGTGCCACATCAGCGCATACTTGCACCGGTGATGGTGGCGGGATGGTTGCGCGCCAAGGTCTGCCGTTGCAGGATATGGAGTTTGTGCAATTCCATCCGACCGGAATTTACGGATCAGGGTGCTTGATTACCGAAGGTGCGCGGGGCGAGGGTGGTTATCTGACGAATTCAGACGGTGAACGCTTTATGGAACGTTACGCACCGACTTACAAAGACCTTGCCAGCCGCGATGTTGTATCCCGCTGTATGACGATGGAAATTCGTGATGGTCGCGGTGTTGGTGATGAAGCTGACCATATCTTTTTGCACCTTGATCATTTGCCGCCTGAAAGTTTGGCAGAACGTCTGCCCGGTATCTCAGAAAGCGCCAAGATCTTTGCAGGCGTTGACGTCACGCGCGAACCGATCCCGGTTTTGCCGACCGTGCATTATAATATGGGCGGGATTCCAACCAATTACTGGGGTGAGGTGCTGGACCCGACCGCCAAAGACCATGACCGAATTTTGCCTGGATTGATGGCCATTGGTGAAGCGGGATGTGCATCTGTTCATGGCGCCAACCGTCTTGGGTCGAATTCCTTGATTGACTTGGTGGTCTTTGGTCGCGCGGCTGCTTTGAAAGCGGCGGAATTTATCGACCCGAAAGCGCCAAATGAAGCGTTAAACGAAAAATCTGTGACCCAAGCGATGGATCGTTTTGACGCCCTTCGCTATGCAGATGGTGCGGTACCAACGGCAGATTTGCGCTTGGAGATGCAGAAAACCATGCAAGCCGACGCGGCCGTTTTCCGCACCGACAAAACACTTGCCGAAGGCGTGGACAAGATGGTTGCCGTGGCCAAGAAATTGGATGATGTCAAAGTCACTGATCGCTCTTTGATTTGGAATTCTGATTTTATGGAAACGTTAGAGCTGACCAATCTGATGCCAAATGCAATGGCCACAATTGTGGGCGCAGAAGCGCGCAAAGAAAGTCGCGGCGCACATGCGCATGAAGATTATCCGGACCGCGACGATAAAAACTGGCGCAAACACACAATCGCGCGCGTGGATGGGCATCAAGTAAAGCTCAGCTATCGAAATGTGGGTCTGAAACCTTTGACGCAACAGAAAGATGGCGGGATTGATCTTAAAAAAATCGCCCCAAAAGCACGTGTTTACTAGCGTTTCTTAAAAACAACGAATTCGTGAAGAGTTGAAAAAACTGCTATGACTGCTCTCAAATACGTGTAAGGTTGGGATCAACGAAAAAGAATTTCGTTTGACTATAAGCAGTGGAGAATGGACATGAAAATCGTAAAAGTTTTGCTGGTTGCAATTGCTTCAATCACATTGGTTGCTTGTGCAGCTGAAGAAGAAGAAGTGATGATCAAAGAAGAGCCATCAATGGGTAAACTTTAAACCCATAGGACTTTTTAAGTTTAGAAAAACCAGCGGAATAGCCGCTGGTTTTTTTATTTTAGATCTTAAATCGTTGTAGCAGATGAAGGAGATGGTGATGATGCGGTCAGTTTTGATTTTTGCGGTGTTGGCCCTATCTGCATGCGCGGAACCGGGTCCTGATCCCGCGCCGACCATGTCTGTTTCCGACGCAATGGCGGTATGTCGCGCAGATATTATCGAGGC
>JBCCGP010000118.1:0-4340 GCA_039029215.1 Pseudomonadota bacterium
ATATCTTTGTCAAATTACATATGTGGGACATATTGTGGGACGCAATACTTGATAATATCCATAAAATTATGATTTGAATGAAAAATTTATACAAAAGTGGCAGTCCCTAGGGGAATCGAACCCCTCTTTCCAGGTTGAAAACCTGGCGTCCTAACCGATAGACGAAGGGACCGCATCTTTCGTGTCGAGCCAAATAGCGGTGCGGCATTGCAAGTTCAAGACCAAAATCGCTGCACAGCGAAAATTTTCAACCCGCCAAGGCCACGTCATCCACGATCAATTGCGGCGTCCTGCGGCCTTGCCATTCATTGATATCCAAGCGCCCAGCAAAATGAAATGCAGCGCCATTGTGATTTAAAAGCGCTGCGCCGGCCTCGGTCTCCGCGCCGCCAAAATAGATCGCATCAAGCGGCATTTGGCTGTCATCGGACATGCGCAGTTTCAGGTGGTTTTCGCCAACAACTTTCACAAAATTCACGCGCGCCTCGGCAATCGCAAATCGTGGGGCAGGGGCGCTGGCGCCAAACGGTCCTGCAAGGTTTAATTGCTCAATCAGCTGGGTGTTGATCGCCGAAATTGCGATCAACCCATCTAGCCGGACATCGCCCTTCGTCAGCTGATCTGCGCCTTGTTTGATTAACAGTTCTTCCAACCGCGCCATAGCAGGTTCGACCTGTTCCGGCGGGCAGCTCAAGCCAGCCGCCATTTTATGTCCACCGCCTTTGGACAACACACCTTCTTCGACAAGTTGGGCAACCGCAGATCCAAGATCGATCCCACTGACCGAGCGTCCAGATCCCTTTGCCTCGCCATCATCAACGCCCATGACAATCACTGGGCGATTGGTCTTCTCTTTGATGCGCGCAGCGACAATGCCCAAAATGCCGGGATGCCAATCCACCCCCATCGCCCATAAAAGCGGAGCATCAACGCCGCGCTCTTCAATTTGGGCGAAGGCTTTTAGCTGGGTTTCGGCCTCGATCACGCGGCGCTCTTGGTTTAGCGTATTCAGCTTCTCCGCCAAGGCCTCGGCCTCTGCGGTTTCTTTCACGGTCAAAAGCCGCGCGCCCAAATTCGCCTTGCCGATCCGACCGCCTGCGTTGATCCTGGGCCCTAAAAGATATCCCAGATGATAACTATTGGGCGTGGTATTAATCCCCGCAACATCTGCCAATGCGACCAGCCCGGGCCGCGCGCGCGCGGCCATGATTTTCAACCCCTGCACAACAATTGCGCGATTAAATTCCCGCAAAGGTGCGACATCTGCAACCGTTCCAAGGGCAGCAAGATCAAGCATGGGCATCAAATCGGGGCAATCAAGCCCAGCGGCGCGGCGTTGGCGGTTCAACTCCACCAGGAAAAGAAACACAACACCGGCCGCGCAGAGATAACCTAACTCAACGCTTTCATCCGCGCGGTTTGGATTGACGACTGCAAAAGCGTCGGGAAGTGTTGTCCGACCGAGATGGTGATCCAAAACAATCACATCGCAGTCGACAGCCGCAATCGGATCAAAACTGACCGTCCCGCAATCCACACAAATAATTAGGTCATGTTCGGCTGCCAATTTCTGCATCGCCGCGACATTGGGGCCATACCCTTCGGTCAGCCGATCGGGCACATATATATCGGCGATCAACCCAAGCTGGGAAAAATAATCAAACAACAACGCGGCAGAGGTCGCGCCATCTACATCATAATCCGCAAAGATCGCGATGCGCTGCGTGTCCTGAATGGCCTGTGCAATGCGACCTGTGGCTTTTTCCATATCACGCAAACGGCGTGGGTCTGGCATCAGCTCTTTTAAGGAAGGCGACAGGTATTGCGCGGCCTGCATCGGGTCAACGCCCAGACGCGCCAAAATAAGGGCCAGATGGTGCGGAATATCATTTTGTTGGGCAATCGCCTCTGCCAAACGAAGTGTCTCGTCTGTGGGGCCCACCCACCGTTTTGAAGACAGGGACGCCTCGATGCCTAAAAAATGTGTCATACCGCTCCGTTTTGAAAGCTGCTAACATGTTCGCGCCCACAGGAAAACGGGAATTGATAGGGGCTAAAGCTGGCCGTCAGGTAAAGGGAACCGCGTGATGATGACAGATTTAGATATGACAAATTTTCTAATTTTGATTGCCGTGGGCTTGCACGCCGTGGGCTATATGGTGCGTGATGAATTGCGGCTGCGGGCCTTGGTCTTGTCGGGAACCGCGATTTATCTGATCTACTATTTCCTTGTTCCGGGCGGACCGCTTTGGGATGCATTTCTGGCGGCATCTTTAATTGCGATCATCAATATTATCATGATCGCGGTTCTTATCTGGGAAAGAACGACGATTGGCATGTCTGACGCGGCAAAGCGCATTTTTAAAAGCTTTGGGACATTAACGCCCGGACAATTTCGTAAGCTTTACGCCAAGGCCAGCCATAACAGCGCGGATATCGCCCGCCAATTGGTCAAAGCAGAAGAGCGGCAAAATCGATTGTTCTTGGTCTATCAAGGCACAGTCGAGATTGGATTTGGTGGGGACCGTCATCGTCAAGCCACCCCGTTTTTTGCAGGCGAGATTGGATTTATTTTAGAAGACATCGCCACCGCAGATGTTTTCGTCGGCGCAGGCACAAAATATCTGAGCTGGGATTATGATGATGTGCGCAAAATGATGGGACGAAACGCGAAGCTTGAAAATGCGTTGATTGCGTTATTCAGCAAAGATTTGGCGCGCAAGCTGGGCCGTTCTGCACCGATCAAACCCTAGGCCAACCGGATTACGATTTCTTTATTGGTGCGCTGTAGACCAAGTTAGATCTATATTGCGAAATCGCTATTATGGATTAGCGCTGCGTGTGAGTTAATTTCTTATTTGCGTCTGAAAAACTGAATTCTTTTTTGTGGCCTAATGCTGGTGTTTTGAGAAAATTCTCTCTGAAATATTTATTTCACTCAGTTCAATTACTAGCTTTGATTTAAAAAAAAATTGATCTAGTTTCTTTTTATACCCCGTTCGCAAAAACGACTTTGACTAGAGTGGGGCAATTTAGGGAGGAACCATATACATGGATAGAAGAAACTTTTTAGTTGGCGGTGCTTTTGTGGGCGGCGCTGTTGTCGGCGCGGCTGCCACAACGGTTTTAAACCAACAAGGTGGAAATAGTGAGATCGCGGCACCCAATGTGAATAGTGGTGCAATCGAGATGTCTATTGTTTCTACTTGGCCTCGCGATTTCCCGGGATTGGGATTGCCGGCACAACGATTGGCAGCGCGGATTCAAGAACTTACTGACGGTGATATTGTTGTGAATTATTTCGCAGCAGGCGAAAAAGTTGGTGCGTTCGACTCGTTTGACGAAGTTGCATCTGGCAACTCTTCTGCCTACATCGCGGCAGACTACTACTGGAAAGGGAAGCACCCAGGTTGGGCACCTTTCACAGCCATCCCATTTGGTCTGACTTACACAGAAATGGACGCTTGGACGAAATATGCAGGCGGTCAAGAATTGTGGGACGAGTTGGCAGGCGAGTTTGGTTTGAAAAACTTCGCAATGGGCAACACGGGCGTTCAAATGGGCGGCTGGTTTAACAAAGAAATCAACTCTGCGGACGATCTTAAAGGTCTGAAGATGCGTATTCCTGGCCTTGGCGGTGACGTTATGGCGAAACTGGGTGCATCACCGATTTCTGTTCCTGGTGGTCAGATTTATGAAAACCTTGTCTCTGGTGCGATTGATGCGACAGAGTGGGTTGGCCCATATAACGACTACTTCATGAAGTTCTATGAAGCGGCGAAGTTCTATTACTTCCCAGGTATGCACGAGCCGGGTTCTCAGCTTGCTCTTGGCATGAACGCGTCATTCTGGGGTAGCTTGTCTGCGAACCAACAGGCGATCATCCAAGCTGCATGTAACGAAGAAAACGCACGCACAATGGCAGAAACAAATGCCAATAACGGTGCATTCTTGAACAAGCTTATCAACGAACAAGGCGTGCAGCTGCGCGAGTTCAATGATGATGTTTATGCAAGCTTCGGTGAAGCAGCGGCAGAAGTGATCGAAGAAGCACGTGATCACTCTGATCTATCTAAGCGTATCTTTGACAGCCACTTGAAAGCACGTTCAGAAATCGGGTCTTGGACTGCATTGTCTGACACGGCTTACGTTCTTAAGCGTAACAACGTGATCAACGGCTAATCACTGATAATATTTGAACCGCGCCCAACAGGGCGCGGTTTTCACGTTGAGGGAGGTGAAGCGGATGGCTTCGACAACAGCCCAAGGAAATGTTGGGTTCTTTTCAAATTCATTGCTTTTGCGAACCATTGGTTGGGCCAATCTTTGGCTCATGTTCG
>JBCCGP010000119.1:0-4146 GCA_039029215.1 Pseudomonadota bacterium
AGGCTTCACTTATCTTTCTTCAACCTTTACAGGCTACACCCATCAACGAACCTATTCTGAAGTTCCAAATTTGGGGGGGACTTTTGAGGGGCATTAAAAGAATGGAGATACGTTTATGGCGTTGAAGGTCGCTATTAACGGCATGGGTCGTATTGGTCGCTGCACATTGGCTGCAATCATTGAAAGTGGACGCAAAGATATCGAGGTTGTGTCGATCAATGCGCCAATGCCTTTGGAAACACTGGCGCATTTATTAAAATATGATTCCGTGCATGGAAAATTCCCGGGCGAGGTGCGGATCATGGACGACAAATTATTTGTTGGTCAGGGCCTGATCCAGATGCAAACCACCCGCGAATTGACTGAACTGGATTGGAACGGAATTGATGTGGTGCTAGAATGCACAGGTGCGTTTAATTCCAAAGAAGCCTCCAGCGCGCATTTGGGACAAGGGGCGAAACGCGTTCTTATCTCTGCGCCTGCTAAGAATGCTGATAAAACGATTGTATATGGTGTGAACGAGGACCAATTGACCAATGATGATATGGTTGTCTCGAACGCATCCTGTACAACCAATTGCCTCGCCCCCTTAGCGAAAGCGCTGCATGATAGTGTGGGTATCGAGAAGGGCATAATGACCACAATCCATGCTTATACCGGTGATCAGCCGACATTGGATACGCGCCATAAGGACCTTTATCGGGCCCGCGCCGCTGCTTTGTCGATGATCCCGACATCTACAGGTGCGGCAAAAGCAGTTGGTTTGGTCTTGCCAGAACTTGAAGGTCGCTTACACGGCTCTGCCATTCGGGTACCAACACCGAATGTTTCCTGCGTCGATCTAACCTTCACCGCATCGCGCGACACAACCGCAGAGGAAGTCAATGCTGCGGTGAAAGATTTTGCCGAAGGCCCAATGAACGGTGTTTTGGCCTATGATCCAGAGCCCAAAGTCTCGATTGATTTCAACCATGATCCTGCAAGCTCGATCTTTGCACCTGCACAAACGCAAGTCACCGATAAACGGCTTGTGCGCGTGCTGTCTTGGTATGACAATGAATGGGGATTCTCGTGCCGGATGGCTGACACGGCTGTGGCCATGGGTAAACTGATTTAAGGAGACAGATTTGACCCATAATACATATCGCATTCTGGCCCTGCTTTTGGTGTTGGCGATTGTTTATGATGCGATTGTAAATGGCGGTGAAAATCTGGTGTTTCTGGGACGTAAATTTGTTGAGCTGATCGATTGGCTCATTTTTTGGAGATAAATCATGGGGTTACGCACGCTTGGAAGTGTGGATTTAAACGGCAAAAACGTATTGATGCGCGTGGATGTGAATGTGCCCACCGAAGGGGGCCGTGTCACAGACCTAACGCGCTTGGAACGCGTTGCACCAACGATTTTAGAGGTCTTGGAAAAGGGCGGAAAACCGATTTTACTGTCGCATTTCGGGCGTCCCGAACGCGGTTTTGATTTGAACCTGTCAAACCAACAGACCGTGTCTGCATTGGCGCAGGTCTTAAAACACCGTGTGCATTTCGCGACATCTTGCATTGGCGAGACCGCGCAAAAGGCGGTGGACACCCTGCCCGTAGGTGATGTTTTGCTGCTGGAAAATACACGGTTTCATGCAGGCGAGAAAAAGAATGACCCAGAATTTGCCGAAGCACTGGCGGCATTGGGTGATGTCTTTGTCTCGGACACATTTTCGACTGCGCATCGGGCGCATGCCTCTGTTGTTGGGGTGGCGGAATTGCTGCCCTCGGTCGCTGGGCGTTTGATGGAAGAGGAAATTCGTCAGTTAGAGGGCGCGCTGTCGACGCCAGAACGGCCTGTCATGGCAATCATCGGCGGGGCGAAAGTATCATCCAAGCTGATGCTGATCGAAAATCTGATTCAGAAAGTCGATAAGATCGTCATTGGTGGGGGCATGGCCAATACGTTCTTAGCTTCCCAAGGCATGAAGGTTGGGCAATCCTTGGCCGAGCATGATTTACAAGATGTCGCACGCAAGATTTTGGAAGATGCAAAAGCCGCAAAATGCGAGATCATCCTGCCAATTGATATTGTGACCGCTTTGGAATTCAAAGCGTTTGCCGAAAGCCAAGTCAGTGCTGCGGATGAATGCCCCGATGACCGGATGATTTTAGATGCGGGCCCAAAAACCGTGGCCGCGATTAAATCCCATATCGACGAGACAAAAACGCTGATCTGGAACGGCCCTTTGGGCGCGTTTGAAATGGAACCCTTTGATGCCGCAACAGATGCGGTCGCTTCCTATGCCGCGCAAAAAACCAAGGCGGGTGCATTGCTGTCTGTGGCCGGCGGTGGCGATACGGTTGCAGCCTTGAACGGGTCAAATTCGGCGGGCGATTTCACCTATATTTCGACCGCCGGTGGTGCGTTTTTGGAATGGATGGAAGGCCGCGCCCTGCCCGGCATTGATGTCTTAAAAGACTAAGGAGAAGATCAGATGAACCAAGCCCAAGCAGATCAAATGAAAAATGGCGCTGGCTTTATTGCAGCACTTGATCAAAGTGGCGGGTCCACACCCAAAGCGCTGCGGCTTTATGGTATTGGCGAGGATGCTTATGCCAATGATGCAGAAATGTTCGATCTGATCCATGCGATGCGGTCGCGCATCGCCACAGCCCCCAGTTTCACAGGCGACAAGGTGATTGGCGCAATCCTATTTGAAATGACAATGGATCGCGAGATCAAGGGCAAACCCGCGGCCCAATATCTGTGGGAAAACAAACAGGTCGTGCCTTTTCTAAAGGTCGATAAAGGTTTGGAAGAGACGCAAGATGATGTGCAGGTGATGAAGCCCATCGATGGTCTGGATGCAACGCTGGCGCGTGCAAAAGATCTGGGCGTGTTTGGGACCAAAATGCGCTCTGTCATTCATGGGGCGAATGGCGCAGGGATCGCGCGCAATGTCGCCCAGCAATTTGACATCGGGCGGCAGATTTTGGGCCATGGGGTAATGCCCATCTTGGAACCAGAGGTGACAATCACAATCGACGACAAGGCCGCGGCGGAAGAGATTTTGTTGGACGCGATTTTGGGGCAGCTCGACGCCCTGCCTGCCGATGAACAGATCATGTTGAAGCTTAGCCTGCCCAGCAAAGCCAATCTTTATGCCCCCCTGATCGCGCACCCCAAGGTGATGCGGGTCGTGGCCCTGTCCGGGGGGTATAGCCGTGACGCGGCAAATAGCTTGCTTGCGCAAAATACTGGCATGATTGCCAGTTTCTCTCGGGGTTTGGCAGAAGGTTTGGATGCATCTCAAAGCGATGCGGCATTCAACACAACACTTGGCAGTGCGATTGATGCGATATTTGAGGCGTCTAAAGCGGGTTAGGCCGTTGTTTTACAACAATATCTTGGGGTTTAACGCAGCCCCGACGCAAGACATCAAAAAATTTACCTTTTGATTCGTTTTAGGGATTCACAAACCGATTCGGGTATGCCATGATTCGCCCAAGTCTCGGTCAAACAACGAGATACGGGTAAATGATGACGCAGAAGATCAAGAAAAAAATCGGATTCGGACCGGCACTGTTCTTTGCTCTTGTGCTGACGGCCACGGGTTATTTTCTATTTGCCGCGATCCAAGGGGACACCGGTCATTTGCAACGCATGCAGGTCGAGGCACAAGAAAAACGCCTGATCGCCGAATTGGCGCAGCTGCAAATCGAACGCGCGAAGTTGGAAAATAAGATTTATCGCCTGTCGGACGCGTATTTGGACTTGGATTTATTGGATGAACGTGCACGCACGGTTCTTGGTCTCGCGCGCGTCGACGAGATTGTTATTCGCTGATCCCTCCAAGAGAGGTATAAACTGAACCGCCCCTCTCCCTCGAAGGGGCGGTTTTTTTTTAATATGTTAAAATATGGTCTGGGCGGCGTAGTGATATTAGTAATGGAGCTGGCGGTAGACCTACTTCATCGCGCTTAAAAATATCTTTTGAATACAAATGGATAGGTGGTTTTGGTGGAAAGGTGTAAATACTTTCATTTGTCTTAATTTCAAAATGAGAAAATGCATTTTCTCATTTTGATGTTAACCAATTCTTAACCAATCCCCCATCAATCAAACGCAAATTCACACCCAAAATCCTCAAAGCTCATGTGATC
>JBCCGP010000120.1:0-4142 GCA_039029215.1 Pseudomonadota bacterium
CTGTTTGAAGACGACGATCAAACCGAAGCTGTGGTTTTAATCGGCGAGATCGGCGGACCCCAAGAGGCAGAGGCAGCGGAGTTTATCAGGGACAATATGACCAAACCTGTGGTGGCTTATGTTGCCGGTCTAACGGCCCCAAAGGGCAAAACAATGGGCCATGCAGGTGCGATTATTTCCGCTTTCGGTGAAAGCGCATCTGAAAAAGTTGAAATTCTTTCTGCGGCTGGCGTGACGGTGTCTGAACATCCTTCCCAGATCGGCGCCACAGTTGCAGGCATTTTATAAGGAGACGATAATGAGAAATGTAAAGAAAGTTCTGATCACCCGTAAATGGCCAGAGGCCGTGGAGGCAAAATTATCGTCGCTTTACGATGTGACGCTGAATGAAAATGACCAGCCGATGAATGTGGCAGATTTTCGGGATGCATTGATGACACATGATGCCGTTTGCCCAACCGTAACCGATAAAATGGGGCCAGAGGTCTTCAAAGGTTTGGACAATCCGCGCTGCAAGGTTTTGGGCAATTACGGCGTTGGCTACACCCATATCGATACCCAAGCGGCAAACGAGGCGGGGATCACAGTAACCAATACACCTGATGTACTATCCGAATGTACCGCCGATATCGCATTGACCCTGATGTTGATGGCCGCACGCCGCGCAGGCGAAGGCGAGCGTGAATTGCGCGCCGGTCAGTGGACTGGATGGCGTCCGACCCATATGGTTGGCCAGAAGATGTCGGGCAAGACTTTGGGCATTGTCGGATTTGGCCGTATTGGCCAGGAAACCGCACGTCGGGCAAAATTCGGGTTTGGTATGCGTGTGATGGTTCAAAACCGCTCGCTCGTGAACCCTTACATCCTGAAACAAACCAGCGCGCAACAATACCGCTCGCTGGAAGAGATGCTGCCCCATGTCGATTATTTGTCGCTCCATTGCCCGGGTGGTGATGCTAACCGTGGGTTGATTTCAACCAAAGAGTTGAAGGCAATGAAATCCTCAGCAATCTTGATCAATACCGCACGCGGCGAGGTTGTGGATGATCTGGCCTTGATCCACGCCTTGAAAACAGGCGAGATCGCCGCCGCCGGCCTTGATGTGTTTGATGGCGAGCCAAATGTGAACCCCGGCTACTTGGATTGCGAAAACGCCGTTTTGTTACCACATCTTGGCAGCGCAACGGCAGAGACGCGCGAAGGCATGGGTTTCCGTGTCATGGACAATCTGCGCCAGTTCTTTGACGGCGAAACGCCCCAAGACAAGGTCGCATAAAAATGGGTATCGCAACACCAATCACAACCCATCACGCAACGGCCTTTTCCGAAAGCTACGCAGATTGGCTGCGCGATCAATTGCGCGCCGTTTATCTTGATATGCTGTCTTTCCGCGCACCAGATGTTTTGGAACTCCTCGATGACGCAGATGCGTTAGATGCGCAGCCAGATGAAACAATCCAAAAATATCTCAAAGCGATGCAAATCTGGACACAGCTGATGCGTGTGGCTGACGAGAATATTATGGTGCGCAACAGACGTCGCATTGAAACCGATAATGGTGCGATTGCGCTCAAAGGCTCCTTTGCTAAGACGTTTAACAAGCTGAAACAAAAAGGAATTTCTGCCCAGCGTGTGGCAGCGGCTGCGGGGAAGATCAACATATCCCCCACAATCACCGCGCATCCAACGGAATCAAAACGCGAGACGATTATCGATATTCACCGCCGTATTTATCGCCGGATTGTTGAATTGGAATCGCATCGCTGGACGCCACGCGAACGCGATACGCATATTCGCGCGCTTTATGATGAAATTGACCTGTTGTGGCTATCGGGCGATCTGCGTTTGGAAAAACCAACCATTTCAGAGGAAACGGGTTGGGCGATGCGGTTTTTCAACAATGCAATTTTTGATGCCGTGCCCGAGGTGCATGACCGGTTTCATACGGCGCGCAAGCTGGTATTGGATGACACGAGCGATATGCACATCCCACTGCGCTTCAGCTCTTGGGTTGGGGGTGACCGCGATGGAAACAGTTTTGTGGATACCCAGGCCACACGCGAAGCAATCACAACATACCGGCGCGCTGCAATTCAGAACCTTTTGAAATTGGTTGACAGCGCGATGATCGGGATTTCGCTCAGCGCTTATCAAAACCCGTTTAGCCAACAAGACCTTGCTGATTTGGCAACGATTTTCATGCGCTCCGGTGCATGCAAAACCATTATCACCAAAAATAATGGCGAGCCATTTCGCAAAGCCTTGAATGGTGTGCATACGCGGTTGAATGCGATTATCGATCCACAGCCGGGCTGTCACGCCTACGGCAATCTGTGCGAAATGCAGCGCGATATTGAATTGATTGCGCGGGTTCTTGATCAGGTTGCACCAAATATCGCAACGCAGTTCATCAGACCGATTGTTGTTGCCATGGAAAGTTTTGGGTTCCGCACAGTCACCTTGGACATTCGCCAAAACAGCCATGTCATCAATGCTGCGCTGACCGATCTGTGGCAAGCACTTGGCAAGGACATATCTGGCCCGACGGATCCAAAGTGGCACACTGCTTTGCATGACGCTTTGAAAACGGCAGATGAAATCGATTACAAATCGTTGCCCTTGAAAAAGATGACGGCCGAGACGGTTGCTCTGTTTCATCTGATCCGAGAAGAGAGAGGGGGGCTCGACCCCGCCTCCATCGGTCCGTTTATCCTTTCAATGACCCAATCCGTCGAAGACCTGTTGGCCGTAATGGTGCTGGCCCGCTTTGCGGGTATCAAAGAAGGGCTTGAAGGATCGGAGTTGATCCCACTCTCTATCGTGCCGCTGTTTGAGACGATTGATGATTTATCGGCAGCACCCAATATCATGCAGAAATATCTGGCAAATCCAATCGTGCGCCGCACGGTGACAGAGCTTGGTGGCGTGCAAGAGGTGATGTTGGGATATTCCGACAGCAACAAAGACGGCGGGTTTTTGACCTCGACATGGGAAGTCAACAAAGCCCAAGCCCGCATTAATGCCGCTGTTCAGAAAACCGGTTTTCTTGTTTCCTTCTTTCATGGGCGTGGTGGCTCGGTCTCGCGCGGTGGCGCACCAACTGGGCAAGCCATTGCCGCACAACCCGCAGGCACAATCGCCAATCAGTTCCGAACAACCGAACAGGGCGAGGTTGTATCAAATAAATATGCCAATCGTGGAACGGCCGTGCATCAATTAGAACTGCTCAGCAGCTCGGTTCTATTTCACAATCTCTGTTCAGAACAAGAGCCCGAACTGGTCCTCGATACAGAAACAACAGAAGCGCTCGAGGCACTGTCTGGTGTGGCGCAGGCAAAATACAACGCGCTTTTGAATATGGATGGCTTTGTTCAATATTTTGAAGAGGCAAGCCCGGTTCGTGAATTGGGTGCTTTGAATATCGGATCGCGTCCATTGTCGCGCTTTGGGGCCACAACGATTGCTGATCTGCGGGCCATCCCATGGGTTTTTGCATGGTCGCAAAACCGCCACATGATCACTGGATGGTATGGGTTTGGTGCAGCGATTGATGCGTTCCGTGCCTATCGCAGCCTGCAAGGTGAAAAGATGCTGCGTAAGCTAAATGCTGACTCGCGGATTTTCAAATTGATCGCATCAGAGGTGAACAAATCCGCTGAACTTGCCAATCTAAAAATCGCGCGCGAATATGCAAGCTTGGTTCAAGATGCAGATATTCGAGACCGAATTTTTAGCGAGATCGAAGCGGAATACGCACGCACCCAAGACGCGCTGGATTGGTGTTTGGGCGAGGATCGCCATGACATTTTGAAACACCGCAACAATGCGACCCATATGGATATGATGGAAAGTACCCATCGGCTTCAAATCAAACTGATCAAACAACAACGTAAACTTAAATCACCACAGCAGGTGGACCCGAATTTGCTGCGCAGCATCAACTGCATTGCGACGGGTTTGGGATGGACTGGATAGAACCATGGATGGCAATTTTATAAACGACACGGGTTTTTTCAGCGAGGATTTATCGACGCGGGATGCTGCGATATTTGGGTCGATTGAGGCGGAGCTTGGGCGTCAGCGCGACGAGATTGAGCTGATTGCCTCGGAGAATATCGTCTCCAAGGCGGTGATGCAGGCCC
>JBCCGP010000121.1:0-4138 GCA_039029215.1 Pseudomonadota bacterium
CCCGCTGGACGCGATGGTTTGGGCGTTACAAAAATTCTCTGGCCTTCCGGCCGAGAAGGTGTGCGGCATGGCCGGTATTCTAGACAGCGCGCGTTTCCGTCATTTCTTGGCCGAAGAGTTTGCCGTCTCTGTCAAAGACGTAACAGCCTTCGTGCTTGGTGGGCACGGCGACACGATGGTGCCACTGACGCGCTATTCAACAGTTGCAGGTATTCCTTTACCTGATCTTGTTGAGATGGGTTGGACCACACAAGACAAGCTAGATGCAATCGTGCAACGCACCCGTGATGGCGGGGCCGAGATTGTCGGACTGCTTAAAACGGGCTCTGCCTATTACGCACCCGCAGCCTCTGCAATCGAGATGGCCGAAGCTTATCTAAAGGATCAAAAGCGTCTGCTGCCTTGCGCTGCGCATATCAAAGATGCTTATGGTGTGAAGGATCTGTATGTCGGTGTGCCGACAGTGATCGGCGCTGGCGGTATCGAGCGCGTTGTTGAGATCAAGCTGAACAAAGATGAACAAGCGATGTTTGACAACTCTGTCGCCGCAGTGAACGGCTTGGTTGAGGCGTGTATCGGCATTGACGGCACACTCGCCTAATCAACAAGACACATAAAGCTACGCGCCCGGCCAATCGGCTGGGCGTTTTTTATTCGGATTTGGTATAGGCGGCAGCCAGTGCCAAAAGCCCCGCAATCGCACAAAGCGTGATCGGAAACATGGTCACAAATCCCCATGTGAACGCGTACCACATGCCCAGCGCGGACAACAGAAGAAGCGGACCTGACCATTTCGGCTTCGCGTGGACCAAACCACCCCCAACCAAAGCCAGAACAGGCGCGATCAGGGACATGATGCGGATCAACCCAACATTGTCCCATTGACTAAACAGGTCTTGATCAGGCGCTTGTTCATTCACCCAATCCACGCCCACCGAATATCCATAGGCGAAAAACCCAACAACCATCCCCCAAAGCCCCGACAGGACCCCAAGTATCAACGCGGTATTGCGCATTGCGATCTCCTCATTCTGTGCATTTTCGATCTAGGGGCAGGATGCCCTGCATTCAAGCCCCATCAAACGCCAAGTGCCGCTTGCGTATCCGCTTTCCATCCCAAATAAAGCTTTCCCTCAGCCTCGATCACCGGACGCTTCATGAGTGCGGGATGTGCAAGGATTAAGTCAAATGCATCCCCCGAACGCTCCACCTCACCCAAGCTTCGCCATGTCGTGGATCTGGTATTTAACAGCGCATCCCCAAAAGCCGTATGAAAGCGCTCCAAGTCTTTGCGCTCCAATGGGTTGGCGCGAATATCGGTCACATCAATTCCCAAAACCTTCGCAGCTTTTCGGCATGTATCGCAATTTTTAAGTCCGTAGAGTCTCATTTATTAAACCTTTCACGTCGCGTCATCGTGACAGCTCGGACGCCGCGTCACAATCAAAAAGGGATTTTTCTTAAAGAAAAGCTCCTCTAAGGTCGACCCCAGATGAACACATTATTCGCATAAAGGGAGGGTTCAATGCCCAGTTATCAGGCACCTGTAAAAGACTTACAATTTGTTCTGCATGAATTGCTAGAAGTCGAAAAAAAAGATTTCGCAAATTTTTCTGAATTGACGCCGGATTTTACAACGGCAGTTTTGGACGAAGCTGCCAAATTGGCGCGTGATGTTCTTCAACCCCTGAACGAGGTTGGCGACAAAGAAGGCTGCACATTGGAAAATGGCGTTGTCCGCACACCGCCTGGTTTCAAAGAAGCTTTTGAAACCTATAAAGAGGGCGGCTGGAACTCTTTGGACTGTAACCCAGATTATGGCGGGCAAGGCCTTCCCTACACACTGGCAACAGCTGTGGGTGAAATGCTGTCCGCTGCGAACACTGCCTTTGTGATGTATCCGGGCCTGACACATGGCGCTTATAATGCGATCAACGAACATGGATCAGACGAGCAGAAACAGAAATACTGCCCAAACATGATCGATCTGACATGGTCTGGCACCATGAACCTGACAGAGCCGCATTGCGGCACCGATCTGGGTTTGATGCGGACAAAAGCAGAGCCGCAAGACGACGGCACTTACAAAATCTCTGGTCAGAAAATCTTTATTTCTGCTGGCGATCAGGACCTTACAGAAAACGTGATCCACCTTGTTCTCGCAAAAATCCCAGGCGGACCAGAAGGCATCAAAGGTGTCTCTCTGTTCATCGTGCCAAAATTCATCGTCAAAGATGATGGATCCTTAGGCGAGCGCAATGGCGTTTCTGTCGGCAACATCGAAGAGAAGATGGGTATCCACGGCAATGCGACCTGTGTGATGAATTACGACGAAGCCACGGGCTATCTGTTGGGCGAGGAGCATAAAGGCATGCGCGCAATGTTCGTGATGATGAACGAGGCGCGCTTGGGTGTGGGCATGCAAGGTCTCGCGCAAGCTGAGGTCGCATATCAAAACGCTGTTGAATATGCCAAAGATCGGCTTCAAGGGCGTGACATTACAGGTGCCAAAAACCCGGACGGACCCGCCGATCCGCTGATCGTGCATCCAGATATCCGCCGTATGTTGATGAACCAAAAAAGCTTCATCGAGGGTGCGCGTGCCTTCATGCTTTGGGGCGCGACAATGATCGACGAGGCACATGCGAACAAAGATGATGATGTCGATGGTCTGGTCTCTGTTCTAACACCGGTGATCAAAGCCTTCATGACAGATGTTGGTTACGACATGACGGTTCAGGCGCAGCAGGTTTATGGCGGGCATGGATATATCGAAGAATGGGGTATGTCCCAATTCACACGCGATGCGCGTATTGCGATGATCTATGAGGGTGCAAATGGCGTGCAGGCGCTTGACCTGATTGGCCGGAAAATGCCGAAAGATGGCGGCAAACATGTGATGGCCTATTTCAATATCATCAAAGAGTTCTGCGCAACGCATAAGGATAACGAGGCGATGGCCGAGTTTACAACGCCTTTGAAAGCCGCATCCAAAGACCTGCAAGATGTGATGATGCATTTCATGCAAGCGGGTATGAAAGATCCAAATGCAGCCCTTGCAGGCTCTATGGACGCGCTGCATATGTTTGGCCATGTTACGCTCGGCTTGATGTGGGCAAAAATGGCCGCTGTGGCGCAAGAGGCGCTGGCGGGCAATCCAGATGATCCCGCATTCTATGAAAACAAGCTGAAAACAGCACGTTTCTATATGAACCGCTGGCTGCCAATGGTGGGCATGCACAAGGCCCGCGCGATGTCGACGCCCGATGATGTCATGGCACTGGATGCAGAAGCGTTCTAGGCGCTGGCAAATCTTGAAATTTGGATGGCAGCTTGGAAACGAGCTGCCATTTTTTGTGGGGCTTCTCACTGATTTTGAGATTCAGCCTAGCAATTTGATCACCGCCACCTCATATTAATCCCATGATACGAGCCCTGCCCTTGTTATTTGCCCTTGGTGCTTGCCCTGCTGTAAAGGCCAGTGGTGCCGAAGAGGTGTTTTCCTGCCCTGTGAAGAATGGGACAAAACAGGTTTTGGTGCGCCTTGAGGGGGATGTCTTTCAGTATCGATTTGGAACCAAAGATCGCGCGGAGCTGGAGCTGACGGCGGCGTTGGAGGATGCCTATACCCCATGGGCGGGTGTGGGGCGGTATATTTATGAAAGCGTGAATTTTGAAAATGCGGGCTTTGATTATAGCGTCTATTTCTCGGTCGATCGGAACGATCTGGACGCTGATCCTGAATTGGGTCTGATCGTGACAAAGGGCGATGAAGAGGTCGCGCGATTGGAGTGTGATCCAAAGACAGGGCAATCTGCGCTGTTTGATCTGACCGTGATGCTAGAAGAGAATGGGCATTGCTGGGATTTTGACAATCGTGTGTGGAAAACATGTGCGAAATAACCAGATGTCCTAGCTAGGACATGGTTATATCCATTTGATTTTAAACTATTTTTAGGATTTTCGCCTTGAAAAGTGATGGGTGCAAAGCACCCATCCTTGTCTCTTAAAAATCTGTTATTGTGCGTTCAGCAGACGCGACCCCGTCCCATCCTTGGGCACAAGAGCCCGCAGCGTAGCTAGGGCGCGCGTCTGCCTTTTAGACCCTTAAACCTGAACAGTTGAATGGGGCAGCACA
>JBCCGP010000122.1:0-3952 GCA_039029215.1 Pseudomonadota bacterium
CACCAGCGAGGCAATCCCTCGCTGGTTAACTTGATAGCGTCGTAAAAGCAGTTAGGAAGTACCGGAATTCAAGCGTCTATTTCTCAGTGTTTTGAACCACCACAACCTTTTGCGTGTTATTCGCAGTCGCGGCCGTGACTAGCCCCCAGACCCAAGCTATTCCAAGGAAGAAGATGCCTATCCAAGACAGGAACACGGTAAACACCAAGAACAGCCCTGTCAGATAAAGCAGGAGCTGGGCGACGCCAGCTCCTCCTTTTCCAACAAAAAAACTTCCGATGCCTGGCATGAAAAAGTTCAGTATAACGGCGATAATATTCATCTGATCAATCTCCCGTTCTCTCTGCTCAACGACCAGGGCGTTCGCAGGCCACGGAGCCGTAGGTCATGCCGCAATTGTAGAGAACACCTTTCACCTGCGCCTTATAGCCAGCCCCGAATGGCCCACGGCTAAGGTTGCTGATCTTCACTGACCGTTCGCTGACATTGAAGTAATTTGCAGTCGCTTTCTTGATGCCCTCTGGGCTCGACCCAAGATTGGCCGCGCCTGCGGTTAAGACAGCGCTGCACCCAGACATAGTTACAAATATACCCGCAGCTAGAATAAGTTTTTTCATCGTTTCCCTCACATAAAAAACACCTCAAGGAAGCCTTGAGGGACGCATGATCTGGCATGATTTGAGAGGTCTAAATGCACCAAAATTAGTAATTCTGGGCGGTTGTGATAAACTGTTGAGGTTAAGCGATATTTTCGTTGCTTAGCACAATATTTGTCAGTATCGTCACTTTGACGCCACTGGCAAGAGGCTGATTTATAACGGTTTTCAACGATTTGCACCACTCTTACTAAAAGTGGTGCATATGACAAAGCCAAACAATCTCAGCCCAAAAACCTCTCCTAAACCTATGGAACGTAAGCGCTACAAGCGTACAGGGATGCGTTTATACGACAGCCAGTCCCGGCGGCTCTACATCAACTTTCACGAGCGTGTGGAGTTTGCGGGTGCTGCGCGATCTGAGACGCCAGAGATACGCTGCTTTTGTGCAGTCTTACTGCATACGGGGTGCCGATTGAGTGAAGCAAGGCGGCTTAGAGCCGACAACATTCAGGTAGAACAACGCGTGATCTGCTTTAAAACACTTAAGCAGCGTGAAGAAGACAAAATACGCGAAGTGCCAATCCCAGACTTGCTTGCCAA
The DNA here is from genome assembly GCA_039029215.1 of Pseudomonadota bacterium. GTDB lineage: Bacteria > Pseudomonadota > Alphaproteobacteria > Rhodobacterales > Rhodobacteraceae > Amylibacter. The sequence goes on from JBCCGP010000122.1 coordinate 1,200, forward strand.
TGATATGCGGCAGACCTTCGGCTTGGACGATCCTACCTTGCCAAAAGATCGATATCTGTGGAGCTATAGAGGTAAGCCAGTTAATCGATCAACGGCGTATCGCTGGATTAAGAGAGTAATGGCAAAAGCAAAGATCGAAGGCCAAATGGCCTTTCCGAAAGGCTTACGGCATGGGTTTGGAGTTCACGCGGTCAGAGTCGGTGTTCCGCTTAACCTTATCCAAAAATGGCTAGGGCATTCGGAAATCGATGTCACGGCTTTCTATGCCAATGCAATTGGTAAAGAAGAGCGTGAGATTGCAGCCCGCATGTGGGCAGAAGAAAACCCGCCCCTAATTGGGGCGGATGAAGATTAATCAAATAGGCTGGGTTGCGCGTAATTCTCTTGAATGCGCGCCCAATCGCGCGAGTTGCTGGCCATGTTGAGCCATCGGGTGACGAAGTCTTTAAGACCGTCATATTCGTCAAAGCGTTCTGCTTGCATGAAATGCGAACGATAACCTGTCTCCGTCATGGGAAGCGGACGATCCGCACGCAGTTCAATGTGGTGAAAGCCACTGTTAAAGTGCTCTTTCACCAGCGTGACCTTGATCGGAATACCGCGCCATTCAAGATTGAGGGTCTCGTCATAGTCGCTTTCCAGCATTGGCATCACCACCAGCAGGAATAGTAGACAGATTGACCTTCTGCGATTTGAGACAAGGCCCAATCGCAGAATTCCAAATCTTGATTGCGATAATCACTTGCGCTTTCTTCTTGGAATTGATGGCCGTAGAAGAAGCCCCCTGGGCTTTCAGGTAAGCCTTTTGCCTCAACAAGTTGCTTCAAGCCCTCAATATCCTCCTCTGAAAGCTCCAAATAGCCACAGTTGAGCTCTTCTGCCGAATTGCCCGTCTTTTCTTCGAAGAGCTGTTCTGCCCATTCCTGCAGTTTCGCGTGTTTGCGCCAGATATAGCGCGGCTCACCTTCACAGGTTGTGCCACTGTTTGTTGCAAATGCGTATTGATCTAATCCCATCTCAATACTCCTCTGCCAACATAACCGTGAGAACCCGATGGGTGATCTCCGGGTTTGCAGGGTCAGGTGATAAATGCTTCATCTCAAGATCGAAGTAATCGATTTTGAAGAAGATCTTCTGATGCCCAAGCTTTACCTGACCAAAGTCATGTTCATTGCGTGGATCGTTCTCCGGATCAAATTGATCAAATGCCGAGACGCGTTCCTTGATCTCCGCGATACCTGTATGACCCAACGCCATGACGCCTTGTGTGTAGACGATGGTGGCGTGTGGCAGGCTCTCGCCTTTGCGCAGTTGATCATTCAGCCTGCGAATGCGTTTCTTGCGAAACGTGGCATCGATCTGCCACTCTGGCGTGATCTCATTGCCGCAAGCATTGCAATCAAAATGATCAAAGGTATTGGACAATTCCCACTCATTGCTGATCTTAGACCAGCTGGCATGGGCGTCTCTTAGAACCTCTTCTGATCCACAAAGTGGACAGGTGGGATAGGCCCCAACCAATTCGGATATATCTCTTTGTTTCGTGTTCATGTGATCTCCTTGTCACTGGCCACGCCGAACCATTTCGGCGCGTCCTGTGACAGGCGATCAGGGGCAATCTAGCAGTTGCGTGCATCTTGCGTACTGGGGGTGATGTCGGAAAATCAGGCAGGGGCGCGAGTATCAAGAAATACGACACTCTGGCAGGATCACGATCCTATGCCGCAAGACATCACGACAATGGGCTTGGCCTATCAGCGCTATGGCGCAGATAAACCCTTTGGGATGAGAACAGCAGATCGTTTACAGCATCTCTATGTGCTGGGTCAGACGGGTACAGGAAAATCCACCCTCATGGCGACGATGATGCTAAGTGATGCGCAAAATGGGCGTGGCTTCTGTTTACTCGATCCGCATGGTGATCTCGCAGGTGAATTACACGAGACCATCGAGGAAAATCACATCTATTGGGATGTAGGAGATGCTGAAAGTCCGTATGGGTACAATCCCCTCAGCTATGTGGTGCCAAGCTATCGCAATCTGGTGTGTTCCAACCTCATCGAAACCCTGCACAAACAGTTCGGAGACAAAGCTTGGGGTGCGCGCGTGGAGCATCTCTTGCGCATGGCAACACTTGCCCTCCTAGATCGCCCACAGTCAACGCTGCGAGACATTATCCCGCTCTTCACAGACAAAGAGTTCCGGCGCGAAGTGACCCCCTTTATCCGCGATGAAGAGGTTCTACGCTTTTGGTCGAAAGAATTCCCAGCCCTGAACTACAACACGGCAATGGATGGCATCCCAGTGATCTCTAACAAGCTCTCAGGGCTCCTGACGCATCCCATCGCACGTAAAGCGCTGTGTGAACCAGAAGAACCCATAAAGTTCCGCAAGGCGATGGATGCAGGGCAGATCATTCTCATCAATCTGGCAAAAGGACGCCTGGGCGCAGATATCTCAAACCTGATGGGTGGCTTACTCTTAAGCTCCATCAGTGCTGCTGCCTTCAGTAGACATAACCTGCCAAAGCACAAGCGCAGCTTCTACGCAGCCTATTGCGATGAGTTCCATTCCTTCAGCACCAGCGCCTTTGGTGACATGCTGGCAGAACTCCGAAAATACGTCCTAGCCATGATTATTGCTCAGCAAGGGACATTCCAAAGTGAAGGAACTGTTCTCTCTTCAATCTTGGCCAATGTGGGTAGCCTATGGTCGTTTCGGGTTGGACCCGAAGACGAGGCAATGATCGGCAG
>JBCCGP010000123.1:0-3818 GCA_039029215.1 Pseudomonadota bacterium
ATATTGTATTATTAAATTAAACTGTTCTATATTATCGATTAATGATCGATTATTTGCGACAACTTGCGATACTTTCTAAAACCGTGGATCACGGCTCTTTTCGTGGCGCTGCCGATGCGCTTCGGCTTTCGCCTTCTGTGGTCAGTCATCACATTTCGCAATTAGAGGAATATTTGGGCACGCCGCTGCTTTACCGGACGACTCGAAAACTCGCCTTGACCGCAGAAGGCGAAGAATTGCTTGGCGCTTCCCAAGCGCTTTTGACAGCGGTTGAAACCAAACTCGAAGAACTCAAGATTTCTGCAAAAGAACCAAGTGGGGCCTTACGGATTACTGTGCCTTCGGTTCTCTCCCAATCGCCCTTCATAGAAACTATTTCGGAATTTAATGAACAATATCCTCGCGTCAAACTCAGTTTAGATTTCTCGGATTTGAAACGCGAACTTGTTGCCGATGGGTTTGATATCTCAATCCGGATGAGCCCGAAAAGCAAACAGAATGCACCCGGACATCGCAACCTGTTTTCAGTTAATCGATACCTTGTTTGTGCACCGAACTACCTAAAGATCAACGATACACCAAAATCCCCGCAAGATTTAGAAAATTCGAATTGGCTGGAACTGACGCCTGCACGAAATATCCCCGTGCGCTTTTGCCATAAGTCTTTAAACACAGTCACCATACATCCTAAATCGGTGATCGATTCAAATGATGCCCAATCACTATATCAACTGGCAAAAGTGGGCGCAGGAATAGCGCTCGTTCCCAGCTATCTGGCATCCGAGGACCAAAAGACGCAAAAAATCATCAGACTTTTACCGGATTGGAACGCGGACTCCTTAATCGTGTCTGCGAATTGGCCATTGAATGCGCCCAAACATGGATTGGTGCGACTACTGGTAGATTTCTTGACGGAAGCATCGACCGATACATAAGGGGGCCTTGATGGCCACCCAAAATCATAGTGGTGTATTAGTGGCAATCAGGCCGTGCACCCGGCAACAACACTTTGTCGACGACATGGATCACGCCATTATCTGCGACAATATCGGCGATCACAACATTTGCCATTTCGCCCGTTCCGTCGGAAATCATCACACCGTTTGCGGTCTTATCAATGCACAAGCGTTCTGAGTCCAAAATTGGTTTGAAATAGTTCGCACCTGCTGGAATGTCGCCTGCCATCAATTTGCGGTCATCCACATGGTAAAGCAGGACATTGGTCAGCTGGTCTTTGTTTTCTGGCATCAACAGCGTTTCAACAGTGCCTTCAGGAAGCGCTGCAAAAGCATCATTTACGGGTGCGTAAACGGTAAATGGCCCTTCACTGGCCAAAGTGTCCGCCAAGCCCGCTGCTGTCACAGCGGCCACGAGGGTTGAAAACCGTTCATCCCCTGCCGCGATATCAACGATCGTATTGGCCGATGCCGCCGTTGCGCCAAACGCGACGATATCCCCAGAAATCGACCCGACCGCTCAGCCTTATGAAGGCTTGTTTTTCGCGGGTTGGCCGTCGGCAATGCGCTCAAACTCCCTTACCCTGCTTTCGTATCGCGGATGCAATGTTCCGCATAGCCGATCCCAGATTGTAAACGTGTTGGCAAAGTTGAAGTGAAAATATGAATGGTGCTGGTCATGATAGGTGGTACAGACGCCTGGCCAAGGCGCGCGGGCACTCGGCGATGCAAAGAATTCGTGCCCTGCGTGACCGATCATTCCAGTAACTTGGTCCCAAACTTTGTGCAAAACAAACACTACTGGTGGGAATGGCATAAGGATCGGTGCAACAAGAAAATAGCTTTGTTCGAAAAAAGTACCAACAAGATTGTCGTTGTTGTTTGACCAAGCAGTGGGCGCAACCGAAACATGATGTTGCGCATGAAACCGATAGAAAAGCTTTGTGTGCATAAGACGGTGGAACCAATAAAACCATGCATCATAGATGACGACACTGACCAGAAGCCCAACAATGATCGACCACCAAGATAATTCCCAAATATTGAACAGCGTGTATCCGCTAAGCTGCAACCACAATCCGCCCGCAACATAGGCCGAAATGCTGAAAAGTGAGAGGATCGATTGGCGGATATCCGTTTGTTTGTTAGACGCCGCGCGATGCTGAATGCGGCGCTCCGGGTGGCGCGCACTAATAAGCTCAAGGGCTATGCCCATACTAAAATATAGCACCATCAGGACCACGTATGTCAAAGCCAACATAATCACGAAACCCGAAACACCAACGAGCCATACCGACATAAGATCCCCTTTTTTCGTAACCAACCACGGAACATCTACTCCGCAGTCATATGTTTCGGATACTTTGCCATCCCAAGGATATCAGTTCAGCACAAAAACCAAATATCATCAATGAAGAAGATATCAGGCAAAGAATGGGCGAGGACGCTAATCCATGACAGAATAACAATTGCTACGTGTATGTGTAAGCATAGGTTCGGTGAAGCCTACAGTTCATTTCAATCTATTAAGCCTATTTGATATGCTTCATTATTGTCATGGATTAAGCGTGTGTCCTAGCGAGGACATGAATATGCGGATGGCCTATAAGCCGGATTCTGTCTGGGATAATCATTCATCTTGGGGGCCTGTTGCCAGACCCCTCATGCAACCACCCGAACCGCTGGGGCTAAAGCGGGCCCACGGAAGCGCAGTTCCTACTTGGTCTTGCTCCTGGCGGGGTTTACCATGCCAGGCCTGTCACCAGACCCGCGGTGGGCTCTTACCCCACCCTTTCACCCTTACCCTCGATTGAGGGCGGTTTGCTTTCTGTGGCACTTTCCCTTGGGTTGCCCCAGGCGGGCGTTACCCGCCGCCATTGCTTTAAGGAGTCCGGACTTTCCTCGACGCGCGAAGCGCCCCGCGATTATCCAGCCATCCGCGGCTTTGCACTATTTCAGGAATTGACTGACGTCAATTCCTGCCAGCAGGGCGACTGGCCCGCGCGGTGGGGGGTGCAGAAGCGTCCATAACACCACGCGGGCCGCGTTAATCCACAAATGCACAGGGATAATCCCGCGCCAACGTTTCAAGTGTTCCCAGATCATATGGATCAAGATCACCCGTCTGTTCCGGCCTGAAACGCAACCGGAAACTGTGCAGAACCTCTTGCCAACCCGCAAGCGTTTCTGACGCGGGTCGGTATCCAAATCTCAGCGCAGCTGTTTTAAAGCGCGCCCAGTCCGCACAATCGGCTTTCCCATGCGCCCAGATCGAAAGTCCGCCTTTTGCCAAACGCTGCCAATCGAACAACGGACCTGGATCAAATTTTCGGCCCGGCGCAATATCCGAATGCCCCACAACGCGTTCCTTTGGGATGCTGTAACGCGCCAACAATTCACCCAATATCCGCTCCAACACTCGCATTTGCTCTTCTGGAAAATGCCCCAAAGCACCCTCTGGGCCCGGATTGGCCAGCTCAATGCCAATCGAGTGAGAGTTCACGTCGCGCACATCGCCCCACGCACCTATCCCTGCATGCCATGCGCGCTTTTCTTCTGAAACCAAGTCAAAGACACGTCCATCCTCGGCAATGACATAATGGGCAGACACTTCAAAGGCTGGATCGCATAGGCGTGCAACAGCCGCCTCGGCCGTTTGCATTCCAGTGTAATGAAGGACCACCATATCGGGCGCGCGGCCCGCGCCATGGCGGCGTTCGCCAAAATTAGGAGAGCGGGGGTGGCTCACCGCGCCATATCAGGCGTCCAGCCGCAGGCAAATCCGTCCCCATCCCGATCCAGCAACAGACGGTCACGCTGTGGACCGCCTTCGCTTAAAAACGCGATTTGGGCAACTTCGGG
>JBCCGP010000124.1:0-3815 GCA_039029215.1 Pseudomonadota bacterium
AAACTCATCCAATGAAAAATCATAAAACAACGCTGATTGTGCGACCTGCTGTGGCCCCATCATCTGAAAGCACCTCTTTTTATCAAAATGAATCAGGCATTAGCACTCAAATCAATCAGAGTTTTTCAACAGAATAGGCCGAAGCAATACAGCAGCCCGTGGGGCTGCTGCACGATCAATTTGTTTCTATTGGATTTAAGTGTAGCTGTAAGCAACAATCAGTATTGCTATCATCACAATTTCAACAAGCAGGGGCGGCATAACGGCCTTGTCAAAGCCATCTGTCACGATGCCCACGACGCGACCGAAGGCGACCACGCCAAGAAGCAAAGCCACCGCTAGGAAGCCGAGGGTTTGACCTGTTGCAAGGCCAAATACAAGCATTGCGACACTTGCCAAGAATAGCCCACCGATCAGGGAGCGAATTGTATTCAGGCCAGCATTTCCAATCGGTTCGATGGCGAAATTGCCAACCATACGGCGCGGGGCAAACATTGACATGACGCCCAGGCCAGAGAGCATTAGGGCTGCAAGCCCAACGAGGATTTGTAGAGTAAGTTCCATATTTATCTCCTTTGAGTGAGTGGGGTTAAGCGAATTGGTGAACGGCGCTATTTGCATTGTCTTGGGCTGCAACATCGCCAAGGAAGGCGTCGATCGAGACTTGATCAACCACAGGACCCGTTGGGGAGCCTGCGCGGCTGGCATAGAAATGCCCGCTTTCGAATTTTGGATTGAGCAATCCATCGACATAACGCCGAGCGCCTTGTTCAACGCTATGCATCATGCCGAAAATTGGCATCAATGTTCCGCCAATATATTTGAAGAAAACCTTCTTTAAGAATGGCAGGTCATCCATGCCATTTGTGCCCGTTGTGCCACCAGGGCTCATGGTCACAAATCGAATATGGGGATATTTACGCGACATAGAAGCCATCCACATCGCACCAGTAAGTTTGATGATGCCATAGATATCAAGCGGGTCAGCTTTGGAGCCGAATTTTGAGCCATCTGCGATCGCGGCAAATTCTTCGACCGATGCGCTTTCCATCTCTGGTCGCGCCACACCCATTTTTGGAATGCCTCGCGCGGCCTCTGATCCAGCGTAAAGGATCGTTGAGGCCACAAGTTGGCGTTTCAAAAGCTCGTCAACAAGAACCACATGGCCCAGCACATTTGCAGCAAAGATATTGGTGACGCCATCTTTGGTATGGGCATTTGGGTTGCGCCCGCCGGTCCCGCCAGCGTTTAAGATTACCGCATCAATGGGCGTGCTGAGCGATTTCACGGCCTTACGGACCGATGCAGTGCTTGAGACATCGATTTGGATGATCTCAAAAATATCGCGACCTGTTTCCGCCTCTAGCGCTGTTTTTGCGGCTTCGGCTTTTTCAAGGTTGCGGCATCCGAGATAGATTTTCTCAATACCTTTATGGAGCGCGAGCTGACGCGCAGCTTCGCGACCCAAACCAGCATTTGCGCCAGTGATTAAGATTGATTGGATCGGGTTCATTTTTTCTGTCCTTTGGAGGTTGTTGATGAACCCAAATTAGGATGGTTGAAAAATGTTATGTAGATAGGTATTTTTGAACATAGTGTTTCATTTTTGAACCATGTGGATTTGTGCAAATGGCAAGTAGTGAGCTGAATTGGGAAGACCTGAAAGTGTTCTTGGCAATCGCGCGCGCGGGCACGCTCCGCGGAGCGGCGGATCAGATGAAGGCAAATCACTCTACACTGACACGGCGCCTTGGTTTGATGGAAGAACAGCTTGGCAGCCGTCTCTTTGATCGTTCGAAACAGGGATTTGTTTTGACACAGATTGGCGAAGACCTCCTGCCCTACGCCGAACGCGTGGAAGAGGAAATGACCGCTGCCTCTCGGCTGATCGTCGGTAAAGATTCAGAGCCAAGCGGAACGGTTTATGTAACCTTGCCCCATGGTTTGGCGATGACATCGATTATGGATGACATCGCGGCATTTTCGGATCGCTACAAAGATATCTCGCTCAATATGTATTTCACCAATGACATCGCCGATTTATCGCGGCACGAGGCGGATGTGTCTCTGCGTGTTTCCTATGATGTCAGCGATGATGTCGTAGGTAGAAAGCTGGTCGATATGTCACAAGCGGCTTATTGCACACCAGACTATGCAAAACGGATAAAAGATAATGCTGGTAAGGGTCTGCACTTCATCGGATGGCACGAGCCAGAAGGGGCGCTAAGCGCGGATTGGCTGAAGCAAAGCTATTACCCCAAAGCTACGTTAAGGCACCGTGTGTCAGAGCTGGTTCCCTTGATCACACTTGCCGCATCGGGGTTGGGAATGGCTTATCTTGCGTGCAATCTTGGTGATCGCGCGCATGGTCTAATCCGCGCCCCATTCCAACAACCGCTTGCTTATCGAAGCTTATGGCTCTTGCTACACCGCGACCTTCGCAACACAGCACGTGTTCGTTTGTTTGTTGATTTTCTTGCGGAACGCATTCGACAGCGACGGAACGAATTTTGGGTGGAGGGAACTCAGAAATCAACCTGAAAGCTAAACCTTAGTTATTTCAGAAAATAAACGCCTTGCCATCGAATGTCTGCTTTTGAGAGCAGCAGCAGAGTTTAGTTTAAATAGGTCGTAGGTCGGTTTTGGGCCGAGACTGCTGAAAAGAGCCCATACTAACCGATGTTTCGCTTTACGCGAGTTTCTATAGCCTATTTCTTGCTTACCGGCTTCATGCCCGCAACACTGGTTGCGCAACCGAAGAAATGTTTCTTTATTTCAACTGAAAGACCAGTTGCCATCAAAGCGTCTGCCATTTGGGTGCTGTCCCCGAAGTGACGCGTGTAAGTTCCAATCATGCTGAAATCATTGGCACCTCTCAGGAAGTATCGCTCCACTGTTGGAAGCACCTTATCTAGGTATAAGCGGTAGATCGGACGGAGCGTCCAGCCTTTTGGATCCGATGCTTCAATCAACGCAAAGCTACCACCAGGCTTCAAAATTCGAGCAATCTGCTGTGCGAGAATTTTCTGCTGATCAACATTGAACGTTTTGAGCCCAAAAGTGGATATCAAAAGATCAGCGCAATTCTCTGGAAGATCGGTTTTTAGGGCATTTGCTTCAATATGCGTGATCCTGTCAGCATATGCACCGTGCAGCCGATCAACAGCTTCGAGATGCATGCGGTGAGAAATGTCTAATGCCGTTATCTTCTGCAAGCCAGGAAAACGACGCAGCAGATAAGGCCAGACTTCACCTGTCCCCGCCATCAAATCAACCACAACTGGTTGGGCACTTTGTGGAGTTGCTAAGCGAGCAACACATTGTCGCCTCCATACCGCGATAAAACCAAACGAACTAATGGCGCTCCAGCGCCGATAGCTAGACGAACAACGGTCAAAGAGATCGGCCACAAATTCTGGATCGTAAATGTCGTTTGTGAAATCACTCATAGTTTAGTCAACACTTGGATATACTGAACTTTTTCCTACAGATTTTTTAAGAACACTGAAAGTGACAATCGGGTAGCCTCAGCGAACGTCCACTTTTAGGAAGTTGAGCTTGCCAGAATCACATTTTGTCGAAAGTCGGGAATGGGCCAATTCTGTTGAAAAACTAACGGTTCTAGAGCTGGCTCTCTGTCTCGTATTTTTTGGAGTAGCGCTTGCTCCTTTCTTAGGTCGCATGCGCTTCGCGATTGATAGCCAATTTAGCCATTTTCTTGGCCGAACTGGTCGGCGCTAGCGCTCAGCCTGGCTCGTCGGCGCTGGGCCATGATGCCGGCTTGCTGGTCGGTGCCGACCCCTGCGGCGTGCGCG
>JBCCGP010000125.1:0-3802 GCA_039029215.1 Pseudomonadota bacterium
CGTTTTGGTATGTTTGACCACGACGCTTTCGACGCCCAGCGGATTGTCGGCCCCTTTGACCTCGACCAATTCGTGGAACCACAACGGTTCAATTTTTTCGTTCTTAAACAAACGATCTTGCAATATTTTTTCCGCGCGCAATTCGTCGCGGCGGTGGATAAGCGTGACTTTGGACGCAAAATTAGTCAAAAACAGCGCCTCTTCCACAGCCGTATTGCCGCCACCGATCACAACAATTTCTTGGTTGCGATAGAAAAAACCATCGCATGTTGCACAAGCCGAAACACCAAAGCCTTTGAATTTCTCTTCACTGTCCAGCCCCAGCCATTTCGCCCGGGCACCCGTTGCCAAAATCACCGCATCACATTCATAGGTCGTGCCACTGTCACCCACCGCTTTGAACGGGCGTTTTGACAGATCAAGCGAACTTATAATGTCGCCGATAATTTCTGTGCCCATGGCGCGGGCATGCGCCTCCATCCGGACCATCAGATCGGGGCCTTGCACTTCTGTGTCACCGGGCCAGTTTTCAACCTCGGTTGTGGTCGTCAGCTGTCCGCCCGGCTCGATCCCTTGAACCAAAATCGGATTGAGCATCGCGCGGCTGGCATAAACCGCCGCTGTATAACCCGTTGGACCGGACCCAATGATAAGCACCCGCGTTTTGCGCGTTTCTGACATGGCAGTTTTCCCCAAATGATCTGGCGATCCTTATAGATTGCGATGGCGCAACACGAAAGCAGATTTGGTAGATAAAACCATCATTCTCCTTCAATTCGCGGTGAAGCTTCGCTAAGTTGGCGCTTATGCCAAAGCTAGATGACATTGATTTAAAAATTTTGAAGATTCTACAGGATGATGGGCGTATCACCAATGTCGATCTGGCAGAACAGGTTGGCATCACAGCCCCCCCTTGCCTGCGCCGCGTGCGTGCATTGGAGGAGGCCGGTTATATCACAGGATATCACGCCGATTTAGATGCGGCCATTTTGGGGTTCGAAGTGCAGGTTTTTGCCATGGTCGGTTTGCATTCCCAAGCCGAAGCGGATCTACAATCCTTCGAAGATCTGTGCCGGTCGTGGGACTATGTGCGCGAGTGCCATATGCTGAATGGCGAGATTGATTTTTTACTTAAATGCGTGGCACCTGATCTGGGCAGCTTTCAAAGGTTTTTGACCGAGCATCTTACAAGCGCAGACAATGTTGCGAATGTGAAAACCTCGCTTGTCATTCGTTGTGGCAAAGACGAGCCCGGCGTGCCGATCCAAATATCGGCTGAGCGGTAGGAAGACGATTGGTGCCATGGGCAGCAAATCCATGGTTAGAACGCGAAAATCTGGCTCTGATAAATACCTAAAATAAACACCTTTGTTTTCGTATTTTCTTAAAAAGTTCCGCGAGACCAGAAAACCTGTAAACAGGAAAACAAGTTTTCTTGTATACCTGTTTTGTTCCCCACAAACGTGAAAAAGGCCGCCAATTCGGCGACCCTTTCATTTTCATTGTATTTTCGGCGAAGCGTTACGCAGCTTCTGGCCCATAGCGGCCATAGAACGTCTCTGACTTTTCTGCCAATTCACGAAGCAATGCTGGCGTTGTGAAACGCTCGCCCACGGTTTCGGTCAGTTCGTCACAGATCTCGACTGCATCAGTTGCACCGATGATATCGAGCCAACGGAACGGTCCACCAGACCATGGCTGGAAACCCCACCCAAGGATCGCACCAACATCGCCTTCACGGATATCTTCCAAAACGCCATCCTCGAACGAACGGACTGCTTCTAGAACCTGCGCCATCGCAAGGCGATGTTTGACATGCTCTAGGCTTGGTTGTTCATCCGCAACAGGATACCAGTCGCGCAATTCTGGCCAGATGCTCACCCGCTTGCCCTTTTCATCATAGGCATAAAAGCCCTTATTGTTCTTGCGGCCCAGCCGGTCTGCATCGAACATTTTAAACAGGATCTCTTCGGCATTTGTGCCTTTATAGTCATCACCCAGCGCTTCTTGCGTTGCCTTGACAATTTTCACAGACAGATCAATTGAAACCTCATCGGCCAATTGCAGCGGTCCAACGGGCATGCCCATCAGCTTTGCCGCATTTTCAATCAGCGCAGGCTCAACGCCTTCGGCCAGCATCGTGATACCTTCGTTCACATAAGGCAGGATACAGCGATTGGCATAGAAGAAGCGTTCGTCATTCACAACAATCGGCGTCTTCTTAATTTGCGCCACAAAATCCAAGGCTTTAGCGACCGCCTCAGGCCCCGTATTCTTGCCCTTGATGATCTCCACCAAGTTCATCTTATGCACTGGGCTAAAGAAATGGATACCGATGAACCGTTCATCATTGCGGCTGGCTTTGGCAAGCTCGGTGATCGGTAGGGTAGAGGTATTTGTCGCGAAAATTGCATCCGCATCCAATTGCGCTTCGGCAAGCTTTGTGACGCCCGCTTTCACGTCTGGATCTTCAAACACAGCTTCCACGATCAGATCACAGCCTTTCAGTGCGTCATAATCTGGTGTTGCCGTCACACGGCCCAGAATTTCGGCCTTCTTCTCTTCGGTGACTTTCTTGCGCTTCACACCTTCATCCAGGATACCTGTGATCGTTTCAATTCCCCGATCGGCGGCGGCTTGATCACGATCCATCAACACAACTTCGATGCCAGAACGAGCGGAGACAAAGGCAATACCCGCCCCCATCATGCCTGCGCCCAGAACGCCAAGTTTCTTGACCTTCATATCTTTGCCAACATCAGGACGGTTCGCGCCTTTTTCCAAGGCTGATTTATTAGTAAACAGCGTATCGATCATCGCGCTAGAGGATGGGTTCATCAAAATTTTCGTAAACCACCGTGCCTCGATTTTGATCGCTGTATCAAAGGGCACCAAAGCCCCTTCATAAACAGCTGACAGAAGCGCTTGGGCCGCTGGGTAAACACCTTTGGTATTCGAATGCACCATCACGGAAGCACCGACATAATTCATGAAACCCGCTGGGTGATAGGGCGCGCCACCTGGCATCTTGAAGCCCTTTTTGTCCCAAGGTTTCACGATATCCTCGTCGGTCGCGTTCAAAACCCATTCTTTCGCACGCGCCAGCAATTGATCCGCCTCAACAACTTCATGGACCATTCCAACGCGTTTCGCGCCTTGCGGGTCATAAAGTTTGCCTTGTAGCAGGATCGGTGCCGCTGTCATCATATCCATCAAACGGCTGATCCGCGTGGTTCCCCCCGCTCCAGGGAAGATACCGACCATAATCTCCGGCAGGCCAATTTTGGCTTTTGGATTATCGGCTGCAATAATATGGTGGCAGGCCAGCGGAATTTCATATCCGATGCCCAAGGCCGTTCCGGGCAAGGCTGCTACGATGGGTTTGCCGCCCTTATTTTTATCATCCATGCCCGCACGTTCGATTTTGCGTGTCATGTCATGGAAGCCCATAATGCCGTCCATCAAACCTTGTGCCGGGTTATCACCCGCCATCTCGGCCATCTTTTTAATCACGTTTAGGTCCATGCCACCTGCGAAATCCTTCTTCGCAGAGGTGATGATGCCACCTTTCACATTGTCGTCGGCCAACAGCTTGTCGACACACGCCACCAAATCCTGCAACGCATCCAAGTTCAGCACGTTCATCGACTTGCCCTGCGTGTCCCATGTGATGGTCGCAATGCCGTCGCCGTCTACATCGTAATGAAAATCAGTCATAATTTCCTCCTGCTCAGACCGCTTAAACGCGCTCGATAATTGTTGCTGCACCCATGCCAGAGCCGATGCAAAGTGTGGCCAGACC
>JBCCGP010000126.1:0-3721 GCA_039029215.1 Pseudomonadota bacterium
AATCGCGATGACCAGACGCAAACGTGCGTTGTTTAGGCGAAACTTTGCGCCGCGCAAAAGCGCCATTACAAACGCAAACAAACCCACAAGCAAACCTTGCCAAAATAAGACACCAATCACTGGTAATCCCGTCGACATAACAATTTTGACGCCCGGAATAGTTGCGCCCCAAACCATGCCAGCCGCAAGCAAGATCAAATAGTAATACCATTCGACGTGCCTCATGGATTGGTCGCTTGCAAACGGCCGCCGAAGCGGAATGGCATGCAAGATACAGCCTTGCCTGATTTATCGTCAGTCTCGACCAATACACCGCAAAGTGTGGCCTCTTCGCTGGCTGGTGTAAAACGGTCCTTGTTCATGCCGGTGATAAATCTGCGCATGGGTTCGGATTTTTCCATACCAATTACAGAATTATAATCGCCACACATACCCGCATCTGTTTGGTATCCCGTCCCGCCCGGCAAAATCATAGTATCAGCGGTCGGAACATGTGTGTGGGTTCCAACAACCAAAGAGGCCCGACCATCCAACCAATGCCCCATCGCCATTTTCTCGGATGTCGCTTCTGCATGAAAATCAACAATGACAGCTTGGGCCAAGCCCCCCAAAGGGGCGGCCTTTAGCGCTTCATCCAAAGCCGAGAACGGATCGGCAAAGGCGCGTTTCATAAAGACTTGCCCAAGCGCTTGGGCAACAAAGACTTTCTTTCCATTTGTGGCATTAAACACCCTTGCGCCACTGCCGGGACAGCTTTTAGCGTAATTTAGTGGCCTTATGATACGTGGTTCAGCCTCACAAAATTGCTGCATATCGCGCTGATCAAACGCGTGATCCCCAAGCGTGATACAATCCAACCCAGCGTCCAGCAATGACTTGGCATGCGATCCGGACAATCCCATGCCGCCAGTTGCATTTTCCGCATTGGCGCAAATGAAATCAAGGCGATGATCCACACGTATCTGGGCGATATTTTCAGCAATCGCTTTGCGGCCCGATCGGCCCATAATATCGCCAAGGAAAAGACATCTCATGCTTTTGCTCTAGTCCCTCGTTAGAAATCGTACAAGTTAAATTCAGAGCGCGAAAATGTGCACGTCCCCTCCTCTCTTGTTCTTAAACTATCACCCGTGCTAGGGACATTCGGCAGGGAGCGGAAGGACAATATCCAAATGACTGACAGACCAACGCAATACGACAAAGAAGGCTTGTTGCAATGCGCCAGAGGAGAGCTTTTTGGCCCGGGAAACGCGCAGCTTCCCCTGCCCCCGATGTTGATGATGGATCGGATCACGGATATTTCTGCGGACCGTGGTGATCATGGCAAAGGTCATGTTGTTGCTGAATTCGATATCACCCCCGACCTTTGGTTTTTTGACTGTCACTTCCAAGGAAACCCGATCATGCCCGGCTGTTTGGGTTTGGACGGGTTGTGGCAGTTGACCGGATTCAATCTTGGATGGCGGGGCATGGAAGGGCGCGGTATGGCGCTTGGCGTGGGCGAAGTGAAGTTGACGGGCATGGTTAAACCCGACCGCAAAATGCTGACATATTTTGTCGATTTCACCCGCGTGATTGACCGCCGGATCAAAGTTGGTATCGCAGACGGACGGGTTGAAGCAGATGGCGAAACAATTTACATGGTCAAAGACATGAAAGTTGGCCTTTCAGATGCATAATCCAACAGCTTAGGTTTGAAGGAGATCGCGCATGCGCCGCGTAGTGATAACGGGGATGGGGATCATCTCCTCGATCGGAAATAACATTGAAGAAGTAACACAAAGCTTGCGCGACGGACGCTCTGGCATTGTTGCAGCACCGGATTATGCCGAAAAAGGCTTTCGCAGCCAAATCCACGGCGAGCCGCAGATTGATGTGACCGAACATATCGACAAACGTCAAATGCGTTTCATGGGCAATGGTGCGGCTTATAACTATCTGGCGATGGAACAAGCCGTTGCGGATGCTGGTTTGGAGGAAAACGAAGTTTCTAACGAACGCACGGGGTTGGTTATGGGGTCCGGTGGACCGTCCACTATTAACCTATTCAACTCGCATAAGATTACTTTGGAAAAAGGTGCGCCCAAGCGTATGGGCCCTTTCATGGTGACGCGCACGATGAGTTCCACCAACTCTGCAACTTTGGCCACACCCTTCAAGATTAAAGGTATCAATTATTCAATCACGTCGGCTTGTTCGACCTCTGCCCATTGTATCGGAAATGGCGTTGAACAAATCCAGCTTGGCAAACAAGATATCGTCTTTGCCGGTGGGGGCGAGGAATTGGATTGGACCATGTCGTGCATGTTTGACGCAATGGGCGCGATGAGCTCGAAATATAACGATACACCACAAACCGCCAGCCGCGCGTTCGATGCAACCCGCGATGGATTTGTTATCGCAGGTGGCGGCGGTGTGGTTGTTTTGGAAGAATTGGATCATGCCTTGGCGCGTGGGGCCAAGATTTATGCCGAAGTCACAGGATATGGTGCGACATCTGATGGGTATGACATGGTTGCCCCCTCCGGCGAGGGTGGCGAACGGTCGATGCGTTTGGCAATATCAACCGTTGGTGATCGCAAAATCGACTATATCAATGCGCATGGCACCTCCACCCCTGCTGGGGATGTAACAGAAATCGAGGCAGTACGCCGGGTCTTTGGCCAAGGGTCAACACCACCGATTTCTTCAACCAAATCTTTGACGGGTCATTCTTTGGGCGCAACTGGCGTTCAAGAGGCAATTTATTCAACAATCATGTTGGATCAGGATTTCATTGCCGCGAGCGCGAACATAACCGAACTTGATCCGGCCATCGACGCATCTGAAATCGCAATGGAACGGGTTGATAACGCAGGTCTTGATACCGTTCTGTCAAACTCCTTCGGATTTGGCGGCACCAACGCAACGCTTGTGATGAGCAAATATCATGGCTGATTTGATGAAGGGCAAGCGTGGCTTAGTCATGGGCGTTGCCAATGAGCGCTCGATTGCTTGGGGAATTGCCAAAGCGCTTTCAGATGAAGGGGCCGAGCTTGCTTTTACTTATCAAGGCGAGGCTTTTGGAAAGCGTGTGGAACCGCTTGCCGCCTCGCTTGGGTCAAATATTCTGGTCGATGCGGATGTGACAGATGATGCATCGCTTGATACCGCGTTCGCAGAATTAAAGGACAAATGGGGATCAATTGATTTTCTGATCCACGCGATTGCATTTTCAGATAAAAACGAGCTGACGGGACGGTTTGTGGACACAAGCCGCGCCAATTTCAAAAACTCGCTTGATATTTCATGCTATTCGCTGATCGAAGTTACGCGCCGTGCATCTGAGTTGATGAATGAGGGCGGATCAATTATCACGCTCACCTATCAAGGCTCCACCCGGGTCACGCCGTTTTACAATGTCATGGGTGTGGCAAAAGCCGCGTTAGAGGCATCCGTGCGTTACCTTGCAAACGATCTTGGTCCAAACGGCATTCGTGTAAACGCGATATCGCCCGGCCCAATGAAAACCCTTGCAGGTGCGGCAATCGGCGGGGCGCGCAAAACCTTCCGCCAGACAGAGGCGAATGCCCCTATGCGGGCCAATGCAACGCTTGAAGCTGTCGGTGGAACAGCGGTTTATCTGTGTTCAGAACAAGGCGCATGCACAACGGGCGAGATCATTCGCGTCGATGGTGGCTATCATGTTCTTGGCATGCCACAGCCAGAGAATTTATAAGCT
>JBCCGP010000127.1:0-3641 GCA_039029215.1 Pseudomonadota bacterium
ACATATCATTATGAACAGTGCGCGTGCGGTCGAATCTGTTACACCCGAACTTCTCAGCGCATAATCTTCGCAGATTGCATTAAAAAGCGACAATTTGTCGTTTTTTAATCACTCCTGTCGGACTATCCGCTTGACCCGCTTGGACATATGAATTTCCTTTGAACTTATGCGCGATCTGGTGCAGGGTCGTCGCGGATTCGGGCGAATTAAATTCTGCTTTGCTCGGACTGACCATAAATTATCACTTCACAGGGAGAACTGTTAAATGAAATTCACGAAAACTCTTACAGCGGTTGCTGTTGCGCTTGCCGCAACAACAGGTGCTGCGAAAGCGCTGGACGAGCTGGTCGTGGCCTACTTCTTGGAATGGCCGACACCAAACCAGTTTGCACAGGCAAACAAACTTTATTCCGAAAAACTTGGTATCCCAGTTAAATGGGTATCTTTTGACGCTGGTACTGCAATGTCTGCAGCGATGGCATCAGGTGATGTTCATATCTCTTTCTCCCAAGGTGTGACGCCATTCTTGGTTGCAACAGCTGCGGGTCAGGACCTTCAGATCGTTGATATCGCCGTAACATACTCTGACAACGACAACTGCGTTGTTCGTTCAGAGCTTGAGATCACAGCAGAAAACGTTGCGGCTGAACTGCCAGGCAAGAAAGTTGCCGTTCCTTTGGGTACGGCTGCACATTCTGGTTTCTTGGCTCAGATGAAGCATTTCGGTATCGACGAGTCTTCTTTGACTATCGTTGACATGGCGCCATCTGACTCAGCGGCAGCATTCAGCCAGCCTTCTACTGACCTTGCGATGGCATGTGGTTGGGGTGGTTCACTGCGTACAATGAAACAGCACGGTAACGTGTTGATTTCTGGCGCAGAAAAAGAGGCTGTTGTTGGTAAAGTGTTCGACGTGACATCTATCCCAACATCTTTCGGTGAAGAGAACCCAGAAGTTCTTGCAAAATTTTTGACGCTAACAGCAGACATGAACGCCATGTACGCAGCTGACCGTGCGCCAATGATGGAAGCAATCGCCAAAGAAGCAGGTATGGACCTTGAAGGCACAACTGCTGTTATGGACGTGTTCGGTTTCCCAGATGTTGCAACACAACTTTCTGACGCTTGGATGGGTGGCTTTGTTGCAGAATATCTTGCAAACAGCGCTGCATCTTTGGAAGCAGACGGTAAGATCACAGCGCTTTCTGACTATGCGCCGCTGGTCAACACAACTTACCTTGAATCAGCAAAAGCAATGATGGCGAAATAAGCCGTCGATTGGTAAGCTAACGGGCGTGGCCTTCGGGCCGCGCTTTTTTTTAAAGACAAGGGACAAAAGACATGCAAGGTCTTGCCATAAACGACGTCTCGATGACATTTGAAATCCCTGGTGGGGCAGATGTAGAGGCGCTCAAGAACATCAATTTGAGTATCGAAAGCGGTCAACTCCTCTCCGTATTGGGCCCATCGGGTTGCGGTAAGACGACATTGCTTAATATTCTTGCGGGATTTCTGGCACCAACTGGTGGCGAGGTGATCCTGAACGGGGATCGGGTCACAGGCCCCTCTTCCGAACGCGGCATGGTCTTCCAGCAAGGTGCGCTGTTTGAGTGGATGAACGTCGCCGAAAATATCGGCTTCGGCCCTAAAATGGGCGGCAAACCGGCCGCTGATATTTCAAAACGCACAGAAGAGCTTTTGGAAATCGTCGGCCTGCAGGGCTTTGGCGATAAAATGATCTACGAGCTGTCAGGCGGCATGCAGCAACGTGTTGCTTTGGCACGCTGCTTGGCGAATGATCCAGACGTAATTCTGATGGACGAACCACTAGGTGCACTTGACGCGCTGACGCGTGAAAAGATGCAATCACTTGTTTTGGACATCTGGAAAGAAACAGGCAAAACGATTGTCCTGATCACACACTCGGTTGAAGAAGCCCTGCTTTTGGGCGAGCGTTTGTTGGTCATGGCACCGCGCCCCGGCCGTGTGCACAAAGAATATAAACTTCCCTTTGCTGAACTTGGCGTTGGCGCTGATCTACGCGAGGTAAAAAAGCACAAGAAATTTGGCCCGACCCGCGATGAAATCCTGACCATGATCTGGGATATGGAAGAAGAAATTATGGGCCGGAAGGAGGCAAGATAATGGAACGTTTTACGGATTGGCTCTTATTCAACCTGCCCCCTTGGAACGAACTGTCTGAGGCGGTTCTAACGTTGCTTCAGATGATCCCAGGCATCGCAGGCATTCTTGCGGTTTTCCTACTCTTCTCTGCCTTGCTTTATGGGTTCTATTCTCTGGTATTAGACGGCAAAAAGCGCCGCTCCAGCTTTGATAAACAAAAAACCGTTTCCTTTGGCGACGCAAGCTCCGTCAAAGCGATTTGGTTCGCAGCCATCGCATCAGTGCTGTCATTGCTGTTCATTTGGTCGCTTGCAACCGGCTCAAAACTTCTACCGTTTAGCTTGCCAACACCTTATGTTGGCCAAACCCAGTTTGAATACACGGCCCAAAACGGCGCGGGCGAAACCGATACCGCGACAGTCACCGTTCTTGTTCACAAGTTCGAAGATCGGCCCGAAAAACCAGAAGCGGGCGCGGAAACTGGCGGCTTTGCAATGAACGACGTCGTGGTGACACCCGAACGCCGTCGTAAGCCGGTTGGGGCACAACGCAACGACGAAGGCGCAAAAGAAGATGGTTTTGCGGTCACAGCGATTAATGGTCAGCCCATCAAACCGGGCGAAACAGTCGAAGTCGAAGGTGGCGCGATTGCGATGCTTCCAAAAGGATCGCTACAATTCCGCGCCTATACCGGTTGGACCATGGATCCGTTGTTCCTGCCACCCCCCGAACAGGTTTGGAGCCGCTTTGTCAGCCTGAACAACGAGGGCTACCAAGGCATCTCACTTTGGGAACATCTTTTCTGGTCGCTCTATCGTGTGATCCTTGGCCTGTTCTTGGGCTGTCTCTTCGGTATTCCACTGGGCTATGCCATGGGTCTAAACTCTTGGCTGCGCTCTTGGTTTGACCCTGTCGTGGAATTCATGCGGCCTATTCCACCGCTTGCGCTGATCCCGCTGGTGATTGTGTGGTTTGGAATTGGTGAGCAAGGTAAGATTGTTCTGCTCTTCCTTGCTGCGCTGTGGATTATGGTCATCGCTGCACGCTCGGGCGTGGCAGATGTGAATATCTCAAAAATCCATGCTGCGTACTCGCTGGGCACAACCCGACGGCAATTGATGCGTCATGTGATTGTGCCCAATTCCTTGCCACAAATCTTCACTGGCGCTCGTGTCGCCATGGGGGTTTGCTGGGGCACGGTTGTCGCCGCAGAACTAGTTGCCGCAGAAAAAGGCATCGGGAAGATGATCATCGCGGCCTCTAAATTCCAACAGACCGACATTATCTTGGTGGGTGTGATTATCATCGGGATCGTGGGCATGGGCATCGAAGTGCTGATGCGCAAGATGGAAAACCGTCTGATCCCTTGGAAAGGGCGCTCTTAAAGCCTAGACTGGCTCCCGAATCTTTGGGTTTGGGAGCCAATTAATATGATCAAAAAATTTATCATCGCCGCAGCAACCTGTCTTTTGGTCGCCTGCGAAGAGGTCGAAAGCCCAAGCCAAGAACCCCCCAAG
>JBCCGP010000128.1:0-3414 GCA_039029215.1 Pseudomonadota bacterium
TAACGATATTGGTTACATCCTGCCGGGTCTGGGGGATGCGGGCGACCGGATGTTTGGCACAAAATAGCAGGTGGTTTACTCGGCGTCCTGAATCAGGCAGTCTCACCTGACGCTGCTCGGGGATGGTGATGAGATATGGTGGTTTAGCCTTTGTGATGACGGCCATGGTGTGTTTTGGCGCAGAAGTTCAGGCGCAATCCGGCGAAAGCTTTGATCTTCCTGCAGAATTTCCACCAACATCTTATGCCGGCCGACAATATGTCGATAGCAGGGGTTGTATGTATGTTCGCGCTGGTATCGATGGGCAGGTCACTTGGATTCCGCGTGTGACGCGGGACAGACGTGTGATCTGCGGGCAGCAACCAACATTACAACTGGCCACGACGACAACCGCTGCAGTGTCAGACCCAACGCCCGCTGCAGATGTTGTAGAGTTGACGGCCCCCAAACCTGCGCCCAAGCGCAAGCCAAAGGCAAAGGCAAAGGCAAAACCGCGTGTGGTGGCGCAGGCTCCTGTTTCGAAAGTATCGACACAAAAATCGTCCACCAACGCGATCCGCAGCTCGGAAATCAACCCTCACACGCTCGTTGCGCCGCGCCATGTCTATGAGCAACAGCGCACAGCCTCACAAGGGCTTTATGTCCCTAAGGGATACCAGCCTATTTGGACGGATGACCGTCTCAATCCACGTCGCACTCATCAAACCCTCGCGGGCAAAGCCAAGATGGATGAGATCTGGACAAAAACCGTGCCTCGTCGCTTGCGCGCAGTTGAAGCAGACCGTTGATAAGCTAAGCCCCACAAATCCCTTGCAGACGTAGCCAGTCCGCATCGCTCAGAATTGGCGGCGGTGGCGCGTTGGCGTAGGGGTCGGCTTCGATCAGAGCCAGCGTGCTTTCCCCTGTAACATCTTCCGCGTAGGCGTAAGGTCTGGCGCGAACGGACCAGGAGCGGAAGCCGTTGAGCAACGCTTCGTTCGACAAAGCGGGACGAGGTGTCGTCAAAAGATGTTCGGCATACCGCGCCAATGTGCTTTCTGGCAGGTCACCCGTGGTCAAAAGCTGTACCACCTCGAAGGCTGATCCATGCATAAGCATGTCTTCAAGAGGATCAGACATGACCGCGCGCACATGTTCGGCAACGACATACCCCGCAAGCACATCAGGTTCGTCATGGTCCTCCACAAGGCTGCGCCCCAGAAGGATCGTGCCGCCGGGCAGGGCAATCGCACCTGCCACCCCGTTGCGCACCACATCAAAACGACCTTGCCCCATCTGCGTGGGCAACCGTGTGGCCAAGCGCTCCAGCGCCTCTTGTCCCCCTTGTGACGTGCATGCAGCGCCTGTGACACGCTCCATTTCTTCGCGCAGGGCCGCGCCAATTTCTGTACGTTTCACATCCGGAACAACAGAAATGGCATGATTGCGCAAAGCTCCAGGCAGCCAAATCATGAGCAAAGCGACCACTGCGGCGATGGAGACCAAAAATGTCATCAATCGCAATCGTCCGGGATGCGGTCGGCCACGGCCCACGGCCCGACGCAATTTTTCAATCGCATCAATCATGTCCGCGTCGTTGGTTGCGATCTCAAGTGTCTCGCTGGGATCGCCGTTCGGAAAATAGACTGCGGGGCGCTGACCTGGATTGCTTCGTTCAACGGCTGCGAGCGACCAATGGGTCAATGGGCGGTCAGCCCCGTCCGAGATCGTCAACGTCGCATCGCCGACTGAGATGATCACATCCACACGCTGTGCTGTCGGTGAGGCACGCCAAAGACCCGCTGCTTCAAGCCGCTGGTATTTCTCAAGTGCCGTCATAGTGTTGCGGGCCTGCTCTGCCTCGTTGATCAGAGCTTAGCATGCCCGGCCTGTACCGAGCAATCTCTGCGTCAGGGTTTGACCCTAAGAGAACGACTTGCGAAGTTCAAACTTCTGGATCTTACCTGTTGAGGTTTTGGGCAGCTCCTGAAACACGACCTTTTTCGGGGTCTTGAAACCGGCCAGCTTTTCACGCGCAAATGCAATCAAATCAGCCTCGGACGTTTCAACGCCGTCTTTCAGCTCGACAAAAGCACAGGGCACTTCGCCCCATTTCTCATCAGGCATCGCAACCACAGCGCACAAGAGCACTGCGGGATGTTTCATCAAAACACCTTCGACCTCAATCGAGCTGATGTTTTCACCACCTGAAATAATGATGTCTTTGGCGCGGTCCGCGATCTTCAGATAGCCGTCTTCGTGTTGGTAAGCGATATCGCCTGAGTGGAAATATCCACCGGCAAACGCCTCTTCGGTGGCTTCGGGGTTCTTCAGATACCCTTTCATCACGGAATTGCCCCGGATCATAATCTCGCCCTGGGTTTCCCCGTCCATAGGAACTTGCGACATGGTTTCGGGGTTCATCGACGTGATGTCTTCCATAAAGGCCATCAAAATCCCTGTGCGCGCCTTGATGGCGTAACGCTCTTCCTCGGCTTGGTCGTTCCACTTGTCGTGCCACATGCATTCGGTCACGTGCCCGTAGGTTTCGGTCAGCCCGTAAACCTGCGTGACGTCAAATCCCAATGGCTCAATCGCGCGCAGCGTCGCTGCAGGGGGAGGTGCACCAGCGGTGAAAACACTCACGATATGGTCGAACTCACGTCGCTCTTCATCCTTGGCATTTACGATCATGTTGAGAACGATAGGGGCCGCGCCGAAATGGGTGACACCCTCATCGGCAATCGCATCATAAATGGCCGTGGCGGTGATATCGCGACAGCACACAAGTGTGCCGCCCACCATCGGCAGCGTCCAGGTGTGGTTCCAGTTGTTGCAATGAAACAGCGGGACAATCGCAAGATACCGCGAATGGCGCGGCAGCGGCCATGTGATCGCCGTACCAAGCGTCAGAAGATACGCCCCCCGGTGGTGGTAGACCACGCCTTTGGGCCGCCCGGTCGTTCCCGATGTATAGTTCAGCGCGAGGCTTTCCCACTCATCCTCGGGCATCATCCAGTCGAAATCCGGATCTCCTCCGGCGATGAAATCCTCGTATTCAGGTCGCCCAGAGTAAGGGCGCTGTATTGACCGAAAATATCGATATTCTTCTTTCGCTCAAACATATAGTCGTGTTGTAGCTCCTTAAAGTCAAATCGGGGTCGGAGAATCCGAATTTGGAAGCAGTTTTTCCATTAAACCCTCTGTTTTCTCAAAACTGATAACTTCGGATCAATACTGATTGTAGAATTATTGGAATTTAATAAATCCCTCTAACGTTTATATAATAATAATTCAACTGCCTTCCATCATATATGCATTTTTAATGCTCCAGCGGAGCATTTCACTGGATTGATATGCATTTATACTAGGCATGCAAGATAGGTTTCGCAACGCTGAGGAATCGGAATACATTGGTTTGTGTCGATATCTAAA
>JBCCGP010000129.1:0-3181 GCA_039029215.1 Pseudomonadota bacterium
GACAAAATTTAATGATACTCTACCGATGATCCTTTTCAGCGCGTTGGACAATATCATGCCACGCTATCGCGCTGTTTTTCAAAAGTTCAAGGTTACCGAAGCACAATGGCGCATTTTGCGCGTCTTATCAGAGACAGAACATATGACGCATGCGGCACTCGCTAAGGCCTGTTTGCTGCCTACCCCGTCACTTGTGGGCACAATTGATCGCATGGCCAAACGCGGGCTTGTAAACCGCGCAAGGTCAGAAACAGATCGTCGTTCAGTCCAAATTCAAGCGACAGAAAAAGGCAAAGCACTTGTCGCGCAGATGTTGCCCCATATGATCGCACTTCATAGCCACGCTGAAGCTTCGGTTTCGAAAAGCGATTGGACAATAATGGAACGTACCTTGTCTGACCTTGGACAAGCTTTCCAACTATCAAATTCGCCCCTGACAAAGGAAACACTGTAATGCTTAAAAAAATCGGAAACGGAATTCGAACTGGGGATGCTTACCTAGAAGGTTTGCGTGATGATCGTGTCGTCTGGTCAGGTGGCAAAAAAGTCAAAGATGTAACGGCCGAGCCGGGTATGGGGCGCGCCGCACATACGCTGGCCGAGTTTTTGGACCGTCAGCATGATACCAAATATCGCGACACGGTAACTTACAAAGACGCAGACGGCGACCGCTGCGCGATGTCCTTTATGATCCCAAAATCGATCGAAGATATCCAAAAGCGCGGCAAAGCCTATTACGAGTGGGCAACTTGGTCGAACGGAATGTTTGGGCGCACGCCGGATTACAAAAACGCGTCCGTCATGTCATTTGCCGCCGCCTCTGATTTCTTGGCACAAGGAACGAAAGGCCAGGCAGACTTTGTCAAAAACATGCACGCATTTTATGACGATGTCCGCAAAGGCGACAAAGTATTGACCCATACATTGGTCAACCCATCTATTTCGCATGCGATTGCGAAAGAGGGTAAATTCAGTTCCGAAGTTGCGCTTCAAGTTGTGAAAGAAACCGATGAGGGCATTGTCGTAAATGGCGCGCGTCTTCTTGCGACTTTGGGACCATTTGCGGATGAGATTGAGGTTTTTCCGTCAACCGTCTTGAAAGCCAGCGAAGACAATATTCCCTTCGCTTTCGCCTTTGCAATCCCGATCGCAACGCCCGGTTTGAAACTGATGTGTCGGGATACATATGACCATAACAAATCGAATTTCGATGCGCCTTTATCATCGCGCTATGACGAACAGGACGCGGTCGTTATTTTCGACAATGTTCTTGTGCCATGGGAACGCGTCTTCATTTACGGTCAGCCCGAGCTCTGCAATCAAGCTTTCAACGTCACAAATGCGGTGGTCCATATGGCCCATCAAGTCGCTTGCGGGAAGTTGGCAAAGGCCGAATTCCTAACTGGCATTATGTGTAAGATCGCGGCGTATACTGGCCGCGACAAAGATCTTCATACTAAGACATTGATTGCCGAGGTTATGATGATGACCGAAAGCGTGCGTGCTTTGCTGCATTCAGCCGAAACCCAGGCGCATCAGGATGCCTATGGCAATTTCATTCCTTTACGCAGCCCGCTTGATACCTCGCGCAATTTGTTTCCCAAAATGTATCCACGGATGATTGAAATTTTGCAATTGTTGGGATCATCGTCGCTGATGGCACCACCGACAGAAGCGGATTTCGAAGGTGAGATGGCCCATGAAGTCGGACAATATTTCCAACTTGCAAATGCCGATAGCCGTGCGCGCGTGGCTCTTTATCGCCTTGCACATGATGTTTGCATCTCCGGTTTCGGCAGTCGTCAGTGTCTTTACGAGCGTTTCTTTTTTGGACCGCCTGCCCTTATGAATGCTGCCTACTACGACCTTTATGACAAAGATCGCGTGATGGCGCGCGTTGATGACCTGCTGTATCAGGGTTGAATTCACACGCTTTCGATAGGTTAAGATCCAGTACAGAAAACCGGTTTAGTGTAGTGTGATTTCGCACTTATCTAACGCTTGTTTTGGGCGACCTGCGTATCTTGATTCATTCAAAATCGATCGCGACAGCACCAAAGGCACCAAAATCGGCTTCAAATCTACTGCCGCTTGGCGCTTCCAACGGTCGGATAAAGCTGCCAGATAACACAATATCACCAGCACGGATGCCTTGATCATATTGCGCCAACCGATGGACCAACCAAAGGATACCTTTTACCGGATCGTCCAAAACACCAGCACCCAATCCGGTTTCCTCGACCACATCATCACGGCGCACAATCGCGCCCACCCATCGCAGATCAAATGCATCAATCGCGTGCTGGTGTTCGCCCAAAACGATGCCTGCATTTGCGGCATTGTCAGACACGGTATCGGTGATGATCCGTGCCGTCCTGCTTTCAGGGTCGGCGCGCAAAATGCGGGCATCTAGAATTTCCAATGAGGGACAAACATAGTCGGTAGCGCCAATAACATCGTTCCGCGTGACATCCGCACCCTTCAAATCGCTTTTCATCACAAACGCGATTTCGGCTTCAATGCGCGGTTGAATGAACCGCCCCTTGGGGACAAGGCCGGCGCTAGGAAACAGCATATCCCCAAAAAGCACCCCACTATCGGGTGTGGTGATATTCAACGCTTGTTGCATCGCACGGCTGGTCAGGCCAATCTTCCAACCGATGATTTCGACACCCGTCTTTAGTTTCAAATCGACCAAGGCTGCCTGGACAGCATAGGCGTCGTCTAAGTCCATTTCGGGATAAGCAACACTCAGTAGGCCACACTGCACCCGCGACGCCTCGGCCTCAAATAACATTTGCGCGGCTGCTTGAATTTGATCCGGCGTCATTCGTCACGCACCCCGTTTTGAAGCACACCTATCCCGTCAGCCTCCACCTCGATCTCGTCGCCCGGTTTCAACCAAATCGGCGGGTCGTGCCGGGCGCCTGCCCCTGTAGGTGTCCCCGTCACAATCACATCGCCGGGCACCAAAGTTGTGAAGGTCGAGATATAAGCAATCTGTTTGGCCACTGGGAACAACATCCGACCTGTGCGATCCTCTTGGCGCTGCTCGCCATTCACACGCGTGCGCAGCCCCACATCCAGAATTTGATCATACGAGGTAAAAGGAACCAACCAAGGCCCCATTGCCCCCGACCCCTCCCAGTTTTTGCCTTGGGTCACATTAAATTTCGCATGA
>JBCCGP010000130.1:0-3019 GCA_039029215.1 Pseudomonadota bacterium
AATTAATTACGTAATTAGTTAATTACAAAAAAAGTTTTTTTCGAATATAGGCGTGCAGCACCTCTTTCCTAATCAAATCGGGGTCGGAGAGCCCGAATCTTTACGAATTTTTTGTCGACACATCCTGGTGACGTTGTTCTGGACCCATTCTTTGGCACAGGCACAACCGGTGCGGTGGCCAAGATGCTGGGGCGCGAATTTATCGGGATTGAGCGCGAAGAAAGCTATCGCAAAGTAGCAGCCGCGCGGATCGCAAAAGTACGCAAGTTCGACAAAGAGGCGTTGACGGTGTCGGCCTCCAAACGCGCCGAGCCGCGCGTGCCATTTGGCCAGCTTGTCGAACGCGGCATGCTGCGCCCGGGCGAAGAGCTATTTTCCATGAACAAACGTCACAAGGCCAAAGTACGTGCTGATGGCACACTGATCGGCAATGACGTCAAAGGATCAATTCACCAGGTGGGGGCTGCCATGGAAGGCGCACCATCCTGCAACGGCTGGACCTATTGGTGCGTCAAACAAGAAGGCTCATTGGTCCCAATCGACATCTTCAGACAACAAATCCGGGCAGAAATGCGCGAACAATAACCTTCAAGACACTCGTACACCGCCGGTGCCTGCGGCCAACTGGCCAATACCCTAGCCAGGCACTCAACTTGCCCCGCCATTGTTTTGGCGGGGCTTTTTTCTTTTTGGCTGCGGGGCAGGTCGTGGTTATGTTTATTCCATTCACATTATGGAGTTGATGCATGGCCGAGACGTTCGATCTGCCGAATTTCGACAGTATAGATTTGCCGGACAATGTGTCGGCTGATGATATTGCGGCGAACCGGTTTACGCAGGCTGCATTGGAACGCCATAAGCGTGAAGGTCTGGTTTTGGCGGTGCGCGCAAGGTGGGTCGCACTGGCCATTGTGGCCATCATGATTCCAATTCTGAATCCTTCCTGGGATATGCTGTACTACGAGTTTTTGATGTTCTGCCTTGCAGGTGTTGGCTGGTTGCAGCAACGGGTGGGCCGCGTCGGAAGATCGGGTGCAGAACTGGGCGTCTTAGCGCTCGATATCATTTTGATGACGTTTGCCTTGGTGTTTCCAAACCCCTTCGCGAAAGACGTCGGTATTCCAACAGCGATGATTTATCAGTTTGAGAACTTTCAGTATTTTTTCATTATTTTGGCGCTTGGAACGCTCAGCTATTCATGGCGGACAATTTTGGCGGTTGGGAACTGGACGGCCGCAAGCTGGCTTGTCAGTGTTGGGTTGGTGTGGTGGTTTGGCACGACTTACGACGAATTAACCGCAGCTGCGGAAGAAGCGTTTGGCCACGCGCCGATTATCTTGGATTTGTTTGATCCAAATTCGCTGGAATTTGATTTGCGTTTTCAACAAATTGTCGTGTTCCTGATCGTGTCGGGCATTTTGGCGCTGTCTATTCGACGGTTTAATCGCTTCATTCTTGGCACGGCATCGCTGGAACGCGAACGCGAGAACTTGAGCCGGTATTTTTCACCCAATGTTGTTGATGCTTTGTCGCAGAACGATGAACCGCTGAAAGAGATACGGTCCCATGACGTCGCGGTCATATTTGTGGATATTCAGGGGTTTACCAGCTTTGCAGCAGAACGTTCCCCCGAAGCGGTGATTGGGACCTTGCGCGAATTTCATGAAATTATGGAACAGGCCGTTTTTGCGCATGGCGGCACGCTGGATAAGTTTTTGGGCGATGGGTTGATGGCGACGTTTGGCACGCCGCTTCCAGCGCCAGACGATGTGCGGCGGGCCTATCATTGCGTGCGGCGCATGGTTGTTTTGGCGGAAAAGTGGAATGCTGCGCGCGTGGATAGAGGCCAGGTCGCTTTAGGGGTGAGCGTTGGGTTGCATTATGGCCCGGTGGTGGTTGGCGACATTGGTGGCGCACGGTTGGAATATGCCGTGATTGGAAACACGGTGAATGTTGCCAGTCGGTTAGAGGCGCTGACGCGCCCGCTTGGCTGTCGTGTGGCAATCAGTGAAGACGTTGCCAATCGGCTTCCTGAAGAAGAGATCGACGACCTTCAGCGTGTTTCCGGCCAAACCATTCGCGGGCTTGATGAAACTATGACTGTGCTCACGCTTGCATAAGCCGCGTTTGTTCAATCACGTTGATTAGATGCGCGCGCGTAAAGGTTCCTTTGGAAACCACCGTTGTTACACCAGCCTCGACCGCGCGGGTTTTGATCATCTCTCGCGGGTGATCAGACATCATGATGACCGGTATATCACGATGCTTTGGATTTTTTCGCAAAGCGCGCACAAAATCGACACCCAGCCCGTCAGGCAATGCGTTGTTTGTGATGACCAGATCAAACCGGTCCAAATTTATGGTGCGGTAAGCATCGGCAAGTGTTTCGACCGTACTTAACCGTGATGGCAATGCGCGGTGCAAGATGCGTTCGACGCGGTATTGGTCGAACTTGCTGTCTTCCACCAAAAGACAATGACATCTTTGGCGAGTCCCCGTTGGTGTTTCTGGCACAAAGCATCCCCTCTTTCGTCAGACGGACCAAGCGTCTCACGACAGGCTTAACAGTTCGTTACCGCGGCATAGGGTTGGTGGATTTGTTATAGGGCATCCAGTCGGTGATCTCGGGGTAATACATCTCGCGCCAATTGCGCACGCGTGGATTCATGACCCGCCGCCAGAGTTTCGGGATCATCGCAAAGATTGTCATCACTGGATAGCCATGCGGCAATTGCGGGGCATCGGATGCGGAATATGTCTGCAACACCGGAAAACGCCTGTTAGGCTTAAAGTGATGGTCGGAATGGCGCTGCAAGTTGATTAGCAACCAGTTTGACGCCCTGTGATCCGCATTCCAGCTGTGGTGTGGGCGGACATGTTCGTATTTGCCGTCGCCCAAATGTTTGCGTGTCAAACCATAGTGTTCAACGTAATTCACCAGCTCAAGCTGCCAGATCGCAGTGCCTGCCTGAACCAGGAACAGACCGACGCCTGCCCAACCACTGAGGCCGAAGGCAAA
>JBCCGP010000131.1:0-2927 GCA_039029215.1 Pseudomonadota bacterium
ACCAAATTCCTGTCCAAGCGTCAGTGGGGTCGCGTCTTGGGTATGGGTGCGGCCAATTTTGATGATATCTGTGAAGGCTTTTGCCTTTGCGTCGAGTGCCGTATGCAGCTTTTCCAGCCCCGGGATCAGCACATCATGCACTGACATGGCGGTCGCAATATGCATGGCCGTGGGGAACGTGTCATTAGACGACTGCCCCATATTACAGTGGTCATTGGGGTGGACAGGCGCCTTTGACCCCATTTCGCCCCCCAAGATTTCAATGGCGCGGTTTGAGACGACTTCGTTTGCATTCATATTCGATTGTGTGCCTGAACCTGTTTGCCAAACAACCAATGGGAAATGATCGTCAAGCTTGCCTGCAACCACCTCAGCGGCGGCTTGGATCATTGCCTCTGCAAGGTCGTTGGGTAGCTTGCCCAGATCTTTGTTCACTTCCGCACAGGCTTGTTTGATCACACCCAAAGCGCGGACGATTGCGACCGGTTGCTTTTCCCAACCAATCGGAAAGTTCTTAAGCGACCGCTGTGTTTGTGCGCCCCAATATTTGTCCGAGGGCACTTCTAAAGGGCCAAAACTATCCGTTTCTGTGCGTGTGCTTGTCATGGTGCCATCCTTATTGCTGTCTTGCCCCGCCTATAGGCTGTGGTGCTCAGAAGGGCAATTTGATTTCTGTGAAAGGACTGGATTTCACCCGGTCCAAAAGGTTAACGCGCGCTTCAATCCCCTAGTTTATTGAAGTGAAAATTAACCAAAGTGAATCAGGTCAAAACTCGACTAAATCGCTGCTTTTACAATGCGATAAACCCGTGCGGGCGGCAGATTTCCCCAAATCTTCCGCCCTACCTGCGCGACTAAGCCTAATTCTGCCAATACTCCATCTCGAACGGGTGATCTGTAGCCATATGTATATTGCACAAACACACCTTCCGCCCCCATCTTGCTAAAGGCGGTGGACAAAATCTCCAATTGTAAAGCCGCAGAAAAACTCAAAAGCGGCAGGCCGGACACACAAGCTTGGACATGATCATGTTGCGCCGTTTCACATCTCGTCGCGTTTTGCAGCCGGACATCTGCATTCGGAAACCGCTGCTTCAACAACTCATAGAAATCTGGGTTTAATTCAAACAAAGTCAGTTGGCTTTGTGAAAAGCCACAAGCCAGCAGGCTTTCTGTAACCTTTCCAGTTCCTGGCCCCAATTCGATAATCGCGCCATCGCTAGGATTTAGGCCAAAAACCATAGCATCACAAAGCGCGCGGCTGGACGGAGCCAGGGCCATTGTGCGCAGGGGATGCTTTGCCATTTGTTTTAGGAACGGCATGACATGAGATTGCGTGTGCAGGGAAGGGCGCAGCGCTTTAGTCTTTCCTAAAACTGTCCAAGCTGACGATTTCGCCCGCTTTGGGTGCCTCAGCGCTTTCGCCTTCGGTCTCAATTTCGACCATGCCGCTTTCTTCAACCATCTCCTCTGTCTCCGTCTCGAACCGAATGCCAAATTCAACCGAAGGATCGACAAAGGTTTTAATCGCGTCCCACGGGATAAAAAGCGGCTCCGGCTTATCGCCAAAATTCAGCGTGATGGCGAAACCGGTGTCATGCACCTCTAGCTTTTCAAACCAATGTTGGATTACGATTGTGATTTCGTCTGGATAGCTTTCAAACAGCCAATCAGCCATTTCCAATTCGTCGTGATGGGTATCGATATTAAGGTAGAAATGATGCTCCCCCGGCAACCCATTTTGCGCCACTTGATCAATCAAACGCATGACCAAGACACGCATCGCATCATGCATTAATTCTGTGTAATTGATACTATCTGACATGGGTGAGGTCCTAGTAAGATTGGTCTTAAAAGCTTTGCTGTGAAAAAGGGTTGGGTGCAATACACCTTTCGATAAGTTTCGTATTTAATTCTTATATTTCGTAATATCCGACAACATAATGGGGGACAGCTCCCGGATCAACTTCTGCTTCATTGCATCTGCGTAGTGATCGAAATTCTTGGCGACAATGCTGAAAGAGCCGGGCCCGCGAATGACACTACCCTCATAATAGCGCTGCAAAGCTTCGGTCGCGGCAATATGCCGATGCGGCGCGGCATCGGTTTCCGCACCAATCACAAGGGCGTTTACAACCACGCGCGCATTGCCAGCACTTGGGCGGATATTTTCAGGCGGAATACCGTTGTTGTTTTTGCCATCCCCAGAAATATCAATGGTCATCCGGTCACAATCCTGTTTTTGACGCAGCAGATCAAAGGCGAAATGCATCGCTGACCCAATCGCTGTTTTGAATGTCGCACGGCTTTTTATATTCTCTTCGATCCGTCCGGCCACCTCAGTGATGACAGATGCATCCTCAAACGCGACCCAGTCTTGAATAATTTCCTGATGTTTTTCAGAACTCCACTCAAAAACGACGACATGAACGGGGTTACGGGTGTCTGATAAAAGCAAATCGATAACCTCGTCGCTGCGCAATGCAGCCGCCAATCCACGTTGTTGCTGATCATATTCGGTCAGGTTGACCGAGCCCGAGATATCCAACGCCAGCACAAGAGCATGCCGGCAGGCGGCCTGTGCAGGCGCGGCGAGAAGACAAAGAAGAAATAATGTGATTAGACGCATGAGAGCCGTGCCAGACAGAGTAATTGATCGTCAGGCTATCATCGCGTTCTGCTCGGTCAAATAAAAAGAAAGTGCAGGCTTCTGTTGCCAGGTGCCTGCGGACCCCGCCTAGCGCGGCGAAAGCGGCGCCAAAAACTGCAACGCAGTTTTTGGCGTCAAGACATGTGCAAAATAGCGGCACATCTCAGGCGCAAAAATCCGGTCACGGATTTTTGGATCGCGACAATACCGGGTCAAACATTTTAAAGAAAGTGCAGGCTTCTGTTGCCAGGTGCCTGCGGACCCCGCCTAGCGCGGC
>JBCCGP010000132.1:0-2887 GCA_039029215.1 Pseudomonadota bacterium
ATTTCAATAGCCATATCTTTCCCCTTTAACGATAAGTGACGGATTTGACCGCCGCGATGACTTCATCTGTGGTGATCAGTGCCAATTTTTCCAAATTCGCGGCATAGGGCATGGGCACGTCTCTGCCGGTGCAGTTGATCACGGGCGCATCGAGATAATCAAAGGCTTTTTCCATGATTGTGGCGGATAGATGATTGCCGATGGCACCAATTGGGAACCCTTCCTCAATTGTGACACAGCGATTGGTTTTCTGAACCGAGGTCAGGATGGCATCATAGTCAATTGGACGCAGGCTGCGCAGATCGATCACCTCTGCGCTGATGCCCTCTTCTGCCAGTTGATCTGCGGCTTCTAACGCATATTGCATGCCAATCCCGAAACTGACCAAGGTGACATCCTCGCCTTCGCGCCAGATACGCGCCTTGCCGATAGGAACGGTATAATCGTCGAGCTTCGGTACCGGGAAGCTGCGGCCATACAGGATTTCATTTTCAAGGAAAATCACCGGGTTTGGATCACGGATTGCGGATTTCAGCAAACCTTTGGCGTCGGCGGCGGAATAGGGCATGCAGACCTTTAACCCTGGAATATGGGCATACCATGCAGCATAACATTGGCTGTGTTGCGCACCAACGCGGGCCGCTGCGCCGTTGGGGCCACGAAACACAATCGGACAGCCCATTTGACCGCCTGACATATAGAGCGTTTTGGCCGCAGAATTGACGATTTGATCAATGGCTTGCATGGCAAAATTGAAGGTCATGAATTCGACGATGGGTTTTAGACCACCAAAAGCCGCGCCCACACCGATACCGGCGAAGCCATGTTCGGTGATTGGGGTGTCAATCACACGTTTGGCGCCAAACTCGTCCAGCAAACCTTGGGTGACCTTATAGGCGCCTTGATATTCTGCGACCTCTTCGCCCATCACAAACACATTGCCATCGCTGCGCATTTCTTCGGCCATCGCATCACGCAAGGCTTCGCGCACAGTGGTGTCGACCATTTCGGTGCCTTCGGGAATATCGGCTTCAATCAGCGGGGGCGTTTCAACCTTCGTGGGTTTAGCAACAGGTGCAGATGCCTCTTCTTTGGCCACAGCGGGCGCGGGTGCGGCGGCTTTAACAGCCGACACATCTTCCCCCTCTTCGGTCAGAATCGCTATTGCCGTGTTCACGGCCACGCCCTCGGTCCCCTCGGCGATCAGGATTTTGCCAAGTACACCTTCATCGACAGCCTCAAATTCCATCGTGGCCTTGTCTGTTTCGATCTCTGCAATAATCTGACCGCTTTCGATTGTATCACCCTCTTTGACCATCCACTTGGCCAATGTGCCTTCTTCCATCGTGGGAGAGAGTGCGGGCATCAATATTTCAGTTGCCATTTATGCCTCCTCCGGTGCGATAAAACCGACAACATTTCCTTGACCATCCTCGACAGAAGCCGCGCGCCCAATGCCCGGATAATCCATGGGCGGCAGTGCCACTGCCCCGCCATTTTTGAGCGCCCAGTCATAGCGATCATCGCAATCAGCCACCTCAAAAGTCAGTGTGCAGCCGCGAATGGGGCCGCCTGGTTCGGGTGTTTCGTCCGGGCGTTGCATCATGCCGCCTGTTAAGCTGCCCTCAATTCCCGGACCGCTGATCAGGAAATATTCCACCCCATCGCCCATCGGCATTGTGTCAAAAGACCAGCCAAACAAACCGCCATAGAAGGTTTGCGCGCGCTTTGTATCGGCAACATAGATTTCAAAATGCGGCATTTTTAAGCCTCCACATAGATATCGGTATAAAGCTCGTCCACCGATGGTTCTGGGCTTTCGAGCGCAAAATCAGCGCTTTCTTGAACGCGTTTTTTGATGTCTTTATCGATAGATTTTAGATCGTCAGCTGTGGCATGCCCGCCTTGTTCCAGCATCTCGCGGACGTGATCGATTGGATCGCGCTCCTCTTTCATCTTTTGAACTTCTTCGCGGGTGCGGTATTTGGCGGGATCAGACATGGAATGCCCGCGATAGCGATAGGTTTTGACACCTAAAACATAGGGACCTTCACCCGACCGGCAATGGGCCACGGCACGTTCGCCAGCAGCTTTGACAGCCAGCACATCCATACCATCGACAGATTCGCCTGGTATGTTGAAGGCAGCACCGCGCGTATAAAGTTCTGGCGTGGAAGAGGCGCGTTCCAGCGATGTGCCCATGGCATATTGGTTGTTTTCGATCACGAAGATCACCGGAAGTTTCCAGAGGCTGGCCATATTGAAGGTCTCGTAGACCTGACCTTGATTGGCCGCGCCGTCGCCGAAATAGGTAAACGACACCTCATCGGCTTCTTTATATTTCTTGGCAAATGCAAGGCCTGCGCCAATGGGCACTTGGGCCGCGACAATGCCATGCCCGCCGTAAAACCCTTTCTCGGCGGAAAACATATGCATCGAGCCACCTTTGCCGCGCGAATACCCACCTTCGCGGCCCGTCAATTCTGCCATGACACCGTTTGGATCCATCCCACAGGCCAGCATATGGCCGTGATCGCGATAAGAGGTCAGGCGGACATCGCCGTCTTTGGCGGCGGCCTCTAGCCCGACAACAACCGCTTCTTGCCCAATATAAAGATGACAGAACCCGCCGATTTTACCCATGCCGTAAAGCTGGCCTGCCTTTTCTTCAAATCGGCGGATCAAAAGCATGTCTTTGTAATAGGTCAGCAGCTCTTGGCCGGAAATATTCGAATTTTTGGTGGATTTCTTTGCAGCCAAGGCAATCTCTCCAAGAAAAGGTTTAATATTGAACTATAGTATATCGAAACTTGTGAGAATGCGCATCCCCCAAAATACCGCATTTTTGGGATCAATTTTTGGGATCAAATGAGCTTTGAGGTTTTAG
>JBCCGP010000133.1:0-2871 GCA_039029215.1 Pseudomonadota bacterium
CTGATCGCGCCGATTGCCATGGAAGACGGCCTGCGCTTCGCCATCCGCGAAGGCGGCCGCACCGTAGGCTCCGGCGTCGTCTCCAAGATCGTAGAATAAGAAATACCACGCCGGGCGAGGAACTCCTCGCCCGGCTAAACCCCTTTTGGCAAGGGGATCTCCCAAAAGGGACCAACTAAAAAAGCCGACAGCCAAAAGCTGTCGGCTTTTTTTCGGTCAAGTGCAGATTGCAAAACATCGGGCAAAAGTGGGCTGGAACGCCTGTTGCACAATCGTGACGCTCCCCA
Source organism: Pseudomonadota bacterium (assembly GCA_039029215.1). Classification (GTDB taxonomy): domain Bacteria; phylum Pseudomonadota; class Alphaproteobacteria; order Rhodobacterales; family Rhodobacteraceae; genus Amylibacter. Next base: position 288 of record JBCCGP010000133.1, read on the forward strand.
GCACTTTGTTTGCGCAGATGTCACTTGCGGTTTTCATCCATAGGCGCAGAGGGCAGGATTGACCCATCAATAAGTATTTTCGGCCTGGGGGCATGGCGCGCAAAAATACAGTCCTGGTGACAGGCGGTTCCGGTTTTATAGCCAAGCACATTGTGTTGCAGCTGTTGAACGAAGGTTTCGCTGTCCGTGCATCGGTCCGGTCTGACACCCGGGCGGACGATATTCGTGCCGCTATGGCAGCGCACGCGCGCGAAACTGATGATCTAGAAAAACGCCTGACTTTTGTCACGCTGGATTTGAGTTCCGATGCAGGTTGGGATGATGCGTTGGAAGGATGCAGCGCATTGATGCACACCGCATCCCCGTTCCCGCTTGAACAACCCAAAGACGAAAATGATCTGATCCGCCCAGCCGTTGATGGCACCTTGCGCGCGCTAAATGCAGCACAGCGCGCGGGCGTTGAACGCGTTGTTCTGACCTCTTCAATGGTTGCGATGTTTGGCAAGCGCCTCCCTGCCGGCCGCAACAAGTATGACGAAACCGATTGGACGGATCTGCATTCTGATTTTGCCAATGCCTATACCAAATCGAAAACTCTGGCAGAACGAGCAGCCTGGAACTTCACTCGGGAAAACTCACAGATCAAACTATCTACGATCAACCCAGGGCTCGTGTTAGGACCATCGTTGGATGCCCGTATCGGGACCAGCTTAGGACTGGTCGAAAGGCTGCTGGAGGGCAAGGACCCTATGGTCCCACGTCTTGGTTTTCCGGTCGTGGATGTTCGTGATGTGGCGATGATGCATGTGCGCGCGTTGCAGCGGGAAGAAAGTATCGGTAACCGCTATATTGCCGCCGAGCGGTTTATGTGGATGGTCGACGTGGCAAACGTTCTGAAATCTGAATACCCAGATAGAAAGATTGCCACGCGGGTTGCGCCCGATTGGGTGATGCGGATCTTCAGCTTTTTCGACAAAAGTATTGCCACGATCTTGCCGATGTTGGGACATGAGATCCCTCCTGACAATTCCTCTGCTGCCGAAGTGCTGGGAATAGAGTTCATAGACGCGCGCCAAGCTATTAAGACTTCCGCGTCAAGCCTTATCCGTGACGGTAATTTGGGTTAAGCAGCGGTGCCGACTATTCCCGCCGCGAAGTCGAATATCTGGATCAAGCGGCTGATCCTGCTGGCAATTTTCTTTGCGCTGGTTCGAAATCTCTTTCCGCCAAATGCCTTCACCGCAACAGTTCTAATCTTTGATTACGAACTTGGCATCGTCCGCCGAGGATTGGTGGGAGAAATTGGTAACCTCTTTTGGGGAGACACAGTTTCCAAGGCAGAAGTTTTCATCGCTTCTGCTTTGGTCACGATCGTAGGGGTGGTGTCGATTTCAGCCCTTTTTTGGCGCAATCTGGCGGGCCACGAAACTGGCCTGCGCCTGCTGCTCGTGATTGTCACCTGTTTTGCCTTTGATGCCATCATTTCGGCTACCGGTTATCTGGACCTGATCATTCTGGCGCTTTTGTGCGCGGCTTTTTTACCGTCGCCAAGACATGTGTTTGGCTTGATCTGCAGGATAGTTGCCGTCGCCCTTGCTGTAATTGTGCACGAGGTGGCATTGCCCTATGTTGCCGTGTTCCTTTTGTTCGATCTTTGGCATGCGCGTAGGGGATTTTTAGCCCTTTTGCCTATCGGCGCGGCATTGGCCATTTTCGGAGGTTTGACTGTGGCTGGGCAATTGTCACCCGATCAAGCGCAGACCTATATCGCCCACATTGAAGCGAAGTCAGAATTTACCGCAGAGCCTGACGCAACAGCTGTCGTCACCAGAACGCTCGGCGACAATATGGCGATGATGGCGGAAAAACGCAGGCAGCTTGATTATCGTAGTTGGGTTGTTTTGGACGGCATTCCATTGGCGCTACTGTCCTTTTGGGTGATTTGGCTAAACTTGAAGGTCTTGAACCCGCGGGCAACGCTCCTGGATCGTCTTTTGCTACTTGGTGCGATCGTAGCCCCGCTGAGCCTTAACGTGATCGCCTTTGACATTGTCCGCTTCGGCGCAATGTCCGTCCTGATCGGCTTTTTCACGTTGCTCGTGCAGGTCCGTGACGACCCTGAAGCCTGGGATCGTTTGCGCAACAGACTGACCTGGCCCCATGTGGTGATTTTGTTGGTGATCAATCTGAACGTGTCCGTAAACCAGATGAACACAGGCGATGCTCATGAGTTTCAGGTCCCGTGGGCTCTTTTGCAGCAATTTGATTGGGTCCCATAACGCGCAAACCTCTTGCGCCGCTGACCCGAAAGCCCTAGTTAGCAGGGCGTCTGGCCAATAGGGGTTTAGCTCAGTTGGTAGAGCATCGGTCTCCAAAACCGAGGGTCGTGGGTTCGAGTCCCTCAGCCCCTGCCAGATAAATCAAAAAAATCAAGAACTTAGAAGAAAATCTGACTGCCTTGAGGCAGGAATTTACTGTCTCCCAAAACTCACCCGAATTCTCTCGTTCAGAGATTGGTGCCAAAAGTGTGGATAGGCATGCAAAATTGACCTCAGTATTGGGGTAATCGGCGTCCAAAAGTGCC
>JBCCGP010000134.1:0-2596 GCA_039029215.1 Pseudomonadota bacterium
GCCCATTTCAGCGGGGTGGAAGCTTTCTGATGGCGCGCCTTCGGCGAAGATCACTTCATGGGTGTCAAACAGGATGTGGAAATACTCCACCTCGTCACATTCCTCGATGCGGATGGTTTGGTCATTGACCAAGCTTTTCGCCGATGCCAGCACTTCCGCTTCGCCATAAAGCAGCTCTGCCTGCCAACCTTCCAAAAGCATCCGGTGCTGCGGCGAGACGCGCAAGTCACGCGTGTTGCCCAATGTGCCTGCAGCGATGCGGATGGGCGCCATTTTGCCCTTGCCGGTCCGCTTGGTAGATCCAACCCAGCGGATGCGTTGGAAGCCATTGTCGCGGGTGCGCACCATCATACCTTCTTCTAAATCCTCAACCAGAACCGCGCCTTTATCGGTGTCAATCAATGTCCCACGCGTGAAGCAGATAACGGCATCTGAATCTACGGCAATATCAACCAAAAGGTTGTTCAGCCCGCCCGTGGTTTCCAAAACTTCTAAAGAGGTGATTGGAATATTGAAACTGATGATGATTGTATCCTGATCACCAGACCCGTCACTTTCAGCATTACCGCTTGTCGGGTTTATAATCCCTTCGTCTTGGTTGACGCCAATCGCCCCCCATTCAGAAGTTGGGACAAGCTGCGCCTCGCCGTTTGCAATCATGGTCGCAAGGTTCACATCGACCCCATTTATGATGAAATCAGCGCCTTCAGGTGTACCTACTTGCAAGTTCAATAAAGAATGAGGGACCCGATATATTGGAGTGGGTAGCGTATCATAGATCGATTGGGTTCGATCATATCGCAATAGCTAGCAATGATTGTGATGATGGCTCAGATTTGCTTGTGGACGCGATGCAAGAGTGTGGTTTTGTTACGCATCATAAAAATGGGTTTGGACCACTTTCTATGCCGCAACATGCTGCATGGCGCAGAATACAAAGACAAGGTTTCTATCATAGAGCCGAATACTTAATGATATTGGATGCTGACGAATTTCTAAATGTACATATAGGGCAAAGGTCTATTCGCGATCTCGCAGAATATCTAAATGGAAGAGATTTTTTGACACTTTGTTAGGCGAGTTTTGGACCGTTTTCTCAATTAGACGCATACACAGATTGGGTAACAGAACGCTTTATATTAAGCGTTGATCAAAAATCACCCGCCAACAAGGGGTGCAAATCGCTGATCAGAAAACCACAACGATTTGAAAACTTGCATAACCATGGACCGGCTGATCGGTTTGCAAATGAGGCAACAACAATCTTGAGGGATTCTGGAAAAGAGCTTGTAGTTATAGATAGCGACGAACTTGTAAAGAAATGCAGAAGCATTAATCGTGCCGATATTTCTCATTATATTGGCCAAATAAATCACTACGCGACCAAAACTATGCCTGAATATCGAATGCGAATTGAACGCGGCTTAGGAACCGATAGGGGGGCGAAACCTAAAACAGATCGTTATACGATAGAGTACTTCAATCAATTTTCTATGGCCCATCAAATCGATACATCAATATCTGATTTGCTTCCAGAAGCGAAAGAGGTTGCAAACGGACTACTTCAAATTGAACGAATACGTCATGCTTATGAAACTTGTCTGAGGCTGTCTTTTGCAAAGTTAGAAAGTGCGACAAGATCTTGGGATGAACGAGAATTCCGTATCAAGTAGCGATTTCGGCTTTTCAATAACGCCGCTAAGAAGTTGCAAGACGACTCAATTCCTCAAACATGATCCTGATTTTGATACGGTTGTTAAAAACATAGTCGCGTGCATTTCGATGGGCATTGGAATCCCAGTTTTCTTTAATGCTTTCGATTTTTCGACTTTTTTTAGATGGATCTGCATCCAGCCAGCTATTTTCAAGCAGGCAAAACTCAAGCCCGCTACGGCATGGTTGAAATTTATTTTGGTCTTACAACATTATTCATGTCCGCCTTCGTTCATTGTTAATTCGACAGCTTTGTTCTTACACCATGCCAACACTCGGAATAATTCTGGCAAAAGCATGAAAGAACACATTGTTAAGATCCCAATTGAAATTCTGGGTTCATTAATTAAGCTTGTATCAAGGACAAAGTTAAAAGCCAAAAACACACTTAAGATGCATAACCTAACGAGGAACCCATCCTGAATGATTTTATATTTGTCTTTTTTTGTCATAAACAACATCGCAATATCTGGTGGAATTGAAAGAACAATCATTTTTTCCACCCATCTCGAAATCGCACCTTGCGCAATCCCAGATCTCTCCTCCCGATTCCCCTAAATCGGTTCGAAGTCTAGAAAATCATATTCGAGAGTTGAGACAAGCAAATAGTGATTTTAAACACGAGGATTGGTCCAATTTTTTGAAATTTTGTGAAGATCGTCACAGTTTATAGCGTAGACATTGTGCTGATTTCTCAAAATTTATTGCATCGTTATCGTTTGCTCTCCACCCATTCCACGGCCGAAGAAAAAAACGGACGTTGGACGGAGTAACGGAACAAGCAATAAGGGCCAATTCTGTTGAAAAACTAACGGTTCTAGAGCTGGCTCTCTGTCTCGTATTTTTTGGAGTAGCGCTTGCTCCTTTCTTAGGTCGCATGCGC
>JBCCGP010000135.1:0-2497 GCA_039029215.1 Pseudomonadota bacterium
AACCGTGGAATTTATCCATACCGCGACGCTTTTGCATGATGATGTCGTCGATGAAAGCAATCAACGCCGCGGACGCCCGACCGCAAATCTACTTTGGGACAATCAAAGTTCAGTGCTTGTTGGGGACTATCTGTTTTCACGCGCCTTCCAGTTGATGGTCGAGACGCAAAATCTTGACGTGCTGGATATTTTGGCCAATGCATCCGCCGTGATTGCCGAGGGCGAGGTTTTGCAACTGTCGGTCTCTCGCAACCTCACGACCAGCCAAGATACGTATCTCCAAGTTATTCGGGGCAAGACGGCAGCACTTTTTGCCGCTGCTTGCAAGGCAGGCGCGGTGATTGCGGATGCAAACGAGGATATGGTGCGTGCGCTGAACAATTACGGCGATGCGTTGGGGATCAGTTTTCAGATGATTGATGATCTGCTCGATTACACAGGTGAAGCGAAATCCCTGGGCAAGAATGTCGGCGATGATTTTCGCGAACGGAAGCTGACCCTTCCATTGATCAAAGCGATTGAAAAGGCAGATGATAAAGAACGCCAGTTCTGGACCCGCGTGATCGAAAAAGGCGATCAAGAAGACGGCGATCTGGACCACGCGTTAGAGATTTTTGCGCATCATGGCAGTTTAGAGGAAACGAAATCCGAAGCCGAATTTTGGGTCGCGTGTGCACAAAGTGCCCTAGAGGACCTTCCCGCAAGCGAGACACGCGATATATTGGGCGATCTGCTTGACTATATTCTATCACGCACCGTCTAACGGCCTAATATTCTGCTGATCAAGCTTTTGCGCGCCTGTGGCTTTGCACCAGCACCCGCCATCATCATCTCGCGATATTTTAGGAATCGGCGATCTTTCTTAATTCGCGCCATCATCCGTGTGCGCAATTCACCGATGGTTCGATGGGGCCGCATCACAACCTCAAATGTTTGGATTTCACCTGCATCGTTTAACGTTAGAAGATCGACACCAATACAATCCAACGCGCCAATCTTGCATTGAAATTCTAAGGCCCAATCATCCCCCTGCCCCATCACGCGGCGGTATTCGAAATCTTCAAATATCTCTATCACATGGCCCAAAATTGCTGCGACAGGTTCCCGCCCAGTCCATTCCGCCCAATAGGTCGGCGGCAGAAAACGCACATCTTCGGCCAATATGGTCTGCAACCCATTCATATCGCGCTCGGCCACGATCTGTTTCATTTTCACAATTGTTGGGTGCATGATCCGGCCTTTCATATTGACGCATCTTCTATGACTTGAAACATGGTGCCCATGCAAGCGCCCCCTGAATATGCACCACCCAAGGCACCGATTGACGTGGTTTTTCAGGACGAATCCCTGATTGTTGTGAACAAACCCGCTGGGTTATTATCCGTCCCCGGCAAGTCAGTACATATGGCCGATTGCATGGCGTCACGCCTACGGTCAGCGTTTCGCGACACACATCTGGTTCATCGGTTGGATATGGATACATCTGGTTTGATGGTCTTTGCCCGAAAGAAGTCTGTGCAACGCGATCTGAATGCTCAGTTCGAGAACCGGACAGTGCGAAAGACCTATATCGCGCTCGTCTCTGGTTTGGTTTCTGAAGATACTGGAACGGTTGATCTACCCCTCTCCGTCGATTGGCCCAATCGCCCGTTGCAAAAAGTGGATGACGCTGGAAAACCATCATGCACGCAGTGGACAGTCCGCGTGCGCGACGAAAATTATACGCGCATCGAACTCCGCCCTGAAACGGGTCGCACGCATCAATTGCGTGTGCATATGCATGCCATTGGACATCCGATATTGGGGGATCGGTTCTATGCTGATGGCCCGACTTTGGCTGCATATCACCGTCTTTGCCTGCACGCAGAAAAGCTCGCCTTTTGTCACCCGATCCAAGATCGCTTTGTGACTTTCGAAAGCAAAGCTGATTTTTAGGCTGGCATTGGTATTGGCCACGTCCTAGATTTTGCAACAGAAAGGCGCAGAACATGCATCCAAATCCTATCTTTCGCAAAGAAGAGCGCGCGCGCCATATTGCTTTGGCCCAATCGCGCGCCTTTGGGATGCTGACCATCAATGCGGATCCTGCACCCTTGCTGGCCCATATTCCGTTTCAAATCTCCGATGATGGCACATCTCTTGATGCGCATCTCGTGCGCTCCAACCCGATCGCGCGGAAACTGCGCCATAGGCCGTGTGCTGCGATTTTGGCCGTACAAGGGCCCGATGCCTATATTTCGCCGGATTGGTATAAGGTCGAGGATCAAGTGCCGACTTGGAATTACGCGGCTGTCCACTTGCACGGCCGTGTCGAATTGTTACCCGATGAGGCACTTCGAACAGTGCTGGAACATCTCTCAGACAGCATGGAAAAACGCCTTTTACCAAAACCGATTTGGAAAATGGATAAGGTTGACGACACTGCTATGGCAAAGATGATGCGCCAAATCGTTCCGATTGCGATGCAGGTCGATGACATCGATGGGACATGGAAACT
>JBCCGP010000136.1:0-2378 GCA_039029215.1 Pseudomonadota bacterium
CATTGAACCTCAAGATCGTTTGCAGATGTCCATGTGTGATCGCACCTTTTTGAAGCAACAGTGCATTGATGATTTTGATGCGTCTTGGATGCGACAGGCCTGTCAGTAAAGTGGCATAGGATTTTGGAAACGCCATAAGGGAAACTCCTAAGATTTGGTAAACAATTGAAACACTAAACCGGAAGAGTTTAGATTTCGTAACCAAATTGAAAGGAACTCAAACTGCAGGACATCACAATCAAGTCATGTCATCGCGCCGCATCAGGCCGCGCAAAAGCGACATCAAAACCGCTTCCGCAACTCGAATTTCTGAATTTTCCCCGTGGCGGTTTTGGGCAATTCCCCAAACAGAACGTCTTTGGGTGTTTTGAACCCAGCCAAATGCTCGCGGCAAAACGCGATGATTTCCTCGGCTTCTGCTTCAACACCGTCCTTTAATTCCACAAATGCACAGGGAACCTCGCCCCATTTTTCATCAGGCTTTGCAACCACAGCGGCCAATGCGACGGCGGGGTGGCGGTGCAAAACACCTTCAACCTCGACCGAGGAGACATTTTCACCCCCAGAAATAATTATGTCCTTTAACCGGTCCTTGATTGCGACATAGCCCGTTTCATCCCAAACCGCCAAATCGCCTGAATGAAACCACCCACCCGCAAAGGCCTCTGCGCTGGCCTCTGGGTTTTTCAAATAGCCTTTCATCACCGTATGCCCACGGATCAAAATCTCGCCGATGGTCTGGCCGTCTTGCGGAACCGGATGGCCCTCTTTGTCGGCAACCATCACCTCGGTATGCACCATCCCCGCACCTTGTTTGGCCTTCAACATCGATCGCTGTGCGACATCAACCGTGTCCCAATCATGGTTCCACGAACACATGATCGTATGACCATATGTTTCGGTCAGGCCGTAAACATGGGTCACATTAAAGCCCAGCGCCTCGAAAGCTTCCAACACCGCAGCAGGCGGTGGGGCACCTGCGGTCATCACTTGGATCGTATGGTCAAATGTTTTGCGCACGGCGTCATCTGCATTCACGACCATACCCAAAACAATCGGCGCACCGCCAAAATGGGTAATCCCATGATCCGCAATCGCGTCATAAATCACCTCCGGCGTAACCGCACGCGTGCACACCATTGTCCCCGCCATCGCGGCGATCGACCAAACATGGTTCCAACCATTACAATGGAAGAGCGGCACAATATAAAGATATTTCGGATGGCGCGGCATCCCCCAGTCAGAGATTGTCCCCTGCGCCATCAGATAAGCACCGCGATGGTGATAGACCACACCTTTGGGGCGCCCCGTCGATCCGGATGTATAATTTAGCGCCAATGCGTCCCATTCATCGCTGGGCATTTCCCATGGATCATCGGCGGCACCTTCGGCCAAAAACGCTTCGTAATCCAATGCACCGACAGCGGCAGGTGTGTCGCTATTTTGCATGTCTAAAATGTCGATGACCAAAACATGATCAGGCAAGGAGGCCAATGCCTCTGCCCCTGTTGGTGAAAGCTCTGCATCAATGATGACAACCTTCGCCTCGCCATGTTCAAAAATATACGAAATCGTATCCGCATCCAGCCGCGTGTTGATCGTGTTGAGTACCGCGCCTGACATGGGCACACCAAAATGCGCCTCGATCATCTCTGGCGTATTCGCGGATATAATTGAAACCGTATCGCCCTTCCCGATCCCCCGCCGCTTCAAGGCAGAGGCAAGCTGACAACAACGCGCATAGGTTTGCGACCAGCTATAGCGCCGCGTGCCATAAATCACGGCATCATGGTCGGGATACATATTGGCTGTGCGCGTAATGAAACTAATGGGCGTCAGCGCGGTGTAATTCGCTGGCGTTTTTTCGAAATCATACATGCTCATTGGCGTCTCCCTAGTTCCGAATGGGCGCACCTTCATCCAGCATCGCGCTGATGCGGGCATGCGTCTGGGGCGTTTTGGCAAGCGATAAGAAGGCGCGGCGCTCGCGGTCATAAAGGTCTTGCTCGCTGGCTGTTTCTACCGCTGCAGTGTCGCTGACGACGATCGAGGCGACGGCCATTGCAGTCGTTTTATCATGCGGGAAGAACATCCCCTTCTCAATCCCATCATCCATAAAGCTGGCCATTTCATCCAGCAGGGCAATGCCCGGCAACTCAAAGGTCATTGGCTCGGGTGGGCTATACCCCTTAATCATTGCCTCGATATCTCGGCTGGCCTCTGTGATCAGCTTGTCACGATTTGCAACCTCACGGTCGCGATCCGAAAGGAAATATTGCAGATTTGCTGACGTATCTGGGCTGGACCCTGTTTGCACATAGCCCACTTGCATCCATGTATTCCATGCGGCCTTTTTACAATCCCCCGATGCTTGATAC
>JBCCGP010000137.1:0-2321 GCA_039029215.1 Pseudomonadota bacterium
AAGACTATTTAGAAGAGCTAGAGGTGGCCAAGATCGACAGCGTCTTTCTCTTTGCCTCCACTGGAAAAGAGGGCCATCTTACCCGAATTGCGTTTTTCAATCTTATCAAACGCTTAGCGGCAAAAGCGAATATCGATCCAAGCAAAGTAAGCCCCCATGTTTTGCGCCATGCATTTGCAACACATCTTCTTGCAAATGGTGCTGATCTGCGTGTGATCCAAACATTGTTGGGGCATTCAGATGTCTCAACCACCGAGATATACACCCATGTCTTGGATGAACGCCTAAAAGAACTCGTCGAAAACCACCATCCTTTGGCGAAAAAGGCGTAAATTCAAAAGTTTACACGCTCTTTTGAACCCGCATTTCTGTTGGCAGCACATCCTCTGACGGCCAAAAACCAGTTTCCAAAGTTTGATCATAGCCTTGATCAAGCCCAGCTTGCCGCATCCTTTGCTGCGCGGTTTTCCAATCATATTCCAAATTGTGAAATGCTATGTCTTGGTTGATCACGGCATAGCATGTGTGCCTGACCCCCGTATTATCGGGCATACCAATCACGCCAGCATTCACCCATTCTACATTTCTGCATATCCTGCGCATTGCAATGCCAGAATGACCAGAAAGGACGACATCAACCGCACCAACTTGATCTTTTAAAACGCCTAATTCCTCGGTGATCTCTGCATCCGAGGTCGTCGGCCATATGAATTTCGATATATCCCGCGTCCCGCCGTGAATAAGCGCATAGCGCTTCCCGTTATGCATAAAAACGATGCGGTTCGGTAAAGTCCCCATCCATCTCTTGGATGCATCCGAGGTTTGAGATTGCGCATGGGCATACCAGCTTCGCGCCAATAATGAACATGCCATATCCGGTTGAAATCCACATCCGCAGTCATCTGCGTCTTCAGCCAAGTTTCGCTCGCAATTTCCAGCCAAAACGGAAATGCCCCAATCCTTAACGAATTCAACGCAGGCCTCAGGATCAGCGCAATAGGCAACGACATCACCCGTGCATAGGACGTTTTCAGGCTGGATTTGATGTTTCTCTGCCCGCTGACGCAATGCTTCTAAGGCTTGCAGATTCGAATAAGCGCCACCAAAAACCAAAAGCTTGCCTGATAACTCACCTAAATCTGATATCTTCAATGCGGCAGTGTCTTGAAGCATGTCTTAGCAAGGCCCATAATAGATCATCTCTACTTTGAAAGGTTTTTTGGGAAAATGGAATCAGTATTTGCCGCAATCACGGCGATGGGATCAACCTTCTGGACAACGGTGGGTGTGATCATATTCCTTTTATTATGCTCTGCGTTTTTCTCTGGCTCTGAGACCGCATTGACAGCCGCCAGCCGTGGAAAGCTACGAACTCTGGCCGATAAAGGCGCGCGTGGTGCGGAAACGGCACTGGCGCTCAAAGAAAATAACGAACGGCTTATCGGCGGCATTTTGTTGGGCAACAATTTGGTCAATACGCTTGCCACCGCGATTGCCACTGCGCTTTTGACCACGCTTGTTGGCGACGGGGCGATTGTAATTGCAACGATTCTGATGACCGCGATGGTCCTGATCTTCTCTGAGGTGCTGCCAAAAACCTATGCCATTTCGAATGCAGAAGTGGCAGCATCACGCGTTGCTGCGCCAATTCGTTTGGTTGTGACGCTGCTCGCCCCAATTGTGGCGGCGGTTCAGTTTATTGTGCGCGGGCTTTTGCGCCTGATTGGTGCAATCAAATCCGAGGATAATGGGTTTGAAGAGGCGCAGGCAGAAATTGCAGGCGCGATTGCATTGGGACATTCGGAAGGGTCGTTTGAAAAAGAGGACCGCGACCGTCTGCTTGGCGCACTTGATTTGGGCGACCGTGAGGTTGAAGAAATCATGCTGCACCGCTCTGATATTGAAATGATCGATGCCGATGCCGATCCAGAGGTTATTTTAAGAACCTGTTTAAACTCTCGCTATACGCGTCTGCCGATCTTCAAAGATGATCCAGAAAATATCGTTGGCGTTGTGCATGCCAAAGATTTGTTGCGCCATGTTGATAAGCTGGTGCGAGAGGCGGACGGGAATGCGGCGGGGCTTGCGAAATTGAAGATTATGACCGTCGCCTCTGAAGCCTATTTTGTCCCCGAGACGACGCCGCTAGATGACCAGATGCGGGAGTTTCTGCGCAGGAAGGCGCATTTTGCGCTGGTGGTGGATGAATATGGGGCGCTGCAAGGGTAGACGATTGCGGAGGAATGAAAATGCAGACTATGACAAGAAACGCTCGCCACCAAAGTTGACATCGCTTTGTAACGCGAACATCGCAACAGAAG
>JBCCGP010000138.1:0-2300 GCA_039029215.1 Pseudomonadota bacterium
GACGCAAGAGCAACTGGATTATCTGCGATTTCCTTTGGGGCATTTGAAAACCAAAGAGGAAACACGCACATTGGCACGTAAATATGGCCTGCCGGTGGCGGATAAACCCGATAGCCCAGATATCTGTTTCGTTCCCGATGGAAAATACACCGATGTCATCCAAAAACTGCGTCCAAATTCGGCGGAGCCGGGTGATATTGTCCATCTCGATGGCCGTGTTTTGGGTGCACATGAAGGTGTTATTCACTACACCGTCGGCCAACGGCGCGGCCTGGGCATTGGGGGTGGTGACCCACTTTATGTTGTAAAATTGGACGCGGATGCGCGCAAAGTGATAGTTGGACCCAAAACCGCGCTGGCAACGCGCATTGTTCAGGTCAAGGAAATCAACTGGTTGGGCGATGCACCTTTTACATCCAAAGATGCTTGGGATATTGCGGTTCGGGTTCGGTCCACCCGACCACCCAAAGAGGCGGTGATCCGCCCGACATCCGAAACGACTGCGGAAATCGAGCTTTTAGTGGCAGAAGAAGGCGTCGCACCTGGGCAGGCATGCGTTTTTTACGAAGCAGAAGGTACGCGCGTCTTTGGCGGTGGATGGATCACACGCTAAGGCGTTTTGTGCGCGATTTTCGCTTGTCAAAAGCTCAAAAAAACCCAACTCTGAAACCAAAGTAGGAAGGGCATTGTGATGTCACTGGACGCAGTTTTATCCCATATTGACGCTGATCTGGACAACGCCGTTGCGCGGCTTTGTGATCTTTTGAAAATCGAGAGTATCTCGACCGACAGTGCCTATAACCAAGCCTGTCAGGACGCAGCGGATTGGTTGGTTGATGATTTAAAATCAATTGGATTTGACGCCGAAAAACGACCTACCCCCGGTCATCCAATGGTGATGGCCAAATCTGGATCTGGTGGCACGCATGTGTTGTTCTATGGCCATTATGATGTTCAACCTGTTGATCCGCTAGAGCTTTGGAATAGCCCGCCTTTTGAGCCGCAGATCGAAAAGACGCCAAATGGCAAAGTCATTCGCGCGCGTGGTGCAGCGGATGACAAAGGTCAGTTGATGACATTTGTCGAGGCTTGCCGCGCTTGGAAACATGTAACCGGTAGCCTGCCAAATGAGATTTCGATCTTTTTTGAAGGCGAAGAGGAATCCGGCTCACCATCGCTCATCCCATATATGAAAGATCATAAAGAAGAGCTGAAGGCCGATATCGCGCTCATCTGTGATACTGGGATGGTAGATGCGCATACGCCTTCTATTACAACGATGTTACGGGGGCTGGTTGGCGAAGAGATTACAATTACTGGCCCAAAAATCGATTTGCATTCCGGCATGTTTGGCGGTCCGGCCATCAATCCAATTCGTGTTCTGACAAAAGCCCTTGGCGCCTTGCATGATGATCAAGGACGCGTGACACTTGATGGGTTTTATGATGATGTTCCGGAACTGCGCAAACAGATCGCGGATCAATGGGCCAATATGGGGTTGGATACAGATGCTTTCTTGAATGCTGTGGGCCTGTCACAAGCGGCAGGCGAGCATGATCGATCTGTTGTGGAACAAATTTGGTCGCGCCCGACGGCAGAGATCAACGGGGTTTGGGGCGGATATACGGGCGAAGGGTTTAAGACTGTTTTGCCGTCTAAGGCCCATGCAAAGGTCAGTTTTCGATTGGTCGGCCAGCAAGATCCTGTGAAAATCCGTGCGGCATTCCGCGCTCATGTGGAAAGTTATTTGCCGCCAGATTGCTCGGTTGAATTTCATGAACATGGGGGATCACCGGCATCGCAAATGGCCATTGATCACCCCGCTTTTGAGGCCGCACGCGGTGCGCTAAGCGATGAATGGGAAAAGGAAGGCGTTTATGTTGGATGCGGTGGGTCCATACCAATCGCAGGGTATTTTCAGAATATCGTCGGCATTGAAGCGATGTTAATCGGCTTTGGCCAAGATGATGACGCAATCCACAGCCCAAATGAAAAATATGATCTGCGCAGCTTTCACAAAGGCATTCGAAGCTGGGCGCGAATATTGGCGGCTTTGTCCTAAACTATACTCACGCAAATCAAGGCGACATTTGGGTAATCTCGCGTCCGAATCCGACGCCAAAACTGGAAATCAAGAAAACCGGTTTTCTGTTTTCATTTGCCCTTTCACATTTGAACTGCACCGTTTTTTGAAGCGGTCAATTGGATGAACTAGCCTCTTTTTTACCAAAGAAGGAGGCCTGTCTTATGACATTCAAACAATTGACCTATGCACAACGCTGTCAAATTTATGCGCTTAA
>JBCCGP010000139.1:0-2292 GCA_039029215.1 Pseudomonadota bacterium
CTGCTCGGCAAAGTTTGGGTTGACTTGGGTGACCGCAGAGACATGTTTGTTCATGCGCTCATCTTGACCCAAACAAGATACGCACGCAAGGGAGGAAAATATGCGCGATCTTCATCTTCCGGGCCGGTCCCCTGTTTATGCAACAAACGGAATGGCGGCCACCTCGAACCCGTTGAGTTCCAAGGTCGCGATCCAAATGTTAGAGGCAGGTGGAAACGCCGTGGACGCCGCGATTGCGGCTGCGGTGCTGCAAGGTTTGATTGAACCAGCCATGACAGGGATAGGTGGGGATTGCTTTGTCCTTCTTACGCCACCGGGGTCTGATAAAACGATCGCGCTTAATGGCTCTGGTCGTGCACCTTCGGGCTTTGATTCTGACGCATTGCGGGCAGCAGGGCACAAGACCATCCCGCATTATTCGATCCATACGGTCACAATCCCAGGTGCGATTGATGCCTTTTGCCGCCTCAGTGCGGATTATGGCAAACTGGGTCTCAAGGCCGCCCTTGCGCCTGCGATCCATAATATGCGCGCAGGCGTACCTGTTTCGCCGCGCAATGTTTTTGATTGGGCAATGCATGTGGATGACCTTCAAGGCGATGCGCGCGAGCACTACCTTTTCGACGGCAAAGCACCCCGTGTTGGCCAAATTTTTCGAGCGCCAAAACAAGCGGATGTTCTGGAGCATATTGCAGATAAAGGTCGTGCTGGGTTTTACGAGGGTGAGGTGATGGAGGATATGGTTGCCTCACTTCAAGCACTTGGCGGCAGTCATACTGCGGAGGATTTTACTAAGACGGAATGCACATATAGCGATCCGATCATGGGCATCTATGGCGATTATGAGCTTTTAGAGCATCCGCCAAACGGGCAGGGTGCCACCGCCATTTTAATGGCCAATATGATGAAGAAATTCGACATCGCATCCATGGATCCATGGGGCGCAGAGCGTGCCCATATCGAGGCAGAGATTGCAAAGCTTGCCTATGATGCCCGCAATCGTTTTCTTGCCGAAGAAACCGCGCGATTGGATCATATGTTGGCGCAAGAAACAGCTGACAAGCTTGCATCTTTAATCGATCCAAAGAAGGCCATGGCGGCACCGTCAGAACTTTCGGAATCTGTACATAAAGAAACCATCT
This sequence comes from Pseudomonadota bacterium, assembly GCA_039029215.1. Classification (GTDB taxonomy): domain Bacteria; phylum Pseudomonadota; class Alphaproteobacteria; order Rhodobacterales; family Rhodobacteraceae; genus Amylibacter. The sequence continues at coordinate 1,143 of JBCCGP010000139.1, forward strand.
GTCTGTCGGTTGTGGACAAAGATCAGATGTGCGTCTCGATGATTTATTCTGTTTTCCATTCCTTCGGTTCCGGCCTTGCGTCCAAGAAATTTGGCATAAATTTCCAAAGCCGTGGCGCAGGGTTCACGCTTGAAAAGGGCCATCCCAATGAAGCTGCAGGTGGCAAGCGCCCGATGCACACGATCATTCCGGGCCTTCTGCGTCAGGGTGGGAAACCCGTCATGCCATTTGGTGTTATGGGCGGTGCGTATCAACCAAATGGGCATGCGCGCTTTATCTCTAATCTTGCTGATTACGGCCTTGATCCCCAATGCGCCATGGACGGCCCGCGCAGCTTTTCAGATGCGGGTATCATGAATGTCGAGCGCGGCTACTCTGATGCGGTTCGTACAGAGCTTGCGGAAATGGGGCACAAGGTTGACGTCCCAAAAGTGCCCATTGGTGGCGCACAGGCGGTGATGATCGATTATGAAAATGGTTGCCTAGTTGGGGCCAGTGACCACAGGAAAGATGGCGCAGCACTGGGCTATTAATTAAAAATATCGCGGAAAATTTTTCCGATCCCGCGTTTCAACCCGTCTTCGACCTTCTTCAGATCATCTCTGATCTCATCTTCAAGACGTTTGATTTCGTTCTCAATACTCACACGCCCATTGGTGCCTGAATTGCCCCCAACCGGTGCGGGTAATTCAATTTGAAGCGGGCGAAGGGGCAGTCCTTCATGCACGCCCAGCATCGTCTCTTTCCAAATTTCGGCGGGCATCCCGCCGCCTGTGACGCCGGTCAATTTGGTGTTGTCATCATAACCCATCCAGACGCCCGCTACATAATCGGCCGTGAACCCAATAAACCACGCATCGCGTGCCCCTTGCGTTGTCCCTGTCTTGCCCGCAGCATCACGCGCGCCCAGATTGGCCCGCCCGCCAGTGCCAGATGTAACCACCTGCATCATCATATAGGTCAATTGTCCGGCCGCCAGCTCATTGATGACACGCGTGCCACTTTCCCCTTCATCCTTGCTGAGCAGAGGTTCTGCCTCGCCTTGGATGGTCAGTTTTACCAACCCATGCGGGCGTCGTGCGACCCCGCGATTGAGAATGCCGGCGTAAGCGCCCGTCATTTCCAGCAATGTGGACTCAGCCGCGCCAAG
>JBCCGP010000140.1:0-2229 GCA_039029215.1 Pseudomonadota bacterium
CTTCGGCATCCTTTAAGAACTTAAATCTATCACTGGCACAAAGCAGCAATAGATTTCAATCGGATTGAAACTTACCATGCGTCGGCGCAGACTACGCCTAAACGAGGGCACACGATTCGAATGGCAAAAAATAGCGTCACACTGATCGTTCCTATTTTGAATGAAGAAAAGAGCCTTCCGTTGTTCTTCGAACGGCTCGACCCGGCCCTTGCTGAGATTAAAAAAAGCCATAAATCAGTTCGCTTTACGCTTCTGTTCGTTGACGATGGCAGTACCGATGCCAGTGCGCTGATTGTTCAAAAAGCCAAGTTAAAACAGGCCAAAATCCAAATGATCAATTTGACCCGCAATTTTGGCAAGGAAAACGCACTATTTGCAGGTTTAAATCACTGCACAACCGATGCAGCAATCCCCATGGATGTCGACTTGCAAGATCCGCCGGAGGTGATCGACCAAATGATCACAGAATGGCGTGCAGGTACTGATATAGTGGATGCCAAGCGCGCAAGCAGGTCCGAAGATAGTTTCTTCCAGCGCTTTACAGCGGCTGGGTTTTATCGGGTCTTCAACATTTTTTCAGAGCGCCCAATGCCTGAAAATGTTGGCGATTTCCGCCTGTTTGACCGCGAGGTTGTGACGGCCCTTCAACAGATCGGCGACAAGAAGCGGTTTAACAAAGAAATCTTCTCTTGGATTGGTTTCAAAACGACACAGATCGAATTCGCCCGCCCCGCCCGCGCCGCAGGTGCCAGCCGACATTCTTTTTGGCGATTATGGAATATGGCGCTCGACGGGATTTTTTCTGCCTCGACAATACCCTTGCGTTTTTGGAGCTATATTGGCTTTCTGATCGCACTTTTTACGTTTCTCTACCTTATCTTTGTGATCCTCTACACGCTCGCCTTTGGACGCTTGGTGCCGGGCTATAGCTCGACAATTGTCGCAGTCCTCTTCTTTGGCGGCTTAAACCTGCTGTCTGTGGGCATCATGGGCGAATATATTGGGCGCATATATGCAGAGGTTCGAAACCGCCCAAACTATCTGATCAAATCCACATACGGGATGGGCGAGGATTAATGGAAGATTTCGTTCTTTCAAGCATGGGCGAAAACGAAGAGCGCCATTGGTGGAACCGCGCGCGGCGCGCGATTGTTGCCCGTTTGATTTCGCGGTTCTGCGGATTGCCAAAGCGCGCAAGGATTCTAGAGGCAGGTTGCGGCACGGGTGGCAATCTTGAAATGCTTCAAGAATTTGGTGTGGTTGAAAGCTTTGAGATTGACGACGTCTCGCGCAAAACAGCCGTAGCGAAATCTGGCCTTGATATTCCCTACGGTGTTCTTCCAGATGGCGTGCCGAAGCATCTAAAGGATTATAATTTGATTACTGCCTTGGATGTGATCGAGCATGTCGAGGAAGATGTAGAATCAATGCAAGCCCTTGCCACACGGCTCGCGGAAGATGGGAAAATCCTTGTCACTGTACCAGCTATGCCGTGGCTTTGGTCCCACCATGATGTTCTGCACCATCATTTTCGACGCTATACAAAGCGCAGTTTTGCCAAAGTTGTCGATCAAGCGGGGCTGCATATTGCGCATATTGGGTATTATAATTTCATACTCTTCCCTGCCGCAGCTGCGAAACGGCTTTATGATCGCTACGCCAACGCCAAATATTCCGATATTGAGGTTCCACCCTTTTGGCTAAATGCACTGTTCTATTTTATATTCAAATTAGAACGTTTGTGGATTGGCCATGTCCCAATGCCAATTGGTGTTTCACTTTTTGTTATTGTTCAAAAAGAACGTGTAGAACGATCTACCAATCCACTGATGGGCCAAATTGCGCGCTTTGGCGTGGTCGGCGTCATTGCGACCGCCATACATATCATGATAGCTTATTTCGTTCAGCAAAGTGGCGTTGCCGACCAACTTGCAAATTTTACGGGGTTCTTAGCCGCCGCTGTGTTTTCGTTCTTTGGAAATCTACTTTTCACGTTTCGAGCCAAAGGCTCGGTTCGAAACTATATCAAACGCTTTGCAGTTGTCAGCGGTTCAAATTATTTCGCCAGCGCTGGGTTGATTTTTATTTTAACACAACAGCTTGGATTTCCATTCGAAATCAGTTTGCTAGGGATGGTTTTGATCATTCCTGCGATTAGTTTTCTTGTGCAGAAATTATGGGTCTTTAGACGCTAAATCGATTTCTGAAACACCTTCCTTATCCAAAAAA
>JBCCGP010000141.1:0-1685 GCA_039029215.1 Pseudomonadota bacterium
CACAAAATGTGGGATCCACAAGTGGCTGATTTTCAGAAGAATTATCAGGTGATCACCTACGACATTCGTGGACATGGCCAATCGAGCTTCGTAGACAATGAAGCCAAAGACATTGGGGATCTGATCGCGATATTGGATCATTTGCAGATCGAACGGGTGCATTTGGTGGGACTCTCTTTGGGAGGGGCCTTTGCGATAGATGCGGCGTTGACCTATCCGTCACAAAACTTACGCTCTGTTTTGAAAACTAGGGCCTAGATAGCTCTTATGCTCAAAAATTTTCGTGACCTTGGCTAAATTTCTGTAAAAACCTTATTTTGTTAAGACTTCTTAAACCATATCCCGCCAAAACATATCTGTTCCAAATGAACACGCTGTTTGCCAACGCCCCGCCCATTCATTCCGGCGGGGCGTTATTCTTTGAAAATCACGCCGGGGTTCATAATCCCTTTTGGATCAAGCGCTTGTTTGATTGCCCGCATCGCTGCCAATTTGGCGGGATCGCTATAAAGTTCCAAATCTTTGGTCTTCAAACGCCCAATCCCATGTTCTGCAGAAACCGAGCCGCCCAGCGCGTGGACAGCATCATGGACCATACGCTTAATCTCATCGCGGCGATCCTCAAAATCTGCACGGGTTTTTCCCTTTGGGGGAAACACATTATAATGCAAATTCCCATCACCCAAATGTCCAAAACAATTCACAACAACGCCCAGTGCAGCAAGCTTTGGTGTTGTTGTTTCAATAAATTCTGGGATCGCACCAATGGGTACCGAAATATCATGGCTGCTGACCGATCCGACCAAGCGATTGGCCTCCGGAATGCTTTCGCGCATCGTCCAAATCTCGGCGCGTTGCACTTCATTCTGGGCAATCACCGCATCTAAAATCAGATCGGCCTCCATCGCCTTGCCAAGAAAATCCGTAAACCACGCCACCGTCTCGCTGCCCTGCCCACCCACAATTTCGATCAGAACCGACCATTTGGGCACAGGCGAAATCGGCATACGTATCTGCGGCATTTTATCTGCAAGGAATTTTGGGCCCTGATCGGACATCAGCTCGAACCCTGTTACCGCATCACCAAATTGATCGCGCGCGCTATTTAGCAAGTCTATCGCAACTCTGGGCACATGCACCGCCATCAAAGCAGTGCCAATCTCGGCAGGTTTCGGGAACAGCTTTAGGCTTGCAGCGGTAATAATCCCAAGCGTTCCTTCCGATCCAATCAACAGATTTTTGAGATCATAGCCAGTATTGTCTTTGCGCAATCGGCTGAGCCCATTAAAAATCTCGCCATTTGGCAAAACCGCCTCAACGCCCAAACACAAATCGCGCGCATTGCCATAGCGCAGCACTTGTGTCCCGCCCGCATTTGTCGCCAAATTTCCGCCAATGCGCGCAGACCCCTCGGCTGCCAATGACAACGGAAACAAGCGTTCGACAGCATCGGCCTTGGCTTGGACATCCGCAAGCACCATGCCGGCCTCGACCGTCATAACCATCTCCTCGGGCCATATCCCGCGCAGTGCCGTCATCCGTTCCAGTGACAGCAAAATCATATCCCCGTGTTCGGCAACCTGTCCGCCGACAAGGCCCGTGCCACCACCATAAGGAACAATTCCAATTCCGCGATCCGAACAAAACCGAACGATCTGCGCCACCTCTGCGGTTGTTTTTGGGCG